>JAUYIB010000012.1:0-600000 GCA_030688425.1 Candidatus Omnitrophota bacterium | reverse complement strand
TGCGTGAAGGGAGTTTGAAGTTGAATCTCCTCCAGTGCCGTCCCATGATGGTCCCGGACCTCGGGGCCGATGTCGCCCATCCCAAGAACATCCCTCCGGAACATCTCCTGTTTTTGACGCGCAAATTCCTCGGCGGGGGCATTGTCGGGGGCATTCGGTATATCATTTACGTCGATCCCAAGATTTACGCGAAGATGGAGGACATCCATCTGAAAAAATCCCTGGGCCGCGTGGTGGGGGCCGTCAACGCGAAGCTGGGGGACAACGATCAGAAGATCATCATGATCGGGCCCGGCCGTTGGGGCAGCAGCAATATCGACCTCGGCGTCAACGTCAGTTATTCGGACATCGACAACGCCAAGGCGATTGTGGAAGTGGCTTATGAGGAATCCGGGCAGACCCCGGAGGTGTCCTATGGCACGCATTTTTTCCTGGACTTGGTCGAGTCCCGGATCCTTTACCTGTCCGTTTATCCGGATGAAGAGGAAGGGAGCCTGAACAGCCGTTATCTGGCAGAGGCCCCCAACGCCCTCGGGCGGCTTCTTCCGGAACATCAGAAGTTCAGCGATTTTATCAAAGTGATTGATATCCCGGAATCATCCGGCGGCAAACGTGCCGAGATCGCCGCCGATCCGCATAGCCAGCAGGCGTGGTGTTATTTGACAGGAAGTTAACCTGGTCCCTTAAGCATTTTCCTCGGGTTACGTTTATCTGATCCGGGAAAGGCCCCGGAACGCGTTTCCTCCGTCGTTGAATCTCCGCGAACCGAGACAGAAAGTCCTTAAGGCACAGAAGAGCCGCTGCTCCGTATTATATTAGAAAGGAGGGAGTCTCTGTCTTTGCTTTAAGGATGAAGTCTGTTTTGAATCGGTCAACGGTGTGTTTTCGTCAACGAAGAAAGGGGAATTGATTATGGTTGTCGATCTTGCCAAATTGAATCCGTTTGATATCGCCCAGCGCCAGCTGGCCGAATGCGTGAAAATCCTGAAACTCGATCCCAGCGTCCACAAAGTCCTGCGCGAACCTCTGCGCGAACTGCATTTCACGATCCCTGTCCGCATGGACGATGGTAAAGTTGAGGTGTTCAAAGGTTTCCGCGTCCAGTACAACGATGCCCGCGGTCCCTGCAAGGGAGGGATCCGTTTCCATCCCGAGGAAACCATTGATACCGTCCGCGCCCTGGCCGCGTGGATGACCTGGAAGACTTCTCTGCTGGACCTGCCGCTCGGCGGCGGGAAAGGCGGCGTGATCTGCAATCCCAAGGAACTGTCCTTCGGCGAGCTGGAACGCCTGAGCCGCGGGTATATCCGGGCTGTCTGCCAGATCATCGGGCCGGAGAAGGACGTCCCCGCGCCCGATGTGTACACCAATCCCCAGATCATGGCCTGGATGATGGATGAATACTCCAAGATCTACATGAAAAATCAGTTCGGCGTCATTACCGGAAAACCGCTGTGTGTCGGCGGATCTCTCGGGCGGGGGGACGCGACGGCCCGCGGCGGCTGGTACACCATCCGGGAAGCCGCGAAGAAGCGCGGCATCAACCTGAAGGACGCCACCGTCGCCATCCAGGGCTACGGCAATGCCGGGTATTATGCCGCGTTATTGGGCCGGGACCTGTTCGGTTGCCGGATCGTGGCGGTCAGCGACAGCCAGGGCGGCATCTGCAATCCGAAAGGGCTCGATCCCCAGGCGGTCTATGAGCACAAGATCAAGAGCGGTTCGGTCGTCAATTTCCCGGGAACGTCGTCCCTTCACAACGAGGAGATCCTGACCTTCAACGTGGACATCCTGATCCCGGCGGCGATGGAGAATGTCCTGACCGGCCTGAATGCCGGAGACGTGAAGGCCAAGATCGTGGCGGAATTTGCCAACGGCCCGACCACTCCGGAGGCGGATGAGATCCTCAACAGCCGGGACATCCACATCATCCCGGACTTCCTCGCCAATGCGGGGGGTGTGACCGTGTCTTATTTTGAGATGGCCCAGAACTTCAACATGTATTATTGGGAAGAGGCTGAGATCCACAAACAACTCGACCGGAAGATGAGCCACGCTTATGAGGCTGTCTATGAGACGTCTCAAAAGCACAAGATCGGCATGCGGCAGGCCGCCTACGTTGTGGCGGTGCGGCGCGTCGTCGAGGCCATGAAGGCCCGGGGCTGGGTGTAAAGAGCCACGCATTCAGACGGCCGGTTAAATCCGCGGGCCGTTGAGGCGAGACCAGATGACGATCCCCGATGGAGTTTCTCCATCGGGGATTTTTTGGGACCGGCAGAGAGCCGGGAGGGTTTCTCAATCCGGTGGAATTTTTCTTGACAATCCTGTTTGTAATTGCATAATAGCATGTAGATATGCTATTATTGTCTTGGGGAGATAAGGAATCCCCCGGAAAGGGCCGAGGAAACGATGCTCAGCAAAACAAGTCTGCAGGTCATCAAGGCGTTGGCCGAGCTGGCCAGACTTCCCGATGACAAATGGGAAGGGGCGGCCAGCATTGCCAAAAAAATCCGCGCCCCCCAGAATTACCTGGGGAAGGTCCTCCAGGGGCTCTGCAATGAAGGGCTGGTGGAGTCCCAGAAGGGTTTCGGTGGAGGTTTCCGCTTGGCGCGCCCCCCGCAGAAGATCTCCCTGTATGACATCATGGAACCCATCGAAGGGGTCAGCCGCTGGGACGGGTGCTTCATGGGCAAGAAGCAGTGTTCGGACAACGCCCCTTGCGCGGTCCATAGCCGCTGGTCCTCCGTGCGGGAATCCTATCTGGCGTTCTTGAAGGCGACAACCCTGGAGGACCTGGCAAAGTGATTTTTTTACGTAATAATAACACATGAACATGCGATTATACGCAGAGGAGGCCGGCATGAAAAATAAGAAGATGATGTTGGGGATGATCGTGATGTCATTGCTGCCGTTGATCGGGGCCGGCACGGGCTGGGCGCAGGACAGGGTCCATCTCCGACTGCCGGCGTTGAGGGAGAAGGCGATCGTGACGTATGCCCCGGAGGTCCCGCCTCCTATTAAGAGGAAGAAGCCCGCTGTTGTCGAGGTGCATTTGAACTCCAGCGTTCAGATCGCGGAGATCAAGCAGGGCCTGCAATATAAATATTGGACCTTTGACGACCACGTCCCGGGGCCGTTCATCCGCGCCCGCGTGGGGGACACCCTGGAGATCCACCACACCAGCACCGACGCGAGCGGCATGCCGCATAACGTCGACTTTCACGCGGTGACAGGGCCGGGCGGAGGGGCGCCGGTCACGACGGTGGTCAAAGGGGAAAAACGGGTCGCGTGGTTCAAACTGCTGACGCCGGGGCTTTATATCTACCATTGCGCGGCGCCGCCGGTCATGGACCATATCGCCAACGGGATGTACGGCCTGATCCTGGTCGAACCCGCGAAGGGCCTGCCGAAGGTTGACCGCGAATTCTATGTCCTGCAAAGTGAATTCTACACCAACAAGATCGCGTCGATGGAAGCGAAGCCGGTGGACCACGAGCATCATGGGGACAAAAAGGAAGAAGCGGCGGAGGACGAGTTCTGGGGAGATGAAGCGGGCGCCGAGACCGGCCCCACTTTACTGGAGTTCTCACATCAGGCCGGGCTGGACGAGCACCCGACGTTCGTCGTGTTTAACGGCAAATACGGTTCCCTGATGGGCGAGGGGGCCTTGAAGGCCAAGGTCGGCGAAAAGGTGAGGATCTATTTCGGCAACGCCGGGCCCAACCTGATCTCGTCCTTCCATGTGATCGGCGAGATCTTTGACAAGGTTTACCGGGAAGGGGATCTGATCTCCCCGCCGGGACAAGGCATTCAGTCGACGCTGGTCCCGACCGGAGGGGCAACCGTTGTCGAGTTCGCGCTGGATGTCCCGGGGACATATACGCTGGTGGACCACGCCATTTTCCGGGTGGAAAAGGGCGCTGTCGGTTTTCTGAACGTGGAAGGGCCGTCCAATCCGGACATCTTTGTTTCGGACCAGGAGGCGGTCCTTTGCGAGGGGTGTTTGGTGCACCCGTAAGAACCATCAAGGAGAGAGACATGGACAATGACGTTTTGGGGGAAAAGGCCGCGGTCAGCGTATTTTACACGCACGACCATGACCAGCTGGACGGATTTTTCAAAGAGTTCCAAGCGAGCAAACATCTGGATTATCCGATGGCCAAGGGATTCTTTAAGCAATTCAAGTTCGGATTGCAGCGCCATATCCTCTGGGAAGAAGAAATCCTGTTCCCGTGCTTTGAGAATAAAACAGGGCTTGTGGATTCCGGCCCCACATGGGTGATGCGCGAAGAGCACCGTCAGATCGAGGCGGTGCTGGAGCTCCTGCATCAGAAGGTCCGGAGGGCGGACCCGGCCAGCGACGAGGAGGAATCGCTTTTGTCGTCGATCCTGGCGGAGCATAACCGTAAAGAGGAAGAGGTCCTGTATCCCGCGTTGGACCGATTGACGTCCCCTGAGGAGAAACAGGCGATTTTTGCCGGCATGGAGTCCCTGCCGGAAGCCCAATACAAAACATGCGGCTGCCAATGCCACCATGGCTAAGCCGGAGGTGAATATGATGACCGAGAAAGGTTTTTCCTTGAACGTCAAAGAAGAGATCCAGTTCCCCAAGTCCGGGATCTTCAGTAAAGTGCTGGCGAAATCGCCGACGTACAATTACACCCTGATGTGCCTGGCCAGGGGGACGGACATCGACACCCACACCTCGACCAAAAACGGCTGTGTCTATGTGATCCAGGGGAAAGGCGTGTTCAGGCTTTTCGACCAAGACATCGCGATGAAAGAAGGGGTTTGCATTTTTATGCCGGCCAACGCGCCCCACGCGTTAAAGGCCGATCAGGACCTCGCGTTTTTGCTGTGCCTGAGCGCGTGAGGGTTTAGGAGCAATCATTTTCCGGGATGGAATGTTTCACGTCTCCCCCGGCAGGGACACCCACCCTGCCGGGGGTTTTTTTATGCCGGGGTGACTTGAGCAGGGAATGATTTTTCCCCGGAAAAGGATGCCCTGGCCGCGTTCGCAGGTTATAATGGGAAAGTCTGCGGGCTGGTTTTCAAATCAAAATGCATTTTTGGGAAAGAAGGATAGATCCATGGGGCGTTTTAAGGCGATCTTGGGGTGTCTTGTGTTTTTGGGGTTGTCCTCTGCCGCACAGGCCGGGGAGACGCATTTATTGTGGAAGGAGCGTCCTCTCCTGGAAGAGGAGGGGATCAGCTTTAATGTGATCTCTGTCGAAGATTTTGTCAGCAATGTCAAAGGCGGGCAACAGACGAAATCGACGTGGCTGGGCGTGCTGGATATGGACATGTCGGTCGACACCGGCAAAGCGGGATTGTGGGCCGGCGGGCAATTTTATGTCCGCGGGGTGAATGTCCACGGCCACAAGAAACCATCGGGGGAACTGGTTGGCGACCTTCAGGGCGTCGACGGCAATGAATCCCCCCGGATCAGCCGGTTGCAGGAATTGTGGTATCAGCACTCGTGGCAGGAAGACCGCCTAACGCTTTTGGGCGGCGTCCATGACATGAATTTCGAGTTCGCCGTGAGTGAAAATGGGTGGCTGTATATGAACAGCGGGTTCGGCCTCACGCCGTCCATCGCAAACAACGTCGCCGTTCCGACCTATCCTTATCCGGCGCTCGGTGTCCGGGTGCTGTTCACCCTGCGGGAAGGTTTGTCCTTGCGGACGGGCGTTTATGACGGCGATCCGGGGGACAGCACCGATCATCCAGGCGGCCCGGATTTTTCTTGGAACGGCAAGGGCGGGACGTTCGTGGTCAGCGAGGCGGCTTTCGATTACCGGATCCCGTGGGGCAGGGCCGGGCTTCCCGGCACATGCAAGGCCGGATTCTGGTTCCATTCCAGGGACATTGATGATGTGTCCTCTGTGGACGACAACGGCGATCCGGTCCGTCACCGCAATGATTACGGCGCTTACGGCATCATCGACCAGATGCTTTGGCAGGAGGCGGAAGGGCAGGGGCTGAGCGCGTTTTTGATGGGCGGGGGAGCCCCGGAGGACCGCAACACCGTGGCCCTTCACGCGGCGGGCGGGTTGAATTATACCGGCCTTATTCCGGGCCGCAACCAAGACCGATCCGGGATCGCCGTGACCCACGCGTCCATCAGCGGCAAGAAACGGAAGGCGGAAGATTTGGATGAAGCGGAGACAACGGTCGAGGGAACTTACCGGATCGTGTTCAACGACAACGTGGCCGTTCAGCCGGACATCCAGTATGTCATGTCCCCCTCCGCCGATCCGGCCCTGAAAAACGCGACCGTTGTGATGCTGAGGATGGAAATCGTCTATTAGCCCTGTCTTGGTACGAAATGCGATATGCGTCGGCGTATATCGGCCCTGGCCCGGCAATGCCGCGCGTTGTTTCAAGCCGAACGGCGGCGTCATCGCCGTCAACCTTTCTTCCCGCGGCCTTCCCGCGTAAAAAATTATTCTTGACAGATGGCAAGGTCGTGGTAAATTAAGAGAATTATATAAGTCATTACGAGGCGTATTTCGCCTTGTCGTTTTTGTAAAGAGGACGGCGATCTCGAATCCAGAGCCCATACATACAAAATGTGTGGGCTTTTCTATTTTTACGGGTGGCATTTTTGAGGGGTTATGAAAGACGACCAAAGACAGATTGACCCGAAAATCCTGGAGGAGATCGCGGAGGCGGTCGGAAGGATCAAATTCGGGGAAGTGGTGGTCACGGTCCACGACTCCAAAGTCGTTCAGATCGAGGAAAGGAAGAAAAAGCGTTTTACTTAGAGCTACCACGCGCGTGGGGCCATATCCCGGAATGTTTTTGGCCGCCGGTTGCACAAGCAGAGGGGGCCAATCGTCAGGAGGACGAACGTTATGAGAAGAGTCAGTCTGTTGGTGATGTTCTGCTGTTTAACCGTTTTATGGCCGCGCCCGGCCCGGGCCGAGAACCTTGACGAGATCAAGGTCATGATGCAGCAGATGAAGGCCGATTACGAGGCCCGCATCAAAGAGCTGGAAACAAAGATCGAGAATCTGAACGCCCAGCAGCAGGAGGACAGCGCCAGGATCGAGGCCATCACGACCCGGCAGGAGGATCAGGTTGCCGCGGCCGGAGAGCCGGAGAAACAGGGCCTGGACGTCGAGTATGTCGGCCGGGGCAACGCGCCGGTCGGCCGGGGAGGGCTGGTTGTCAAGAATCCGTTCGGCTTCGGCAATGTTTCCGTGGGCGGCTATGCCGACCTGGAATACGGAGATTTTGAAAACACGAATTCCACGTTTACCCAGCACCGCTGGATCATCAACATCGGCGCTTTCCCTCATGAGCGGCTGCGTTTCAACTCGGAGCTGGAAATCGAATACGGCGGGCCGAATGTCCCGAACGCTGACGGTGAAGTCAAGGTGGAGCAGGCCTACATGGACTTCCTCATCGCGGACGCGGTGAACTTGAGGGCCGGGGCGCTTCTGGTCCCGTTCGGGCGGTATAATCTGTATCACGATTCCGATCTGCAGAATCTGACGGACCGGCCGATTATGGCCAGAGACGTCGTGCCCACGACGTGGACCGAGGCCGGGGCCGGGTTCTTCGGGCAGTTCAACCCGACGCTGGGGAGTTATGAGGACCTGAACCTCGAATATGAGCTTTACGTGGTCAACGGCCTTGACGCCGGGATCACGGACACGAGTCTCGGCGGAGGCCGCTCCAGCCTGAAAGCGGACAATAACGAGGACAAATCTTTTGTCGGCCGCCTGACCGTCAGCCCCTGGCTCAACCAGGAACTGGCTGTCAGCGGTTATTACGGCAATTATGACAATTCCGAGAACGGCCTGGCCGGCATCGGGTTTGATACCCTGAACACGTGGGGACCGTTTGAACTGATCAACGAGTATGCTTACTTTGACGTCGAGCAGACGACCACGGACGTGGCGAATTTCTACCAGGGGGCCTACACGCAGTTGAACTATGACTTCTGGCCCAGGTTCCTCGACCATTCCTTCCTGGGACGGGGCTTCAAGGACCCGAAGTTCACGCTCGTCGGGCGTTATGACTGGGCCCTGATCAGCGATGACAGCGACGCGTCTTTGGGAGATAATAAGGAAACCCGGAAGACGCTCGGCTTCAACTACCGTCCGGTCGATAATCTTGTGTTTAAACTGGAATATCAATGGAATAAAACCGATAATGAGGCCCTGGAGCGCGGAAACAACAACGGCTTCCTGACGTCCATGGCCATCGGTTTTTAGCAACTGTTATCATGAGGACGGTATGGTTGTCGTAAGAGAGTTCAGGATGTCTCCAGCCTGGGTCATCTGGGCCCCGGCCCTGGTGGCGTCCACGAGCGTCCCGGCGCTGGCCGCGGTCTACCTGACCGTGGAAGAGGCCCAGCAGCTGATCTTCCCGGACCGGAACTTTACGCTTGTCCCGGTCACGCTGTCGGAAGACCAGCGCAAAACGGTCCAGGAGAAAAGCGGTATCCCGGTGCGCGCCCGGCAGGAAAGGGTCTGGCGGACCGACGAGGGCGGACATCTCATCATTGATGACGTGATCGGCAAGCACGAGTTCATCACGTTCGCCGTGGGCATCAACCCGGACGGGAGCGTGCGCCAGGTGGAGATCCTGAATTACCGGGAGGCGTACGGCTTTGAGGTCCGCCAGAAAAAATGGCGGCGGCAGTTTATCGGAAAGACCGGCGCTTCGGAGCTTTCTCTTAATGACGACATCAAGAATATCAGCGGAGCCACACTGTCCTGCCGGCATGTCACGGAGGGAGTGAAGCGCGCCCTGGCCCTATATGACCTTATCATTAAAAAATAACGTCCGTCGCTGCCGTCCCCTCCTGGGGACGTTTGTGGAGATCTCCGTCGGGCATGACGACCCGGGAGAGGCCCACGCGGCCATCGGCGCGGCTTTTGCCGCCGTGGAACGCGTTCACCGGCTGATGAGTTTCCATGATCCTGAAAGCGAGATCTCCCGGCTCAACCGTTGGGCGGCGTCCGGGGAAGTCGCTGTCAGCGGCGAAACATTCCGGGTCCTCCAATGCGCTTTGGAGCTGCATGAGCGGACACGAGGGATTTTCGACATCGCCGTTGCCCCGGAGTTGATGGAGAATCGGACCCTGCCGCGTCACACGTTTTTAGGCGGCCGGACAGATTATTGCGGCCGGACGGCGGACATCCGGTTCCTGCCCGGCGGGACAGTTCGCTTTTCGCGGCCGCTGTGCATTGATCTGGGCGGCATCGCCAAAGGATTCGCCGTGGATGAAGCCGTCGGAAGACTGCGGGCCTGCGGCATGGACAGCGGGTTCGTCAACGCGGGCGGCGACATGGCCTGTTTCGGCGAACCCAGGCCTGTCTGGGTGAGGCACCCTCGCAATCCCGGGGAATTCCTGCCGCTGCCAGCTTTGGAAAACGGCGCTCTGGCGACGTCGGCCAATGCTTATTTGTGGCGGGAACAGCCCTGCGCGCACATCCACGGGCAAACGCGGGAGCCGTTGCGCCGTCCCTTCAGCGTGTCGGTTCGCGCGGGTTCCTGCCTGATGGCCGACGCCCTGACCAAAGTGGTGCTGGCCCTGGAGGAGGAATCGGAGACGGTGTTGCCGCAGTTTCAGGCAACGGCATTGGCCGTCTATCCGGATGGCCGGGTGGTCCGCTATGGAGGGGACTCGGATGAGGCGTAATGTCCGGTTCAGCCGGTCCATGAATTGGTGGTTTTACGGGATTTTCGGCGTATTATTTTTTTCAGGCCTGTTCTGGCTCGCCGCGCATTATGGGGGAGGGGAGGAGGCCGATTTCGACGGGAAATTTTATTTTTTCCAGTCCCGGCTGCTCTGGATCCACGGCGCGGCGGCTATGGCATCCCTGGTTGTCCTGGGGGCCCTGATCCCGACCCATATGCAGAGGGCCTGGGAGGCGGGCAAAAACCGCGCCACGGCCATTGCCATGCTTTCATTGTGCGGATTGATGGTCCTGACCGGTTATGGCCTTTATTATTCCGGCAGTGAAACTGTCCGGTCCTGGATGAGCGGGTTTCACAGCATTGCCGGCTGTCTGCTGCCGCCGGCTCTTGTCTGGCACATTGTGTCCGGGCGGAGCAAGAGGGCCCACGTTAAAAAATAACCAGGGACGCCGCCCGGATGGCCGATACCCTTTGTGACCGGATTGGTTGCAGAGGGTTTTTCTTTGGGGTAGAATGTGAAAAACGGAGGAGCGTATGGATTCCGCGGGATTGCGTTTTGTGAGCATGTGGGGGCTGTGGATTCTGGGCGCGGTGATGCTGCTGGCCGTCGCCCTGATCTGGTGCCACGAAGTGAATAAAAAATTGAACGAGATCATGGTGCGGCTGGACGAACTTGGAAAGAGCGGCAACGGATCCTATCTTGCCGGTTCCCATCCGGCCGGACACAACCCCGGAGCGTCATCGAGCAGAACCGTCTCGCCGTTTATCGCTGTCTTCATCATCGGGGCCGCGATCTTTGTCCTTTTTATCGTCCCTCTTTGGCTGGTCAACCGGTGACCTGAGCGTTCATGCCCGATTGACCGCTGAAAATGCCGCGTTCCTCCATCGATTTGATCAGGCGGCCCCTGCGCAGCCCTGGGACCTTTTCCGGAAACCGGCGCGGCGGTTTTCTCGGACAAAATCAGGCAAGAGTTCCTCCGGATTTTTTAGCGGCATTTCCCCTCAAGGGACTGTATTGTTGACAAACGGCTGGAAAAAATGTATATTCTGTCCTATGCGAATGATCATTTTTCTTGTGATCGTCACCTGGACAATCGCGCTGATCCCTCTCGACGCGCTCTGCGAAGAGCATCAGCCGGATGATCACCATCACTGCGTTCTTGTGTGTCCTTGCTCCTGTCATGCCGCCGCCCTTCCCCGGACGGCCAGTCTCCCCGGCAACAATTCCGAAATTTTTTTCTTGTCCCAAGGCATGCATTTCCTTTATGAGGCGCCTGTTCTGCCTCAAGAGATCCAGCCCCCGAGAGTCTCCTCGTAATCATCGCAGTAATTCCTTCGCAGCTCTCTAACCTCCGAAGTCTGTCCATTGAACAGGGGTGGAACTATGCTTAAACGTTTCTCATTATGCGCCATTTTGATAGGAGGCGCCTTGCTTTGGCCGAGACCGGGCCATGGACAGGACCCGGAAGAGGTTTTGTCCTTAAAGGGAGCGCTGGCCGCCGCTTATCAGGACAATCCGCAGATGGTCGAGGCCCGTGCCCGTATCGGATCGGCGCAAGGGGACCTTCTGACCGTCCGGACATGGCTTAACCCGGAACTGGAAGCCGAGGTCGGCGGATTAAAGAAGAATGAAGCGGAGGAACGCAGAGGGCATTTGGATTCGATTTCCATAAAACAGCCTTTTTCCCCCGTGGGTGTGCGGTATCTCCAGACAAAAATGGCCCGCAATGACGTTCTTGCCCAAGAGGAGATGGTGAAATTGACCTGGGCCGCGGTTTATGCCGATGTCAGGGGCCTCTTTAGCCAGATCGTCCTCGATCAGCAGTCGATCAGGCTTGCTGAAGATAATGCCAATGCCCTGCGGCAGTTTTTCAGCAACGTCCAGATCCGCTATCAAAGCGGGCAGGTTCTTAAAAATGATTTGAACCGCGCCCAGATCGAATTGCGAAAGGCCGAGAGCGAATCTTTGGCCGCCCAGAGAAACTTGAAGGTGAACAAGGCCGGCTTGAATTTTTTGCTGGGCCGCCCCTATGACCGTCCCTTCGAGATCCGGGAAGAATTGCGGGAGGAAAGCCTATCCCTTGATCTTGAGGACTTGATCCGGCGGGCGATCGCGCAAAGGCCGGATTTGAAAGCACAGGCGCTGCAGTTCGACTCAAGCCGAAAGGACGTGGTCAGGGCGGAGCTTGGCCGGTTACCGTCCTTCAGCCTCGGGTTTGAAAAAACCGACACCGCGTACGATAAGGATTATGCGGCCCTTGTCTCCATCAATGTTCCGCTGTGGAACCTGAACCAGGGGGATGTCCGAAAGGCGCGCGCCCGGAGAACGATCGAGGAGACAAAGACGGACGCCTTAAAGCGCGAGATCGGCCTGGAGGTCTATCGGCTTTTTCTCAACGCGGAGTATGCCCAAAGTCAGATCCATCTGTTGAACCAATCCCTGCGGGAGGCCAATGAGCTCTTAAGCCTGGCGCATCTGCGGTATCGGGAGGGGAAGATCGGTTTTACGGATTATCTCGACCAGGTCAAGACCGCCGCGCAGGCCAAAGTGAACTATTATGAGGCGCTCTATGATCTGGAACGCAGTATCAATTCCTTGGAAGTCGCGATTTACACGCCTTTAAGGCAGGAGGATTTTTTGCATGAAAAATTTTAAATTGATCGCATTGATGGCGGCCTGTTTTCTCGCCGGGATGTGGACGGCATCGGCTTTAAGGGAGGATGGGCCCCGGACATCTGTCGCGCAGCATGAGGACCACGCCGATGAGCATGGGGACGAACATGGGGCGGATCACGAAACGCACGGCGAACACGACGGCGGCGCGGGACACGAGGGGCATGAGGACGATCATGACGAGGCCGCGGAAGATCGGGTGACGCTTTCCGGGGAGGCGCAGGAGCTGGCCGGGATCGAGACGGCGGCTGTCACACAGAGGTCCTCTGCGCGAAAGATTTCAGTCACCGGACGGATAGCCCAGGATGTGGACAATGTTGAGCACGTCTTTTCTCCCGTGTCCGGAGCCATGAAGGAGTGCTTCGTGGAACTGGGGCAGAAGGTCGTAACAGGCGACCGTTTGTGTCTGATCCGGTCTGCCGGGGGTGAAGATCTTGAGGTCCAGGCCCCGGTTTCCGGCATGGTGATGGCGGACTTCATCGACGAGGGAGGCAGGGTCGATCCGACGACATCGCTTCACACCATTGCCGATGTCAGCGTCCTTCCCGCCAATTTCGACGTTTACGAGCAGGACATCTCCCATATCCAGTTGAATCAGCGGGTCCTGATCTATCCGCTGGCCTATTCCGGCCGGGTGTTTGAGGGGAGGATCGTTTTTATCTCGCCGCGCGTGGACGAATCGACCTACACCGTCAAGATCAAGGTCGCAGTTGAAAATCCGGACAATCTATTGAAAGCCGGGATGTTCCTCAAGGGCGAAATTGTCGCCGGAGGAGAGGAGGGTTTTCTTTCTGTCCCGGCCAGCGCCGTCCAGACCCTGGGGGACAAGAGCGTCGTTTTCAAGCGGGACGGGGGCGGGGGGTTTGAGGCGCGGGAAATCGTCGTCAGGGAACCCGGAAAAGAATTTGTCGCCGTGGAAGGGCTTGCCGAGGGGGATGAGATCGTCGTCAAAGGCGCTTTTATCCTGAAATCCAAATTCCTGGAAAGCGAAATGGAACACGCGCACAGCCATTAATCACTCAAGGAGAACCCATGTTTGAAAAAGGGATCAAATTTGCTGTCCAGCACCGCTGGTTTGTCCTGGCCAGCGTTTTGGGTGTGGCGGTCCTGGGCGTGTATAATTTTCTGCGACTGCCGATCGATGCCGTTCCGGACATCACCAACGTCCAGGTCCAGGTCAATACCGAAGCCCCGGGATATTCCCCTCTGGAAGTTGAGCAGAGGGTCACCTTCCCGATCGAATCGGTCATGGCCGGACTGCCGAATCTCGAGGAGACCCGCTCGCTTTCCCGGTACGGCCTTTCTCAAGTGACGGTGATCTTTAAGGACAGGACCGATATTTATTTCGCCAGGCAGCTCGTGAACGAGCGGATCCAGGAGGCCAGGGGAAATCTTCCGGACGGGATTGCCCCGGTGATGGGGCCTATCGCGACCGGGCTCGGCGAAATTTTCATGTGGACGGTTGAGGCCCGTCCGGGGGCCGTCAAGGAAGACGGCATGGCCCATTCCATCACGGACTTGCGCACCATTCAGGATTGGATCGTCAAACCGCAATTGCGAAACGTTCCCGGCGTCACGGAAGTCAACACGATCGGCGGGTATGAGAAACAGATCCATGTCACTCCCTATCCGGAAAAGCTGGTGGCGTACGGCCTGACTTTTCACGACGTTTTGGAGGCCCTGGCGAACAACAACGCCAATGTCGGCGCGGGGTACATTGAGCGGGCTGGAGAGCAGTATCTGGCCCGTATCCCCGGGCAGGTCAAAACGGCGGAGGATCTGCTCCGGATCGTTGTGGGATATAAGGAAGGCCTGCCGATCTATGTCCGTGATGTCGCCGATGTGCTGCAGGGTCAGGAGCTGCGCACCGGGGCCGCCACGGAAAACGGGCAGGAAACGGTTCTGGGGACGGTCTTTATGCTGATGGGGGAAAACAGCAGGATCGTATCAGAGCGCGTGGCCGGGAAGATCGAAGAGATCAATAAGACATTGCCGGAGGGGGTTTTTGTAAAGCCGGTTTATAACCGGACAACTCTGGTGGATGCCACCATCGAGACCGTGAAAGAGAACCTCGCGCTTGGCGCGCTGCTGGTGATTTTCGTCCTCTTCCTTTTTTTGGGGAATATCCGCGCTTCGCTGATCACGGCCGCGGTGATCCCGCTGTCCATGCTGTTTACCGTGACGGGCATGGTCGCCAACGGCGTCAGCGCGAATTTGATGAGTTTGGGGGCGTTAGACTTCGGGATCATCATCGACGGCGCCGTTGTCATTGTCGAGAACTGCATCCGCCGGCTTGCGGAAGAACAGCACCGTTTGGGGCGGCGGTTGATCTTGCAGGAGCGGCTGCATATTGTGGCGGCCGCTTCCAAGGAAGTCCAAAAGCCCATCCTTTTCGGGCAGTTCATCATCATGGTCGTGTATTTGCCCATTTTGTCCTTGACCGGAGTCGAAGGCAAAATGTTTGTGCCCATGGCGTTGACGGTCGTGATGGCGTTGGCCGGGGCGATGATTTTCTCGGTGACCTTCATCCCGGCCGCCGCGGCCGTGTTCCTGTCCGGGGACATGTCGGAGAAGGACCTGCCTGTCATGAAATGGTTCAAGGCGGGGTACGCCCCGTCGCTGGACTGGGCGTTGGCGCATCGCCGGTTGGTGTTCCTGGGGACAGGGGCCTTTGTCCTGGCCAGCGCCCTGCTGGCCATGTTCATGGGACGGGAGTTTATCCCCAGCCTCGACGAGGGCGATGTCGCCATGCACGCGTTGCGCATCCCGGGAACCAGCCTTTCGCAGTCTGTCGAGATGCAGCGCGTCATTGAGGAAAAAATCAGGGAGATCCCGGAAGTGCAAACCGTTTTTTCCAAGATCGGGACGCCGGAGATCGCCACGGACCCGATGCCTCCGAACGTGGCGGACACGTTTATCATGCTCAAGCCGCGGTCCGAGTGGCCGGACCCGAAACGGACCAAGGCCGGAGTTGTGGCGGCCCTGGAAACCATGGTCCGGAAAATTCCCGGGAATGCCTATGAATTTACCCAGCCGATCCAGATGCGGTTCAATGAATTGATCGCCGGGGTGAGAAGCGACGTGGCCGTCAAGATATTCGGCGATGACATGGATGTCCTTCTGCGGTCGGGGAAGGACATTGAAAGAGTCCTGAAGAAGGTCCGCGGGGCTTCCGATGTCAAGGCCGAGCAGGTGACCGGCCTTCCGGTTCTCACGATCATGGTGGACCGCCAGGAGATCGCGCGGTTGGGGTTGAACCTGGCGGACGTCCAGGAGGCCGTGTCCATCGCCCTGGGGGGAGCCAGCGCCGGCCAGGTGTTTGAGGGAGACCGGAGATTCGAGCTGGTGGTGCGATTGCCGGAAGAGTTGCGGACGGACATCGAGGCGCTGAAAAGGATCCCGATCCCTCTGCCTCAGGGCGGGGACCTCTCCCCCGACGGAGAGCCGGTCAGGAATTATTTTCCCCTCGGCGTTGTGGCGGAGTTTCATATCGCCCCGGGGCCGAACCAGGTCAGCCGGGAGAACGGTAAACGCCGGATCGTCGTTACAGCCAATGTCCGCGGCCGCGACATCGGTTCATTCGTGCAGGACGCCAGGGACGCGATCGGGGAACAGGTCAAGATCCCTCCCGGATATTGGATAGACTGGGGCGGGCAATTTGAACAGATGCTTTCGGCCGGCCATCGGCTGAGCGTCGTTGTCCCGTTGGCGTTATTTTTGATCTTTGTTCTGCTTTTTATGATGTTCGGGGACGTGAAGGACGCGTTGCTGGTTTTCACCGGCGTCCCGCTGGCGTTGACCGGAGGGTTGGCGGCGCTGTGGGCGCGGGGCATCCCGCTGTCCATTTCCGCCGCGGTGGGATTCATCGCCCTTTCCGGGGTCGCGGTGCTCAACGGCGTTGTCATGGTCTCTTTTATCAAGAAGTTGAGGCAGGAGGGTCATGAGATCAGAGAGGCCATCCGGGTGGGCGCTTTGACCCGCCTGCGTCCGGTCTTGATGACCGCGCTTGTGGCCTCTTTGGGTTTTGTCCCCATGGCGCTGGCCATGGGGCGCGGCGCCGAAGTTCAACGGCCGTTGGCAACGGTTGTGATCGGAGGGATATTGTCCTCAACGGCGCTGACGCTGATCGTTCTTCCGGTGCTTTATTATGTTTTTCACAGGGGCTCCAAAGCCAAAAGCGTTAAAAACGATTTATAGGCGGTTCAGGAGTCTTTGAGGGCAGGTCATGGCTGTGTCAACGCATGCGCCTGATGGCGTCCGTGGATGCGGCTTTTTATATAATATTCGCATTTCAAAGTCCTGTTTTTATGTTAATATAAAATTCAGTTAAATACCGGCGGTGAGGTTCCATTCAATGGTCTTAAACAAGGTAGATGGATATGAAAAACCGGAAAATATTGATTATCGATGATGAGCCGCATGTGCTCAAATTGTGCTCTCTGATTCTCAGCCGGGAAGGTTATCAGGTTGTGGAGGCCTCAAACGGCGCGGAAGCCATCGCAAAAGTCGAAAAAGACCCGCCGGACCTGATTATCGTTGACCTGATGCTCCCGGACATGAACGGCGCGGAAATCATCCAGGCCATTCGCGAGAAACACTCCTGCCGTGCCCCTGTCCTCTTTTTGACAGCTATGATAACGCGAGCGGAAGAAGTCGCGAAAGACCTGGACATTAAAGTCCAAGACGTGAGCTATCAAGTCATGGCCAAACCCCTGGACCAGACAAAATTTCTCGAATTAGTAAAGAAGCAGCTTGGTTGAGTATCGGATGCCGCTTTTTTGCCATTATTCCTTCCTTTTAAGCGTTCCCTCCCAATACGGTTTTCAATAATACGGACGTTATTCATTTGAGTGTTTTTGTTTATAAGCCTTGTGTTTTTCGCAACTCATTAGATTAGTTATATTTGTGATTTCTGTGAAATATTGTGTGGTGGTATTGACAACTTCAGGAATATGGTATACAATGTAGATTAGAGGAACAGAATGAACAACAGGAACAGGGTATACATAAAACATGGAAACAATCAATCCAAAAATCAGGATAAAACCAAGCGCTGCGATGCGAAGAATGAAGGGGATCATTCTATTTGTATGTTTCATATCCTATTTGTTTACAGCAGATTATGCATATTCAGCCGATAATAAATATAAATTTCGCATACGTCATGTCAAGACACAGAAAGACGGCGTCCTCGTTTCCCGTCCCAGTAAAATAGACGAAAAAATCTATAAACTATTGAAAAATAATAAAATATATACACCTAAAGATTATGCAAAATGGTTGGAGAAGCACATTGTATATAGGAAAGATAGTAAAGCAGGGGCATGGGCTGATCCGTTGAGTGTTTTGGCCAGAAAATTTGGTGATTGCGAGGATTTTGCATTTTTGAATGTGGCTGTGCTCAGGGTCATGGGATACTCACCAAAATTTTTCACCTTCCATTCAGAGGAAAAGGGGCATGCCATCTGTGTTTTTCAGGACAAAGGGCACTATTATTATTTTGACAATATGAAACTCAAGAAGATCCAGGAACCCACGATTTTTGAGTTTGCCAAGGGCCTGTTGAGCCAGGAGACTTACACGGAAATCCGGGAGCTGGATTTCAATACGAGAAAATGGAATTTAGTGTATAAAAATTCTTAATAGTATATTATATTTATAAACAGGATGAGGGGATCCATATGATCAAGGAGCCGTTGACAACCGGGCAGGTGGCGGAATATTGCCATGTGACTTACAGGGCCGTGCTCAAATGGATCGCTGAGGGTAAGTTGAAGGCCTACCGCACTCCCGGCCAGCACAGCCGTGTCGGGATCAATGACTTTCTTGACTTCCTTGAGAAGTACCGCATGCCCATTCCCCAGGGGCTCGAGAGGGTCAGTCTCAAGAAAAAAGTCCTGATTGTGGATGATGACCGCAGGATCGTCCAACTGGTCAGAAAAACTCTCGAAACAGACACCCGTTACGATATTAATGTCGCTTACGACGGTTTCAGTGCCGGCCGTATATTCTCGAGTTTTCACCCGGACTTGGTGGTTTTGGACATCAAGATGCCCGGGGTGGACGGTTATGAGGTCTGCGCCCATATCCGCGGAGATCCCGCCAATAAAGACGTCAAGATCATTGCCGTTTCAGGGTCGTTCGCAAGCGAGGGAGAGGACAAGATGCTCCAGGCCGGCGCGAACGTGTGTGTGGCCAAACCTTTTGATGTCGAGGAGCTGAAAAAAAAGATCGACACAATGCTGGAGTGACTCCATGACGATACCCAAGGTCATCATGATTGTCGATGACGACCAAAGCCTGGTCGGGCTGATGAAGTATCAGCTTGAGGCTCAAGGTCATACTGTTGTCACGGCCCCTGACGGCCAGGAAGGGCTGGAGAAGCTGAAGTCCGTTCAGCCGGACCTCATCATCCTGGACATCCATATGCCCAGGATGAGCGGCCTGGAGTTTTTTAAAAACATCATCACCGGTTATGGGCATGTCCGTTATCCTGTCCTGATTCTGACCTCCAAGGCCGAATTTGAGGCGATCTTTCAGGACATGGGAGCGGCGGGTTTTGTCGCAAAACCCTTTCTGGTCGAGCATTTGCTGTCCGAGACGGGGAGGATCCTCGCGAAATTCCACCGGCCCGCCGTTCTCCTGGTTGAACTTGCCGAGAACATCCACTCCCCAAAGATCGCGGAAGCCCTGGAAAAAGAGCAGTATCAGGTGGTCTTTCTCCGCAGCATCCAGCAGCTCAAGGACGCCGTCCCCCAGCCGCTCCCGAGATTTATCCTCATGGAATTCATGCAGAAAGGGATCTCCGGTGATGAGTTGATCCGGGCATTCAAAGGCCATCCCGCGCTTAAAGATATTCCCGTTATTGTTTATTCCTATTCCGGCATCGTGGACTGTAAGGGGGCCAGCCTGAAGGCGGGGGCCGCCAAATATGTTGACGACCCGCGCCATTATGAAGAACTGGTCCGGGCGATACGGGAAATCGAAATCAATCCCAAAAGGTGATCCTTCTGTTATGCCTGAATATATTCGAAAGCGACTCGGCGAGAGGTTAGTTGAGGAAAAGCATATCACGCAGGAGCAGTTTGACCTGGCGCTCAAGAAGCACCAGGAGACGAAGGTCCCGCTGCGCCAGATTCTGATCGATATGGAATTCATCACCGAAGACCGCATGGTCGAATTCGTGGCGGGTGTCCTCGGGATCCAGGTTTGCAGCGATCTCATCGGCAAAGTCGCGGATCCCGAAGTCACCAAAATCATCCCCGAGAAAACCTGCCGGCAGTACCACGTCTTCCCGCTTTATAAAACCGCGAACGTCCTCACGGTCGCCATGGCGGACCCGATGGACGTTTTTGCCATTGATGACCTGGAAAATATTTCCCGCTGCAAGATCGAAGCGGTTTTGAGCAAGAAGGACGAGATCTATAAGGCGATAGCGGTGTTCTTCGAACAGAAGGAACAACTGGAGGAGATCGTCAAAGGCATGGCCCAGGAAGCCGAAGAGCTCGAGATCATCCGGGAGAACAGGGAGGAGGAGGCGGAGGACGTCGTGGACGCCGTGGACGCCCCGATCATCCGTCTTGTCAACACCATCATCAGCCAGGCCATCAAGGAACGGGCGAGCGACATCCATGTCGAGCCCGATGAAAAAGGGCTGAGGATCCGTTACCGCATCGACGGGATCCTCCGGGAGACCATGTCGCCGCCCAAGCGCCTGCAGGCCCCGATCGTTTCCCGCATCAAGATCATGGCCGGCATGGACATTTCGATCAAAAGGGCCCCGCAGGACGGACGGTTCAGGATCCGCGTCGAAAACAAGAATATCGACGTGAGGATTTCCACCGTGCCGACCATTTACGGCGAGAAGGTGGTCATGCGCCTCCTGGACCAGAGCACGATCCGGATGGGGATGAGGCAGCTGGGCCTGAGCGAGGAGTGCCTGAACCGTTTTGAGGAGATGATCAAGAGGCCCTACGGGATCATCATGGCCACCGGGCCGACCGGGAGCGGAAAGACGACGACCCTTTATCTGGCCCTCCAATCGATCAATTCGCCGGACAAGAATGTGATCACGATCGAGGATCCGGTGGAATACGATCTGGGGGGCATTAACCAGATCGCCGTGAACGTCAAAGCCGGCGTGACGTTCGCCAATGGCTTGAGGTCCATCCTTCGCCAGGACCCGGACGTGATCATGGTCGGCGAGATGCGTGACCTCGAAACGGCCGATGTCGCTGTCCGTGCCGCCCTGACGGGGCACCTGGTCCTGAGCACGCTTCACACCAATGACGCGGTCAGCTCCATCACCCGGATGATCGACATGGGGGTGCCGTCTTACCTCGTAACGTCGTCCGTTTGCTGCGTGCTGGCCCAGCGTCTGGTCCGCACGATCTGTGAAAAATGCAAAGAGCCCTTTCAGCCGACACAGGAGGTCCTGGACGCGGTCATGCTGAAAGGCCTCCCTCAGGAATACACCTTTTACCGCGGGAAAGGGTGCGACCAATGCGCGAATACCGGTTACAGCGGGAGGACCGGCCTTTATGAGCTCATGGTCGTCGACAAGGAGCTTCGGCGGCTGATCCACGAGCAGAAATCCAACGACATGATCCGCGAAGCCGCAAAAAAATCAGGGATGAAGCTGCTGTGGGACGATGGTGTCGAGAAAGTCCTCCAGGGGAAAACGACCTTGGAGGAGCTGAAAAGAGTGACGTTTACCGAGGAGGAATGACCTTTCGTCATGCCGGTCTTTTTTTACAAGGTCCGCGATAAAGCCGGGCGGGTTCTCCAAGGCCAGTTGGATGCCGTCGACGGGAAAGAACTGCGCCGCAAGCTCGTCGAGAGGGAATACTTTATCATCGATTATTTTGAGAGAAAGGAGCGGGAGAAATTCCGCCTCTCCGGTCTGTTCTCGGTCTCCCCGCGCGTCCGGCTGATTGATATCGCGGTCTTCAGCTGGCAGCTGTACACCCTTCTGGATGCCGGCCTTCCGCTCGTCACGAGCCTGAAAGTCTTGATCGTGCAGGCCAAGAACGAAAGATTCAAATACGTCTTGAGCACGGTCTGCCAGCGGGTGGAAGAGGGCTCGACTTTTTCCGATGCCCTCAAGGAGCACCCCAGGATTTTTTCCCGCTTATACGTCCAGATGGTCAACGCCGGCGAAGTCGGCGGGGTCCTGGGCGAGATGATCAATCGCCTGGCCATCTTCTATGAGCGCCAGGCGGAGATCCGGTCCAAGCTGTTCTCGGCGATGATTTATCCCTCCATGCTTTTGACCGTTTCTTTGGTGGTCATCCTGTTCCTGGTCGCCGTCGTGCTCCCGCAATTCGCCATTATCTTCCGGGATATCGGCGTTCCGATTCCCGGTCCAACGCGGTTCCTTCTCTCCCTTAGCTCCCTCATCACCGGGTACTGGTTTCTTGCGGCCGGGGCGGTGCTGGGGGCGGCCGGGGTGCTGAGGATCCTGGTCTCATCGGAAAAAGGGAAATACCATTTCCACCTGTTCCAGCTCAACGTGCCCGTCGTGGGGGATCTCCTCAAGAAGGACGTTTCTGTCCGCTTCACCCAGACGCTGGCCACGCTGGCCGGTTCCGGCATCCCCATCCTGACCGCGCTGGATGTTGTTACCGACACCATCGGAAACAAGGCCGTGGTCAAGGCGCTCAAGGCGGTTTCCGTCAGCGTTGAGCAGGGCAAGCCCATGACGCAGCCCATGGAGGAAAGCGGGCTGTTCCCGGAGATGGTCGTCAACATGATCAGGGTCGGTGAAGAAACGGGGTCGCTCGAGAAGATGCTTAACAAGATCGCGGAGTTCTATTACAAAGAAGTGAACGCGGCCATTGACGCCTTCACGAAGCTGATCGAACCCATCCTGATGGTCACGATGGCCCTGATCATCGGGTATATCGCGATCGCCATATTCCTTCCCATGGCCAGTCTCCTGCAGAATATCCGTTAGGGGCGGCCGAAGCATGCGCGGGGAGAGGAGGTGCCGCATGATGATCTTCGCATTCAAACGCCGTGGTCACACGCTCATCGAGATCCTGATGGTCCTGGCCATCATCGGAATGATCGCGGCCATCTCTGTGACCAATTTCCAGTCGCACCACAAGCGCACCAACGTGAACGTCACAAAAGCCAATCTGGAAAGTATCCGCATGGCCGTCGCCATGTTCTATGAAGAGGAGGGGCAGTGGCCGAACAGCAGTTTGTCCGACCTGGTGAGCGGGTCCCCCAGCGGCACGCAATACCTTCCCGCGATCCCCAAGGAGGCGATCAGCGGGACGGCCACTGTTTACAGCGTCCCGAATTACAGCGGCGGGTGGCACTGGGATCCGGGGAACCATGTCATCCATCCCAATCTGTCGGGTTCCGATGCTTTCGGGACGCCGTACAGTACCTATTGAGGAAAACGTTCAGAGGGGGCATGGCCATGACCGGTCTGCGCAGGAGAGATTCCTGTTCCGGGTATTCTTTGCTGGAGCTTTTTTTGGTCATGGGGGTGATCCTCATGACGTTCACGATCGTTCTTCCGAGAATGGCCGGGTTTACCAATGCCTGGAGTTTGGATACCGAGGCGAACCGGATGCGGGCGAAGATCCGGCAGGCCCAGCAGCTGGCCATCACCAAACAGAAGCCGCACCGCGTGGGCTGGAACTCGACCGCCTATTCCATTTATGAGTATAACGGGACGTTTTTTTCCGCCATTGAGAACCTGGATATGCGCAACAATGTGACCGTCAGTTCGACCACATTCACCGTCGCCGGAACGGACCTGGTCGATTTCGACCAGTTCGGCGCGCCGTCGGAGGGCGGGAGCGTGCTCTTGCGCGACCCGCAGGGGAAAACCATGACGTTGATCATTTTGGAGGTCACGGGAAAAGTCAATGTTCTTTAGCCGCTTACATGGACAATGGCCGCGTTCGCGCCGGTCTTTCACGCTCATCGAGATCCTGGCGGCGATGGCCGTCATGGAGGTGATGGCGGTCTCTGTGATGATGATGTTCACCTTCGGCAATCGGAGCCTGACCATGATCCAGGAAGACATGATCGTCACGAACGTGCTGCAGGCCAAGGTCGAAGAGATCAAAGGCCAGGAGTTCAGCAAAAATGTGACCGCCACGGATGTGTTCATGGCTCCGTACACGCAGTATCGGCTCGATGTCTCGCAGGCGACGAACTATGGCGGCAACCAGTATTTGAAGCGCGTGGTCGTCACCTGCCGGTGGACGACCGCGTTGGGGACGAACAAGCAGGACAGCGTCTGCTTTCTGGTGTCGGACCGTTGACGAGGAGGAGGGATCTCTTGACAGCGATGCAAAAGACGCGGACGAACGGGTTCACTTTTCTGGAAGTGATGCTGGCCTTTGCGATCGGCGCGGTGGCGTTGGCGACGCTGACCGCCACCTTTGAAACGGGCCGGCGCAGCTGGCGGAAAAATACGCAACGCGCCGAGATGATCCAGCACGGGCAGGCCGCCCTGTCCCGCATGACCTCGGAAATGCGTTACGCGACACAACTGGTGACCCGCGATATCCCCAACCAGATCCTGGAGTTCGATACCAACAATTTGGTTGACGCCGATGAGATGACCACGGAACGGATCCGGTATCAAGCCACGGGAGATGTCCTGGACAGGTCTGTTGACGGGGGCGTCCCCGTGGCCGTCGCCGGACGCTCGGGCGAAGTCAAGATATTGCTGGAGACGATTCCCCTTAAGCTCAACGCTTCGGGGGATATGGTCCCGCTGGCGGTGGCGGACCCTCTCAGCTTGGCGATCGCCGTCGATCTTTATATCAGGGCCCAGGCGCTGGACACCAGTGTCAGCCAGGTCGATATGGTCTCGCGGGTGACCTTTCGCAACAAATGACGGGGGCAGGGAATGATTGTGCGTTCAAACAGAAAAGGGGTGGTGTTCGTCGCCGCCCTGGCCATCATGACGGTCCTGATCACCCTGGGGATGGGGTATCTGTCGAACATGCGCACCGAGATCCTGATCGCCAACAATTACCGCAGCGCGCTCAAGGCGCTGTATAATTCCGAGTCCGCGGTCGAGCATTCCATCGCCGAGATTCGCAGCGGGACAGATCCCGACGGGGACGGGTTGGGGAACATCCCCTCGCAGGACCTGGATTACGACGGGATCAATGACTATTATGCCCTTTATTCTGCCCCCAGCCTGACAGTCACGGGGTCCGGAGGGGTGCCGGACGGGGCCGGGGCCAGGACCATCAACGCCAAGGTCAAGCAGGTCAAGTGGACAGGGGCCGTGGAGTCCGGGACCTCGCCGACGATGAATATCGGCAACAGCGGTGTCATCAACGGGAATGTGGAAGGCAACAGCACGGCAGCCATTCAGCCGCAGGTCACTGTCAACGGAAGCGTTCTCGCGCCCAAGCCTGGCGGGGTCTCCATCCCCACGGTGTCCTTCCCGGCATACCAGGCCATCGCCGATTATGCGTACAGCGGTTGGCCGACCTGGAACACCAATCCGTTGCCGGGGATTCATTATGTGGCCGGGAACCTGACCATCTCGGGGATCAATAATTTCAATCTCGACGGTTCGATCATCGTCACGGGGGTCATCCAGATATCTTCGATAAGCGGGAGCATGACGATAACGCCCACGGGCAACAACCCGGCCATCGTGGCGGGGTCGAGCCTGACGATGACCGCGACGTGGAAGCCGCTCATCAGCGGGCTTGTGTATGCCGGGACATCAATGAGCTTGTCCAGCATCACCGGGCCTTCGTTTTTCAACGGATCGCTGGTGGCCCGCACGGGAGACTTGACGATGCAATTTGTCAACAATTTTACGGTGAACTATAACCCGGACCTGGACCCGCCGCATTTTTCCGCGGCCAGCGGCGGTCCCATCGTCATTTCATCCTGGCAGGGGCATTAATGGAAAACACCATCGGAAAATATAAAATCCAGCGACAGGTGGGCCAGGGCGGGATGGGGATCATCTACAAGGCGTTTGATCCTCAGACCCAGAAGACCGTCGCGATCAAGGTCTTGCCGCCGTCGTTTGTGGACAGATCGACTGTGGAGAGGTTCAGCCGCGAGGCCCACGCCCTGACAAAGTTGAGGTATCCCAATGTCGTGGAGGTTTATGACTACGGCATGGAAAAAGGGAAGCATTATTTCGTCATGGAATACATCGAGGGGGAAACTCTGAAGTCAAAGATCAGCCGGTGGGGGGTCCTTCCCGCGCAGGAAGCGCTCCGGGTCACGAAAGAGATCGCCACGGCCCTGGTTTACATCCACCGTAAACAGATGATCCACAGGGACATCAAGCCGTCGAACATCATGGTCGCCGTGGATGAACAGGTCAAGTTGATGGATTTCGGCCTCGTCAAGATTGCGGGGGTCACCAACATCACGATCGCCGGCGCGTCGCTTGGGACCGCGGAGTATATGTCTCCCGAGCAGATCAGCGGCGAGGAGGTGGACTGCCGGACGGATATTTATTCTTTGGGGGTCACCATGTATGAGATGCTGACAGGGCGCCCGCCTTACAAAGGAGAAAATGTTCAGGTGATTTTGTATAAACATAAAAATGAACAGCCTGTCCCCATCCGCAGTCTGCGGCCCGAGGTCCCGCCGGAGGTCGAGGCCCTTGTCAGCAAAGCCATGAGCAAAGAGATGTCCCAGAGGTATGCCAGCGCCGAAGAACTGCTGGACGCTTTGTCCCCCATGACAGGACGGGCCATTCTCCAGGAAGGGACGGAAAAGGGGACCCGCGCCAAGGCGTCTTCCACCGAGCGCCTTGCCGCGCCGCCGGGAAATGGCGCTGACGCTCCATGGGTTTTCTGGATCATCGCCGCGCTCTGCCTTGCCGGCGCCGCCTTCTGGTTCCGGGAACTTTTGTCGGCAGGGGTTGTCCGCGCGGATCGCGCGATCGCGCAGGTGTTTCCCCGGGGAGGGAAAAACCTCATGGCGGAGGCCCAGGCCTCTTTGAAAACTTTTGAGGAAGCGGAACAGCATCATACGGCCGGGATGGGGCATCTTGGAGAGGGGGCGGTGGATGCCGCGATCGGTGAATTTCAGAAGGCCGTCCAGTTGCGGCACGATTATCCGCTGTATTACCGCAGCCTGGCCCTGGCGTATGAAAGGAAACAACAATTGAAAAAGGCTGCCAAAGCCTGGAATGAACTCATAAAATATGATAAGAACGGTGTATACGTCAGCGAAGCCAGGCAAAGGATCGAGGCCTTAAAACAACCGTAATGTTGATGAGAGGGCGGAATGTTTAAGATCGTCGTCAAAACGGGACCGAAAAAAGGGAGTGTCTGTCTCTTGGGCAAGGAGCGCGTGACCATCGGCCGCGATCCTTCCAATACGATCGCGCTGGCGGACCGAAGGATTTCCCGCGTCCATTGCAGCATCGCGCCGTCCGGTCACGGCTACTGTCTGGAGGACCTCCAATCGGTGAACGGGACGCAAGTCAACGGGAACGAAATCCAGAAATGCGAATTGAAACCGGGGGACAAGATCTCGCTCGGCTCGACCGTTTTGGATTTTTTGTCCCAGGAGGCTTCGGACAAGGAAGATGGGGCCCTTTCCGATTCGCATGTGGAACTGCTGCCGGAAGGACAGGGCTCGACCGGGGCCGTCGTGGAATGCCGGCTGCCGGTCAAAGACAAGGCGGAGACGTTCCGGGACTTCTCCAAGACGGACGGGGCCGCGGTCCCCAAAATCTATCAGCGGCTTCTGACGCTGTACGACGTCAGCAGCAAGCTGGGTGTCGTGACGGATATCGATCTCCTGCTGCTCAAGATCTTGGACCTGGTCCTGGACATCATGGGCGCCGACCGCGGATTTATCATGCTTTCCAATGAGGACGCGACGGAGTTGACTCCCCGCGCGGCGCGGCGGCGCGGCAGCGATGCCTCCCCTGAGATGGCGGTTTCCCGTTCGATCGTTTTTCATGTCTTAAAGACGGGGGAGTCCGTGCTGACTTCGGACGCCCAGCATGATTCCAGATTTTCCGGCGCCGAGAGCATCATCATTCAGGGGATCCGAAGCGCCATGTGCGTCCCGTTAAGATCCAAGGACAAGATCCTGGGGATCCTGCACGTCGACACGAACGCAACGAAGGTCAGGTTCAACCAGGACGATCTCGAACTGACGAGCGCGATCGCCAGCCAGGCGGCCATGGCCATCGAGAATGCCATGCTTTTCGACAGCCTCAAGAAGGCCAACCAGGAGATCAGGGACCGTCAGGAACAGCTGATCGAATCGGAAAAATTGTCGGCGCTGGGGCGCCTTGCCGCGGGGGTCGCTCACGAGATCAATAATCCCATGACAAGCATCCTCGGATATTCGCAGCTGTCGGAGAAGATGCTGTCCAAGGAATCGATGGACCCCGCCAGCATCCGGGAATGTTTTGAGTTCATCAAGATCGTGGAAAGCGAGGCGATCCGCTGCCAATCCATCGTCCAGACGTTGCTGCAGTTCGGCAGGAAAAAAGAGCAGAAGATGTCTTTGGTGGACATCAATCAGGTCGTTGAGGCGTCCCTGGTGATCGCCAAGTTTCACATCAAGAGGTCCAGCATTGAGATCCAGAAGGACCTGGCCGGGGGCCTGCCGAAAACGACCGCGGACCAGCACCAGCTCCAGCAGGTTTTTCTGAACATGATCATCAACGCCAGGGACGCCATGGAAAACAGCGGCGGAATTCTGAGGATCTCCACCCGCGCGCAGGAAGGATGGATCTCGGTCAAGTTCGCTGATACGGGCTGCGGGATCCCCCCGGACAAAATTGACGAGATTTTTAAGCCTTTGTATACCACCAAAGGCGAAGGCAAGGGCACGGGACTCGGGTTGTCGGTCACGCAGGACATCATTGAAGCGCACCAGGGGGCGATCGATGTGGAAAGCGAGGTCGGGAAGGGGACGATGTTCACGATCCGCCTGCCCGTCCGGTAGAGGAAAGCGACAAGCGATATGAGAATGAATTTTGACATGGGCCGGGGATTGCTCAGGAACATCATGAGCCGGCTGGAGCCCTTCAAGGCTTTCCAGTCGGAAGTGTTCCTGGGAAATGTGTTTGAAGAAGGGGTGGCGACCGGCTTGGACATCGGGACCTACGCGGTCAAGGTGGTCCGGTTGAGGAGATCGGTCAAGGACCTTTCTTTGGAAACGCGGGTTTACAGGGAGATCTTGCGTTCTCCTGACCCGAAAGGCTCCATCCCGGAAGAGACCTTGACCGCCCAGTGTCTGGCCGACATCTGGCAGCAGGAGAAGATCAAAGATAAGAAGGTCAGGGTGGTGGTCTCTGACCCCGGGATCTATATCAGGCATATCCACATCCCGAGGCTCGCCCCGAATGAGCTGGCGAAGGCCGCCCGCTGGCAGGCCGAGAAATATATTCCGTTTTCCATTGAAGACGCCAGCGTCGATTATCAGATCATCGATGAACGTTCCCCGCAGGATCCCGGCCAGATGGAAGTCGCCATTGTGGCGGTGGAGAAGAAGACCATTGATAAATACCTGAGGGTCCTCAAAGCCGCGCGGTTGACGCCGACGGTCATTGATATTCCGCCTTTTGCCGTGGCCAAGGCCGTCCTGCAGGACCTGTCTCCCAAAGAGACCTCCGGGGTCGCCGTCATTGACATCGGTCACAGGACGACATCGGTCACCATCCTGAAAAGGAATTCCTTGCGGCTGGCCAGGAGCTTTGAGATCGGCGGGCACCACATGACCCAATCGATCGTGGAGGGAATGGGCCTGGACCGGGCAGAGGCCGAAAGCATGAAAAGAGAGCTGGGGGTCGAGCCCTTCGCCGCGGGCCAGACCGTCCCGGACAAATATGCGGCGGCCATTCACCCGGTCCTGTCGGAACTGGTCAAGCAGATCGAACGCGGACTGGCTTACTCGGAGCGCGAAGAAATGACAGAAGGGATCGCGAAAGTTTTATTGTGCGGAGGCGGGGCACTGACGCGCGGCCTTGACGCATACCTTGCGAACCATCTGAAACTTTCCGTTTCCGGCATGGAAGGGGCCGCCCGGATTTTGTCCCTGGCCGGAACCGGCGGCCGGCCGTCCCCGGAACCGGCCGCGCTCTTGGTCTCTGCGCTTGGAGCCGCCCTATGAAAAGGCCCGCGATGGAAAGTGTGAAAATATGAGGCAGATCAACCTGCTCCCCGAACAGATGCAAAAGGTCGAACAGATCAAGACGATCCGGAACGCCTTCGTTCTGGTCCTGGCGCCGATCCTGCTGGTGATGGCCGTCGTTCACGTCCTGCTGGCCATGCATCTGCAAAACATGAAGAGGCTCGCCGAGCGGCCGATGGACTATATCCAGACCAGGGAAGTCGGCGAGGTGAAGGTCAGGATCGACGAGGTCCTCTCGAAAATGCGGGACTTTCATGCCGGGCACGAAATCCTCCTGGAAAGCATCGCGCAGCGGGCCTCGACTCCCGTCATCCTCGTCAATCTCGGGGAGATGGCCCAGTCCCGGGTGTGGCTGAACGATTTTAATCTGGACCATGAAAGCAAGACCTGCAGGATCGCCGGGCAATCATTTAATACCAGGCTGGTCAGCGAATTTATGCTGGAATTGAAAAAGGTCCCGTTTTTCAAAAATGTCGAACTGAGCTCCATGGAGCGGGGGCAGGACGGGAAGGTTGGTTTTTCGATCGTGTGCTATATGAAACGATGAGGCTTTGTCGGCCCTTTTCGGACGGAGTGTCGTGAAATGATCCCTTTGGCTCAAGGAAATATTCTGAAGTTAGTCAAATTGACGGTCCTTGTCCTGGCCCTTGTGTTTTTTTTGTTTGATCTTTTTCCGCTGATCAAAGGGATCTCGGATTGTTACGGCAGGATCCGCATGGCCCGGGCGGCGGTCCGGACGTTGACGAAAGAGGATAAAGCCGTTCTTCAGAAAAAACTCGAGACGGAACTGGCGGGCCTGGAGGCGGGATTCCAGAAGATGCAGGCCGCCAAGACGGAAGCGCAGTCGAAGATGACGCGCGAGGTCAGCGTTCCGGTGGTCACGTTGATGATCGAGGATCTGGCGTCGTCCCAGGAGATCGAGCTGCGCTTGATCAAGCCGTTGCAGCCGCAGGTCCAGGGGAAGTATCAAATGATCCCCATTGCCCTTGAGTTCAGGTGCGATTATGCCCGGCTGGTCAGGTTTTTGTCGCAGTTCGAGACCCTGGAAGTTCCGGTCAGCGTCCAGTCGCTGTCGATCCACGAGAATCTTTTGAGTTATCCGCAGCTGGACATGAAATTGACGATATTCGTTCTGTTCGCGGAGGGTTGACGCCGGGAACATCTTGCAGAAGGCGGGCGCCATGAGTCAAAGAGAGAAAATCATCGCGGTTATTTTGGGGGCGGTCACCCTGTATGGCATCGTCAGTTCCGGGGTCCTTGCCCCGAGGGATGACCGGGGGCGGGGGGTGCAGACCGGGGGGGCTTTGCAGCCACAGGCCGTCCCTCCCATCCTGGAGAAGGACGCCCTCCTGATGATCGAGATGTTCGGCGCGGAGACCCAGCCGTCGGATTTCAGTAACATCCAGGACCCGTTCAGGAAATTCGATTTGAAGGCCGTCGTCGACAAGGGCGACATGGATTATTCCGACCTGGCCTTGACGGGGATCATGATGGAGCCCGAACCGGTGGCGCTGATCAACGGACATATCCTGAGGGCCGGGGAGAGGATCGGGGAGTTTGAGATCAAAGAGATCCGCCGCAATGAAGTGATCCTGATCAAGGGGGACGCCAAGTACGTTCTTAAGCTTTTTTTGGAACTGTGAGGCAACAGCGAAAGGGAGAGATCGGTTATGGCAAGAATCAAGGTTTTGGTGGTGGAAGACAATCCGCTTGTCGTCCGGTTGAATGAGGCCTTGCTGAAGGCCGGGGACTATGACGTGATCACGGCGATGGACGGTCAGTCGGGGATTGATATGGCGGTCAAGGAGAGGCCGGATGTTATCCTGCTGGATATCATTCTCCCCAAGATGCACGGGTTTGAAGTTTGTAAAGAGCTCCGCAAAAGGGAAGACACGAAGCATATCCCCATTGTGATCGTTTCGGGCACGGGGCTTGAGGAAGTCGCGGAACGGGAGCCGGATTTAGGCGTTAACGGAGTCATCACGAAGCCTTATGATTTGAATAAACTCGATGAGGCCATCAAAAAAGCCCTCAAGGGGAAATGATTTTCCGCCGGCGGGAGGGCAAAGCCTGAAGGAGAACGAAATGAACATGTCCAGCGGCGCGATGCAAAAAGGGTTCAGGGTCCTCATCGTTGAAGATGACCGGACGGTCCAGAAGGTGTATGAGAAGATCTTCGCGAACATGGGGTATCAGCACCAGATTGTGTCCACGGGGGAAGCGGCCTACCAGGCCATTGCCAGGGAAAAATTCGACTTGATCTGTCTGGACCTGAAACTCCCGGACATCAACGGGATCGATCTCGTCGAGAAGTTGAAGCGGGAACTGGAGTGGATCCCCGTGATCATCGTCACTGCCAACCCGTCCCTGGAGTCGTCCATTGAGGCCATCAGCGCGGGCATCGTCACGGAATATATTATTAAACCGTTCGACTCCAAGGAAATGATCCTGACGGTCCGGAAAGCCATCGAGAAGGCCAGGCTGTCCATCGAGAACAAACGGCTGATGAAGCGGTTGGAGACCACCAACCAGGCCCTCCTGGAACGGGTGGAGCAGCTGGAACAGTTCGGGCGGGACGCCGAACATTTTCAGTCAGAGGTCGAAAAACTGAAAAAATACGTTAAAGATCTGGAGCAGAGGATCGCTCAGAAATAAATAGCCGCCTCGGGGAGGGCCTTTGTGAAATATTCCATTATTTCCGACATTCACGGCAATCAGGAGGCCTTTGATGCCGTCCTGGAAGATGCGAGACGGCAGGGGGCCGAGCATTTTGTTTTTCTCGGTGATATTGTGGGGTATGGCGCTGAGCCGGGGGCCTGTATCGCCAGGCTGCGGGAGCTGATACGGTCGCCGGGGTGTATTTGCGTGGCCGGCAATCATGATTATGCCGTGTCGGGAAAGAGCCCCCGTGACCAGTACAACACCTATGCGCGGGAATCGGTGGAATGGACGAAAAAGCAGTTGACCTCTGAGGAATGCGGTTTTTTAGACCGATTGCCGCTGACGGAGCGGATCCCCCTTGCGCAGGGGCGTCCGTCCGGTTCGCCGGGTCGCGGGACGGCGAGTGGCGGTCGACCGGCGCCTGATACAGGCGGGTTCCGGGCCGTTCACGCGAACCTTGTGGCGCCCGGCGAATGGGGATATATTCTGGACATTGACGATGCTCATCCCAATTTTCTTTTGCTGGAAGAACAGGTGTGTTTTATCGGGCATTCCCATAAACCGCTGATTTTTTTGGAAGGGGATTTTATCGACTGGTTTCAGGAGGATTCGTTCAGGCTCGAGCCGGGGGTCAGGTATATCATCAATGCCGGAAGCGTGGGGCAGCCGCGCGACGGGAATCCCAGGGCCTCGTATGCGATTTTTGACGACTCCGCGTTGACCGTGGATATCCGGCGGGTGGAATATGACATTCCCCGGGCGCAGCAGAAGATCATCAAGGCGGGCCTTCCCCGGATGTTGGCGGACCGGCTGAGCATCGGCAAATAGCCGGGTCTGAAATACTTCGGTTCTCCGGCGATGCAGGGGAAACCCGTTAGGATCTGCTTGTCTTATCCGGCAAGATGGACGGGCAGGAATCAATTCCCTGTCAGGGCGCGCGCCTTGTTCAGGTTTTCCAAGGCCGGGGCATACGAGGGATTCGCCCGCAAGGCCCGCTCGAAGAATTCCATGGCCATGTCATATCGCCCTTCGGCGGCGTGCGCCGCGCCCAGGGTGTTTAACGCCTCATCGAACTTCGGAGCGATCTTGACCGCTTCCTCGCCGGCCCGGAGCGCGTTGGGATGGTCCCCTGTCATGAGATGGGCATACGCCAGATGGCTGTAAGCCTGGGCGTTTTTCGGAAGGAATTCGACGGATTTCCGGCAGATGGAAATCATGTCCTGATAACGTCCGAGCGCCCCATAAACGCCTGCCAGATTCACGTGGATTTGCGCGGTCACGCGTTTGTCCCTGCCGCTGTCCAACTCCAGAGCCCGGTGGTATTCGGCGACCGCTTTGTCGTATTGTCCCCGGTTTGCGTAGGCCATGCCCAAGTTGGCGTGCGGCCTCGACTTTGCGGGAGATTTTTGGACCGTGTCTTCCCACAACATCACATCATCGGCCCACACCGCGTTCCGCCGGTATGTCAAGGTCGAAAAAACCGCGATCACAGCGATCAGCGCCATGACGCCGGCGCGCCGGTTCCCGGGGAGTGAAAGAACCGACGCGCAGAGGGCTGTCACAAATCCAACAGAAGGCAGATACAGCCGGTGTTCGAAAATCACGTCCCGGATCGGGACGAAACTGGATGTCACCGAAAGGGTCAGGAAAAACCAGAGGATGCCGAATCCGGCCAGCGGATGCCTGCGGGCCAGCGCGAGGCCTGCCGCAAGCAGGGCGAGCAGTCCGGCGAGACTGAACAGCGTCGGCGCGTCCCACAGGGTGGTTGACAGGGGAAAATCATAATCGAGGTTCTGTCCGGCCGGGAAGAACAACAGCCCCAGGTACACCATGACCACCCGGAACTGGGTCAGCAGGTATTTGCCGCTGGTGATCCCGAGATGCCGGTCTTCCAGCAGCATGGCCGGGATGTTGAAGGACAGGACCGCCATGAGCAGGAACCCCAGCAGGAACATTCCCCCGAGATAGATCCGGGGCGGCAGTCCCCGTTTCAGGCCGGACGTTTTCTCACCGGCGGGAGGCCTGAAAAATAACGATTCTATCAGGACAAGGGCGGCCGGGAGGGTGAAGGCCTCCTCTTTGGTCAGCATGCCCAGGGCCGCTGACGCGGCGGACAACAAAAACCATCCCCGGCTTCCCGGGGGATGATGGGCGGAAAGCCGGCCTTTCAGGTAGCAGCACGCCGATAATAAATACAGCAGGGCGGCCAGGCCGGTGAAGCGCTGGCTGATATAAGTGACCGTTTCTGTCTGGACAGGGTGTGAGACAAACAGCCAGCCGCCCAGCAAGGCAATGGCGTGGCGATTTTCAAAAATGGGGTCCCTTTGCAACCGGGGCGTTCGGAACAATAAAAGCAGGAACCAGACAACGGACAGCGCGGTCAATCCATGCGCGGCCAGGTTGACCAGGTGGTACCCGGTGACATCATACCCATGCAGGCGGTAATTCATGGCGAAGGAAGCGAACGCGACAAAACGTTTGCGGTAAAGCGGCTGTTCCCAGAGGTGCCCGACGCCGTCGGCGCCGCGGATCGAGGGGTTCCTGACGATGAATTCGTAATCGTCGAACACGAACGGGGCCCGCAGGGTGTTGGAATAAATGAGCGCGCCCCAGAGGCAGAGACCGGCCAGCAGGACGGGAAAGACGGCGGTTTTTTTAAAGACGGGCATAGGGAACGGCTCGGGACGGTTTTCTCCATTATACGCGCCGGCCCCGGGGCCATCCAAGGAATTTTCAGGATCTCTGGCGATGATGCCTCGGCGGGGCCGGGGCGCTCCGGAGGCGTTTTTGCTGAAAATCATTTTTCGTAAAAGCCCCTTTAAAGGTAGAATGGGGGCAGGTGTGAGTTCCTTTATGAAAAAGAAAATCGTCATTATCGGCGCCGGCCCGACGGGGCTGGGCGCGGCTTACCGGCTGCATGAGCTCGGGCACGCGGATTTTGCCGTCCTGGAGCGCCGCCCGTATCTGGGTGGCCTCTGCGCGAGTTTCCGGGACCAGAACGGGTTCACCTGGGACCTGGGCGGGCACGTCATTTTTTCGCGCTTCCCGTATTTCGACCGGCTCATGAATAAAGTCCTGAAAAACGGTTTTCGGGACATCCGGCGCGAGGCCTGGGTCCGGGTCGAGGGGTGCTGGGTCCCGTATCCGTTCCAAAAAAATTTGGATCATTTGCCTGAGGCCATCCGCAGGGAATGCCTGGACGGGCTTAAGGCCTCCGAGGCCTTGGAGAAAAAAAACGATAATTTTGAACATTGGATCCTGACCCACATGGGAAACGGGATTGCCAGGCATTTTATGTTTCCTTACAACGCCAAGGTGTGGGCGCATCCTCTGGATCAGATGAGCACGTCCTGGCTGACCGACAGGGTCAGCAGCGCCCAGGACGCCGCCGCTTCCGCGGGCGGGAAGCCGCGGCCGGGGAGAACCGGCTGGGGGCCGAATGGCCGGTTCCGTTATCCTGTGGCCGGCGGAGTGAGGGAGATATTCAACAAAATCGGGGAGCTTTTTCCGGAAAAAATCCTGACCAACGCGGAGGCGGTCCGCGTCGATCCCTGGGAGAAAAAAGTTTTTCTGTCGGGCGGCAGGGTCCTGGCGTATGAAGCGCTGATCAATACCTCGCCGCTGGACCATTTTGTCGCGACCCTGGACGATGTCCGAGAGGAGTGGCTGACAGCCAGCCGGGAGCTCAAGCACAACAGCGTTCTGGTCGTGGGGATCGGGGTCCGGAAGCCGTGTCCCGATAAAAAGTGCTGGATGTATTTTCCCGGCGGCGACTGCCCGTTTTACCGCGTTACGTATCTCGCCAATTACTCTCCGAACAATGTCCCGGATGAACAGCACCATTCGCTGTTGTGCGAGGTTTCCTATTCCGAGCACAAGCGGGAGAACAAGGAGGACGTGGTCGAGCGGACGATCCAGGGATTGGTCCGCGCCGGATTGCTGGAGAAAGATGATGTCCGGCTGATCGTGTCCCGGTTTTTGTTTGACATCGGCCACGCCTACCCCATTCCCACGTTGACGCGTGACGCCGCCTTGGAGCAAATCCTCCCGGCGCTGGAAAAACTGGACATCTTCAGCCGCGGACGCTTCGGGGCCTGGAAATATGAGGTCGGCAACGTCGATCATTCGATCATCCAGGGCAAAGAGGCCGTGGACCGGATCCTGGGGGTCGGCGGGGAGAGTCTGTTATGACGGGGACGGCTTGCGAACTGTGCGGCTCCGGGGAATACCGGATTTTATACAAAGGCGCCGGGGAGGGGCTGACCGCCGCGGATTTTAAAATTACGAAATCCGTCCTGAAGAAGGGGCCGGTGGTGAAATGCTTGGGCTGCGGTCTTGCCCGCGCCGGGGAGATGCAGGACCACCGGAGATTTTACGAGCAGGTCACGGACGAACAATACGAGAAAGATCGTGCGAGCCGGCTTAAGGAATTCCAGCCGGCGTTCGAACGGCTGGAACAATGCGGGCGCGCGCGGGGCGGACGGAAAAAGATCCTGGACGTCGGATGCATGACAGGGATTCTTCTGGAATTCCTGCGGTCCTGCCCGGGCCGGGAGATCTCGGCTGAAGGCGTTGAGCCGTCGGGCTGGGCGGCCGGGGTGTGCCGGGACAAGGGTTTGTCCGTGACCCAGGGTTGCTTTGAAGATGTCCCTCTTCCCGCAGGGGAATACGATGCCGTGACGATGTTCGACGTTCTGGAGCATGTCCCGTTCCCCCGGATTTTTTTGCGCAAGGCGCGCGAGATTTTAAAGCCGGGAGGCCTGCTGCTCATCACCACGCCGGATTTCGGGAGTTTATACCGCCGGCTGTTCCGGCGGCATTACTGGTTCATTGAGGCCATGCATCTGCATTACTTCACGCGTCCTACTCTGAAGGCCCTTCTGGAAAAAGGCGGGTTTCGCGTCCTCCGGGTTCAGCGGCATGATAAAGTTTTAAAGTTGAATTATGCCCTGGCTCGACTGAAAGGGGCGGTCCCGTTTTTCCGGTTTCTGCCTTCCGGTCTTCCCCGGGCGATAGGGGGAGAGGCCGACGTCCGGTTTTATGCCGGACAGATGCTTGTGATCGCCGAAAGGGTTTGAGATGCCGGTGTCTGTGGTCATACCGTGTTATAACGAAGAGTCCCTGATCGAAAGGGAGATCCGGGCCTTTTATCGGGAGATCGTTGAGAAGGTCCCGGACTCCGAGCTGGTCGTGGTGGATGACGGGAGCACGGACGGGACGCCGGCCCTTCTCAAGAAGCTGGCCGCGGAACTGCCGCGCCTGCGGATCATCCTCTCAGGCGTAAACCGGGGGCACGGGTCCGCGGTGCGGCAGGGGTTCGACGCCGCCGGGAAGGAATTTGTTTTTCAGGTCGACAGCGACGGCCATTTTGATCCCCGGGATTTCTGGAAGTTATATGCCCTGAAGGACAGCCATGATTTTGTTCTCGGCGTGAGGAAGCGTAGGCAGGATCCCTTTTTTCGTCTGCTTTTGATGCGGGTGATCAGGGCCGTGAATTTCGCGCTGTTCGGGGCCTGGATCGAGGACGCCAATTGCCCGTTCCGTTTGATCCGCAGGGACGCGCTGCAGGAATTGCTGTTGTCCGTTCCCGGAAACGCCCTGGCGCCGAACCTGATGCTGGCGGTCCTTTGCAAAAAGAGGGGGATGAGAATGGCGGAGGTCGAGGTCGCGCATATCCGGCGAGGATCCGGGTTTGATTCCGTCGGAATTGGGCCGTTGATCGCGTTCGCCCTCAAAGGGCTCTGTCAGCTCTTGGTTTGGAAATTCCGGCAGTCCGTTTAAACGGCGTCCGCGTCGTCGAGCTGTTTGCGGCCGGCGCTCATGAAATTTTTCTGCAGGGACGTTTCCAGCGGGAACCGGAAGAAGTTGTTCCTGAGGCGGAATTTGGCCACGGGGTGGTAGAGTGCGAACAGCGAGCGCAGCAGGGGGCTTGAGATCTTGCTCATGCCGGATTTGCAGGAGAACAGTGAGGCGAAGCAGATGTTGTTGTAGCGCTCGCGCTGCTGGGGGGTCAGCCAGTTCGGCCTGTTCAGATACCATTCGTCCGGCGTGAAATCGGCCCAGTCCTCCAGCCGTTCCGGGATCTTGAACCCGGCCTCGACGGCCGCTTGAAATAATTCCGTCCCCGGATACGGGCAATACACAAAGATCAGCGTGAACACGTTCGGGTTCTCCCGCCCCATGCGGACGGCGAAGTTGACCGTCTGCCGCACTTCCTCGTCCGTTTCTCCCGGAAAGCCGATCATGAAGGTGCATTTGGACTTGATGGGGAATTTGGCCATCATGCGGTTCACGTCCGTGACCAGGCCCAGGTCGATGTCTTTCTTGATCAGTTTCAGGATGCGGGGAGAGCCGCTCTCGATGCCGATGTCGATGTCCCGGCACCCGGCCCGCACCATCATCTCCAGCCCTTTTTCCCCGATCTGGTGGAGCGTGTCGGCCCGCACGCCCATGCAGGCCCATTCGATGCCCAGGTCCCGCCGGATCATTTCGCCCATCAGTTCCCAGAAACGCTTGATATGGATGATGAAATTGTCGTCCTGGATGAAGAACTTTCGGATGCCGAATGTTTTGACGATGTATTCCAGCCGGTCGACAGCACCTTGGGGCGACAGGGCCCGCCATTGCCCCTCGTTGAACACGCGGTTGTAGCAGAAGGCGCAGGGGAAGGGGCAGCCGCGGCTGGTGAAGAACGTCAGCGACGGTCCCTTGAACAATCCCGACGCCCGGTATTTTTCGATGTCCACCAGTTCGTAGGGCAGGTTCGGCAATTGATCGAGGTCCTCGATGTATCCGCGGGGAGGATTCTTGACGACGGCGCCGTTCTCTTTGTAATAGAGCCCCGGCAGTCCGGCCATGCCTTCCTCACTGCGCAGGCGCTCCACGAATTCAAAGAACGTCCGTTCTCCTTCGCCCTTGATCACGTAATCGATATTTTCGTTTTGCAGGGTCTGTTCCGGGAACAGGCTCGGATGCACGCCGCCCCAGACCACCGGCAGGTCCCGGCGCAGGGATTTGATGAACCGGTTGATCTCCAGGGCGTAGCGGATCTGCGGGCCCGTCATGCAGGTGATCCCGGCGCAGAGGACGTCCGTCGCGTTGATGTGCTCCCGGACAGCCGCTTTCCAGTCCTTTTCCACGCGCTGGTCGATGAGCCGGACGGAATAGCCGTTCTGCAGGGGAAGCGCCGCGATGGACAGCAGGGCGTCGGGCAGGCGCAGCCCCGCGTAATCCATGCGCCCGACCTTGCTCTGGATAAGGAGAATGCTCTTGGCGGTATGCGGATTGCGGATCATTGCCGTTCTGCCTTTGGGAACGTTTCTGCGTGAGGGACCGGGAAAAATAGTGACAGGGTTTCATTATAACAGGGGGTGTCCCGGGCGTGAACTGGAATGTTTTTTCTCAATAAATCCGTTGAGGAAAGGGGCGTTGGGGGTACAATAAAAACTAAGGTACTCTCATGAAAAAGAAACTCAATATTGTGTCCGTTCTCTTTCTCCTGTTTTTTTTCGGGACGATCGCGGGGATCGCCTGGCTTTGCGTCAAGCCCATCCCGACCGAAACGCTTGTCTCCAGCCCGTCCTGGTTCATGACTTACGAGGAAAGCGTCGAGCGGGTCAAGGCCATGTACGCCCAGGATGGGGCGGACATCGCCGACAACGGGCACCTGATCCTGCTGAGCCACGGCAAAAAGACGCCGAATGCCATCGTGTTTTTTCACGGCAGCACCAACAGCCCCCGCCAGTTCGCCGATCTCGGGAAGATCTTCTTTCAGAAGGGATATAATGTTTTCATCCCCCGTATCCCGCACCACGGCCTGAAGGACAGGATGACGGGAGACCACGCCAACCTCACCGCCGAGGAAATGGTCAAGCTGTGCGACGAATCCGTGGACATCGCCCGGGGGCTCGGCGAGCATGTCACGGTGGTCGGGCTGTCCCTGGGCGCGAACATGACAAGCTGGGTGGCGCAGAACCGGCTCGATGTCGACAAGGCGGTGATCATCTCGCCCTTCTGGGGCTGGAAGGAGATACCGTTCATTTTCTGGAAGCCCTCGGTCAACCTCGCCGCGACCCTGCCGAACATGTTTCTCTGGTGGGACAAGAACGAAAAAATGGCGTTCAAGGGCCCCCAGTCCACGTATTGCCGTTTTTCCACGCGGGGGCTGGGCCAGATCATGCGGCTCGGATGGTGCGTCCTGAAGCAGGCAAAGGGTTCCGCCCCGGGCACCCGGTCCATCGTCGTGATCACCAACGCCCTGGACGAAGCTGTGAACCAGGCGAACATCAAGGCCGTTGTCCGGCAGTGGCAGAAACATTCGAACGTCAATCTGACGCTGTTCACCTTTGACAAAAGCTACGGGGTCTACCACGACCTGATCGACCCCGAACAGCCCTACCAGAAGACCGAAAAGGTCTATCCCCGCCTCATCAGCCTGATCGTCGCGCCCTGATCCGTCGCCGGCCGCGCCTCCTCAAAAACCCGTTTGACAAATCCGCGCTTTTGGCTATACTTGTGAAGGTTGCATATGCAACCATATCGCGTATGTCCCCTTCTCCTTACAATCTGGAAGAATCCCTGGGCTATGTCATGGCGCGGGCGGCGCGGGCCCTCGGCACGCGGCTGAACCGCAATTTCGCCGACGCCGGGCACGACGTCACCTGCGAGCAATGGTCGGTCCTGACCAACCTCTGGTCCCGGAACGGGCAGAGCCAGCAGGACCTGGCCGGCACCACGTGCAAGGGCAAGGCCAGCGTGACGCGCCTCATCGACAATATGGAGCGGCACAATCTTGTGGTCCGCATCCCGAGCAAGGATGACAGGCGCCAGAAACTGATCTATCTGACCCGGAAAGGCCGGGACCTGCAGGAACGGCTGGCCGCCGTTGTCCGGCAAACCCTCAATGAGGCGCAGAAAAAGATCAGCCCCCGGGAGATCGGGCAGTGCAAGAAAATCCTTTGCCGGATCTATGAGAACGTCAAAGATTAATTCCCTTAAAAACAAAATGGTTGTTGATACAACCGATGATCGCGAGGTGTGGTGATGTTTCGGAACTCTCTTCTGATCGGCCTGGCGGCGCTGGCCCTGGCCGGATGCGGCGAGGCGGACAAGGGCGGGCACGGCGGCGGATTTGCCGTCAGCGTCATCGCCGAGCCGGTCAAACAGGAAAAGATCGAGGACAAGATCTCCCTGGTCGGGACCCTGGCCGCGGATGAGGCGGTGGAGATCAAGAACCAGGTGCCGGGCGTCATCGAGCAGATCGGGTTTGAGGAGGGGCAGGCGGTCCAACAGGGACAGATGCTTTTTATGATCGACGCCGCCAAGCTCAACGCCTCTCTGTCCCAGGCCGAAGCCAACCTGGGGCTGGCCGGGACCACCTTTGAGCGGCTGTCTTCCCTAATTAAGTCCGGGGCGGTGTCCCAGCAGGAATATGACCAGGCCAAATCCGACCTGGAAGCGAAGCAGGCCGAGGCGAATCTGATCAAGGCGCAGCTCAAGGAAACGGTGATCACCGCGTCTTTCGACGGCGTGATGGGCGAGCGCAAGGTCAGCTTGGGCCAGTTCGTCAACCAGGGCTCGACGCTCACCTATTTGATCAGCCAGGACCCGATGAAAGCGGAATTCCGCGTGCCGGAGCGTTTTTTGGGCCAGCTCAAAGACGGGCAGAAGATCCAGGTGTCCGTGGCCGCCTATCCCGAAGATCGGTTCAGCGGCGCGGTCTATTTCATTGATCCGCAGGTGGAGGAGACGACCCGGACGGCCCTGGTGAAGGCCAGGGTCCCCAATCCCGAAGGCCAGCTCCGCCGGGGGATGTTCGCGAACCTGGACCTGATCGTCAGCATCCGTCCCCGGGCGCTGGTGGTGCCGGAATCCGCCCTGATCCCCAGGGGGGAGGAAGTCTTCACGTTCATCGTCGATGCCGAGGGCAAGGCCCAGATGAAGCCGGTGAAGGTGGGCGTACGGCTCGCCGGAAAAGCGGAGATCCTCGAGGGCCTGTCCGCGGGCGAGAACGTGATCGTGGAGGGCCACCAGAAGGTCGGCCCCGGATCGCCGGTGAAGATCAAGGAAGAAGCGCCAGGGCAGGGAGAACCCGCCCCGGCTTCTTGAAGATATTTTTGCGATGCAGCTTCTCTGAAATTTTAGAGGAAGCTGCATTTTTCTGGAATAGCCGTTGGTTGGTCCAACCCGTTGAGGGGAAGCTCCTGGCCTTTGCGGTGAATACGCGTGAGTTAATGTCATGCAGTTTTTCTGATGTTCAGAGGAAACTGCATTTCTCTGGAATGGCGTTTATTTTGAGCCAGCCTGTCGAGAGGGAGAGGACAACCTTTGCGACAGGTCAACATGGGCTAAGGTAATGAAACTATCCGAAATCAGCATCCAGCGTCCGGTTCTGGCCACGATGATGAGCCTTGGGCTCATCCTGTTCGGCGTCATCGGCCTGACCCGCCTGCCTGTGCGCGAGCTGCCGGACGTGGACCCGCCGATCGTCAACGTCATGACGGTCTACCCCGGGGCGAGCGCCGCGGTCGTGGAGGCCCAGGTCACGGAGATCCTCGAGGAGTCCCTGACCGCCATCGAGGGGATCCGGACGCTCACCAGCGAAACCCGCCAGCAGGTCAGCACGATCACCATTGAATTCAATTTGTCCCGCGATATCGACGTGTCCGCCCAGGACGTGCGCGACCGCGTGTCCCGCGTCCGGGGCCGCCTCCCGGAGGACATCGACGAGCCGATCGTGGCCAAGCAGGACGCCAACGCCCAGCCGGTCATGTGGGTCGCGCTGTTCAGCGACCGTTATTCCACCCTGGAGCTGACCACGATCGCCGAGAACAATATCAAGGATCGCCTGCAGACGATCTCCGGCGTCAGCTCGATCATCATCGGCGGGGCCAAGCGTTTCGCCATCCGCATCTGGCTGGACGCGCAGAAAATGGCGGCCCGCGGGGTGACGGTGCTGGACGTGGAACGGGCCCTGCGCACGCAGAGCGTCGAACTGCCCAGCGGCGTCGTGGAAAACCGGGAACGGTCCATGACCATTGAGACCCGCGGCGAGCTCAAGACGCCCGAGGAATACAACAGCCTCGTCATCAAGCAGGACGGCTCTACGTTCACCCGGTTGTCCGACATCGGCATGGCGGTGGTCGGGGTCGAGGACGAGCAGTCGTCGGCGCGCTTCAATTCCAAACCGGCCGTCGGGCTGGGGATCGTCCGGCAGTCCAAGGCCAACACCATCGAGGTCACCAAGGCGGTCAAGGAAGAGATCGAACGCCTGCGGAACCTCTTGCCCAAGGGCATCGAGATCGCCTTTCCTTACGACGAGTCAGTTTACGTCGAACACGCCATCGAGGACGTCTGGCGCACGCTGTTCATCGCTTTCGGACTGGTGGTCCTCGCCATCTACATTTTTTTGCACGATTCCCGCTCCACTCTGGTCCCCACGCTCACGGTCCCGGTGTCCGTCATTTCCACGTTCGGCGTTCTCTACGCGCTGGGATTCTCCATCAACATCGTGAGCATGCTGGCGTTCGTTCTGGCGATCGGGCTGGTCGTCGACGATTCCATCATCGTCCTGGAGAACATCTACCGGCACATCGAAGAGGGGATGAAACCGATGGACGCCGCGGTGCAGGGGATGAGGGAGATCGGCTTCGCGGTCATCGCGACCACCGTGGCCCTGGTGTCGGTGTTCCTGCCGATGGCGTTCCAGACCAGCGTGACCGGCCGGTTGTTCATCGAGTTCGCCATCGCGATCTCCATGTCGGTCATGGTCTCCTCGTTCGTGGCCCTGACGCTGAGCCCCATGATCTGTTCCCGCATTCTGAAACCGATCGGGCACGCGCCCAAGGGCAGTCTGCTGGGGATGTTCGAACGGTTCCTGGAGAACACCACCGCGCGTTACGGCCGCGCCCTTCAGTGGACCCTGGACCATCCGGCCCCCATCGTGGCCGCGTCGCTCGTGACCTTCGGCCTGACGGCGTTTTTTCTCACCCAGCTGCCCAAGGAATTCATGCCGGACGAGGACAAGGGCCGGCTGCTCTGTATCGCCCTGGCCCCGGAAGGGGCCACCAGCGAATACACCGACCGGATGGTGCGCAAGCTCGAGTCGATCGTCGCCGAGGTCCCCGAGGTCGAAGGGTATTTCTCGGCGGTGGCGCTGGCCCGCGGCGGCCCGGGGAAGAGCTCCCAGGGGTTCGCGTTCATCCGGCTCAAGGACCACCGCAAGCGCCACCTGCGGGACATTGTCGGCGGCCCCACCGGGCTGGCGGCAAGGTTTTTCAACGAGGTCGAAGGCGCGTTTGTGATCCCGATCGTCCCCAAGTCCATCGGCGGCAGTTTTTCCCAGCCCTTCCAACTGGTTGTGCAGAGCCAGGACCTGACCGCCCTGAGCAATTACGCGGAAGCACTGACCAACAAGCTGCGCAGCGCGGGCTTCCTGATGAACGTGCGCACGACCTTCGAGATGAACAAGCCGGAACTGCGGGTCAGCATCGACCGCGACCGCGCGGCCGCGGTCGGCGTGAACGTCGAGGACATTTCCCGGACGATGCAGATCCTATTCGGCGGCTCGGACCTGACCAAGGTGAACATCAAGGGCAAGGAATACGACGTCATTGTTCAGCTCGGGCGCGCGTCGCGGCTCACGCCCACGGACCTGGAAAAAGTATATGTCCGCAGTATCCGGGGAGACCTGATACAGCTCAACAACGTCATCAATTATGAGACTGGTGCCGGCCCCAGCGCGATCAACCATTACAACCGCTGGCGTTCCGCGAACATCGAGGGATCTCCGGCCGGCATCCCCCTGGGCAATGCCATGGAAAAGGCGCGGGCCATCCTGAAGGAGGACCTTCCCGACGGGTTCCGCTATGAGTGGACCGGGGAAGCGCGGGACCTGATCGAATCCCGCGGGCAGTTCGATTTCGTCATGGTCCTCGCCGCGATCGTGATCTACATGGTCCTGGCCGCGCAGTTCGAGAGTTTGATCCATCCGCTCACCGTCATGTTCACCATTCCGCTGGCGGCGTTCGGCGCGACCGGCGGCTTGTGGCTCCTGGGCCTGATCAGCAATGCCGGCTGGTTCGGGGTGATCCAGGGCATGAGCGTCAATCTTTACAGCCAGATCGGCATGATCCTGTTATTCGGGCTCGTCACCAAGAACGGGATCCTGCTCGTGGATTTTGCCAATCAGCAGCTGGCCAAGGGAAAGCCGGCCAAAGAGGCCATGCACCAGGCCGGGCTGATCCGCCTGCGTCCCATCCTGATGACGGCGGCCGCCACGATCGTCGGTATCCTGCCCATCGCCATCGGGTTCGGGGCCAGCGGCGAGGCCCGCCGTCCCCTGGGGGTGGCCGCGGTCTCCGGCATGGTCACCAGCACATTTTTGACACTGTTCCTGATTCCGGTGGTTTACGTGTTTTTTAACAATTTTGTCCACCGCCGGATTCCGGTGAAAATTCTTCCTCCCAAAGCCGCGGGACATGCCGCCTTGATTTTGTTGGCCGGGACCTTTCTGAGCGGGTGCGCCCTGGGCCCGCAGTACCGCAAGCCCGATGTCACAACCGCGCAGGCCTGGAAAAACCAGGCCGGTCCTTCCGCCGGAGTGGAGCTCAGGGAAAAATGGTGGCAGATCTTTCGCGATAAAGAGTTGAGCTGGCTGGAGGAATTGGCTGTGTCGCAGAACCAGGACCTGTCCGCGGCCGTCGCCCGGGTGGAGAAGGCCCGCGCCCTGGCCCGCGTCGACGGAGCAGACCTGTGGCCGGAGATCGAGGCCAACCCGTCGGCCGAGCGTTCGCGGTCTTCCAAAAACTCTTCGACGGTGGGGCTGACGAAAAGCCGGACCAGCAACACGTTCAAGGCCCCGCTGGATTTCAGTTATGAGGTCGACATCTGGGGCAAGGTCCGCCGCGCTTTCGAAGCCGGCGTGGCCGAGGCCGAGGCAGAGGCCGCGGCTTTCCGGACCGTGCTTTTGACCCTGACCGCGGACGTGGCGAAGACGCATTTTTCCATCGGCGCGGTGGACGCGGAGATCGACGCCCTGGCCGGGGCCGTGAATCTCCGGCAAAAGGCCGTGGACATGTTGAACCTGCGTTTTCAGCAGGGGATCAACAGCGAATTGACATTTTTCCAGGCGCAGACCCAGCTGGCCCAGGCCCAGGCCGACCTGGTGGACGCCCGCCGGCGGCGGGAGAACCTGGTCAACGCGCTGGCGGCCCTGTGCGGACAGCCGGCCAGCAGTTTCACCACGCCCCACGCGCCGCTCAAGATTTCGGTACCGGACATCCCGGCCGGGATCCCGTCGGACGTTTTGAAGAACCGGCCCGACATCATCGAGGCCGAGCGGCTCATGGCCGCGGCCAACGAGCGGGTGGGCATGGCCAAGGCCTCGTTTTTTCCGTCGGTGAAGCTCACCGGCAACGGCGGCTTTGCCAGCGCCGAAGCGGAGGACCTCTGGAAATGGGAAAGCCGAGAGTGGTCGCTGGGCCCGTCGGTCAATATCCCTCTTTTCAACGGCGGCCGGCTCACCGCGGAACTGCGCGCCGAAGAGGCCGAGTACCGCAAGACCCTGGCCGATTACCGCCAGCGCGTCCTGACGGCGTTCAGCGAGGTGGAGAACGCGCTCTCCGACATCCGCCTGCGCAAGGAGCAGTCCGTCGCCCAGCAGAGTCTCCTGGGCGCCGCGCGCCAGGCGGCGGAGATCTCGCTGCACCGCTACAAGGAGGGCCTGGTCACGTTCCTCGAGGTCATCGATTCCGAACGCTCCCGTCTGCAGGCGGAGCGCGACGCCATCCAGATCCGCTCCGAAGAACTCATCGCCGCCGTCCAGCTCATCAAGGCCATCGGCGGGAAATGGGCCTCCGGCAGCGCCGAATAAGCCCCCGGCCCCGGGCGGCGAATCCTCTTTTCGCATCTTGACAATTCCCTGTCATGTTGTAATATTGCTTGGACATTATCCCGTCAGCAGAAGACCAAATTCGTGATAACGTGGATGAATGGTCTTCTGGACGGGATTTCGCCCAGTCTCCGCCGACTGCGGAGGCTGTCCCAAGGACCGCGGCTGGCAAGCCGCGGGGTTCCATGACCCTTCAGAGGAAACATATGGCTGTTAAAATCCCGCGGACGCTGTCCACCCAGCATCCCGACAACGTGACCATTCCGTTTTTCGCCAACCACTCCGTTTTGAGGGGGGATGACGAGATCAAGGAGGCCTTCTACGCGTTCTCCAACCTCGGCGTCGAAGAGATCATGTGGGACGCGGAAGGCAAGGAAGCCGACGACTTCGTGATCCGCAAGCTCATCACGGATTACAAGAGTTTCTTCAAGACCCGCCGCATCGGGAAAGACATTTTTATCAACATCCGCATCCCCAACCCCGATTACGAAAAAGCCGAGGCCAAGATCCTGCTGGAAACGCTGGAGAGCATCCCGCGTTCCTACGACACCGCGTCCCTGTTCTACGGGGACGGGAAATATCCTCCGATCTTCGACGTGGTCGTGCCCATGGCGGACGAGAAGATCATCCGGAAGATCTACGATTATTACAAGAACGTCGTGATCGGCAAGGAGAAGATGAAGTTCGTGGACCATTCCCCGCTCACCGTCGGGGACTGGATCGGCGAATTCAACCCCAAGCGGATCAACGTGATCCCTCTTTTCGAGGACATCGATTCGATCCTCACCGCGGACAAGACCCTGCGGACATTCTTGAAAGGGAAGGACGTGTCCTACCAGCGCGTCTTTCTCGCGCGGTCCGACCCGGCCATGAACTATTCCTCCGTGGCGGTGATCCTGGCTTTGCACATCGCGCTGGAACGGCTCTACGATCTGCAGAAAGAGGTCGGCATTCCGATCCATCCGATCCTGGGCTCGGGCAGCGCCCCGTTCCGCGGGCACCTGACGCCGAGGAACGCGGATTATATCCTGAGCAAATATCCCAGCGTCTCCACGTTCACGATCCAGTCGGCGTTCAAATACGATTTCCCGGTCCAGGAGGTCCAGAGGGCGATCGACCTGATCAATAAAACGCCGGTCAAGCCGCCCATCGGCGTCGAGGACCCGGAGCGGGCGCTCAAGATCCTTCGCAAGGTCTCCCGTGAGTATCAGCGGCAGATCCAGATCCTGGCCCCGCTCATCAACGAGGTGGCCAAGTTCGTCCCGAGCCGGCGCATGAGGAAGCTGCACACCGGCCTGTTCGGATATTCCCGCGAGTTGAAAAAGGGGGTCACCCTTCCCCGGGTCATCTCGTTCTGCGCGGTCCTGTATTCGCTCGGGCTGCCGCCGGACCTGCTCGGCTTGAACGTCCTGACCAAAGAGGAATTCCGGATCATCCGCGGGATCTATTCCCGGTTTGAGGAGGGATTGAGGGATTCGCTGGAGTTGTGGAACGAGGACGTGCTGAAGCTGGTTCCGTCGAGCATCCGCAACGACATCAAGTCCGTGGTGCAGAAATATTCTTTTCAGCCCCAGCCGGAGCACAGGGAGATCTCTTCGGAGATCATCGAGAGTTTAAAGACGAGACGGTTCAGCGCGCATCTGACGGACCTGATCACGCGGGCCGGAGCGGTGCGGGGCTTCCTCGGGTAGATTGCTGCGGCTGTTTCAGTCTTCGCGGATCAGGGACAGGACGCCGTCCTCGATCCGGTAGATCATGGGCGCGATGAGGATCTTGGGGTAACGTTTGCGCATCCGCTGGGTCTCGCTCAGCGTGAAATCGATCTCGTTGCCGATCTCGAACATCGGGGCGAATTGGTTGAAATGTTCCTCGGCCGCGCCCTTGTCCCACCCCGCGTTCTCCGTCAATTGACTGATGAAAATGTCCTTCCGCTGCGCCAGGTTCACCATCCCGCAGTTGTTGTGCCCGATCAGGGCGATGCTTTTCACCCCGCCCACCGCGATCGCGTAAGAGACCTTGAACTCGCTGTGCCGCAGATTCGCGCCCCCGGACCGGATGATATAGGCGAAATTGTCCGGGATATGCAGGTGCTTGCGGTTGTCCATGCACATGCCGACGAGGACCTGCGCCTGGGAATAGGTTTCAAAAGGGCGGTCCAGGTTGTGGTATTCCAGCAGCAGTCCGATCGGCGTGCCTTGATAGGCGGCCGGGATGTCCTGGTGTCTGACGATGGGCAGTAATCGATTCATCAGGCGGTCTCCCTTGGGTTAAGAAGCTGAATATGTATATCGCAAGGGGAGGGCGCTGTCAAGAAAAGAAAACCGGAAAACCCGCGCCGCGCAGCGGTCATCCTGGGGGCGGGGCGGGCTTCTCGGCCAGGACGAAGATGCTGACGCCGAAGGGCATGCTGAGCCGTTCCAGCAGGATGTTCTCGATCTTGAACAATCCGATGAGCGCGGCGTTGATGGCGGGGCTGATGTCGTGCAGCTGGTCCATCTCGGCGCTGTCCTTGCGCATCAGCCGCTGAAGGAGCCGAACGGCGGCGATGGGAGGGAAGAGGAGCACGTTCCAGTAAGAGCAACGGCGGACCGTGAACCCGGCTTCCTTCAGAAGGCCCAGCAGTTCTTTCCGATGATATCTCCGGAAATGGTGGTTGACCTCGTCGTGCTTGCTCCAGAGGAAACGGAAGGCCGGCACAAAAAGGATCAACCGTCCTCCGGGTTTGAGCAGCCGCCGCCAGGATTCCAGGGCATTCCTGTCGCGGGGCAGGTGTTCCAGGACGTCCGAGGCGATCACCTCGTCGAACGTCCCGTCCGGGAAATCCGGATTCTCTCCGTCCATGCAGTGCACCTGCGTGAGCCCTTTCCGCCGGCAGCCTTCAACCGCCTCCTCGCTGACGTCGATGCCGGTGATGTCCCGGAACCCCTTGTCCAACAGGAAACGGATCATCGTCCCGCCCGAACAGCCCACATCCAGGATGCGCGCGCCCGTGTCCGTGCCTTTCAGCAGGCGGCCCACCATGTCCCGGCGCGCCACGAACCACCAGTTGCGGTCTTCGAGCCGGCGGTATTTGGCGGCGTAATCTTTATCCATCGGTTCTCTCCAGGACGAACAGCGCGTGGCGGTATATCCCCGGGAAGGTCATGTGCTGTGTCTGCAGGACCTTGCGGTTTCCGCCGATCCTCGAAAGGATCCTCTCCAGTTCGGCAACGGTCCGGAACATCGTGCCGCGGTCCAAACTGTAGAACAGGCGGCTGGCCCGGCTCTGTCCCTCGAACAGAACAGCGTCATCGATGATGATGTAGCGGCGGCTGACCCGCTGGATCTCGTTCAGCAGGAGGACCAGCATGTCCTCGGTAAAATGGTGCGTCGCGCAGGCCAGCAGCACGGCGTCGAACGCCCGGTCTCTGAACGGCAGGCGGCCCGCGTCCCCGTGGATGAACTGGGCCCCGCGGTAATGGCCCGCGCCGAAGGCGATGTGTTTGCCGCTGTTGTCCAGCCCGACGTAAACCTTGGGGTCGAGGGCGTGGTATTCGCCCAGGCCGCAGCAAACGTCCAGAAGGCTTTCAAAATGGAACGGCCGCAGGTTTTTTTTGACCCACGGGATCTCGAACCCGTCCAGAAAATGCCGGTGGGCCCGCGAGATCCAGGGCTGTTCCAGGATCCCGCCCCAGCGTTCCTTGACGTCCGCCGATGTCGAAAGGGCGCCGGCCGTGAGGGTCATTCCAGGACCTCGCTGACCACGTACAAAGGACGCGACTTGGTGTCGTCGCCGATCCGGGCCAGATACTCTCCGATGAGCCCGACAGCCAAAAGCTGGATCCCTCCGATCAGGAGGATCATGGCCATCAAAGACGACCAGCCCTGGATGGTGGTCTGGGTGAACAGCTTCAGATAGATGATGAACAGGATCATCGCGAAGGCGAACAGCGAAAAGAACACCCCCAGCCCGAACACAAATCGTAGGGGAGAGAACGAGAAAGAGACAACGGCGTCCATGGCGAACTTGACCATCTTCCAGAACGGGTATTTCGTCGTGCCGGAGAACCGGGCCTTGCGTTCATATTCCACGGCGGCGCGTTTGAACCCGAGCCAGGCCAGGAGCCCTCTGTTGAAGCGGTGGCGCTCGTTGAGGGAATTGAAGGCGTTCAGGACCTTCCGGTCCATCAGGTAGAAATCCCCGGCGTTGGCCGGGATGTCGATGCTGGTCATTTTGCGGATCAGACGGTAAAAAAGGCCGGCCGTGAATTTTTTAAAGAATGTTTCGCCTTCCCGCTCCGTGCGCACGCCGTAGACGAGCTCGTAGCCCTCTTTCCATTTGGCGATGAAATCCCGGATGACCTCCGGCGGGTCCTGCAGGTCCGCGTCGGTGACGACCGCGGCGCGGCCGCGCGCGTACTTGAACCCGGCGGTGATGGCGATCTGGTGGCCGAAATTGCGGGAAAACCGGATGATCCGCAACTGGCCGGGATTGTCCCTGCAGAGGCCGCTCAGGATCTCAAAGGAGCGGTCCGTGCTGCCGTCGTCCACAAAAATGATCTCAAAGGAACAGCCCGTGGGCTTGAGCGCCCCGGCGAGCCGTTTGAAGAGCTCCGGGATGTTGGGCTCTTCGTTAAAGACCGGGATGATGACGGAGATGTCAACCCTTGCGGGGTCAACGGTTCTTTCGGGAGGCATGGATCGTTCCTTTCTGTAACGAAAACCGGTGGCGGAGCAGGACCAGCAGACAGGCGCCCAGGCTGATCAGCGTGAGGACCGTTCCCCACCGCAAGCCGGGCGGCACGTAGCGCAGGGTCACATCGAATTCTCCCGCCGGCAGGCGGAAGCCGATAAACAGATAGTCGGCCGGGAAGAGATCGGCGGCTTTACCATTGATCCTGGCCTGCCAGCCGCTTTGGAACATTTCCGGAACCACGACCGCGACAGCGCTTTTCGCCGAGGCGCGGAAGTTCAGGCGGTCTCCGCTTTCGCGCGAGAAGCCGCTGACCGAAGGCATGGATTCTGACAAGGGGGCGAACCGGCTCTCCGCGGCGGAGAACGGCCCGGCGTCGTTGATGTCCACCAGGATCTCGCCGCCAGGGGACTTGTCGAAGTTCTCGATGATCTCGGAAAAATCCGCCACGCGGACACGGTCGGAGAATCGCACCGGCGGCAGGGCCGCGTCCCTGGCCCAGACGTCGAACCGTTCGCCGTCGATTTTTTTCGAGAACCCTTCCCAGTCCAGAGGTTTCCCTTTTTCAACGGTCGTGAAATCCGCGGAAAGGCGCGCGGCGAGCCCCGACGACGGTGTGAGGACGTAATATTTCGGGATCCACCAGAATGTCTGCGATCTCAAAAGGCCGTTATGGTAGCCGGCGATGAACTGGTTGAGCCGTTTTTTGGGAAGCTGGAGAAAGCCGTCGGTCCCGTGCACGCCGTATAAAAGGTTGAAATTGTGGGCGACGCCGAACATGTTTTCATACGGCAGATAATACCGGCCCGCCGCCGACCGGTAGTAGGCGTATTCCGGCGTGGCCATGTGGTATTCCTGCGGATGCGTCTGTTTGCCTTTGTTGTTCCAGTGGTAAGCGGTGACCGTGGTCATGAAGCCCAGGAAGACCAGGCACGCCGCTGCCGCCGGCCGCAAAATGGGATGCTGTGTGCGCAGGGTGATCTGCGAGACCGCGAGAACGGTGAGCATGAAAACCACAAAAGCCGATTTCGCCTTGCCCGGCGAGTAATCTTTTAATATCCCCGGAAGGGTCATCCCCGCGGCGCTGAGGACAAAGGGCGCCATGACAACCGTTACCGCAAGCGCGATGACAAGCCCGGCCGCGATCCGCCGGGGAAGGGGGTCCCGCGGATTGAACAGCAGGGTCTTCTCGTTGCCGATCATGAGGCAGATCCCCAGCATGATCGCGAAATCAATCGTATGCGAGACGTAGGCGAAGGTGAACATGGTCAGCGGCTTGAACAGGATGGCCAGGGCCGGGACCGCCCGGACCAAGACCCCGGCGATGGTCGGCAGAGTGAAAAACGCGGCGCACGCGATGGCGGCGTGGGCGGGAAAGCGGGAAAGGGACGTCTCGGCGCGGCGTTTGGGGTCCCGCAGAAAAAACATGCCGATGGAGACGATCACCAGCGCCAGTATCCCACGCATACTCGCCCCGCCCGGACTCATCACCGCCGAAGCGAAGTATCCCCCGAGGGAGCCCTTGTCGCCTTCCCCCCACAGGGGGAAATTGTTGACCGGATACTGCCCGGGCCTGCGGGCGGACTCTGTGACCACGAACAAATACGTCGGCAAAAACTGGACCATGGTGAGCCCGAAGGTCAGCAGAACAAAGACAGCGCAGGACCCGAGCCATGTCTTGACCCGGGACGACAACGGCCGTTCGTCCGGGGAGACCCAGGCCTTCACGGTGAAAAACACCAGCCACCACAGAATCATCTGCAGGAGCTGTGTCGCGCCTTCACCGAAAAATTGCAGGGCGACCAGCGCCGCGGTCACGGCGGACTGGACATACGGCCCGCGTTTTTCCAGTTTGATGAACGCGTAGACCATGGCCGGGAACAGGCCGCAGCCCCACAAAAAGCACGGGGAATCGGTGATGGTGGAAAACCGGGAAATCCCGAACCCCAGGTAATACAGTCCGCCGAAGATCACATACGGCCACCCCAGCCGGAAGACATCGCGCAGGACCAGGGCGGTGAAGAAAAAGCCGATGACGTAGGGCTCGATGATCTTGAGAAGAAAGAAGCGGTCGTTGTCCAGGACCCAGGCCAGGATGTTCGTCGGGTGAAAGAGGGGATAATAGCCGGACGTGTACAGGCTGGTGCCGCCGCCGATGCCCCTGTCCCAGAAACTGAAGTCGCCGGTCCTCCACTTGTGGGCGATGTCGGCGATCAGCCCCCAGGCGTGATTGCTCAATTCATTGGCCACGCTGCCGTACGGAGGGAGGTCCGAATAGATCCAGAGCGCCGCCCCCAGCAGGAAACTCATGGCCGTGATGAGCCAAAGGTCGAATTTGAACGTAGGATTTTTCTGTGGTGTCATATAGGATATAGGGAAGGCATGTCCAGGCGGTCCGCCGATGCCGGTTTATTATCTTATAGGAGAATCCTTATTTCAAGTCTAATAACAAGGGAAACACGGCGGCGCCGCGGAGAATGATTCCCCCGGTTGCAGGAGGCGCGTCTTTAAGGTAGAATGAGAAAAACTTCAGTTAGGAGGAGATGCCATGAGGCCGTTATCTTATGTTGTGATTTTGTGTTTGTTGATTTTTACCGGCGCCGTTCTCACGTCCGCCCAACCTGTCCAGTCCGGCGGAGAACCGGTCCTCTTCAACGGGGTCCCGGCCCCGGAGAAATACCTTGCCCCTCCGCAGGAATTTCTGGATATCGGAAAAGACAGCGAAACCGGCCCTTCGGAAAACCCTATGCTGGCCCCCCAGGTCAATGCCGAGCGCCTTGATCCGCCCGGTCTTCAGCGATCTCCGGACCCCGAATCCGGCATGGAGGACTTGATGGAAAAGTTGTCGGAAGGCCAGGAGAACCGCAAGGATCCTCCCGGCACTGACCAGGCCGACATCATTCCGTTCCCGGACATCATGCCGTACCCGGAACCGGAAACGCAGGACGCCAAATCTCTGGTGTCTTCCCCTCAAGATGAGATCGCCCGATTGCCGCCGGAATACCAGGCCATGGGCCGGGCCTGCCTGCAAAAAGGCAGTTTCAACTGCTGTATGTCCTCTGTCAGGGACATGGCGGACGGAGGATACCAGATGGCCGACCTTATCAAATACAAAAACGGCTGTCCCGACGGATTCCAGCGCAACATGCTCAAGTGCGTCGACAGCTTCCAGTGGTGCGAACCGGTTCAAGGAGAAGAATAACGGGCCGGGACACAGTCCCCGGCCTTTTTGACGTTATGAAGTCAAGATAGTGTTGTTTTAATGCTTGCCTAATATTTTTTCTTTGTTAAAATTTAGCAAATGCCGAATCCCTTTTGACGTCATGAAAGGGAGTGGGGGACCCGAGGACATGTTCGCCCGCGCAATGAACGGGCGCTCAACTTGGGGCTAATAGTCCCCGCGGACCATCGCGGGGGTTAAGGTAACTCGACCTGAGCCCGACAGCTAACTCCACAGGCCGCTTCTCGAGAGAATATACGCCAGAGGATATTCTCTGGCGTTGCTGTTTTCCTGAATCCCGCACTTATGAAAAATATCGGACGAAACATCATTTTTTATGTGATCGTCATCAGCGCCTTCACGGTCCTGCTCTGGTTCACGCTCCAGCAGGGCAGGGCGCTGGAGACAGGGCGGGTCCTGTCCGCTGCGTCAGAGGCATCCTCGCCCGCCCATCTTCTCTCTCACCTGTCCCGGAATCTTCACCATCCGTTTGCCATGCTGATCCTGCAGGTGCTGTGCATCATGGCGATGGCCAAAATATTCGGCTTTCTCATGGTCAAGATCGGCCAGCCGACCGTGATCGGAGAGATCCTGGCCGGGATCATCCTGGGCCCGTCTTTGCTGGGTTCCTTGTTTCCCGGATTTTCCGCGTTCCTTTTCGCTTCGGAGTCACTGCCCCGCCTGCAGGCCCTCAGCCAGATCGGGCTGGTCCTGTTCATGTTCATCGTCGGCATGGAGCTGAACGTCACCGTGCTCAAGGAAAAGGCCCCGTCCGCCGTTGTCATCAGCCACACCAGCATTGTCACGGCGTTCTTGTTCGGGGCGGGGCTGGCCTATGTTTTGTACCCTGATCACGCGCCGCCCCAGGTCCCGTTCCTGCATTTCGCTTTGTTCATGGGCATCGGGATGAGCATCGCGGCCTTCGCGGTGCTGGCGAGGATCGTGCGCGAGAAGAATTTGAATCAAACCGCTTTGGGGCCGGTCGCCATCACCTGCGCCGCTTCCGACGACATCACCGGGTGGTGTCTGCTGGCCCTTGTGATCGCCATTGTCAGCGCCGGAGGCGTGGCCGGAGCCCTGGCCACCATCGCGCTGGCCGCGGTCTATGTGGCGTTCATGCTTTTTGTTGTCCGGCCTTTCCTGAACCGCTTCTCCGCGATCCACGACACGGAGGAGAGCGTCAGCAAAATGGTCGTGGCCGTGATCTTCGGCATCCTGCTGTTGTCCGCGCTTTTGACCGAGACCATCGGCATCTACGCGCTGTTCGGGTCCTTCATCGCGGGCGTCATCATCCCGCCCCAGAAGGCCTTCCGCCAGATCCTCGCCGAGAAGATCGAGGACGTCAGCCTGGTCCTGCTGCTGCCGATCTTTTTTGTCTTCACCGGATTGCGCACGCAGGTCGGCCTCTTGAATTCGCCGCATCTCTGGGGCCTGTGCCTGCTCATCATCGCGACGGCCGTCACCGGGAAATTCCTGGGAAGCGCTTTGGCCGCCAGGTTCCTGGGGCTCAAATGGCGGGACAGCCTGATCCTCGGCGCCCTGCTGAACACCCGGGGGCTGATGGAATTGATCACGCTCAACATCGGCTACGATCTCGGGATCCTGTCCCCGGAAATTTTCACCATGATGGTCCTGATGGCGCTGGTGACCGGGTGCCTGACCTCGCCGGCGATCTCCCTGATCGATTTCCTTTTCAAGACCAAGGAACAGGCCCCTGAACAGTCCATGCCGGGATTCCACGCCCTGATCTCGTTCGGCTCGCCGCGCACCGGCGGCCGCCTGCTGGATCTCGCGCACGGCCTGGGCCTCAAGAACGAAAAAGACTCGGGCATCACGGCCATCCATATTTCTTCCAATACAGACCTTTCCGTCATTGAAGCCGAGCAGGCGGAGCAGGAGGTGTTCGCGCCCATCCGTGAAGCCGCCGCCGAGCTCGGCATGCCCCTGCGGGTCCAGTTCCGGCTTTCCGATAAAGTGGAAGAGGAGATCGCCAACAGCGTGGAGCAGGGCCGTTTTGACATGGTGCTGGTCGGCAGTTCGCGGCCGCTGTTCATGGACGACAAGACCGGAGGCCGCGTGAGAGGGCTGATCGAGTCCGTTGACGCGAGCGTCGGGGTCTTTATCGACAAGGGGGCCAAAAAATTCCAGAACCTTCTGATGGTCTTCGGTCCGGAGAAAGACGCCTTTCTGTTGAAATACGGCCCGCGGTTTCTGTCCGGCGCGAAAGACGTTCTCCTGACCTGCCTTGACGAGCGCAAGGTCCTTCCGCCCCAGGCCGCATACCAGACCCTGCTCAACGACGAGAAGTTCAAAGAGAGGGTCCTGCGCGTCGAGACCGCCGCCGACCCCAAACAGTTTTTCGGCCGGCATGACCTTGTCGTGATCAGCTACGCGTATTGGAAGGGCCTGCGAAAAAAGCAGGACGCCTGGCTTAAAAACACGCCGTCCGTGCTGATCATCAGCCGTTAAAGGCCTGTTTGACGCGTTTCGAAAATCGTGTTGCAAACTCCGGCGAGGTATGGTAATTTAGCAACGTCATTGACGACAATTCGAGGGTCCGGGAGGACGTGGTGATCTCCCGGAGGTTCCGTTGATGGTCGGGCCGCCATCTGAGAAATATTCTGGCGGCGGATTCTCTTCATTTGAAGGCCGCGCTGATGCCGCCAGCTGAAACATTTCTTCGCTGGCGGTTTTTTTGTCGGCGGACAAAAGCGAAAGGAGAGAGGCGTGGAGCACTACCTCAATCTTGCCATCAAGAGCATCTTTGTCGAGAACATCCTGCTGGCCTATTTTCTCGGGATGTGTTCCTTCCTGGCCTGTTCCAAAAAAGTCGACACCGCCATGGGCCTGGGGGTCGCCGTTATCTTCGTCCTCACCATCACCACCCCGGCGAGCTGGGCGGTGAAGACCTACCTTTTGAAAAAAGACGCGCTGGCCTGGGCCGGAATCACCGGCGTGGACCTGAGCTTTCTGAGTTTCATCTGCTACATCGCGGTGATCGCGGCGATGGTCCAGATCGTGGAAATGGTCATCGGGCGCGTGAGCCCGTCCTTGTACGGCTCCCTGGGGATCTTCCTGCCGCTCATCGCCGTCAACTGCGCCATCCTCGGCTCGGCCCTGTTCATGGACCAGCGGAATTACAAGTTCGGGGAAGCGCTCGTGTTCGGGTTCGGCTCCGGCGTGGGCTGGGCGCTGGCGATCGTGTCCATGGCCGCCATCCGCAAGAAGTTGTATTATTCCAACATTCCGGCGCCCCTGCGCGGCCTGGGCATCACCATGCTTTTGACCGGCCTCATGGCCATGGGCTTCATGGCCTTTGCCGGGATCCGCTTGTGAGGAAAAAATGTTCTTGATTTTCGCTTATAGCGCGCTTTTGCTCGCAGGGATCGTGATCTCGCAGACCGCGGACCTTTCAGCCGTCCATGTCCTGCTGGAAATAGCGACGACGTTCTGCCTGGCCTACATCATGCTGGAGGTCGGGCTGGAGTTCACGATCAATAAAAGCCGCTGGAAATCCTACATCAGCGATTTCGGCATTGCCATGACCGCGGCTGTCTTTCCGTGGGTCCTCTGCGCGGTCTATCTGCTCGGGGTTCTGCAGTTGAGCGCCAAAGAAGCGGTCCTCGTCGGCCTTGCCGCGGCCCCGACCTCCGCCGGCGTTCTGTTCGCGATGCTCTCGGCCGTCGGCCTGGGCGCGACGTGGCTGTTCCAGAAGGCGCGCATCCTCGCGATCTTCGACGACCTGGGCACGATCCTCCTGATCATCCCGCTTCAGATCCTGCTGGTCGGTTTCAAACCCGAGTTGGTCGTCGTCGTGATCCTGTCGGTCGGCCTGCTCGCCGCCGCGTACCGCTGGCTGAACTGCGTGCCGGGGCCGACGAGCCAGCCGTGGATGCTCGTGTACAGCGGCATCCTGGTGACGATGCTGATTTGGCTGGAGCACACCACGCACATCCATCTGGAGATCCTCATCCCGTCTTTCGCCCTGGGCTGTCTCCTGCAAAGCCCGCACATGGCGAAATTATACCCCCTGCACGAGGAAACTCATCTGGAGCCGGACCGCGGAGGAGCCCGGGTGCTCGACCGCGGGATCAAAGGCGCGTTCATGCTTCTGGTCGGTTGTTCTCTTCCCAAAATCGAGCTGGGAGAGATGAGTTGGGGCGTGGTGGCGGTCCATGTCCTTTTGCTGACGGTCTTGTCCAATCTGGGAAAATGCTTCCCGATATTCTGTTACCGCAACGAAGTCCCCCTGCGCCAGCGCCTGGCCTTGAGCATCGCCATGTTCCCCCGGGGGGAGGTCGGCGCCGGAGTCCTGCTGATCGCGCTTTCCTACGGGTTCGGCGGCTGGGCCGCGAGTCTGGCGGCGCTGAGTCTGGCCCTGAATTTGCTGTTGACCGGCGTGTTCATTTATATTGTCATCCGTCTGATCGCCCCTGCCAAAACCTGACAGCCGTGTCGTAAGGTTTCTTTCCGTTTCGGTCCGTTTTCTCAGCTTGCGTCCCCACGGGATTTCCTTTATAAAGAAGTTGCGAAACTTATCATCATAACCGGATGACATGAGATGCCATTCCAGTTCCCTGCCATAGAAATCTTCCTTTTGATCGCGTCGGTCCTGCTTTTGCTGAGCGTGGCCTCCAGCAAGGTGTCCGACCGGTTCGGGATCCCGTCTCTGCTGTTGTTCCTGCTCGTCGGCATGCTCGCGGGCTCAGAGGGGATCGGCGGGATCCACTTCAATGACCCCTGGCTGGCCAAGTCCCTGGGCGTGGTCGCGCTGATCTTCATCCTGTTCGCGGGCGGCATCGAGACAAAATTCCGCGACATCCGGCCCATCCTCTGGGAAGGCGTGGTCCTGTCCACCGCCGGCGTTCTGGTGACGGCGGTCCTCGTGAGCGCCTTCGCGATGGCGGTCCTGAAATTCTCGCTCTGGGAGGGCTTCCTCCTGGGCGCGATCATTTCCTCGACGGACGCCGCCACCGTGCTGACCATCCTGCGTTCCAAAAACGTCAGTCTGCGCGGGAAACTGAGGCCCCTGCTGGAGCTGGAATCCGGCAGCAACGATCCCATGGCGGTTTTCCTCACCCTGGCCGCCATCCGTTTCCTGACGATTGAAAACGTCTCTTTCGCGGACCTGGCCCTGGCCTTTGTCCTGGACATGAGCGTCGGCCTGCTGATGGGGTTTGCCATGAGCCGGGTGATCCTGTTCGTCATCAACCGCCTGCAATTGGACTACGAAGGCCTGTATCCTGTCCTGACCATCGCGCTGGTCGTCCTGACCTATGCCCTGACCACCGTGCTCAAGGGCAACGGCTTTCTCGCGGTTTATGTGAGCGCCCTGATTTTGAGCAACTCGGAATTTCTCCATAAAAAAGCCATCATCCAGTTCCACGAAGGACTGGCCTGGATGATGCAGATCGTCATGTTCCTGGCCCTGGGCCTGCTGGTGTTTCCGTCGAGAATCATCCCGGTGATCGGGGTGGGCCTACTCATCTCCGTGTTCCTGATGGCCGTGGCCCGGCCTTTGAGCGTTTTCCTCTGCCTCGCCTTCAGCCGCCTGCAGATCAATGAAAAAGCCATGCTGTCCTGGGTCGGGTTGAGGGGAGCGGTGCCCATCATCCTGGCCACGTTCCCTTTGATCGAGAAGATCCCCCAGGCCGACACGATCTTCAACATCGTTTTCTTCACCGTCCTCACGTCCATTCTCCTGCAGGGCACGTCCATCCCGGCGGTGTCCCGCTGGCTGAAAGTGGACGCGCCTTTTGTGAATAAACGGATCTACCCCATCGAAATCGATTCCTCCACCAGCGGGATCGACGCGAACCTGGAAGATGTCATTGTCCCGTTTGAGTCCGATGTCATCGGCAAGCGGCTGTTCCAGGTGGGCGTCCCGGAGAACTGCCTTGTCGTCCTGATCTGCCGCGACGAAAAGTTTCTGATCCCCAACGGAAAGACCGAATTGCAGGGAGGCGACGTCCTGTTGACCCTCGGCAACAAAGAGGACATCTCCGCCCTGCAGAAAGCCCTGGCGCGCCTGCCGTCCGATGATGAGTAAAGCCCGCAGGTAAGTCATTCTTGCCCGATTTTCCGGTTGGAGGTAGAATAACCCCGCCTGCTTCAGACGCCGGAATCGGTTCCCGATATCGGCCGAAGCAACCGGGCGCTCAGGTGAGGGTATCCCGATTCGGTCGCTGGGCCGCGACCTCACGGGATTAATGGTTTGGCCCCTCTGGGCCAAACCATCTTGAAGGAGTTGAATTGATTCGCCCCGCTTCTTGCCCCGCCATGGCGCAAGGGGCAGCGGGACTCATTGAGGAGGCCATTATGCAAATCAATTGCTACGCGGCATTCACCCCGGGCGGCATGCTCAAGCCGTACACCTACGAGACCAAGCCCCTGGGAGATTGGGAAGTCCTCATCAAGGTCACCCATTGCGGCATCTGCCACAGCGACGTGCATCTGATCAACGGCGACTGGGGCACGGACATCTACCCGCTTGTGCCGGGGCATGAAGCCGTCGGCCTGGTGGAATCCGTGGGCCGGAACGTCAAGCATTTGAAAGAAGGCCAGCGGGTCGGCGTGGGCTGGCAATCCGGCAGTTGTATGAAATGCGAGTGGTGCAAAAGCGGCGAAGAGAATTTGTGCTCCAAAAACCAGGCCACCTGCGTCGGGCACAACGGCGGGTTCGGTGAATATTTAGCCACGGACAGCCGTTTCGCGTTCCCCATTCCCGACGGCCTGGCCTCGGAGAACGCGGCGCCTTTATTGTGCGGAGGCGCCACCGTGTATTCCCCGCTCAAGCGCTGGGGCGCGGGCAAGGGCGTGAAGGTCGGCGTGATCGGCATCGGCGGGCTGGGGCATCTGGCCCTGCAGTTCGCGCGCGCCTTCGGGTGCGAAGTCACCGCGTTCTCCAGCACCCCGTCCAAGATGCAGGAAGCCACCGGCTTCGGCGCGCGGAAATTCGTCTTCACCAAGGACACCAAGTCCATGACCCAGGCCGCCGGCACGCTCGACCTGCTGGTGTCCACCATCAACGCGCCGGCGGATTGGGATAAATACATGAAACTCCTTCGGCCCAACGGCAAGCTGTTGATGCTCGGCGCTGTTCCCGAACCTGTTTCGGTTTCCGCCATGTCGCTGATCGTCGGGCAGAAGGCCGTGATCGGCAGTTGTATCGGGGGCAGGCCCGCAATCTCCGAGATGCTGGCCTTCGCCGCCAGGCACAAAGTCCAGGCCAAGACCGAGGTCATGCCCATCGTCAAGGTCAATGAAGCCGTCAAAAAAGTCAAAGAGAACAAAGCCCGCTACCGTATGGTCCTGGCCACTTCAACCTCGTAGGTTGAGGCGCACTTCAACCTACGAGGTTGAGGCGGGGGATTTTTAACAACAAGGAGGAGCGCGTGAAAAAGATTCTTATTCTGATCGTCATGGCCATTTTCGCCGTGTCCACGCCGGCTGTTTGGGCCGCCAAGGACAGGCCGGGCGCCAGCGACAAGGCCTTTGAAAAGGCCAACGAGAACGCCAAGTTCAAGAAAGACCCGAAGTGGTTCGATGACAAAGGCAAAAAGGCCGAGGATGAACTGAACAAGGCCGAGAAGGACGCCGAAAAAGCTAAGAAGAAGACTGAGCATGAAGCCAAGAAGAAGCAGAAGGAAGCTGAGAAAGCCAAGAGGAAGGCCGAAAGAGACGCGGAAAAGGCCAATCGTGAAACGGAAAGAAACAGGATCCGCGAGCAAAAAGAAGCCGAGAAAGCTAAAATGGAGAAGCAAGAAGAAGCTGAAGAGGCCAAGAAGAACGCCGAGAAAAAATCCGGCGAGATGAAAAAGAAAATGAGGAAAGGTCTCGGCCAATAGTTTTTCACCGGCCTGATATCAAACCGTTACCAACCCCGGGGGTTGTGAAGGTCTCAGCCCCCGGGGTTGTTTTTTAAAGGCCGCAAAATGCGACCTTGAACAGGCAGTCAATCAACAGTTGCGCAAGCTCGGGGGTTAAGTTAAAATAACAACTGTGCGACCGAAATAACCCCGCCCCGATTCCCCTTCAGTAAATCGTGTTTACCCCTTTGAATCTCTCTGATTTGACTTTGGCCCCACGTGTTGTATAATCTACATCAGATGATGTAATTATTACAACAGGAGGGCTTTCCTATGGTCTTATTGGGCAGTTCCAAGTTGAGGCGAAAACTTTTGGCTTACTCGTTCACCCATCCTGATGAAGGATTTTATGTCCGGGAGCTGGCCTCTCTGATCGGTGAGGATGCCGGCAATCTTTCCCGCGAGCTGAAGAGGATGGAAGCAGAAGGTCTCTACCAATCCATCCCGAAAGGGCCGTTGAGGATCTACACCCTCAACAAGGCCTATCCTTTATTCAAAGAGCTTAAGGAAATTGTTTTTAAGACAGAAGGGGTCGAAGGGAGCCTGAGAGAGCTGGTCCGTGATGTTCCGGGAGTTGATCTGGCGCTCCTTTACGGGTCCTATGCCAAGGGCACGGAAAAGGGGTCATCCGATATCGACCTGATCGTTGTCGGCAAATTTCCCCGGAACGATTTCACCCGCGCCATCCGCGCCCTGGAATCGAAATTGAACAGGGAGATCAACTTCACGGCGTATACCCCCGAAGAGTTTGCTCAGGAGGGCCGGAAACAAGGCGGCTTCCTAAGCCTCGTATTGAAGGATAAAATCATCCTTCTCAAGGGACATCTCAATGGCAGATAAGCTCATCCTGCGTTTGGTCAAAGAAGGCCGGTTGCGGCCGCAGAAAGTTGGAGTTGTCCAGATCGAGGCCTTGTTGAAAGAGGCCATTGCTGATTTGGCCGAGGCCGAGAAAATCGCTCATGTGGCTCAGCGAGCGACGTATGTCCTGGCGTATATGGCGATGCTGAAAGCCGGCCGAGCGCTGTTGCTCCTGAAGGGGTATGCCCCGATCGACGGCGCCCAGCACAAGACGGTTGTCGAGGTGACGGCGGCCATCCTGGGGGAGAAATTCCGGGAGATCACCGATCAATTCGAGACCATGCGCCGGAAACGCAACGAGATGACCTATGAAGCCGGAGCTCTTCTGTCTTTGTCGGAATCGCAGAGAGCGTTTTCCGATGCGATCGTCCTGGTTAAACAAATCCATAAACAAGTGAAGGCCCGGAACCCGCAAATGGAATTGAAATTCGACATCGAGCGATAGAATAAACAAATTGTCCCGCCTGCAAAGCTTGGCCCCTTGATCCCCAACAGCAGTTCCCCTTAGCAGCGCCCCTGTTTTCATACCCCAATTCTCGATCAATATCTATCCAGAGGAGGCGGTATGAGACCACAAAATCCATCCCAGGGGCAAGTCGTTGTTTACAATAACAAAGTCGAAGTGCGGCTGGAAAAGGAGACCGTGTGGCTGACGCAAGAACAGATTGCGGAGCTGTTTGGAACAAGGCGGCCAGCGATTACGAAACATTTATCTAACATATTCAGAGAGAAGGAATTAAAGAAACTTTCAGTATGTTCCATTTTGGAACATACTGCTGCTGACGGGAAGACGTACAAGACCAGATTTTACAACCTTGATGCGATTATATCAGTTGGATACAGGGTTAATTCTTCTCAAGCGACCCAATTCCGCATCTGGGCGACACGGGTTCTGCGCAAACATCTGGTTGACGGCTATACCCTCAATGAGAAGCGCCTGAAACTCGCCGAATACAAATACCGGGAACTTCAGGACTCGATCCGTCTGTTGGGGAACGTGATGGCCCTGGATGCCGTTCCCGATGAGACCAAGGGCCTTATTCAGGTCATCGCGGAGTACAGCCGGGCACTTGATATTCTGGACAATTATGACCGTGAACGGCTGGTTGTCCCGGCCGGAACCAAGAAACTCAAGTTCGCGCTCACGTATGAGGAAGCCCAGAATATCATCGAAGCGATGCGGCGCAAGTTCCCAAGCTCCGCGTTGTTCGGCCGGGAGAAAGATCAGGGTTTTAAAAGTTCCCTGATGGCGATCTATCAGACTTTCAACCGCAGGGATGTTTATCCCACTGTTGAAGAAAAGGCGGCCCATCTGCTGTATTTTGTGACCAAGAACCACAGCTTTGTTGACGGCAACAAACGCATTGCGGCGGCCCTGTTCATCTGTTTTCTGCAGAAAAACGGCATCCTGACAGACCGGCAGGGCAGGCGCAGAATGGAAGACATCGCTCTGGTCGCCCTGACCCTCATGGTCGCGGCCAGCAAGCCATCGGAAAAGGACTCGATGATCAAGGTGATATTGAACCTGCTGGGGTAGGCAGGCTTTAAGGTCACAGATTGTGACCTTGAACAGGCAGTCAATCAACAGTTGCGCAAGCGCTGTTGCCAAGCTAAACTAATTATTAGTTATCCCCCTGAAGCAGTATCCCCTCTGAATTCCCCCTAAAAGTCTGATATGCAGTTCCCCTTAGCAGCGCCCCTGTTTTCACACCCCAAGGCAAAAACCAATCTGTTTCCAAGGGAGGCGGTATGAAGGGGAAAGTTGTTGCAGTGGTAGGTATTGAACAAAGAATATTCATAATCCGTGGGCAGAAGGTAATGCTAAGCCCGCATTTAGCAGAGCTTTATGGGGTAGAAGTACGGGTGCTTATTCAAGCTGTTAAGCGTAACATAAAACGATTCCCCGAGGACTTTATGTTTCAATTGACATGGGAAGAAATAAGAATTGTGGGGGAAAGGGGTATTGGTAATCTTGGTAAAAGCCAAATTCCAAGATCACAAAATGTGATCTTGGAATCGGGGGCCAATATTAAATATCTACCGTACGCTTTCACCGAACAAGGCATAGCGATGCTTTCCAGCGTGCTCAATAGCGAGCGGGCTGTTCAGGTCAACATCGCCATCATGCGGGCGTTTGTGAAATTACGCGAGGTTCTGTCCACCCACAAAGAGTTGGCCGCCCAATTTAAGGAATTGGAGCGTAAAGTCGGGGTGCATAACGAGCAGATCGCCGCGATCTTTGAAGCCATCCGCCAACTGATGGCGGTGGAGGAAAAGCCGAAGAAGGGGATTGGGTATTTGTCTTAAAAAAGCGACCGCCTCGACTACCCTGTTCGGGAGGGCCCCATGGGCCCTTGTCATCGAGGCGGAACCTTTGAATCAGTGCCAAATTTTAGCGTGCCTTTTGAGTTTTTTGTGTTGAGGCTATGGCCAACCAGATGGAAGGGAACACCTCAAACAACCCAAACCGGACTTACCGCTCACAAAGAGCATAACATTCCCTTCGTAATCCTGTCAAGCCCGGCGTGGCCCTAATATCATTGCCATTCCCAAGCCCTTCTTCTGTTAAAATACCCCCATGCCCCGGCCCATCTTGCGTTACCCGTTCCGCAGTGCCCTCAACATCCTTTGCGCCGCGCTGTCCCTGGCCGGGCTCATTGTCCTGGTCTGCCTCGCGTCCGCTCATGCGTCTGTCTATCACATCGTGTCCTTTGCCATCTACGGCACCAGTCTGACCGCGCTCTGGTCGGTGAGCGCGGCCTACCACACCCTCGGCGCCACAAACCGCACCCTCGAACAATGGGACCACGCCATGATCTATTTCCTGATCGCCGGCACCTACACGCCCATCTGCTTAGTCGTCCTGAAAGGGGGCTGGGGGTGGAGTCTCTTCGGGGTCAACTGGGGCCTGGCCGCGGCCGGCATCACGCTTAAGCTCGCCATCCGCCGCCCCGCGCGAGCCATCACGGTCCTTTTGTTTGTCTTCTACATCCTGATGGGCTGGCTTGTTGCCATCGCCTGGGGCCCCCTGACCCGCGCGCTCCCTGCCGAAGGCGTGGCCTGGTTAGTGTGGGGAGGTATCTTCTACACCTTCGGCGCCGCCGTACTCAACATGAAGTTCCTGGATTTCTCCCCATCCTTCGGCTCCCACGACATCTGGCACCTCTTCGTCGCCGCCGGAAGTTTTTGCCATTATTGGTTGATGGTGAGGTATGTTATGGAGCTCAAGCCGTAGACCCCACAAGCGTCAATTGCCGCTCAAATTTGTGGTACGAATCAGGGGAACAGGGCTGAAATTTTATATTTACATCCGGCGGGAGAAGGGCCTTGCCCCACGAGTGCCAATGGTCCCATGAAATTGGCGGTGCGAAAAGGGGGCCTTGCCCCACGAGCGCCAAATGGTTCTCAAGTTGGCGTTGCGAAGTGGGGTAAAATACCTACGGCAAGCTTCCCGATTACCACAAAGGCAGGAAATCAACAGTTGCGCAAGATCGGGGAACGAGTTAAAATAACGGCTATGCTTTCTCCGAATTAACCCCCATAACCCCCAGGTCGTCCGGAAGGACTGTCTGGGGGTTTGGTGTTTATGGTCCGTATAAAAATGCTTGAATTGGCTTAACTTATTGAGTTTTTTAGTAAAAGGAGCTCTTATGGCAGGTAACGGTAACGGTGATTTAAGTTTTGCCTCAAAGCTTTGGAAAGCGGCAGACAAGATGCGCAATAACATGGACGCCGCTGAGTATAAGCATGTTGTTTTGGGACTTATATTCTTAAAGTATATTTCTGATGTGTTTACGGAAGTTTTTGATGAACTCCAAGATGACAAGCTTGCCGATCCCGAAGATATTGATGAATATCGGTCGCGGAATGTGTTTTGGGTCCCGCCCGAAGCGCGATGGGCGTATCTCCAAAAGAACGCCAAACAACCCACCATCGGCAAATTGATCGATGACGCAATGGATGCCATTGAACGGGACAATCCCTCGCTCAAAGGCGTTCTCTCCAAGAATTACGCACGCCCGGCTTTAGATAAGCAGCGCCTCGGGGAGTTGATTGATTTGGTCGGCACCATCGGCCTCGGGGACAAAGAAAACCGGAGCAAAGATCTCTTGGGCCGGGTGTACGAATATTTTCTTGGACAATTCGCCGATGCCGAAGGAAAAAGCGGCGGGCAGTTTTATACGGCGGGGTGTATTGTCAGGCTTCTTGTTGAAATGCTCGAGCCCTATAAAGGGCGCGTATTTGATCCCTGCTGCGGGTCGGGCGGGATGTTTGTGCAGAGTGAGAAGTTTGTGGAAGCGCATGACGGCCGGAAAGGTGATATCTCCATTTATGGCCAGGAATCCAACCAGACCACCTGGCGTTTAGCCAAAATGAATCTCGCTATCCGTGCCATTGACGCCAATATTCAGTGGAACAATGAAGGGAGTTTCCTAAAAGACGCCCACAAGGATTTGAAAGCGGGTTTTGTTATGGCCAACCCCCCGTTTAACGACAGCGATTGGCGGGGGGAGCTCCTGCGCAATGACCCCCGCTGGAAATATGGAACGCCCCCGGTCGGCAATGCCAACTTTGCCTGGGTTCAGCACTTTATTTATCATTTGGCCCCCGCAGGTGTCGCGGGATTTGTTTTAGCCAACGGCTCCATGTCATCGAACACCTCGGGAGAGGGGGAGATACGCAAGAATATCATCGAAGCCGACCTTGTCGATTGCATGGTGGCACTGCCGTCCCAGCTTTTTTATAACACAATGATCCCCGTTTGCCTTTGGTTTATCGCGCGGGACAAGAAAAACCATAAATTCCGAGATAGGCGGGGGAAAACTCTGTTTATCGATGCCCGCAATATGGGGGAGATGGTCGATCGTCGCCACCGCGAGCTGACCAAAGAAGAAATCCAGAAAATCGCAAAAACATACCACGCCTGGCGCGGAGAAAAAGACGCCGGCAAGTACAAGGACGTGAAAGGATTCTGCAAAGAAGCCGCGATAGAGGACATTCGCAAGCATGGGCATATCTTAACCCCTGGACGATACGTTGGGACTGAAGATGTGGAGGAGGATGGCGAAGTGTTTGAACAGAAGATGAAAAGATTAACCTCGGAGCTGAAGGGCCAGTTTGACCGGTCCACACAGATAGAGTCCGAGATTAAAGTTAACCTTAAGAAGATAGGGTTTCCGTTTTAGGGGTCCCCGATGTACAAATGCGCATTATGCCAGAAAGAAGTTGAGAAGATTAAGAAGATGGTCGGTGGGAGGACCGGAAAACCGCCCAAAGGTTTTTCAGCAGGCGACACGCTGATTATTTTGGATGTTTGCGAAGAGTGTTATAAAGCGACACACCCATCCGACGAAGGAAGGGAAGCATGAGTTATCAATATGATGTCGCGTTAAGCTTTGCCGGTGAAGATCGGTCTTATGTTGATCGGGTTGCCGAATATCTTCGATCCAAGAGCATCAGGGTTTTTTATGATGAGTTTGAGGAAGTCAACATATGGGGCAAAGATTTGGTCGAGCACTTTGCTGGGATCTACAGCAAGGAAGCTAAGTATTGTGTCATGTTCATTTCAAGGCATTATGCCGAGAAGGCTTGGCCCAGGCATGAAAAACAAAGCGCATTGGCCAGGGCATTGGGCGATCAGGGTTATATTCTCCCTGTACGGTTCGATGACACAGATATTCCCGGATTACTGCCTACGGTTGGTTATATAGATCTTCGTAAAAACACGCCAGAACAGTTGAGCGACTTGATTGTTAAGAAGCTTGGGCAAAGCGCCAGCCCTCAGGCAAAGGAGCAGTCTCCCCCATACCGCCGTCCCAAGGTGTCAAAATCGTTTGATCCCTATAAAGCATCTCACGCTTGGGTCGATTATTTAGCTCAAGAAATAGAAAAGCGTTGTGCAAGTTCAGACATATCCTTCAGTTCTTTTCAAAGAGAAGGCAAGCAATGCTTAAGATTTGTGGTTAATGGCAAGCCGGTTTACGCAATAAATGTGCAAGTGGGTGGTTTTCATCGAGATCACGGCTTGAGTTTTAGTTATGCCCACGGCGAAATGCACATGACTTCAGGATATAACGCATTCGCAGACTTTGAATGGGATAAGGATAAGGAATGTGTCGTATTGAAAATGAATGATTTCAGCTCATTCTCTCGGCCAACCAACGATACCCAGGGTCTTAACCAACAGGAATTTATTGAATATATGTGGGAAAAAGTTTGCGATGCCATCGAGGGGAGATGAGCATGAAAAAAGCGCAATTTAAGTGCAGGCGGTGTGGCTGTAAATTTGCGATTGAGATTCTCGAGCCAGGCGAAGCGGAGGCGAGAAAATTATCCAGTAGGCCTGTTCGATGCCCCGATTGTGGTGGGCCGGTAGAGAGGGCATAAGATGTATAAAATTATCCGGGGTTGCGGGATTGTCGAAAAAGGCGCCCCCTATTTGATTGTGACGGCTAGCCAATGGCAGGATCAGAATATTGACTTGGAGAGGTTTATTCTGGTTGTCGGCCCTAAGGAAGCTGCAGAAGTGATTTTAAGGACAAGGATAAGCAGTGATTTAAGGGGTTTACCCAAGGATCCGGCATTGGATTTGGCAAAATTATTAGAGGAGGAAATCCTGTTAGCCAAAGCGCATTACGGGAGTTGGCTTTATGCACAGATTGGCGATAAGGCCTTTATTCAGATGGGCAATCTGGTATGGCAGGAAGTTAAAGACATCGAATCTTTCGCGTTAGTTTGCTATAGGTTCAATCAAGAGGCGCGCCGGAGGTTAAAGGAAGTTGCGGATAACTCTTTTTGTGAGGAATTAAGGCGTTATATAGGGCGGGTTTCAAATTTGAGGTTAATAATTGAGGAAAAAGAGAACTTAGAATGACAGCAACTGGTGCTAAAAAAGTAAGAAATGGCGAAATTCCTGAGGGGTGGAGAAGCCTCCAGTGGGGTGATCTTGCCACTTTAGAATATGGGAAGGGATTGAGAAATTATTCGCAAGTCGGGAAGTATCCGGTGTATGGCACCAATGGTCAAATCGGCTATTGTGATCAATGTCTATCGGGTAGTCCGGGAGTCATTATTGGACGAAAAGGCGCATACCGAGGCGTCCACTATTCAAAAGGACCATTTTTTGTAATTGACACTGCATTTTATCTTAAGCCAAAACAGGATAATTTGGATTTAAGGTTTGCTTATTATGAGCTTTTAAAACAAGACATAAATAGTCTTGATACGGGTTCAGCAATTCCGTCAACCACAAGGGAATCATTTTATAGTTTACAGGTTCTATTGCCCCCCTTGTCAGAGCAGCGCGTCATTGCCAAAGTCCTTTCCGATCTGGATGCCAAGATCGAGCTTAATCATCAAATGAACAAAACCCTCGAATCCATCGCCCAGGCGATTTTTAAGCAGTGGTTTGTGGATTTTAAGTTCCCGGGGCATGAAAAGACCAAATTCGTGAACGGCTTGCCGGAGGGGTGGCGTGAGGGAAATTTAGTTGATACTTGTGAGATCATTATGGGCCAATCACCACCGGGAGAGACTTATAATGAATCCGGAGACGGCATCGCTTTCTACCAAGGCAATCGTGATTTTGGATTCCGGTATCCTTCCACAAGAGTTTATTGTACGGCGCCTACAAGAATTGCCGAGGCAGGAGATGTACTCATTAGCGTCCGTGCTCCTGTCGGGGCTCTTAATATTACATTGGGACAATGTGCCATCGGGCGAGGTGTTGCGGCATTGAGAATGAAGCATTATTCTAATGGATTTTTATATTATTTTTTACTGACTCAAAATAATTTGTGGGATCGTTACAATTCAGAAGGGACCGTGTTTGGCTGCCTCAATAAAGCAGAATTTCATAAAATGCAAGTAATCATTCCTTCGGATAAGGTTATGGCCCTGTTCGATGAGATTATCACTCCAATTCAGGCAATGATTCAATCTAGGGAAGAAGAGAGCCGCGCGCTGACCCAAATCCGCGATTCCCTTTTGCCAAGGTTGATGAGCGGAAAGATAAGGGTAAAGGAATAATATGGGGTCTTATAGAGATGCCAGAGGCTCTGGAGGAAGTGGATCTTGGTATGATGTGATGCTTGTTTGTGAAAATGGGCATAAGATAACAGAATCATTAGAATCAAGTCCGGAAAACTATGTAGAGCGGTGCTCTAAATGTGGGGCTAAGACTCTAAGTGAATGTCCATCTTGTAACGAAAATATAAGAGGGTACTATCATATCCCAGGGGTAATTGGTTTGGGATCTGCTTCCGTACAAGATTTTTGTCACAAATGTGGTAGCCCTTATCCTTGGAAAGGGAAAAAGGCAGTAAAGGAAACCAAGGAGAAGCAAGCTAATCCTTTAGATTTGATCAATCTTATTTGCGACAAATTCCATAAGATTGCACGACAACTGAGAAATAGACATGAGCAGCGAGGGACTCTTGAAATTAACGATGAGTATGATGTTCAAGACTTGGTGCATGTTTTATTGACCATGTTCTTTGACGATATTCGAGCAGAAGAATGGACGCCAAGTTATGCAGGCAAATGTTCAAAGATGGACTTTTTGTTAAAAGGTGAAGATATTGTAATCGAATTAAAAAAGACAAGGCAAGGGTTAGGTGTAAAAGAGATAGGAGATCAATTAATTATTGATATTGATCGGTATAAGGAGCATCCAAATTGTAAGTCATTGATTTGTTTCGTGTATGATCCTGAGGGGCGAATTGGAAATCCTGCGACTCTGGAGAAAGACCTTTCAAGGGAAGCCAATGGTTTAAAAGTTGTAGTGTTCGTGCGGCCTAAAGGGTGATCTGAGATTCCCTTTTGCCAAAGCTAATGTCAGGGAAGATAAGAGTAAATTAAGAAGTATGAATGAAGAAGGCGAAATGATGGAAAAGGAAAAATTGGAATCGGCTGAAAAAACATTTGATTTGCGAAAGCGGACAAAAGAATTTGCTTTGCAGGTCATCAAGATAACACTTGAATTGCCTAAACATTCATTGGTTAAGGTTATTGGCAGGCAGCTTTTATGATCAGGGACATCGGTCGGCGCAAATTATCGGGAAGGCCACCGCGCCAGATCCCCGCAAGAGTTTATTTCAAAACTCGGCATCTGCCTGCAGGAACTGGAGGAAACAATTTACTGGATTGAGTTGTTGGAGGAGGGGAGATTGGTGCCTGCAGAGAAATTGAGCGGCATTAGAAAGAAGCCGATGAGCTATCGGCAATCTTTGTATCATCTATAAAGACGGCGAAAGCGAAGGGGCAGGAAGGTTCTTAATTCATCCTTTTTCGTTCTGCCTTGCAAACGATCCCCTTTTGCCAAAACTAATGTCGGGGAAGATAAGAGTTGGAGGCTAAACAATGAAACAACAGTGGTTGGTAAATCTTTTAGGATTCTTTGTATTGCTTATTTTAATTGTTGTATTAGCAGCACCCTATTTATTAGTAATTTATTTCCCCGATAGCGGTGCTGATGTTGCAGAAGTTTCCAAGGTCATTATTCCTTGGATGGTAATAATGTTTCTTATTCTTATATTCAATACAGAACTAAAGTGGGTTATTACGAATTTTGGTGATTTTATTAAGCGAACAAAAAAGGTCGGCATTGGATCTTCTACAATTGACACTCAACAGGATACGGAGGGGCTCCATCTTACCAAAGAGCAGGCGGAACAAATGCGAATTGAATTTGGCAAGATTCAACAAGAGAAAGATACTATACTTCAAGGGCTCACTTTCTATTTTCACAAATTCCTTTACTTGACGGTCTACCGCAGCCAAGTTGAGATGCTCCAATTTCTGGCTAATTCAGCCGCGCCGATTCATAAGGACCAATTGAAGGTATTTTATGAGGCTGGTATTGCTCGAAATCAATCTTTAAAGCAATATCCTTATGAACGGTATCTGGCTTATTTAAAAGATAACTTTCTTATTACAATTCATCAGGGTAATGGGAACGTCGAGATTACACCAGCTGGTAGAGGCTTTCTGCAAGCAATTACCAATGAAAGGGTCCCTGTAGAGACTTTTCCGGCATAAAATTCGCGATTCCCTTTTGCCGAGGCTGATGGGTGAGAAGATAAGAACTATTTAGCAAATATTGAGGAGGCGTTAGTGTGAAGAATTTAATCATTAAGCTCCCGTTAGTTGATGGCGGGGAATTGCCGTTAGATTTTAATAATGGCAAGGAGTTGATTGAACAAATATGTGGAGATGATTTTGCGGCTCCGCCGCGTTTTTTGTGTATCGAGGCAAAAACTAAAGACAATAAGACAGTAACTATTAATGTTCCTTACGATCAAAAAGTAGACGAAGCTTATATTAGCATTCGGGATAATTAATGCTGGCAATGTTGTATTGGTAATCCACGAGATTCTTTTGCCAAAACTGATGTCGGGGGGCGATGGGGATTAACTTTTAATTAGAAGATTGCTCCCTCGGATTCTGGATACAGAAAGAAGAAAAAACAGCACCTTTTCGAGTGTTGTTGTCATCATTGTCTGGAGACAATTAATGGAAAATGAGAAAGAAAATACAGACCACCCCAGTGATCTTTCTTCGAAAAGCCATGCCCGACGAGGAAAGTCCAGCCGAAAAGATAAAACGCTATCGATGGAAATGGAGTCTTATATTAATGGGAAAGTAAATTTTGTTATGGACAATGTGCGGTCTACGTTGAGTCAGGAAATAAAGCGAGAATTGTCAGAGAAAACAGCCCCACTACGATTTTGGGCAAATGTTGGAGGGATACTTGCATTTTTAGTAGCAATATTTACTTGGCTAGTGGCGCCGTCACTTATTAAGCAATGGACTGAGGATTTTGTTGTTGAGCGAATGAATGAACCGTCATTGAAAGAGGCGGCAGATAGAGCAATTAAAAGCAAAATGGATGAATACGTTGAGAATAAGTTCAAGCCAATGGGGAGAAGAATTGACGATATGGATGGTTTAATTTCTATAATGAATAAAAATATTACAGAAAAGCAAGATTCTTTGATCCTGTCCCAAGAAAAGCTGGAACGATCTCTTAATATCCAGCAATTAAATTTAAAAGCCAAAACAGGGGATATTGAATCGTATGAGGCGCTTTTAGAAATTGTATCAAATGAGGGCGAATGGAAAGAATACGCAGAAGTGGCAATTAAGGATTTGGAACTTTATTATGACCAAGATAGAAGTCAAATAGCCTATTCAGTATTAGGAGACAGTTTATCGTTAAAAGACCCAGGATACTCCGTTGAGGAAATATTATACGAGATGCACTTGGGCAGGTTCAAAGAGGCTGCAGTAAATACTCTTTCTCGGATAGAGACGAAAACAGTAATAAGGGATATTTGCGATGTGTTAAGCGAAGAAAAGGATTTAAGGGTTTTTGCAAGAATTACTCGCACCATTAGCAAGCTGGCTGATGTAAAGATTAAACCATTGGAGGTTGAAAACGCAAAAATATGGTGCGCTCAGAACAAAAACAACCCGGGATATTCCGCTTCTTACAATGGTTATATACAAGCGAGAAACTTGATTGAAAGTGGAAGGCTTCATAGCGATGCACAACAGATTATGGAGGGCTTAGAATCGACGATTCAATCGGACCCAAAAGCACTTCATGCTCGGTGTTTAAAGGGAGGTTTACTCGCACAAATGGGGAGGGTTGAGGATGCTAAAATCGAATTTGAGCACGTCAAAGAAATCAATAAGGACTACTATTGCCTAAAATTTTGGGAGTCTGCATTAGCTCTAAAAGAACACAGAAGGGAAGATGCAATACAGTTACTGAATGAAGCTTTAGAGAAAGCCCCTGGCTATACAGTCACACATGCAAAATTCTGGACTATTTTTCATCCGTTACTCTCAGAAGATAAAGTAAACTGGCCAGAAAATTGACGAGAAGGAATAGACGGCAATAAAGGAGACAGCTCAGGGCAAGTTCCCCGGCCCGGTGCATTCTGCGGTTGAGAGCCCTCAGAATATCAGGATGCACTTGAAAAGTATATGCGTAAGGAGAACTCAAGGAGTCGGCAACTTATAAGGAATGCTTACAAGTTCAGACCGAAGACGCAAAGAAAGTCGCGGCCCGAAAGAGGAAAGTAAAAGACAGTAAAGAAGGAAAACAACATTGAGCAAAGCATTGACAGAATCTGAAATAGAGCAGGTCGCTCTCGACCTCCTCACCGATCTGGGATACGAAGCGGTCTTTGGCCCCGAGATTGCGCCTGACGGTGAGCACCCTGAACGCTCCAGTTACGCGGATGTTGTTTTGGTGAATCGCCTGCGAAGCGCGATTGATAAGTTTAATCCGAAGATCCCTGCCGAAACCAAAGAAGAAGCCATTAAGCAAATTCTGCGTAATGAGAGTCCGGATTTGGTGGCCAATAACCGGCGGTTTCATAAGTTTCTGGTGGATGGGGTTGATGTTGAATTCAGGAAAGATGATCGGATTGTCGGTGACAAGGTTTGGTTGGTTGACTTTGCGGATCCTTCGAATAACGAATTTCTGGCGGTTAATCAGTTTACGGTGATTGAAAATAACCCTGCCTCGCCGGCAGGCGGGCATAACCGCCGCCCCGATATTGTCCTCTTTATTAACGGCCTGCCTTTGGTTATCCTTGAATTAAAGAATATCGCCGATGAGAATGCCACAACCTTAGGCGCGTATAAGCAGTTTCAAACCTACAAAGCCGAAATCCCTTCCCTTTTCCACTTTAATGAGATTTTAGTCGCCAGTGACGGCATCGAAGCTAAGGCCGGAACAATCACTTCGGATTGGGAAAGATTCCTGCCCTGGAAGACCATCGATGGCATTGAGCAGGCGCCCACGGCTGTTCCTCAAATCGAAGTGCTCATCCGGGGGATGCTCAATCCCAATGTCCTCCTGGATTTAATCAGAAACTTCATTGTTTTTGAACAGGAACAGCATGCCTTATTAAAGAAAGCGGCGGCCTACCATCAATATCATGCTGTTAATAAGGCCGTAGAATCGACGATTGAAGCGGCGGATGTTAAGGGAGACCATCGCTGCGGCGTAGTGTGGCACACACAAGGATCGGGAAAGAGTTTAAGCATGGTTTTCTACGCGGGAAAGCTGGTGCTTTCCAAAGAGTTGGAGAATCCGACTGTAGTTGTGATCACCGACCGCAATGATCTGGACGATCAGCTTTTCGGCACCTTCAGCCGTTGTCAGGAACTCATCAGGCAGGAGCCAGTCAAGGTAGAGGCGCGAAAGAAACTTAAAGAGATGCTCCAGGTGGCCTCCGGCGGCGTTGTGTTTACGACAATCCAGAAGTTTCTCCCCGAAGAAAAGGGCGATAAGTTTCCGCTTCTCTCGGACCGTCACAACATTATTGTGATCGCTGATGAAGCCCATCGCAGTCAGTACGATTTTATTGACGGTTTTGCCCGGCATATGCGCGATGCGTTGCCTAACGCGTCTTACATCGGATTTACCGGTACACCCATTTCCAAGCAGGACCGGGATACGCGCGCGGTCTTCGGAGATGAGATCGATATTTATGATATTGAGCAGGCGGTCAAGGACGGCGCCACGGTGCGCATTTATTATGAGAGCCGCCTGGCCAAACTTGAGCTTAAAGAACAGGACAAGGTGAGACTTGATCCTGACTTTGAGGATGTTACCGAAGGTGAGGAGATCTCTAAAAAGGAATTGCTCAAGAGCAAATGGGCGCGGATGGAGGCCATTGTCGGCGCAGAAAAGCGGATCAACCAGGTGGCCCGGGATATTGTGGAGCATTTTGAGAAACGCCTTGAGGTGATGGACGGCAAGGCGATGGTTGTGTGCATGAGCCGGCGGATCGCGGTTGAGTTGCATGATGCCATTGTCAAGCTTAAGCCCCAATGGTATGACAAAGACGATGATAAGGGCATTATCAAAGTTATTATGACCGGTTCAGCCGATGATGGCCCCGAGTGGCAGGAGCATATCCGTAATAAAGAAAGGCGCAGAGAGATCGGCACCCGGATGAGGGACGCGGTCGATCCTTTGAGGCTGGTTATTGTGCGGGATATGTGGCTGACCGGATTTGATGTGCCGTGCATGCATACGATGTATCTGGACAAGCCCATGCGCGGGCATGGGCTGATGCAGGCGATCGCGCGGGTGAACCGGGTCTTTAAGAATAAACCGGGCGGGCTTGTTGTCGATTATCTGGGGATCGCTGCTGAACTCAGGGAAGCGTTAAGAGAATATACACAAAGCGGCGGCAAGGGTAAGCCGACCTTGAATCAGGAAGATGCGGTCGCGGTGATGCGGGAGAAGTATGAGATCGTATCAGGGTTGTTTCACGGGTTTGATTTTAAGCCGTTTTTTGTTAGCGGAACGAAAGATAAAATGTCGATGCTGGCTTTGGCCCAGGAACATATTTTAGAGCAGGAGGATGGTAAAGAGAGGTGTCTCAAATATGTGACGGAGTTGTCTCAAGCGTTTGCGCTGGCGGTGCCGCATAAAAAGGCGTTGGAAATTCGGGATGATGTAGGGTTCTTTCAGGCAGTGCGGGCGTGTCTGGCTAAATTTGATGGGGATGATAGCAAGCGCACCGAAGAAGAGCTTGATTCGGCGGTGAAACAGTTGGTGTCGCAGGCGATCAGCTCAGATCAGGTGATCGATATTTTCAAGACAGCCGGGTTGGATAAGCCGGACATCTCGATTCTTTCCGATGAATTCCTGGCGGATGTTAAGAATATGCCGTATAAGAATTTGGCGGTTGAGCTACTTAAGAAGTTGTTGAACGATGAGATCAAAGTTCGGGCCCGGAAGAATCTGATCCAGGGTCGTTCGTTTGCGGAGATGTTGGATAAATCGATCAAGCAATATCAGAATAAGGCGATCGAAGCAGTGCAGGTCATCGAGGAGTTGATCGAGTTGGCCAGGAAGATGCGCGAGGCCAATCAGCGTGGCGAGAAGATGGGTTTAACAGAAGATGAGGTGGCTTTTTATGACGCGCTGGAGGTGAATGACAGTGCTGTTAAGGTGTTGGGAGATGAGATCCTGCGGACCATCGCGCATGAACTGGTGGAAACCATCCGGCGCAATCGTTCCATTGACTGGACGATCAAGGAAAGTATTCAGGCCAAGCTGCGGGTTATGGTCAAGCGGGTACTGCGCAAATATGGTTATCCGCCGGATATGGAAAAGAGAGCTACCGAGACTGTTCTTGAGCAAGCCAAGATGCTTTGCAAAGATTGGCCGGAATCTGAGGAAGTGGCAGAGAAATTGGATCTATTCTTCAGCGATGTGGTTCCGGAGGCAACGGTTGAGAAGGGCTATTTGCCCATTTATGATCTGCAGGCAGTAGCAACATCGTTTGTTGAACAGCGTAAGCCGGAGGTGATCGGTTGGAAGCCGTTGGATGGAGTCTTCAAGTTAAACGCGGATATGTTTATCGCCAAAGTTGTTGGAAAATCAATGGAACCTACGATTAAAGAGGGCAGCTGGTGTTTGTTCAGGCCTGATCAAGGCGGATCACGAAATGGAAAGGTTGTCTTGGTTGAATCGCGAAGGATATCCGATCCAGAAACGCAGGGGAATTACACTATCAAACGGTATCACAGCGATAAGGAAGATTTGGGCGAAGGCCGGTGGCGGCATAAGCGGATTGTTCTTTCCCCAGACAATAAGGCGTTTAAGGATATTGTTCTGGAGAATGTTCGTGAAGACGAATTTCACGTTGTGGCGGAGTTTGTTGAAGTGGTGCAGGCCTAGATAGGGGGATCTATGCGTTCGAAAAAGACACACTTGGTTTGCCAACACTTAGAAAAAATTTCCCGGAGTGCCTTGGTAAATTCACAGGAAATTTTAAGAAAGTTTCTTAAAGGGCGGCATGGTATTTATGCCTTATATAAAAAGAATCATTTGCATTATGTTGGGCTTGCCAAAAACTTAAGAGGGCGACTCCATGGCCATCTTAGAGATCGTCACGCTAACAATTGGGATCGTTTTAGTGTTTATTTAACGATTGAGTCAGATCATATCAGAGAGCTTGAAGCGTTGGCCATCCGAATTGCCTCTCCGAAAGAAAATCGTCAGATTGGTAAATTAAAGAAGTCGCAAAATTTAAAGAAATTATTCCGTAAGATGTATCAACAAAAGCAAAGAGCGGAAATGGCAGAGCTTTTTGGTGATGAGAATGTGGATACCATTGATTCAGGCGCTTTAAGCGATATTGCTGAGGGCAGGAAACCCGTTCTATCGGGATATTTTACTAAAGGGCAACGAATTAAATGGTCATATAAAGGCAAGGTATATCGTGCTTATATTAAAAAGAGCGGAGCTATCCGATTTCGGAATAAAATCTTCACGTCGCCCTCTTCAGCGGCTAAGTTTATAACAAAACACGCTGCGGATGGGTGGTTTTGTTGGAAGTTTGAGCGCGCGCCAGGGGATTGGGTGCCCTTGCATGAACTAAGAAAGTAATTTCTTGAGGAACGTGGTTGATTATGGGGCCACTTTGTGATCAAACGATAATCGTTGTCTCCAGGCAGGATGTCGAAGCGAAAGATATCGGGCCTATCCTCCCGATTCTAAAACGCTTCCTTGAGTCTCCAGAAGTTGCTAGATTTTATATGGAGAAAGTGGATATTGCATTTGACGGGTATAATAATTTTAAGGAAGAGTTGCATGAAATTCCCGAAGTAAGAAACTATGTGCATATGTTAGATGAGCAGTTCCCCTTTTGGCTGTTCTTTTTGTCTAAATATATGCTAGGTTTGCAGTGCATAGCGCATTGTTTTTTGTCTCCATATTTAACTGAGGAAGCACAGACCAGCACCCATCCAGAAGAGCTTGGGAAATTGCTGATTAATCGGTGGGTGCCTGCCCTGAATCATGTTGCTCAATATGCTGGTTTGAGTGACCAAGAGACTGATGAACTCCTAAACCGTGCTATCAAATATTTTAAGGAAGGCCAATTCAAGCAGGTAAATCCCGGGGATGCATGACCTAATCCGTAATTGAATTGATAACCCATGCCTGTATCTCCCTCCAAACCCAAACTCCCTTCCACCTACACCACCCTCCTAAACCAAGTCCGGCAAACGCTCATTCAAGGCCAGCAGCGCATTGAGGCGGAGAAGGTATTTGAGATAAGATTTGACTTGTCTCAAGTTTGGCTATAAACTTGAGATATGGTTATCCATAACTCAAATTCAGGAAAACTCTATGAAATACATCGCCGGTAAATATAAGAAGCACTTTTATCTTTCGGAGTATGAATATCAGAGTTTTTCGCCTTCCTTAATTAACCAGGACTTCAATTGGGATGACCGCAGGATTATTCTGCTCTTAGAGCAGGCTGTCCGTGAATTGGGAGAGCTTAATGCGTATTCCCATTTGGTCCCGGATGTTGGCTTCTTTGTCAAAATGCACGTTGTTAAAGAGGCCACGACATCATCCCGCATAGAGGGAACCCGGACCGAGGTAGATGAGGCGGTCTTGCCCATTGAGGAGATTTCTCCGGAGAAGAAGGACGATTGGCAGGAAGTCCAGAATTACATCAAAGCCATGGATTCCGCCATCCAACGCCTTGGGGCATTGCCTTTGTGTATGCGGCTTTTGCAGGAGACGCATGGAAAGCTTTTGGCCGGTGTGCGGGGGAAAGAAAAGCAGCCTGGGGCGATCCGGAAGAGTCAGAATTGGATCGGCGGCCCCAATTTGAAGGACGCTGTTTTTATCCCGCCTCATCATGATGAGCTGCCAGAATTTCTTTCAGATTTGGAGAAATTTTGGCATAACGACGCTCTCCAGCTTCCGCAGCTCATCAAAATTGCCATGAGCCATTATCAGTTTGAAACGATCCATCCATTCTTAGATGGTAACGGTCGTATTGGACGGCTTTTGATCACCTTACAGTTAGTTGATTATAAAATTTTGCAAAAACCCACGTTGTATTTATCGGATTTCCTGGAAAAGCATCGTGGAGAGTATTTTGACGCCTTGATGCTGGTGCGTACTTCAGGTGATATTGAGCAATGGATTAGATTTTTTCTTAACGGTGTCATCCAGACGGCTGGTAAGGGGAAGAAAACGTTTGAAAGTATCATTGCGCTCCGTCATGAGTATGAGCAGAAGGTCATAAGATTCGGGCGTAGAGCGAAAATTGGCCAGCCGTTATTGATTCACCTTTTTTCCAAACCGGTCATTAATATCAGTCAGGCCGCCGGCATTTTAAAGGTTACCTACAACACAGCAAACAGCTTGATTGGGCAATTTGTCAAGGCTGGAATCCTGCGAGAAATCACTGGATATTCCAGGAACCAATTTTTTGCCCTTCATGAGTATCTGGATTTGTTCAGGAAATAATGAGCGATTGAATATTGAATCTGGGACACAGGACTTAATTCTTTTTCATGCCCCCCTCGAAAACAAAACTCCCTTCCACCTACACCACCCTCCTAAACCAAGTCCGGCAAACGCTCATTCAAGGCCAGCGGCGCATTGAGGCGGAGAAGGTGCGTATTTACTGGGAAACGGGACGGCTGATCCGTGAGCATATCCTCCAGAACAAGGACCGGGCGGAGTATGGGACGGAGGTGGTGAAGCAGCTTTCAAAGGACTTGGAGATTGAAGATTCGAGTTTGCAGCGATGCATCCAGTTTGCGAGGATCTACCCGAAGGCCAAGATTTCCGGTGCGCACCGGAAATTGACCTGGTCGCATTATACGAAGTTATTGACTGTCCGGGATGAAAGGGAACGCGAGCTCCTGGAAGGAAGGAGTATCAAGCATGATTGGTCGTATAGAGAATTGGGCTCCCGCATCAAGGCCTCGCGGGGGAATGAAGAGCCGAAAGAAGAGGAGCACCCTGCTAAGCAAACCCTCCTGACACCCATCCGGGGGCAGATCTACACCTACAAGCTGATCCAGCGGCCCACGCTGGGCGCGGGGAGTTTGGAAAAGCCGTTGTTGCTGGATTTGGGGTTCGGGATTTTTCGGGATGTGGATTCTCGCACAGCAGGGCGGTTTGAGGCGGAACAGATCGTGGAGTCCCGGCCTAAAGAGGATTCTTATTCCCTCTACAGCACGGAGCGCACAGCCAGGGACCTTTACACCTACCAGGCCTTTGTCGAGAAGGTGGTGGACGGCGACACGCTGAAGGTGCGGATCGACCTGGGGTTTGAGACCTGGACCCGGCAGGTGCTGCGCTTGCGGGGGATCGATTGTCCGGAAGTGGGGACGCCGCCAACACTTAGCCCCTCTGGGCTAAGTACTCCGCCCCGCGTGAGGGAAAATGCGGGGCTACGAGCTAAGGCGTTTGTGCAGTCACTGATCAAAGAGGCCTCGCAGATCATCATTCGCAGCAGCCGGTCGGATAAATACGACCGTTATTTAGCGGACATCTTCATCCCGGCCGAGGACGGCGGGGAAGAGGTGTTTTTGAATAACCACTTGCTGGAACAGGGGCATGCTGTTGTTATGCCCTGAACCCCTCTGGGTTCAGGACTCCTCCCCGCATGTGGAGAACTCGGGGCTCACCCATCCGCTTGAAAATATCGTGAAGCTGTTGTAAAGTATTAATCAGTTACCCCTTCTTATCCCCCCCCCAATCAGGTCAATACCCCAAGTGTGTTTGTAGTCCCATCGTGAGGACGGGTCTTTTGTTTTCCGTCCTTTCGGAGACACCATTTATTAGGACTTGCCATATGTACCAATTATGGTACACTTATAACGTAATGGTGAATGCATGATGGACAGAAGCAGCCCATTACAGGTGGTCTTTTACGCAACGGAGACAGGTCATGAACCAGTCAGGGAATGGCTGAAATCTTTGTTGAAGGAAGAGAAGAAAGCGATAGGTGAGGACATTAAAACTGTGCAATTTGGGTGGCCGATTGGCATGCCTGTTGTTAAGAAGCTGGAAAAAGGGATTTGGGAAGTAAGGACTGAATTGAATAATAAGATTTCACGCATATTATTCACGGTTTATGAGGAAAATATAGTGCTGTTGCACGGGTTTATTAAAAAAAGCCAGAAAACCCCCGGGGAAGATCTGGATCTGGCCCGGAAGCGCGCGAGAGACGTCAGGGGAGGATAGGACCATGAAAAATAAACATATCGGCAGTAAGTTTGATGATTTTTTGAAGGAAGAGAATCTCTTGGAAGAAGCGCAGGCCGCAGCTATCAAGCGCGTCATCGCCTTTCAAATCCAGAAGATCATGGAGCAACAGCACATCACGAAAAGTGAAATGACGGCGAGGATGCAGATCAAAAGCAGGACGCAGTTGGACCGGCTTTTGGACCCCGAAAACGTGTCGGTCACCCTCCTGACACTGGAAAAAGCCGCAAACGCCCTTGGGAAAAAGTTAAAAATACAATTGGCATAATTTCACGGACACGCACATACGGCCCCTTATTCCCGGATGGAGAAAACGTGCTGCGCTTATAGATGCTATAAATAGCATTGACAAATGGTATTATTATGCTATATTTAGCATATATTATTGTTGATTAATGCCATATATAGCATTTAATTAAGAGGCGAAATATGACGTCCTGGGAAAGAAAAGTTGTTCGTGAGCAGTTGGACAAAAGATTGGCTGTTTTCCGGAATTTTCTTGATCCGGTCATGCCGTCGCAAGGATGGGTCAAGTCCATCCGCGAGGCCCTGGGATTATCCACAGCGCAGTTAGGGCAACGGGTGGGGATCGATCAATCGCGCATTTCCCGTTTGGAAAATGCGGAAAAGAACGGTGATCTGAAACTGTCCTCGCTGCAGAAGATCGCCAAAGGTTTGAACATGAAGTTTGTCTATGGTTTTGTGCCGGAGGATACGCTGGATGCGATGGTCAGGGCCCAGGCCAGGCGCATCGCGCTAAAGCGGCTGAAGCTGCTGGACAATACCATGCGGCTGGAAAAACAATCCCTGTCCGGGGAGGACCAGAAAAAGGCCCTGGACGATATGATCGAGAAGATCGTGATCGACCCGCCGAAGGATTTTTGGGACCAGGATGGTGAATAATATTCAATATCCCGAAGGCGCCACCCCGCTTGACCCGGATGAAATGGAGGGGTTGAAGCTGGGGCATATCGCCACCCGTGAAGAGCTGAACCGTTTTGAACAGGACAATATCGGTGCAGCCCTGCAGTGGCTGGCCAATCGGCGCAAGAGCGATATTTTGACGGAAAAGTTTATCAAGACATTGCATCAAAAGATGTTCGGCAAGGTCTGGCGCTGGGCGGGATCGTTCAGGCGTTCCGGTAAGAACGTCGGTGTCGATTGGCCGCAAATCCCCGCGCAGTTGCACACGTTGTTGCAGGATGTCCGCTATTGGATCGAGCACGGAACATATTCTCCGGATGAGATCGCCGCGCGGTTTCATCATAAGCTGGTTTGGATCCATCTGTTCGCCAACGGCAACGGCCGCCACGCGCGCTTGATGACGGACCTGCTTTTGGAAGATGTGCTCAAGCAGGAGCCGTTTACCTGGAATGTCGGCGATATTGACGCGGAGGACAGGGATCTTTATGTGCGAGCGTTGAGGAAGGCGGATGACCATGATTATTCGATGCTGTTGGAATACGTTCGCAAACGGCATGGATAGCTAAGAAGGGAGTTAAATCATGAACTGGACCGCATTGATTGAATCCACCCTGATCCTCTTTGCCATCGTGAATCCGGTGGGGAGTGTGCCGTTGTTCCTTCAGTTGACGCACAAGATGCCGCCGGAGGACCGGAAGAAGGCGTTCGGCACGGCGGTGTGGACGGCACTGGTGATCTTGTTCGTGTTTATCCTGGCGGGGCAGGGGATGTTGACGTATCTGTTCCGCATCACGGCCAATGATCTGCAGGCGGCGGGCGGGTTATTGTTGTTGATCATCGCGATCGACCACCTGGTATTCGGGGCGCTGGCGAAAAGCGTGATGTCCGAGGACGGGGCCGGGGCGCATCAGATAGGCGCGGTGCCGATCGCCTGCCCGATCCTGGCCGGGCCCGGGGCGATGATGACGGCGTTCATGAATTACATGAATCACGGCTTCGCGGTGGCGGCGCTGTCCATCGTGATCGTGATGGCGCTGACCGCGCTGGTGTTGTCTTTCATCGACACGATCTACCGGACGCTGGGCAAGGTGGTGTGCCTGGTGCTGTCCAAGATCATGTGCCTGTTCCTCGCCGCCATCGGCATTCATCTGTTGATGACCGGGCTTCAGCCGTATCTGCAATGAGAGAAACCGTCGGACTCTCATGAACGACTCTTACCGGAAATTCTGTCTTCTCGTGATCATCAGCATGGTTGCCGCGCAGTTCCTGCTGATGAAAGGCGCGGATCTCATGCCGCAGTACAAGCGTGAATATCAGACGTTTCGTTTCCCTCCGTCCCGCAAGGATTTTCATATCAATTACCACGCCTCCCGCGCCCTCATGTCCGGCGGGGACATCTACTTTGTCCACAAGGAGAAGGATTGCCCCAACCGGGAGTGGTACAACAGCCCCTTTCTGGCTTACGCCTTTGCGCCTTTCAGTCTGCTCCCGGAGATCCCCGCGTATATGCTGTGGATCACCCTCTTGTTGGCTGTCACGGTGTTCAGCTATTGGCTTTTTTCCCGGTTCTTTGAAAATAAGCCCCTGTTCTGGGCGGTCACGCTGGTGATCACGGCGTTCTCTTACCCTTTGAAATTCGCCCAGGAGCGGGGGACCGTGGACCACCTGATCTATCTTTTGGTGGTCCTGATGTTCTTTTCTTACGCGGTGAAACGGCGCGCGTGGGTGACGGGGGTGCTGTTGAGCGCGGCGACGCTGATGAAACTTTACCCCGGGATATTCATCCTTTATTTCGCTGTCAAACGGGAATGGAAGGTCCTGACGTGGTCGTTGGTTTCATTCGCGGGGCTTGTGCTCCTGACGGGATGGGGCGGCACTTACGGTACGTTCATTCAGAAAATGACGGGGGTGGTGACCCATGGCACGCAGATCTGGACAGGGAACCATTCTTTGGTCAGTTGCCTTAACCTGACCGTCGGGGCAGGGGTCATGCAGGGCATCATTCCGAAATCTTTCGAGGAAAAAAGTTTTTTGGCTTTAGTCTGTGCGCTGATCCTGACGGTTTTATACTGGTGGGCGATCAAGGCCCTGTTAAGGGCCCGGGTCCGGACAACCCGCGTGATCGCCTTGGAATTTTCCCTGTTGTTGTCGCTGGCCACGGTCACCAGCCCCACGTCGCACGATTACAACCTGGTCCTGTTGATGTTCGCGACCATGGCATTGATGTATCATTACCAGGAGTTATGGCGCCGGCGGCCGTGGTCGTGGAAAGACGTTCCCGGCATCGTTGTTTTTATCGTTTCGACGGCTTTGCTTTATACGGCCCCTGTCCTGGATATTGCCGCGCTGCTCAACGGCGCTCATAACGGGAAGGAACTGCGGTTTTATTTTCTGGAAAACGATTTTTGGCCGGTGATGGGGTATTTCTTTTTACTGTATGCCATCCTGGTCAACGAACAGCGGCCGGAGGATGTTCGCCCGGCGTCTGAGGGGGAAAAGCCCAATGCCTGAAATGCCCGGACAATGGAAAGCCGTCGCCGTCCCAAAGGAGCACGGGGCGTGGGTGATGATCGCGGAGGCGGTGCTGGTTGGGCTGGGGCTGGCCCTGTCCTGGGAAGGGATTGTGCTGGGGGCCGTGGCAGTGCTGGCGTTTTTTCTGACGCATCCGTTGAAAATTTTTGTGCGGGACCTGCTGGACAACCGGTCGTTCCCGCGCACGATGCTGGCGATGAAGGTGGCGGCCGTTTACGCCGCGCTCATGATCGTCGGGTTCGCGGCCGTGCTGATGAACAATCCGTATCCGTTCTGGATGCCGCTGGTTTTCGCCGGGATTTTTTATTCGCTGCAAATTTATTTCGCGGTCGGGCGGAATGAAAAGACTTTGGCCGCCGAGATCATGGGCGGGCTTGCCACCGGCTCGGTGGCGGCCGCGATCACGATCGCGGGCGGGTTTTCTCTTCCGGCGGCGTTCGCAGTCTGGGCCGCGCTCATGGTGCGCGGCGCGACGAGCATCGTTTATGTCCGCCACCGCCTGCGCAAGTCCCGGGACGAAAAATATTCTTTGCGCAATGTCACGCTGGCGCACGCGGGCGGCCTGCTGGCGCTGGTCGGACTGCAGGCGATGTACGGACTGCCAATAATAATTATTCTATCGTTTCTTGTATTGTTCGCCCGCGCGGTGTATTATTTAGAAGTATGCTCCAGCTTTCATCGTCCTCAGGTTGTCGGCATTCAGGAAATTATCTTCGGGCTGTTCAACAGCGTGATGATCGTTTTGAGTTTCCGATAGCGAAATTCCCGGGGCGCCCGCAATGCAGTCCCCCTTATGGCCAAGCTCAAATTAGATTTGCACGATATTTTCAACAAAGGCAATTCCATTGAAGAGGAATTGGGCCGCGTGATCCAGGACGCGGTGCGCAAGCGGATCGCCCTTGTGGAGATCATCCCCGGCAAGGGAAGCGGGCAGTTGAAGAAACACGTTCTGCGGTTCCTGCAGAGGCCGGAGATCAAAAAGCTGTACCACCGGGTTGAGAAGGACGACAAAAATTTTGGCAGAGTGTTCGTACATTTCCGATTTTAACGCAGGACAAACACGGAAAGGAGAGCACAATGGTCAAAAAGAAAGCCGCAAAAAGAAAGACAGCCAAAAAGAAGTCAAAGAGCAAGAGAAGATAGTTCGCACTTGAAGGACATGGGACGCACGCTGTAACCCCGTCAACGCGGGTTACGGCGTGTGTCCTTTTATGGGGGGCGCATGAAGGCATTTTTCACAAAATGGGCGGTGCACACGGCGGCGCTGCTATTGGTGGTCTGGATCGTCCCGGGGATCAGCGCCGCGGGATGGGACAGTCTCATCATGGCCTCACTGGTCCTGGGCCTGCTGAACACGTTTATCCGCCCCGTGATCCTGGCCCTCACACTGCCGTTGCAGGTCTTCAGTCTGGGGCTGGCGACGCTGGCGCTCAACGCCCTTTTGTTCCTGCTGGCCGCGGAGTTGGTGATGGGCTTTTTCGTGGCCGGGTTCGGCAGCGCGTTCTGGGGGGCGCTGTTGTTCAGCATCATCAGCTCTGTGACAAATCTTTTTGTTCAGCCGGCAGGCGAATTCCGCTTTTATTCCCGCCGGCAACAGGGCCCTGCCCCGAAGGATGACGGCGTCATCGACATCGAAGCCACCCCCAAAGAGAATGACAATCCCAGATTAGACAAAACTCCCTGACCGGGTATAATAAGACTTTCGGGGACAGCCCCTGCCCCCGCGCGGACAACCGCCGTTAAATCCTATGAACAACCTTTGGAATGACCAGGAAGCTGCCGGATTCAAGAGCGACCCGCTGAAACTGCGCGTGTACACCTCGCGGTTGCTGGGGCGTGAGCCCGATCTGGTGCTGCACGGCGGAGGGAACACCTCGGTCAAGGTGAGGGAGACCAACGCCTTCGGCGAGGAGGAAGAGCTTCTCTACGTGAAGGGCAGCGGCTGGGACCTGGCCTCGATCGAGGCCGGGGGATTCGCGCCGGTGAAGATGGACGCGCTGTTGAAAATGGCGCGGCTCAAGGAATTGTCCGACGCGAAAATGGTGAGCCTGCAGAGGGCGGCCATGACCGATCCTTCGGCGCCCAACCCGTCGGTGGAGGCGATCCTGCACGCGATCATTCCGTTTCAATTTGTGGACCACACCCACGCGGACGCCGTTGTCGCGGTGTCCAACACCCCTGACGGCGAGAAGCGGATCCGCGAGATCTACGGCCCGAATGTCCTGGTGGTGCCCTACGTGATGCCGGGTTTCATTCTGGCCCGGAAAGTTTTTGAGATGACGCGGGACCTGGACTGGGCCAGGGCCGAGGGGATGGTGCTTCTTCATCACGGGATTTTCACTTTTGATAACGACGCGAAGGCCAGCTACGAGAAAATGATCCGGCTGGTGAGCAAGGCCGAGGATTATTTGAAGACGCACAGCGCGGTTGTTGCCGTTTCCGCCAACGCGCGGGCGAAAGAGGATCTGCCGGAACTCGCCCGATTGCGCCGCGCGGTTGCGAGGAAACGGGGCACGGCTGTGCTGGCAAGTCAGATCGCGCGTCCGGACCATGTTCAGTTTTCCAATTTGCCGCATATGGAAAAGATCGCGGCCCGCGGCTGTCTGACCCCCGACCACATCATCCGCACCAAGCGCGTTCCCATGATCATTAAAGACGATCCGTTGAAAGCCGTTGAATCCTTTGCCGGGGAATACCAAAAATATTTCGACAGGAACCACAAGCCCGGACAGGTGTGCCTGGACCCGGCCCCGCGCTGGGCGGTGGCCCCGGAACGCGGCTCGTTCATCTTCGGCGCCGATGTGAAAGAACTGCGGGTCATCAGCGACATCACGGACCACACCATCCGCGCCGTTCAGCAGGCGGAAATGCTGGGCGAATGGAAGGCCCTGCCGGAAAAAGATCTGTTTGAAATGGAATACTGGGAGCTGGAGCAGGCCAAGCTGAAAAAGGCGCAGTCCCCGCCGTTGTTCCAGGGCAAGGTCGTGATGGTGACGGGCGCGGCCAGCGGCATCGGCAAGGCGTGCGTGGAAGAATTCGCGCGGCTATGCGCGGCTGTGTCCGCGGTGGACATGGACCCGAAGATTTCCTCGCTGTTCAAGAAGGACACGGTCCTCGGGATCGCGGCGGATTTGACGGACCCGGCCCAGGTCAAGGCGGCGGTTGAAGAGACCGTGCGGAATTTCGGCGGGCTGGACATCGTGGTGAGCAACGCCGGGATTTTTCCGCCGAGCGAGACCATTGCCGGGATGAAGCCGGAGACTTGGGAGAAAAGTCTGCGGGTGAACCTGACCAGCCACCAGTACCTGTTGACGGAAGCGGTGCCGTATTTGAAGGAAGGGCTCGAGCCGGCGGTGATTGTGGTGGGATCGAAGAACGTGCCCGCTCCCGGCCCCGGCGTGTCCGCGTATTCGGTGGCCAAGGCGGGGTTGACGCAGTTGGCGCGGGTGGCGGCGCTGGAATTGGCGGCTTCGGGCATCCGGGTGAACATTGTCCATCCGAACCAGGTGTTCGACACCGCGATCTGGACCCCGGAAGTATTAGAGAAGCGCGCCAAACATTACGGGACAACCGTTGAAGAATACAAGAAAAGCAATTTGCTGAAGACCGAGATCACGTCGTTCGATGTGGCGCGGCTGGTTTGCGTGATGGCCGGCCCGGTATTCGCCAAAACCACCGGAGCCCAGATTCCGATTGACGGCGGGAACGACCGGGTGATATAAGAAAAGGCCCGGGTTGCCGGGGGAACACCCCGCAACAGTCCTGCGGGGGCCACAGGGCGGAGCCCCTTTGGGGAGCGTGAGCGACAGAGGAGGAGATATGAGGAAAATTTTTGTGATGGCAGCGGCGGTCTTGCTGGCGGCCGGGACAAACGGTTTTTGCGGGGATGACCTTTTGCCTGAAAGAACGCGGGGTCCGGTCATCATGAGGAGGGACGCCGGCGGGGAATCCGCCAGGCCCGCGGTTTACAATCTCAAACGCTGGACTGTGGAAGAGAGCGCCGACCCTGTCCAGCGCGCGCTGGGTGTTTACAAAAAAAAATCCGAGACGCGGTATAACCGGCGCGTCTGGATCACCAATAAGGCGGACGGGACCAAGAAGGTCCTCGTGGAATTCACCGCCGGGGCCGCGGGCGGGAATGTTGTGTTCTCCCCGGACGAGGATTTTATGTATTATCTGGGGGTGGACAACCGCGGGTACAATTATGTTTATGGGGTTAACCTTTTATCTTCCGAGAAGTTTACGCTGGGGGATGCCGACCATTTCAGCACGGTCAATTGTCCGGACAAAAGGACATTTGTCGTGCTGGAGAATTACGGGAAGGTCACGACGCATCATGTCTACACGGCTTCAGGTCAGGAAGTCAAGGAGCCGTTAGATATTAAAAGCCCGGTGGATCTGGAAAAGAGCCTTTGTCGATAATAAACAACCACAGGAGATGACCATGAATAAGAACGTGTTTGCGGTTTTGGCGGCCCTGGTGTTGGGGCTGGGGGGAGCGGCGACGGATTCTTGCGCGGACGCGCTCAAGAAAACGGTCGCGGTCTTTGAATTCAAGAATGATTCCGGCTATTCAAGCATCGGAAATCTGGGGCAGGATTTCTCGACGCAGTTGTCGGATTCCCTGGTGCAGAGCGGGAAGTTCATCGTTTTGACCCGCAAGGACCTGGATGTGGTGATGGCGGAGCAGGACCTGGCCGCAAGCGACCGCATGGCCAAGTCCAGCGCCGCGCAGACGGGCAAGATCGTCCCGGCCCAGATTCTGATCAAGGGGCAGATCACGGAATTTGAAGAGAACACATCCGGCGGCGGGCAGGGTTTGTCGGTCAAGGGGGTTTCCCTGGGGATGAAGAAATCGTCCGCGCACATGGCGGTCATCATTCAGTTGATCGACTCCACTACGGGAGAGATCCTCGAATCCAAGCGCGTCGAGGGCGAGGCCTCGGGCGGCGGGCTGAGCGTGGGCTTCAGCGGGACGATCGACGTCAATTCGTCCAGTTTCAAGAAAACGCCGTTAGGCAAGGCCGTGCAGATCACGATCGACCAGGCGGTGGATTACATCGCCACGAAATTGTCGTCCCTGGCGTGGAAGGGCAAGGTCGTGACCGTGAAGGACGGGCTGGTGTTCGTCAATTCCGGCAAGACCGCCGGGATCCAGTCCGGCGACACGTTTTCCGTTTACAAGGAAGGCGAGGCCCTGGTGGACCCGGACACGGGCATGAACCTGGGCAGTGAAAGGACGAAGGTCGCGGACATCAAGATCAGCGACGTCCAGGATAAATTCTCCAAGGCCCAGATCGTCAGCGGCAAGGCCGAAGAGATCGGCAAGGGCGACATTGTCGAGAAATAATGACCTTTAACATAGAGAGAGGGTATCCCGATGAAATCTCTTTTGATCGTTTTGAGTCTGGTGGCAACGATGGGCGTGATGGGCTGTGAAACCGTGAAAGAGGGGACGACCGCGGCCGGCACTGCCGTCGGCAAAGGCGCGGACGCCGTCGGAGGCGTGACCGAAGGCGCCGCCGAAGGTTACAAAGGCAAGGACGTCACCGCGAACAACCCGTACGGACGGTAAATTAGCATTATAACGTCTTGACGTTATAACGTTGTGGTGCTATGCTTGAGCTGGACATATTCAGCAAAAGATATATGGGAGGTCCAAAATGATCAAACCAGCCAAACGCGCCACAGTGTATCTGGATTCGGATTTGCACAGAGTATTGAAGCTCAAAGCCGCGGAAACGTCCCGATCCGTTTCCGACCTGGTCAATGAAGCTGTTCGCCACGAATTGAGCGAAGATCAGGAAGATTTGCAGGCTTTTGCCGACCGCGTCAATGAACCGACAGTCTCTTACGAGCAATTGCTCAAGGATTTGAAGCGGGATGGCAAAATATAAAATTGAGGTCAAGAAATCAGCGGCCAAAGAAATCGCAAGTCTCCCGTCGCAGGTTATCCCCAAAATTTTGGCTAAGATCGGCTCTCTCTCGGATGATCCCCATCCCGTTGACTGCGTGAAGTTGTCCGGTGATGAGATGTATCGCATCCGCTGTGGGGATTATCGGATTTTATATTCCATTGAGAATGATATCCTCGTGGTCTATGTCGTGAAAGTCGGCCACCGCAGGGATGTTTACAGGCAAAAGTAAAGTCGCGGATCGCATGACAATCAATAAAACAGACGGGGTCGTCGAGCTGAAGTATTCCGAGGAAGAGGTCCAGGCGTGCGTTGAGATGCTGGAAAGCCTGGTGAAGAACAGCGAACAGCTGGCCTATCTTCCCCAGGAGATGAAGATCGCTCTCCTCGCCGCCTCCGGAAAACTGTCCCGCCCGGACCGCATTGAACTGCGCAAACGCCGGAGGGATATGCGCCGGGTCAAGCACAGCCGGGTCGAGAACCTGGAGCGGAAGGCCCGCGCCTCGACCGGCATTCGCAGCGCGCGCCAGGCCGCGGTCTTCACCGCGCCCCTCCGTATCTCGACGGACAGCCCGGATTTCAGGCACGAGCCGGCCGAGCTCCAGACCCCCCGCAATTGCTACGTCTGCAAGGACGAATTCACCAAACTGCATTTCTTCTACGACGCGATGTGCCCGAAGTGCGCGGATTTCAATTACCAGAAACGGTTTCAGACCGCGCCTTTGCACGGCCGGGTCGCGCTGATCACAGGGTCGCGCTTGAAGATCGGATACCAGGCGACACTGATGATGTTGCGCGCCGGGGCGCGGGTGATCGCGACCACGCGGTTCCCGGTGGATTCGGCCCTGCGTTACGCCAAGGAAAAAGATTTCGGGGAGTGGGGCGGCCGTCTGCACATTTACGGCCTGGACCTGCGGCACACGCCCAGTGTCGAGCTGTTTTGCAATTATTTTGAGCAGACTTACGACCGGCTGGACATCCTGATCAACAACGCGGCCCAGACCGTCCGTCGTCCGCCGGGATTTTACGCGCATTTGATGGCGAGCGAGAACCGTTCCTATGAAGACCTGCCGGAAGACGTTCAGAAATTACTGCGGCCTTTTGAGGAATGTAAAAAGCGGCTGATGTCCCACGTGCGGCCACAGATCGCGGGGGAGGCCATCCTCCCGGCGGTGTCCTGGGACGGGAAATCGCCGGGGATCGGGCTGCGGGCCTCCGCGCAGTTGTCGCAGGTCCCGTATTCTTACGACCACACCCTGGCGCCGGAAAAGGTCTTTCCTGTCGGAAAGCTGGACGCGGACCTTCAGCAGGTGGATCTGCGCGCGACCAACAGCTGGCGCCTGCGGCTGGGTGAAGTCCCGACAGCCGAGCTGTTCGAGATCCAGCTGGTCAACGCCATCGCCCCGTTTGTGATGTGCAACAAATTGTCCACGGTCATGAAACGCGATAACACCGGGCAGAAGCACATCGTGAACGTGTCGGCGATGGAGGGGAAGTTTCAGCGCTACATCAAAACCGACCGGCACCCGCACACGAACATGGCCAAGGCCGCGCTGAACATGCTGACACACACCTCGGCGAGCGACCTGGCGGATTACGGGATCTTTATGAACTCGGTGGACACGGGCTGGGTGACGGACGAAGATCCGGCCGCCCTGTCCGCGCGCAAACAGGAAGTGCATGACTTTCAGCCGCCGCTGGACATCGTGGACGGCGCCGCACGCGTGTGCGACCCGTTCTTCAGCGGGATCCTGACGGGCGAGCACTGGTCCGGCCGGTTCCTGAAGGATTATTTTCCCATCAGCTGGTGATGTCCCGGCCCGGAGTTTGTGTTAGAATGGGATTGTTTCTGAAAGCGGGCCTGTATGAAAAGACTTCTCGATATTTTCCGCCCAACGTGGCCCCGGATCATCCTGGCCTTCCTGGTCCCGGCGATGTTCTGGTACGGGATGGTTTACGAGACCAGCCCCGGGTGGCACGGGAAGCCGGACATCCATTATTTGGCCTGGCGGTTTACTCCGGTGCCGCTGATTTTTGTTTTCCCCGAGATGTGGTTTCACCGGGCGTATCAACGGATCGTCACCGACAATTTCTTTCATAATTACCTGATCACCCTGGCCGCGTCTTTTCCTCTGAATTACGCGCTGGCCTGCGGCGTGAACGGCCTTTTTCGAAAAATACTAAGCGGACAAAAACGAAAGGACTGAGCGATGAGTCTGAACAGCGTGAACGTCATGGGGAATTTGACGCGGGATCCGGAACTGAAATACACCCCGTCGGGAAAGGCGGTCTGCGTTCTGTCGATCGCGAACAACCGGGTCTATACCAAGAACAACGAGAAAGTGAACGAGGTGTCCTATTTTGACGTCGAGGTCTGGGGCGTGGTGGCGGAGAATTGCGCCAAATACCTCGCCAAGGGCCACGGCATCATCGTGGAAGGCCGCCTCAAGCAGGACCGCTGGGAAAAGGACGGGAAAACGCAGAGCCGCGTGCGGATCGTGGCCGGCAACGTCCATTTCCTGCCCAAGAAACAGCGCGAGGGAACGGGCGGCGGCTCCTATGACCAGCCGGCTGAAAGCGCGCCTGAAGCCCATGTCGCCGAAGCCCCTTCCGCCGATACCGCGGCCTGGGACGGTTAATCTTTCGTACCAGCATCAGCGCAGGCCGGTGAAGATGCCTCCAATTATGGGAAGACGCGGTTTTACCCTTCTGGAACTCGTCATCGTCATCATCATCGTCGGGGTACTGGCGTCCCTGGCTTTGCCCCGGTTTTTCCAAACGGTGGAATTTTCGCGGACCGTCGAGGCGCGGACCGCGATCGGGGCCATACGCCAGGCCGCCGAGCGGTGCTACATGATGAGGGGGGACTTTTTTAACTGTCCTTTGGATTTTCAGGGACTCGGTATCGACGACCCGGGAGCATCCCCCAACGCGCATTTCATTTATGCGTTGTCATACGGGTCTCCGGATTATTTGGTGGTCCAGGCCATCCGTAACACCCGCGACGGAGGCAGTTTCACCGAGGAAGTGCGGTTGTGCCAAGACGGCGACCGGATCATCTGGTGCGGGGCCGGGAAATACCGGGGGCTTGACCACGAATGCCCGTGGCCGGTCAATGCCTGCGAATAGTTCCTGACCTCCTGGAAATCCTCTCAAAATTCATGGATGCCGACGCCGAAAAGACGATCAGGGAATTCCTCAAGAGCCTGCGGATATGCGTCGGCAACGCCGCCATTTACTCCGAAGGCCATTCCGTTTTCAATAAGTCCATCGAAGAACTGCACCGGAAACTGAACGACGTCCTGTCCCTCTACAAGAGCCTGGAGATCTTCCTCGCCCCGCGTTTTCTCCTGATCAACGAGAAGAAACTGGAGAACGATTCTCTCTACGAGGATCTGGCCAAATTCTTCCACCGCCGCAGCATCAAGAGCATCCAGTTCAAGCAGGGCACGTCCCCCGAAGAGCTCAACCGCTTCATCCTCAGGTCCGCCCAGCGTCCGGCCGAGATCATCCGCCAGGGCGGGCTGGATTCCATTTTGAAGAACGAGAACCTTGTCCGGCTTGTCGTCGAGATGCTGGATTATTCCCAGATCCTCAAGAGCGTCAAGGAGGACCTGGACATCTGGGCGTTCCTTCTGCGCAAGGCGGTGGACACGGAAAACATCGAGGAGGTCGATTCGATCCTGGATTATTTCGACCACGTGGTCCGGGACATCGGCGTCAAGGGTTTCACGGAGCATGAGGACGTGCGCAAGGGCATGGGCGATTTTCTGGATTACGTGAAGATCAAGAAGAACTATGAATACTTGCGCTGCGTCAAGCAGTTGTTCAAGGGGATATTGAGGAACAAGGAGGCCTTGAAGGACGCGGCCCTGCCGGAGGATTTCACGGAGCGCATCGCGTCTTTGAGCGCCGGGGATTTTGCCGAGATCCTGCTGGACGACCTGCTGGAGCCGACGACGTCGGACCTCTTCATCCTGGAGGTGTTCGCGCGGTTCGGGGACAAGGACCTGCACAGCCGGATCGCGGAATCCGTGCTCGGCAAGGTGGCAAGCCGGGCCTCCGCCCAGGTCACCCTGGAATGGATCCGGAAGATCACCGGCCTGCTGGAAAAGTCCGGGCATCCGTTCGTCCGTGAGGTCTATGCCCCGGTCCTCTCGCGCCTGCCGGAGATTTTCACCGGGCACGCCTTCCATTATGACCGCGAGCTTTACGGGGAGCATTACCGGCTGGCCCTGCTCAACATCCTGGCCGTCGAGAAACAGGGGGAGGACGCCAGGATGATAGGCGATCTCCTGATCGAGGAATGCGGAAAGGCGCCGGAGGACAGGCGGCTAGCCTGCCTCAAGGCCCTGTGGGAGATCATTGGGCAGAAGAGGGCCGAAGATCCGTCTTTAAAACCGTCCCTGGAACCGGCCGCGCGGTTTGTCGCGGGGTCGGTCGAGAATCTCCTGTTGGAAGAAAAACTCCCGCCGGATTTCGAGTTTTTTCTCGGGGCCCTGGCGGGCACGGTGACAGACAGCCGCCCCTATGTGGAAACGATCTTCCGGAAGGGAAGGCCCGGCGCGCAGCTCTTGAAGGCCTATTTCGGGTTTTTTCCCGGCGAGGCGCACCGGTTTTATGAGAATCTCGGGTCGAAATTGCCGGACATGAAATTTGTGCTGAACCTGATCCGGGAAGCCAAGGGACTGCCGCCGCCCATTCTGCAGGAGATCTTGAAGAAGGCGTTCCAGTCTCCCAATATTTACGTCAAGATGGAAACATTGCGGATGATGCAGGATCTGCCGGCGTGCGATCCCGAATTTTTGCTTTCTGTCCTAACGGCGAGGACGGCCAACGCGGAGATGAGGGAGCTGGCCCTGCGGGCGATGGCCAAAGACGGGGACTCCCGGAAAAAGGCGGCGGCCTTTCTGCTGGAGCCGCTCATGAAGGGAAGGCCGGACGCGGCCGCGGAAGAAAACCTCCGGCTGATCGGAAAACTGCAGATCAAAGAAGCCGCGGACCTGCTGGCGGCGCTGAGCAGGAAAAAATTCGCGAACAAGAATATCGAGACGGAGGTCCTGCAGATCCTGCGGGATTGGGGGCATGGATAAAATCAATGAATTTTTAAGATCGCTGTGCGCGTCCATGGCGGCGGCGCGGATGTTCCCGCTGGAGCATCCCCAGGTGCGCAGCGTGACGGACGCGGCCTACGCCACCCTGACGGAGATCCTCAAGGACCGCGACCAGCTCGTCATCGGGATCGTGGAGGACGAACTGGTGTTCGACAACCAGATTTCCTTCGACCTGAGCACCATGATGCAGCTTTTTATTGCCACGGCCAAGAAAAAGGGCATCGAGAAGATTTATTTCCAGCCCGAGACCGGGCGGGACGAACTGGTCCGGTTCATCTCCTTTCTCCTGTCCAAGGAAGAGGCGCCCGGCAACGTCCAGGACCATTTTGTGGCGCTCGGCATCCAGAACATCAAGGTCAGCCGGCTCACAACACCCATGGAACAGCAGAAAAAAGAGAAGGTGGGGCCGCAGGAATCCTACGAGGAGCTTCTGAAACAGGTCCTGCAGGCCCACGCCAGGATCCTGGGTGAGCAAAAAATCCAGACCAACGCTTATGTGGAGCTGAAGATGGTCGTTTTTAACATCATGGAGCGGCTGATGGGACGGTACCAGGAGTTTCTGCCCGGCCCTGACCCGGACCAGGTCCCCCGGGAGGCGGTCCACTCGCTGAACACCGCGCTGTTGTCCGTGCATTTCGCCTCCAAGATCGCGCTGGGGCACGAGAACGTTCTGGACATCGGGATCTCGTCGTTGCTGTTCGATATCGGACGTGCCGCCCGCCGGCAGAACAGCCGGTTTGCCGAGGTCCCGGCGGATGACGAAAGGGCCCTGTCGGTGCTGGGCGCGAAAATCCTGGCACAGCAGGCGCACAACTTAGGACATTTGCCCGCGACCGTGGCCTTTGAGCGGCTTTTGCCTTGCGAGCCCGGGGAGGGGGCGGGGCTGGCTGTGCCGCAAAAACCGCACACGGCCTCGACGATCGTGGCCATCTGCAGCGGTTATGACGCCATTAACCTGGGGAAGGACCCCGGGGAATCGTATCCGCCGGACCTGGCCTACGAGCTGATGACCAGGAAATCCCCGGGGCGGTACCATCCGCATCTGCTGGCGAAATTTTTTGGGATCATGGGGATCTGGCCGGCGGGGAGCCTGGTCCGGTTGAGTGACGGCTCTGTCGCGGTCGTCCGGGAACAGCATGAGGAAGATCTTTTCTCTCCGCGGGTCGAAGTGGTCTTCCCCGAGGAGGACAAGAAGGTTGTGGACCTGAAGCTCAAGGACCATGGGCTCACGATCATTGACACCCTCAACCCGTCGGGGGAGGGGAAGAAGTACCGGCATTTGATTTAGGGGACACGCACCAGTTCCGAAGCATCGGGGACAGGTGTGTGTCCTCAGACCCAAAATCGAATGGCTCGCTCGGGAATGCCTGCCCCAGGCTCTCCCTCAGGGCATCAATTATCAAGACAATGGGACGGAAAGCCGATGAAGAAAACCTTTAAAATTTTTGCTGGTGTTCTGGTCTCCGTGGGATTTTTTGTCATTGGCAATATTCTGCTGGCTATGATCACATTGAATTCTTACCGATCTGTGTGTCAATCCTGGTGGTGATCAAATGAAGAACGTCATTCAATTTTTTATCCCTACAAGAACAACCTGGATCATCTTTGCCGGTTATGTTCTCGTCTGGGCGGGGTGGATCACTTGCGCTTTCACGCCGGCGGGTTCTTTCTCGGGTATTTTGGCTGTTTGGGGATTCATCGGGACCATGATGCTGCAGGTGACGTTTCTGGGGCCGTTTTTCATCCTGTGGGATTTCCTGGGGCTGAATGTCGGCAAATGCGGATATTCGGATTTGATTGTTTTTATGCCTAATGCCGCGGGGTGGGGGCTCATTACTCTGGTCAACGCCGTGTTTTATTATGTGTTGGCGCTCTTGGCCTCCAAGATCGTTAGAAGAATTGTTTCGCGGTGAAACGTGTGACACAATTTTACAAAAGTCATGGACATCCAGGAACACAATAAAAAATACACCTTCCGGTTCAAGAACACGAAGATCGTCATCGGCAAGACTTCGCACGAGACGGAGTTTCAGGTCTTTGCCAAGGCGCTGGTCTTTGCGCTGTATCACAAGGAATACCCGACCTTGCGCGTCGAAGCCAAGGTGGACGAGCGGTTTCAGCCGGACTTGAGCGCCAACGCCTACGACGGGACCATGGTGTTCTGGGCCGAGTGCGGCAACGTGTCCATGAACAAGGTCGAAAAGCTGTTCAAAAAATACCGCAAGGCGCATTATGTGTTCGTGAAAGAACAGCGGGACGTGCCCACGTTCGAAAAACACATGGAGAAGGTCGCCAAGGAGATGCACACCCTGCCGGTGGTGGACATCGTGATCTACCCGGAGCATTTCCACGAATGGAACGTGAGCGAGGAAGGCGACGTCTACATCCGGCGGGAGGATGTGGACATCATCCGCTGGAGTTCGTAAGCAGGCGAAAGGCCTGTCTCCCGCGGCGATTGTGTGGTAGACTTAAAGCGGTTCAAGAGAGTTCGTCATCAGGGAAGTTTCTGCCGTATCTTTCCCGCTCCGTTTCACAGCTGTTTAATCCGTTGCCTTCAACACGTTTCATTCGTAGATTTTCCGTCGAACAAGGTGCTTTTCTGAATGGGAGGACGTACGCGATGAGCGATCAGATTGCAAATATCGGCAAGACGATGCCGGTCCCCGGTCCTCTGCCCTGGCAGAAGATCGTGGCCAGGTATCAGAAGCCGCGATTGGCCAGGAGCGTCTGGCAGCTGGTGAACACGCTGGTGCCTTACGCGGTATTGTGGGTCTTGATGTACCACAGCCTGTCTGTGTCGTATTGGATCACGCTGGCGCTCGCGGTGTTTGCGGCGGGATTGATGGTCCGCATCTTTATCATTTTTCACGACTGCGGGCACGGGGCCTTTTTCAATTCTCTCCGGGCGAACAATCTTTGGGGTTTTATCACGGGCGTGCTGACGTTCACCCCGTACGATTTTTGGCGCCATGAGCACGCCCAGCACCATGCCGCGGCCGGAAACCTGGACAAGCGCGGGTTCGGCGATGTCTGGACCATGACGGTGAAAGAATATCTCAAGGCGTCGCGCTGGACGCGGATCAAGTACCGCTTCGTCCGCAACCCGGTGTGCCTGTTCCTCATCGGCCCGGCGATCTTGTTTTTGGTCATTCACCGCATCCCCTGGACTTACGGCGGAGAGAGGGGCCGCCGGGGGACCCACCTGACCAACCTCGGGATCCTGGCCGTCGGGATGGCGATGAGTCTGTGGATCGGCTGGGAGGCCTATCTCCTGATCCAGATCCCGACGCTCGTCATGGCCGCGTCCGCGGGCGTGTGGCTTTTTTACGTCCAGCACCAGTTTGAAGGCGTTTACTGGGAACGCCAGAAGGACTGGGATTATGTGACCGAGGCCTTGAAAGGGAGTTCCTTTTACAAACTGCCCCGCGTCCTGCAATGGTTCACCGGAAGCATCGGGTTCCATCACATCCACCACCTGTGCCCCAAGATCCCCAATTATTTTCTGGAGAAATGTTATAACGAGAACCCGCTGTTCCAGGAGATCAAGCCGATCACGTTTTTTTCGAGCTTCAAGTCGCTGACCTTCCGGCTTTGGGATGAACAATGCAACCGGCTGGTCGGTTTTGGTTACCTCAAGACGCTGAAACAGCAGGGGGCTTGTTAACCCTTCGTGCCCCCCGGCCTTTGACGGGCGCCGGATTCCCGGTGATCATAAAAACTCCCCTGTCTCGATTGAGAGGCGGGGGAGTTTTTGTGTTTGGCGAGACGGAGTTTTTTCAGCGGACCAAACGATTGGAAAGAATCCTTGCAAGAAAAGGATGATAAGGGAATAATGAGAGGCGAAAAACTCATCCGCCGGTCAGGTTTTGAATGCGGATGATACCCGGGCTAAAGCCCGAGGGTGGCATCGTTTAAAATAAAGGAGGGAAGACGGTATGTCAAAAACGCTGTTTCAAAAAATGCTGATTGTTACGCTCTTTCTGGGGATGGCCGCCGCCGTGCCCGCGTCCCGGGCCATGGCGGATGATCCCCTTCAAGTCGGGCCGGACATCTATAAACTGGTTTTGGAGAATGAACGCGTGCGAGTCCTGCAGGTGACCTTCAAGCCGGGCGCGAGCATCGCCCTGCATTCCCATCCGGACCACCTCATTTACGTCACCAGCGGGGGGAAGCTTCTGCTGAAATATCCCGACGGCTCGACCAAGGAGATGGAGGCCCAGGCCGGGGAGATGATCTGGGTCCCGGCGGAGGCGCACGCGGCGGATAACATGGACGACCATGAAGTGGTGGGCATGGTGATCGAGCTCAAGGAACCGGCGCCGCTGCCTGCTCCGGCCCCGCAGGAACAGCCCTGAAAGAATAATGGATGAATGCCGCTGATTTCACCAGATTGCCCGTGGAATTCAGCCCTCCGGGAGAACGGGGCGGAGGTGTCTTTATCATCATTTTCGCCCTGTTTTTCGGCGGGATGCCGACGGCGATGATGATCGCCGAGATGAGCAAGGGCTCTTATGACCCCACGATCCTCCTGTCCCTGGTGTTCACGGTTGCCGGAGCCGCCCTGCTGTATCTGGGCGTCCATCTGGCGTTCTCTTCCGCCAGGTACCGGATCGCGTCCGATGCGGTTTATTGCGAGAAAAAAACGCTGGCGAAGCAGACAAGCTGGACGGAGCCCCTGGCGAATTACCGCGGCGTGTTGTCCCGCAGCGAATACCACCGGGGAGGACGCAAGCGTTCGTCGTACACGCTTTATATCGTTGAGCTCTGGCATGAGGACCGCGAGAAAAGAGTCCCGTTCCACAGTTCGCGCTCACAGCAGGGTGTCCGCGAACTCTGGGAGGCCGCGGCCAAGGCGCTGAACGTCCCGGCCCTGGAATACGCCGACGGCCATCTGGTCACGCGCGCGGTGGACGACCTGGACAAATCCGTGCAGGAGCTGGTTCGCGAGAAAGAGATCAAGGTCGAGGATGTGTCTTTGGACCATCCTCCGGCGGGGATCAGCGCCTCTTACCAGGACGGCCGGTATGTCCTGCTCGTGGGGGTCCCGCCGATGCCGGCGCAGGGCCTGTGGGTCCTGGCCGCGGTCCCGGCGGTTTTCATCGGGGTGTTCTGGATGGTCGGGTTTCATTTCGGCGCGGTGCTGGCCGCGGCCGGTTTCGGATTTTACGGGTTCCGGGTGTTTGCGACCAAGACCCGGATCGCCGTCGGCGCGGAAGACCTTCAGATCGATTACATCCTGCCGTTCGGGGTCTTTCAAGGGGCGCGGATCCCCAAACAGCGGATCGAAGGCGTCAATCTTAAGCACGGGGCGGACAACACACGAAGCGGCTTCCGGGTGGTGATCGCCACGGACCGGGGAAGCCACAGCGTGTTTTATTACACCTCGAACGCCAAGTCCATCGCGTGGCTCAAGAACGCGATCCTGAAAATGGTTGTTTCCTGACAAATCAGATGCCGCGGGCCTTACCCGTGGCTTGATGCAGTACTTGGCCGTGGTCATGCCACGGCCAAGTGGCCGAGCGAAGCGAGGTCCCTTGACGCAAAAAATGTTTCAGCTGCATGAGATCTCGGAGTCCGGCGCCGTGGCCGTGCCGCTGGCGCGGGCCGGCAAGCTCCCGGAACAGGTCCTGGCCGCGACCGCGAGTTTTTATCGGCGGGCCGGATTTCATCCCCCCTGGGTCAGTTATCTGGCGGTCGCCGGGGGAGAGGCGGTCGGGTGTTGCAGTTTCAAGTCCGGGCCGCGAGACGGGTGCGTGGAGATCGCATATTTCACCTTTCCCCCGCACGAGGGCAAGGGGTTCGCCACGAAAATGGCGGAGGGGCTGATCGCCATTGCCGGACGGCAGGACAAGGTGCTGCGGGTCACGGCCCGCACCCTGCCGGAAGAGAACGCATCGACGGCTATTATGAAAAAACTGGGCTTTGTCAATCAGGGCCCTGTCCAAGACCCGGAGGACGGGACCGTGTGGGAATGGTCCCGCCGTCCCTAAAAGACAAAGGAGTCACATCATGGCAAAGGCAAGCGCGAGGCACATCCTGGTGGCCACCGAAGCGGAGTGCCTGAAGTTAAAGACGGAGATCGAAGGCGGAAAAGATTTCGCCTCGATCGCCCGGCAGCATTCCAAGTGCCCGTCCGGAAGGAACGGCGGGGAACTGGGGGAATTCTTCCGCGGCCAGATGGTCCCGGAATTCGACAAGGTCGTTTTCACCGGCGAGCTCAACAAGGTCCACGGCCCGGTGAAAACGCAGTTCGGTTTTCATCTGCTGGAAATCACAAAACGGACGGAGTGACCAGGGGGAGAGGGCCTTTGCGGTTGAATATCCCGGTGGTGTTCTTTTTTGGGACTTTCCTCATTTCTTTCTTTTTGCCGGCTTTTGGGACATCTTACGGCGGAGAAAGAATGGAAGGCTGGCTGTGTTTCGTTTTTTCTTTCTTGCTTCTCTCGGACGGCGTCTCCGTGAGCTTCCTGGTTTATGAAATTCTTGCTGTATTGAATTTCGCGACGTTTTTGGCGCCTTTTGCGCGGGGGAAGGCGAGAAAGATATTGGCGTGCGCCGCGGGATTGCAATGTTTCACCTCTGTTGGCTTGGCTTTTTTTCTTCTCACGGTCGGTGAACATATTTATCCCGGGTATTATGTGTGGGCCGTCTCTCAGGGGGGGATCTCTTTGGCGATCTTACTGGAAAAACCAAAGACCTTGTTGCCTGTATCCCAAGGTTCGACATGACACTGCGGCGTTTATTGGGAATTGCGTTGATGATGGTTTTCTCCGGCCAACCCTGCACGGCGCAGGACCCGGTCCGGTACGTCCCCATCGGGGACTCCTACACGGCGGGCACGGGGGTTTCCCCGGAGCAGGCCTGGCCGGTGCTTCTCACGCAGCGCCTGAGGGCGGCGGGGATCGATATTGAGATGATCGGCAACCCTGCGCAGAACGGCTGGACCACGGTCGACGCCCTGGAAAAAGAGATGCCGCTGTTCCGGGCCGCCCAGCCCGGCTTCGCCACCCTGATGGTCGGAGCGAACGATCTGGTTCAGGGCGCGGACACCAAAACGTTCCGGAAGAATTTCAGCCGCCTGCTGGATGCCATGCTCGCGGCCATGCCCGGCAAGAAACGGCTGGTTGTCATTACGATCCCGGATTTCACCTGCACGTTGAGCGGTTCACGGTTTACCGGCGGCCGCGACGTCGGCCGGGTCCTGGGATGGTTCAACCGGATCATCCGGGAGGAAGCCGGCCTCCGTGGCCTGCCTGTGGCGGACATCTACCCGGTGTCACGGCGCATGTGCAAGGATTATTCCTACACGGCGCCGGACGGGCTCCACCCGTCGATCAAGGGCCATTACGTTTTTCAAGAGGTCATTTACGCGAAAGCCAGCCTGGTCTTCCCTTGATCTTGAGCGGGGCCGCGATGACCCTCTTGTGAAAACCCTTGAGGGCTGTTAAAATACAATTCGATATTACGCTGCGTCATTGACAGGCACGATACAGAGATCGCCGTTGCGAGGCGTTGTTGAGGGTTGTTCTATCGAGGAGGCGGGAGATGAACGAGACCCGTTAGATCCTCAAGGACTGCCCGCTCAAGCATATCGATGTGGCCGTGGTCGAGGAATCCGAACCCTGCGCCGGCCCGCAGGCACGCGGGGTGAAGTGGCGGATGGTCAAATGTTACCGGATGGATTCCTCGTGCTTTCAGGGCGGCTGTCAACGGGGCCCGCGGCCCCGGTTTGACGTCGGCACGATGTTTTAACGTGTGCCGGCGGAAATGTCTTAAGCATCCCGGGCGGAGAGCCCGCTGTCCCCAACCCGAGTCTCTATGAATATCCGATCATCCTTGTCCATTTTTGGTTTGGCCGTCATCCTGTCCTCCGGATGGACGGCTTTTTCTTTCGCCGCGGACCTTTCGCCCCGGCAGACGTTCGAGCAGTTCCGTCTGGCGGCCCTGTCCAGCGACGTCGAACGGCTCAACGCGCTGACCAGCGAAAAATTCAGGAATGAATTATCGGTCGGCGGGACGTTGACGGGACTGGGGTATGTCAAATTCGCCTTTTTGCACAAAGTCGAGATCCTGGAAGAGACGGCCGCGGACCAGGAGGCGCTGGTGGAGGTCGGGACCACGCGTTTTCTTCCCGGCCTTGTCCTGGAGTCCGAGAAGGAAGAGATCGACGCCAAATTCGCGGACCTGCAGCCGGCGGAGGAGACCATGGCCGACATCCGCCGCGACGTCCCGGCCATCGACCAGTATTTGAAGGAGACCATCGCAATGCAGGTGTCGATGATGGACATGCCGGACGACCGTATCGCCGACGCGCAGTTGTGGGCGTCCAGCGAGCGGTACCTGATCCGGTTCGTGCGGGAGGATGGCGTCTGGAAGGTGGACGCCATGGAACCGTCCTCGCCGCTGATGGAAAAACGGGTCAGGGATTTTGATCCGCAGGAATTCCTCGGGCCGTATGTGACCATCGAAGAACCGTCATGAAGGCGGCCCTGAGGACTGTTCTGATCTTTGAGTTCCTCTGTTGTTCCGCTCTTGCCGCGGCGGAACCCGCCCTGCCGCAAGACCGCCCCCGCCGTCCCGCGCACAATGAGATCCAGGTTGCCCTGGAGCAATTGCCGGGTGAATACCGTTCGCAGGTCCGCAGGGCTTTGCGCGCGGCCGGGGTCAACGGCCGGGAGCTGATCCGCGCCGTCAACGCGGCGCGGTCCGCGGACGAGAGCCGCGGGCTGGCGTTCCTGATCGCCAACATGCCGCGACGGGACCTGCGTTCGTTGCCGGCGGAATTTTTGAACGAGAACGTGCGGCTGGCGTACCGGGCGAGGGAGGAAACGCCCTGGGGCCCGGCGATCCCGGAGGAGATTTTTTTAAACGACGTTTTGCCGTATGTTAGCCTGAATGAGCGCCGGGACAGCTGGCGCGGGGATTTTTACGAACGGTTCATGGCGGCGGCGAAGAACAGCGGCACGATCAAGGACGCGGTGGCCCGGCTCAACCCCGCGGCCATTGAGGAATTGGGTGTCGCGTACGACGCGGCCAAGCGGCCCAAGCCCGACCAGAGCCCTTACGAATCCATGGCCGCGAAGTACGCGTCCTGCACCGGGCTCTCGGTCCTGCTGGTGGATGTCCTGCGCGCGGTCGGTATCCCGGCGAGGATCGCCGGCATTCCGATGTGGAGGGACAAAAGCGGCAATCACACCTGGGTCGAGGTCTGGGACGGCGGCACGTGGCACCACCTCGGCGCGGCCGAGCCCGGGCCCTATGACCAGGCCTGGTTCACGGCCAAGGCCTCCGCGACCGACCCGTCGGACCCGTTGCACAGGATTTACGCGGTGAGTTTCCGGCGCACGGGCCTGCGGTTCCCGGCGGTCTGGAACAAAAAGATCAGTTATATCCACGCGGCGGACGTGACCGCGCGGTATCTGAAAAACGCGCCAACCCGATCCCCATGAACGTCAATATCCGGAAAATCAACCAGCGTTATCTTGTTAACCCCGGCCGGCGTGTATCGCCGGAGGACTGGGACGCAGACGACGACGCCCTTTTTCCCGCGGGCAAAGACAAGGCGGCCGGCGTCCTGAAAGATCTGCGGGAACAGCTGGACGGCCTGCAGGAGCTTTTATACGCCGAGCGCAAGCACAAGGTCCTGATCGTCTTGCAGGGGATGGACACGGCCGGCAAGGACAGCACCGTGCGGCACATCTTCGAGGGCGTCAACCCGCAGGGCGTCCGGGTGGCGTGTTTCAAGGCGCCGTCGGCCGATGAGCTGAGCCGCGACTATCTCTGGAGGGTCCACCGGCAGGTCCCGGCCAGGGGCGAGATCGTCGTCTTTAACCGCAGCCACTACGAGGACATCGTGGCCGTCGGCGTGCAGAAACTCGCGCCCCCGGACGTTTGGCAAAAGCGTTACCGCCATCTTGTTCAGTTTGAGCGGATGCTCGCTGATGAAGGGGTGCTTGTCCTCAAAATTTTTCTGCACATCTCGCGCGCGGAACAAAAGAAGCGGTTGAAGGAACGGCTCGAAGACCCGCGCAAGCACTGGAAATTCGAAGTCGAGGACTTGGAGAAACGAAAACGGTGGAATATCTACATGCGCGCCTACGGCGAGGTCCTGTCCAGGACCAGCGCGGAATGCGCGCCGTGGTTCGTGATCCCGGCCAACCGAAAATGGTATCGTGACCTTTTGATCGCCCGGCTCCTTGTGTCCCGGCTGGAAGGGCTTAAGATGAGATTTCCCGCCCTTAAACCGGGCCTTAAAAAGATCGTGATCCCGTGACCCCTGTCAGGAGGTTTGCTTTGAAAAGGATCCTTGTTGCGTCCGCGGTTTCCGCCGCTGTCTTGCTTTGCCCGCCCGTTTCCGCGTCCGTCAAGGTCAGGACGGAGGAAGAATTCGACCGGGTGGTCTCGTATTATTACCAGAATCCCAGGCCGCAGGACGCGATCGAAGCCCTCGAATACCTTTTGAAAAGCGATTTTCTAAAGAAGCAGTTCGCCCGGGACACGCATACGCTGGAGATGCTGGCCTGTTTCTTCGGCCGGCTCGCGGAGAACGACCCCAAACTGCTGCGTACGTATGAGAAACTTTACGGAAAAGCGGGCAGGGAAGGGCAGGCGTTTCTCGTCATGACGTTCGGGGTATTCCGCGACGTTAGGGCGGAGGAATTCCTGAAGGCCAAATTGGCCAAGACAAACGATCCCAGGATCGCCGGGGTCCTGGCGAAACCGTACACGGGCCGCGCCGGGATTATCAGGGACGTCGAGAGCCCCCAGCACATGGATCTGCTGTGGGTCGAGTTTCTGCTGACCGGGGACAAAGAGCCGGTTGTGAAGATCGTGGACGTCCTCGCCTGGAAGGACGTGTTCGCGGCCCGCCTGCTCGCGCGGCTGACCGCCGAACAAAGTCCGGAGGACAAGGTCCGGTTAAAAGATCTTTTGGCCCGGGGGCTGGGGCTGGATGTGGATGTGGACCAGGCCAGGATCCCGTTCAGCGGGGACATGGACATCCTCTTTGCGTCCTTGCTCAACGACCCCCGCCGGCCGCCCGCGCAGAATCAGGCCTTGTCGGAGTTGAGTCAAATTCTCGGTTTTTCCGACGACGAGGTGCGCGTGATGGCGACCAAAGGCGCGGCCAACTGGTCGCTGGGATCGAACGCCCGCCAGCATCCCAAGGTCATGGAATACTGCCTGCAGGAGATGAGGACCCGCAAGGACAAGGCCGCGGTTGAATTGCAATCGATCACCGGCCTGAGGGTGATCAGCGAGGGCGGGGCGCAGCAAACCGGGAACGAATGATTTCAGGGGAGGGTATGATGGAGGCATCGGCATTGTTATGGGAGTGGGCGGCCCTGGGGATGTTCGTGCTGTACGTGATGTATTCCTTCTGCGACGGGTTCGGCCTCGATGTCGCGCGCAAGATTTTCTGGGGGATCTGGTTTCTGGTCCTGTGTCTCTGGTCTTTTGCGGAAACCGGGCATTATGATCTTTTGATGATCCTGCCCGGCTCTTGCCTGTTCGCGTTTCTCCTCGCCCGCATTCAGCGGAACGAAAATCTCAGGAAATAAATTTAGGGTGGATTTTTCGGCATGGACGAAGGGCCTGGGGTATGCCCCGTGCTCAGACAGCGATCCCGCTTTTCTCTGGATTTAAATTCGGGGAAAAGCGGTCTCGAACTGCGCGCGGGGCATACCCCAGGCCCTTTTTGTAATACCGAGAATATTTTAAGAGAGCCAGGGATACAGCCCCGGCTCTCTGGGGAGAGGGTCAATCCTTCAATCTCAGGACGAGGGCTTTTTTGCAGTCGGCTTCGTTGTAGAGCCGGATGGCCTGGTCGGTGGGGAGGATGCGGTGGTCCACGCCGTCTTTTTTCAGGAACGCCCGGCCCTGGATGGTGATCTGGAACTTGCTGCGGGGGCGGGTGCCGATGATCAACAGCGACGGTTTTTTCTTGCAGATCTTTTTGAGTTCGCCGGCGTCCAGTTTGGCCGCGGCGGACGGGGATTTGAGGAATTTGCGCTCCCGGAATTTGGCCTTGCCGTCGGTCCGGATGTAAAAATCGGCCGCGTGTTTCGTTCCGTTGACGCTGACGGCCCGGGGGGAGATGAACACGACCGCGGGCGTGTTGTTGCCTTTCTTCGACGGGGCCAGCTTCAGCTCCTGCCGGATCAGGGCCACGGCTCCGAGGATCACGGCGTCGTCTCCGAGCTGTGACTCCACGACGCGGCAGCGGTTGATGTCCTTGGAGAAGAACGGGTCCGCGTCCACGGCCTTGCGCACGCGGGGGAGGATGAAGTTCCCGCACGCTTCAATGACCCCGCCGCCGAGCACGATCATCTCCGGGTTAAAGATGTGATTGAGCGAGACGCAGGCCGCGCCGAGCGCGTCGGCCGCTTTGCTGACGACGTCCCTGGCCAGCGGGTCTTTGGCCTTGAGCGCCTGTTTGAGGACCCTGCTTTTGATGGCCGACAGGTCGCCGCCGGTCAGGTCCGTGATCACGGTCTTGCGCCCTTTTCGGACCGCCGCGCGGATGTCGCGTTCGATGGACCACCGGCTGGCCAGGGCCTCCAGGCAGCCGCGGTTGCCGCAGCTGCAGGGAGGGCCGTTCAGCGCCATGATCATATGCCCGAACTCGGACGCCGCGCCCCGCGTTCCCGTCACCAGTTTGCCGTTGATGATGATCCCGCCGCCCACGCCCGTCCCGGGAAAAAGCCCGAGCACGTCCTTGGCGTCCCGCGCCGCCCCGAGCCATTGCTCTCCCAGAAGCCCGACGTTGACGTCGTTGTTGATGGCGATGGGGCCGTTGAAGATCTTCCGGAGGTTCTTCCAGAGGGGAAACCCGGCCAGCCGGATGTTGGGGGTGGCGAGGATGTCCTGGTTGTTCGGCCCGACGAGCCCGGGGATGCCGATCCCGATGCCTCGGGCGTCGCTCAAAGGGACGCCCGCGTCCCGGGCGAGTGCGTTGAGCATCTTTTTGATGACGGAGAGGACGCCCTTCCCCGCGGCGTTTTTCGGCGTCGGCTTTTTGCCGCGCGCGAGGACCTTCCCGTTCTCGTTCACGAGGGCCGCGGCGATCTTGGTCCCGCCGACATCGATACCGATGAAAACGTTGTCTGTCATGGGCATATTATAACATCGCCGCGCCTGGGTCCCGGGCGTTTTTTCGGGCATCAGGCCGCGATGACGAGGTCCTTTCGGAAAACCTGCCGGAACAGGTCGCCTTTTTTCAGCGCCGCTTCCTCCTCGAACGGGGAAAACGTCTTTGACGCGACCCGGATCACGATCCGCCCCGGGAGGAACGAGCAGGACAGGTCCTTGACAGAGTTGACGTGCTGGCGGTCCAGTCCGTCGGCCACGCGCAGCAGGGCGGCCAGCTTGCGGACCGTGTTTTGGTCCTCCGGGGACAGGGAGGAAAAATACGGGTGGTTTTTTTCCGGCAGCGACCGCCGGTGGTAGCGCGCGGTCAGGGCGGTGATGAGCAGTTCATTTTTCGGCAGAGGAAGCCGGCTGGAGCGGATGATCATTTCCATGGCCGCTTTGTGGTGTCCGGCCCGGCCTTGGGCCCAGCCGATGTCGTGCAGGAGCCCGGCGGCGTGCAGCAATTTTTTTTCCTGGTTGCCGAAGCCGTGCAGTTCTTTCAATTCATCGAACAGCCGGAGGGCCAGCCGCGTGACCTGATGTGAATGGTCCTTATCATAACGGCAGCGGCGGGCGAACGCCAGGGCGTGGGAGACAACGGCCCGTTCCTGCCTTGCCGCGTCTTCGGCGTGGACCTGGTCCAGGCTCTTTCCGCTGGCGATGGAGCGGATCACGTCTTCGGGAAAACCGGCCTTTTTCATGGCCTTCAGCGTTTCGCGGACAGGGTAACGGACCCGGCGGTGGACAACGGTCAGCCGCTGCCCGCGGACCTCGACGATCGCGTAGGAGGCGCGCGGGTCTCCGTCAAAGGGCCGGCCCACGCTGCCGGGATTGATAAAGAGGACGTCTTCGGACTTGACCCGGAAAAAACGGTGCGTGTGGCCGCAGAGCACGACGTCGGCGCCGGTCTGCAGGGCCAGTTCCCGGAATCTCGCCCGTGGCGTTTCGGCGGTCAGGGGGTCATCGATCCCGGCCGGACTGCCGTGGGTCAGCAGGAACGTTTTTCCGCCGGCGGTGAGGGGCCGCGTGACTCTCAGCCCCCGCAGAAAGGCCTTGCTGTCCGGCGAGAGCCGCGACGCGGTCCACTGGAATGAAAAGAACTTTGACGGGTCCTTGATCTTTTTCCAGAGGGATTTTCTCTTGGAGAAATCCAGGACCTTCAGATCGTAATTGCCGATGATGCTCTTGATGCCGGCGGCTTTTATTCTCCGGACGGTCTGGTCCGGGAACGGCCCGTAACCGGTGAAGTCGCCCAGGTGCCAGACGTCGTCCGGTTTTTGACGGACGATGTCCCGGAGCACGGCGTCCAGGGCCGGGAGGTTGGCGTGGATATCGGAGATGACCGCGATTTTCATGAGGCCTCCGCGAGCCGCGCGAGCCGGGACCAGGTCTTGTCCCTGCGGCAGCGTTTCCAGAAACGGATAAATGTGCCGTATCTCCCGGCGCGGGCTTGGCGGCAGTGCCGCCGCAGGTCTCCCAGCGCCCGGCGTCCGGAAAATCTCGACAGTTCGGCGTCCCAGACGTCGAGGTCGTGCAGTCCGCCGAGCACGCGCTGGATCTTCAGCGCGGAGCCGATGAAGGGATCGGCGCGTCTGCCGTAGAGCGGCCGGAAGGCCTCGAGCGTGTAGCGTAGGTGTTTGGCCGCGATCCGTGTGCGGTGGAGCTGTTTCGACAGCCGCGGGTTGCCGACGTGCGGCTCGAACGACAGCAGTTTCTTGAGACGTTTGGAAATTTTCCGTCCGGCCAGCCCGGACAGGAAACGTTTGTCTTTGGCCTGGGGCAGGGACGGGAGTGTTTTAAGATGGCGCCGGATGGCGGCCGCGGTTCTGTCTTTGCGGAAACGCGTGATGGCCAGCGCCAGCCGGGGCTGAAGGCCGCGGCGCTGTTTTTGGATGTGTTTGAGAAGGCCTTCGGCGGCGGGTCTTTCTTTGCCGGAGGTCAGGCGGAGGAGATAATCTTGCAAAAACAGGATATGGACGTCCAGGTCGCGCGCCTGCCCGGACAGTTTCGCGAGCCGGCGAAGGCTCTGGTCCCAGGCGAGGGACCGGGCCGGGGGCAGGAAGGGGCGGAAGACCTTGACGGCGTTGCGCAGGCGGCGGCAGGTGACGCGCATCCGGTGGACGTGCTCCGGGCCGCGGCCGGTCAGGGCCCCGGCCAGGGCCGCGTCCAGCCGGCGGAGGAGGGTTGCCATCGTTTGGGGGATAAACGATTTCATGTCCGCGGTCGCTATTCCCCCCGTTTCAACCTCGTAGGTTGAAGCGGGGGAGGATCAGACTTTTTGCCCGCCGTAATGGTTGATCAGGAATTCCTGGGCGTTGAATTTTTCTTCCGTGTCCGCCGGGCGCACGTAATTTTTGCCGGAGAGGAGGACCCGGGCCTTGACGGTGTCTTTCCAGTATGTGTCCAGAAGGATCTGGAGGTGCTCCTTGATCTCGTCCTTGGATATCTCGAAAAGGATCTCGATGCGGCGGTCGAGGTTGCGGCTCATCCAGTCCGCCGACGCGAGGAAGATGCGCGGGGCGGAATTGTTGTTGAAGAGAAAGATCCGGGAGTGCTCAAGGAAGCGCCCCACGATGCTCTTGACCTCGATGTTCTCGCTCAGGCCCGCGACGCCGGGGATCAGGCAGCAGATCCCGCGCACGATGAGCTTCACCCGGACGCCCGCGGCCGAGGCCTCGTAGAGTTTTTCGATCATGCCCGGGTCCTCCAGCGAATTCATCTTGGCGAAGACCAGGCCGTTCTTGTATTTTTTCTGGTTGTCGATCTCCTTGTTGATGAGCTCGAAGAAATACTGCCGCAGGTCGCTGGGCGAGGACACGATCCTCTTCCACGGCGACGGGATGGAATACCCGGTGATGACGTTGAAGACGTCCGAGATGTCGCGGGCAAAGTCGTCGTTGACGGTGAAATAGCCGATGTCGGTGTAGGCCTTAGCCGTGTTTTCATTGTAATTCCCCGAAGACAGGTGCACGTAACGGCGGATGCGGCCCTCGTGCTTGCGCACGATCAGGGTCATTTTGGAGTGGATCTTGAGCCCCGCGATGCCGTAGATCACGTGGCAGCCGGCCTCTTCCAGTTCCTTCGCCCAGTTGATGTTCTTTTCTTCGTCGAACCTCGCCTTGATCTCGACCAGCACGGTGACCTGTTTTTTGTTCTTGGCCGCGTCTTTCAGCCCCTTGATGATGGCCGAGTCCTCGTTGGTGCGGTACAGCGTCATCTTGATGGCGAGCACGTTCTCGTCCCTGGCCGCGGACTGGATCAGGTCCACCGTCGGGTAAAACGACTGGAAGGGCAGGTGCGTGATGAAGTCGCCGTCGTTGATCTTGTCGAAAATGTTTTCGTAGTCGATTTTGGCGCGGGCAAAGGCGCGGTAGCACAGGTCCGGCCGCTCCGTCTGGCGGACCAGCTCGTAGAAGAAGGTGAGGTCCAGGTTGCCGGGGATGCTGACCACGTCGTCTTTGGGATAGTCCAGGGCCAGGCACAGGGATTCCAGCAGCTGGGCCGAGCAGGCTTTCTCGATCTCCAGCAGGACGATCTTGGCCCGGGTGCGCTTTCTGACCTCGCCTTCGATCGCCTTCAGGAGGTCCGGCGTTCCCTCTTCCTCAACGGACAGCTCGCTGTCGCGGATGAGCCGGAACAGGGTGGTGCCTTCGACGTTGTATCCCCGGAAAAAGTTCTTGATGTTCTGAAGGATGATTTCGTCGATGAAGATGAAGCAGGTCTCATCTTTTTCCGCCGGGACGCGCAGGAGGCGGGGGATGTTCTTCGGGATCGGGATGATGGCCATGTGCAGCTGGTCCTTGCGGCTCAGGCTCACGGCCCAGGCCAGGGTCTTCGAGGGCAGGACCGGGAACGGGCGCCCCTGGTCCACGGCCATGGGGGTGATGATGGGAAAGAGGGTCGTGTCGAAGAAGCGCTTGACGAATTTTTTCTGTTCGGCGTTGAGCTCCTCGTGGTCGCGGATGAAGATGGTGTTCTTCTCCAGGTCTTTGCGGAATTTGTTGTAGATCTCGTAGGCCCGTTTGGTCAGGGCGTCGGTGCGGGTCTTGATTTCGGCGAGCAGGTCCTGGGGGTAATAGCCGAAACTGTCTTTGTCGTTGTACTGCGAGTCGATCAGCCGCTTGAGCCCGGCCACGCGGACCATGGTGAACTCGTCGAGGTTGTTGGCGAAGATGGCGAGGAAGCGGAGCCGCTCCAGGAACGGGTTGGCCCCGGCCGAGGCCTCTTCCAGGACGCGCTCGTTGAAGCTGAGCCAGCTCAGGTCGCGGTGGATGAGGCGGTCTTTGATGTCGGGGAGCTGGTTTTCGTCCATGGGGGTGTCCTCAGTTTTGAAGCCGGACGGCCAGGGTGATGCGGCTGCCGGCGATCTCTTCAAAGAGTTCTTTTTTGTCCTGGAAATAGGATTTTTCCAGGATCAGGTTGTCGGTGCTGTAGGCGATCAGGGTGACATCCTGGCGCCGGTTGAGTTTGACCTCGAGTTTTTTCACTTTTTGCTGGTGCGAGCGGTCCAGGGAATTGGCGATGCGCAGGATCGCGCTCAGCTTCTGGACCAGGATCTGCTGTTCCGACGGCAGGGAGTTGTACAGGATGTGCGTCGGGTCCGGGAATCCCTTGCGGTGGTAGCGGCCGATGCAGGCGATCATCTTGATCTCCTCGTCCGTGAGCCGGAACAGGTTCAGCGAACTGATGATGTATTCCGTGTGCTTGTGGTGCGCCCGGTTGTTGATGAACATCCCGATGTCGTGCAGGTAGGCCGCGAGCAGAAGATAGATCAACCCCTTGTCCTGCAGGCCGAGGACCTCCTTGAGGTTCTCGAACAGGGTCTCCGACAGGACGGCCACGTGCCGGGCGTGCTTCTGGTCCGTGTGGTATTTCCGGCAGAGATAATTGGCCACCGAGATCAGGTGGTCCTTGCGGTTGCTGTCCTGGCCGAGCTCCAGGTTCAGGAACATGTTCGCCAGGATGGCCTCGGACAGCGAGGTCTCCAGGATGTAGATGTATTTGTTGGGGGTGAGCTGGAAGATCGCGTTGACGATCAGGGCGTAGCCGCCGATGGTCTCCGCCGTCTCGAGGGGCACTTTATAAGCCTTGGCGAGCCCGTCCGCGTTCGTTTCGGTCATCTTCGCGAGGAACTCCTCGCACTCCTCCTGCTTGAACGGGAAGAAATCGGATTCCCGTTTCTTGCTGGGCAGGATGTTGGGCAGGAACACCGAATAGTTTTCGTCGATCAGGATCACGTCATCGATCTGCAGGCCCGGGTTGGTCTTCTTGAAATAGGAGATTTCGTTCTGCAGGTATTCCTTGACGGCCTCATGGATCTCTTCCTGGCTGCCGTCCAGCTTGCCCATGAATTCCTTCAGCCGCAGGGTCCCGATGGGGAAGCCCACGTTGAACAGGGTGTAGCCCTTTTCCATGACCGAGATGTCCACGCTGCCGGCGCCCAATTCGGCGATGAGGAGGTTTTTCTCGTGGATCGGGTATTTCTTTTTCAGCTTGTGCGTGAGGAAGGCGTCGATGTAATACACCACGTCCCCGACGTTGAGGACCTCGATCCTGAGCCCGGTCTTGCGCAGGACCGTGTCCAGAAAAACGCTGCGGTTGCGCGCCTCGCGGACCGCGGTGGTGGCGATGACGCGGACGTCCGCGACCTCGTATTCCTTGATGGTCTGCTTGTATTTTTCCAGCAGGCCCGTGGTCTGGTTGATGATCTCCTGGGAGATCCGGCCCTTGAAGAGAGACTGGCGGCCGATGGGGATGACGTTCTTGAGGGTCTCGATCACCCGGATGTCGTCGCCTTCTCTTTCTCCGATGACGAGCTTGATGGAGCTGGACCCGATGTCAATGACGGCGGAACGCATGGAAGTCTCCCGGGGCATATTCCCTATGATATTGATATATCTTAAATTATGATAAAGCTTTATTTAAGCAACTGTGAACTCATTTCGGGGTGTCAAGCGGACAGGAGATGTATTATAGCAAAGTCCTCTGTTTTGGGGAAAAAACCTTTTGGCGGGCAGGAGGGCCCCAAACGGGGAAGATAGTCTTGACAATTTTCATGGGTGAAATAGAATAAACATGATGATCAAGATGCATTTACGATAGAATCGATCATTCTTGGGCAGCCCCTCCTGGGGGTTGCCCTTTTTTGTCCCCCGGGGCGACCCGGGGCTAACCTGCGAGGTCAACGGTGATCCCCTATTCCAACGGCCTGCAAACGGTCGCGGATTTAAAATTCGGCGATCATATCTGCCAGATTTTCAGCACGGAAGAGGAGTTCTTCGCCGTGCTCGAGGTCTTTTTGTTGCAGGGGCTTCGTAATAAGGAAAAGGTCGTTTATTCCCTGGACGCGTATCCGCCTGAAAAAATCTACGGGCTTTTGCAAAAGGCCGGAGTGGACGTGGACGGCTGCCGGGCTTCGGGGCAGTTGCATATCCTGAATGCGCAGGAGCTCTACCAAAAGGATGGGAAGTTCGACCCGGAGGCCATCGTCGCGTCCCTGAAAGCGCTGGTCCGGCTGTCCCAGGAGCAGGGCTTCAAGGGGCTGAGGGTCGCCGGGGAAGCCGGCCTGATCCTGAAAGGCGGCCCCGGCAGCGAGAAGCTCATTGAATATGAGGTCAAGGTCCAGGAGCTTTTTCACCACAACCGGATCGTGGCCCTCTGCCAGTATGACCGCAACCGGTTTCCCGCCTCGGTCATAGCCAAGATCCTCACGACCCACCCGGTCATCATCATCGGCGCAAAGGTTTATGAGAACTTTTTTTACGTCCCCGCGGACAGTGCCGAGCACCTGGACAACGACGAGGTCGTGGTCCACCACTGGCTGAAGTCCCTGGAGGTCCACGCGAAACTGACCGAAAACCTCCGGGACATCGCCAAGTTCCCGACCCAGAGCCCCAATCCCACCATGCGGATCGGCGCCGACGGCACGGTCCTGTTCGCGAACCAGTCCTGCCAGCCGCTTCTTAAGGAATGGATCCTGAACGCGGGGGGCCAATTGCCCGATCCCTGGCGGCACTACGTGAAGGACGGGCTGGCCAGCGGGAAGACGACGAAGGGCGTCGAGTTCGTGGGGGGAGGGCAACAGTATTCGTTCACGATCGTGCCCGTGCCGGAGTTCAATTACGTCAATTTTTTCGGGACGGACGTCACCGAGCTGAAGGCGGTCGAGGAGAGATTGCGCCAGTTCCAGCGCCAGCAAAAAGCCATCCTCGACAATATTCCGGACATGGCGTGGCTGAAAGACGCGGAGAGCCGTTTTATCATGGTCAACGAGGCGATCGCCCGGGCCAGCGGCGCCCCGGCGGAGAAGATGGCGGGCAAGACGGACCTGGATTTTTACCCGCAGGACCTCGCCGAACATTACCGGGCGGACGACCGGGAGGTCATCGCCTCGGGCAAGAGCAAATTTGTCGAGGAGCTTTTTGAGGAAGCGGGCGGCAAGCGCAAATGGATCGAGACCATCAAGACGCCGATTTTCGACGACAGCGGCCGGGTCGTGGGCACGGCCGGCATCGCCCGCGACGTCACGGAGCGCAAACGCATCGAGGATGAACTGCGCAAGCTGTCCCAGGCCATCGAGCAGAGCCCGTCGTCGATCATGATCACCGATGTCCAAGGGAAGCTTGAATATGTCAACCCCCGGTTCTGCCAGGTCACGGGGTATTCCTCCTCGGAGGTCCTGGGAAAGAACCCGCGTTTTTTGAAATCGGGCGAGACCTCGCCGGGACATTACCGCCAGATGTGGATGGCGCTCACCTCCGGGCAAGAGTGGCGGGGGGTCTTTCACAATAAGAGAAAAAACGGGGAGCTCTTCTGGGAATCCGCGGCCCTCTCGCCGATCCGTGACGAGAAGGGGAGGATCACCCATTTTCTGGGGATCAAAGAGGACATCTCGGAGCGCAAGCGGATGGAGGACGAATTGCAGGCCAGCTTTGAGGACCTGCGGCGTTTCAAGGAATTGACGATCGACCGCGAGAACAAGATGATCGAACTGAAGAGGGAGATCAACCAGCTTTACGCCCAATTGGGCAAGCCCAGCCTGTATAATTTGTCCGACCTGGACGAGGTCAATCCGACGCTCAACCCGTGACGCGCCGCCGGACGGCCTGCCCCCGGTTTCGGAAAATCCCCCAACCACGATTTGAGAACTTTCGATGACGATACAAAAAAGACTGGTCCTGCTGCTGTTCGCGATCGCGCTGACTTACATCCTGATGATGGCCATTCAGATCCGGATGAGGAACACGGTTGTTTTGAATCTCATCCGGAGCGAGATCGAGGGGAAACAAACGGCTTTTGAGAAGATTTTTAGCCTGCGGGGCGAATCCCTGGCCACCCTGGCGTATGATTACACGATCTGGGATGAGATGGTGGCTTACGTTTCTTCGGGGGATGAGGCTTGGGCCAAAGCGAACATCGATGAGGGGCTGACCACGTATTCGGCTGACGCGGCCTGGGTTTTCCGGCTTGACCGTTCGATGGTGTATGCGGCTGGCCGGATGAAAGAGGCGTTCCCCGGGTTGACGGAGCAGGCCGCGGCGCAGCTGTTTGAGAAAACCCCCTTCTGCCATTTCTTTTTTCCGACGGAACAGGGCGTGTTGGAGATCAGGGGATCGACCATCAATTCCACCTATGATATCGAGCGAAAAACGCCGGCGGGTTATTTCTTTGTGGGGCGATTATGGGACCTGGATGCCCTGGATGCATTCTCCCGGCTGATCGGCGGGAGGCTTTCCTTTATCCCCGCGGACGGCCCTTCCCGGGAGGCCCATTACGGGCTGGAGGATGGTCAAAGCGTCATTCAGTTTACGAAGAGTCTCCGCGGCATGGGGGGCGATATTGTGAGCGGACTGCAAGTCCACGTCTATCTGCCGATCCTGGATTATTTGAACAAGGCCTTTTTGGAGAGGGTCGCTGTCCAGTCGGTGATTTTGGTGTTCAGCATCATCGTCGTGCTCGGGCTGATGCAGCGGTGGGTCAACAGGCCCTTGCGGGCCATTTCAAGGTCGTTGCAACTGGATGACCTTGCCCCCATCGCGGCCCAACAGGAAGAAAAGGGAGAGTTCGGCGATATCTCCCGCCTGATCGCCAAATTTATGGACCAGCGCCGGCAGCTGTTATTATCCGAGGAGCGGTTCCGCCAGATCGCGGCCAGCTCTGGGGACTGGGTCTGGGAAACGGACGCGGACGGTTATTACACGTATGCCAACGAAGAAGTGTTCCAGATCATGGGCTACCGGGCGGAGGAGGTCGTGGGCCGGCATTTCAGCGATTTTTTTGTCCCCCAGGAAAAAGAGACCCTGAAAAAGGCGACGAGGAACATTTACCGGCGGAAGGAATCGATCCGGGGGTTCCTCAACAGGAATGTGCGCAAGGACGGCCGCGTTCAGGTCCATGAATCCTCGGGAAGCCCCATCCTGGACGCTGACGGGAACCTTTTGGGTTACCGCGGGGTTGACCGCGATATCACGGACCGGTTCCGGAAAGAGACCCGGGTCCTCGAGTATTCCTCCCAGCTGACCTCCATCATCAATTCCGTTGTCGACGGGATCACCCTCAGCGAACCCGGAGGGAAGTTCTTTATCTATAATAAAAAGATGGCGGACATCACGGGCTACGCGCCCGGGGAGATCGCGACGGCGGCGCAGTTGATCGAGCGGTTGTATCCGGACCCGGTCCGGCGCAAACAGGAGACGGAAAAGATTCTGGAGCAGGCCCGGCTGGCCGTGCCCGAGCCGTTTGAGACGGTTTTCCGCGCCAAGAGCGGCGAAGAGAGGACCGTTCAGGTCATCGCCAAGGAGATCCAGTCGGAAGGCAGGAAAATGATCCTGGGCATTTATCACGACGTCACGCGCCAGCGCCGGTCGGAGGACGAATTGATGAAGGCGAACCGGGACCTGGTCCGCAACGAGAGGGCCCTGAAAAATCTCCTGTACGATATGAAGACGACGTACGACAAATTGAAAAACACCCAGGAACAGCTTCTGCAGTCGGAAAAGATGGCCTCTGTCGGCCAGCTGGCCTCCGGGGTGGCCCACGAGATCAAGAACCCCCTGGCCATCATCCTGCTGAGCGCCGAGGCCATGGCGGCGAAACCGGGCTTGAACGAGAAAGAACAGAATCACCTGCGGATGATCAAAAACGCCGCCGAGCGCGCCAACAAGGTCATCATCGAACTGCTCAATTTTTCCAGATACTCCAAGGTCGACCAGGTCCCCGTGGACCTCCACCAGACGATCGCCCGCGCCGCCGACCTGGTTTCCAACAAGATGAGGTTCGGCGACGTGGCGATCAAGACCGAATTATATCCGGGCCAGCCCGTCGTCATCGGTGACCATATCCTGCTGGAACAGATTTTCTTCAACCTGTTCTCCAACGCGATCGACGCGATCGGCGAAAAAGGAACGATCACCGTGAAGACATATGAGCCCGCCCCCAAAATTGCGGGAGACCCGCGCCGTGTCGTGGTCGAGGTGTCTGACACGGGCAGCGGGATGCCGGAGGAGGTCCTGGCCCGGGCCTTCGAGCCGTTTTTCACGACCAAAGAACAGGGCCAGGGGACCGGGCTCGGGTTGAGCACGGTCTACATGATCGTCGAGAAGCATGACGGCAAGATCTCGGCGGCCAGCAAGGTCGGGGAAGGCACGACCTTCACGCTGACGCTGCCCCTCAAAGATCTCGCCTGACAAGGAGAACGCGGTCCATGGCCTCACCCCTGAAAGCCGTAGTCATCGATGACGACCGGGACCTGGCGTCTCTGGTCTCGGAACTCCTGCGCGACACGGGGCGTTTCAGCGTCTCCGTCGCCCACGACGGGCGGGCAGGCTGTGAGCTCTGCGTTTCCGAAAAGCCCGATGTGGTGCTCCTGGATTACGTGATGCCGGTGATGAAAGGCGATGAGGTGATCCGGGAATTGCGCGGCCATCCGGCCACCCGCGGGGTCCCCGTCATTTTGATGAGCGGCCTGCACGAGGCCGGCGTCCTGCGGGACAAGATCCCCGAAGGCCGCGAGCCCGGCGGCGCGGGCCGGGTGTCGTTCATGGCCAAACCGTTCAACAAACAGTCTCTCCTGTCGGCCATCAACGATGTCCTGAACGTCCATCCGTGAGAGGCCGGCGGCCCTATCCCCCGGCCGCTTAGGAAAAACGTTGACCGAACCGGCTTTTCCCCTATAATAAACTGGATTTTGAAAAATGTTTTCCGGACCGCATGCTCGCGAAATGGATCCCCTCTGGATGTCCCGCGGCTTGCTGCGGGGCGTATCGTAGATTTTATGGTTGACTATCTGAAGGAGAGTTCCCATGGCCACACCGCTCGAACAATGGGTTGACGAACAGGCCCGGCTCACCAAGCCGGATAAAATTCACTGGTGCGACGGGTCCGATGCCGACGCGCGGCGCCTGATCGAGATCGGGATCAAAGAAGAAAAGATCAACGGCGCCCCCGTGTTTTCCGCCCTTGATCACGGGAAATGGCCCAACGCCTATTACCACCGCAGCCACCCGACGGACGTCGCCCGCACCGAGCATCTCACGTTTGTCTGCCACCCCGCCAAGGAACAGGCCGGCCCCAACAATAACTGGATGGACCCGAAAGACGCCAAGGACAAGGTGCGCCCGCTTTTTGACGGGTGCATGAAGGGGCGGACCATGTACGTGCTTCCCTATATGATGGGCCATCCGGACTCCCCCTACGCCAAGGCCTGCGTGCAGGTCACGGACATTACCTACGTGGCCGTCAGCATGGGGATCATGACCCGCCTGAGCAGGAAGATCGTCGAGAAGATCGGCAACAGCGACAATTTTTTGAAGGGCCTGCATTCGATCGGGGACCTGGACCCGAACAAGCGTTTCATTATGCATTTTCCGCAGGAGAACCTCGTCTGGAGCATCGGCTCCGGGTACGGCGGCAACGCGCTCTTGGGCAAGAAATGTTTTTCTCTGCGCATCGCGTCCTGCCAGGGGTTCCGCGAGGGATGGCTGGCCGAGCACATGGTCATCATGGGGATTGAGGACCCTCAGGGCAGCGTGACCTATGTCGCCGCCGCGTTCCCGTCGGCCTGCGGCAAGACCAACCTTGCCATGATGCAGTCCGCCCTGCCGGGTTACAAGATCTGGACCCTGGGCGACGACATTGCCTGGCTGAGCGCCGGTCCCGACGGACGGTTGTGGGCGATCAACCCGGAAGCCGGATTTTTCGGCGTGGCGCCGGGGACGTCCCTGAAGACCAATCCCAACATGATCCAGACCCTCAAGAACGATAAATTTTATCCGACGCTTTACACCAACACGGCGCTTAATGCCGACGCCAACGAACCCTGGTGGGAGGGGCTGGACGGGGAGAGGCCGGCCAACCTCATCGACTGGCAGGGGAAAAAGTTCGATCCGGCCGACGGAAAGAACAAGGCCGCGCATCCCAACTCGCGTTTCACGGCGTCGATCTACAATTGCCCCGTGCTTTCCCGGGAGTATGACAATCCCCAGGGTGTCCCGATTTCCGCCATCATCTTCGGCGGGCGCCGGGCGCACCTGGTCCCGCTCGTCGCCGAGGCCGAGAACTGGCAGGAGGGGGTTTTCATGGGCGCCAGGATCGGGTCCGAGACGACCGCCGCGGCCATCGGCCAGGTCGGCGTGGTCCGCCGGGACCCCATGGCGATGCTGCCGTTCTGCGGCTACAACATGGGCGATTATTTCGGCCACTGGCTCGACGTCGGCAAAAAACTCAAGCACCCTCCGAAGATCTTTTCGGTGAACTGGTTCCGCGTGGACGAGAACGGCAAGTTCGCCTGGCCGGGATTCGGGGAGAACATCCGCGTGCTCAAGTGGGTCCTGGACAGGGTCAACGCCCGCGTGGGCGCCCGCGAAACGCCGATCGGCCTTCTCCCGCATCTGAAGGACCTGAATCTGGACGGCTTGTCAATGTCCCCCGCGCAGGTCGAAAAGCTTTTTGAGATCAACATGGAAGACTGGGCCGGCGAGATCCAGGGGGTGAAGGCCTTCCTCGACCCGTTCGGCGGACATGTCCCCGAAGGCATCCGGCAGGAATTGGACCGGATGGCGGCCCGGGTCCGGTAATCCCGCTTCGCGGGATTTTCGCTCTGGGCGGAGAGCATAAGTTGAGCCATCAAGCCGCAGAGCTTCAGGAAAACCACGGTGCGGCGTTGACTTCCTTCCCGGGGCGTATTAGAATCAACACAGGTTGGTTCGACCCGAGGCCGGAGAAAGACCATGCTGGGATTGGAAAAAATGATGTGATCCATGAACCCCGCGTGTCGCGAGACGCGCGGGGTTCGTTTTTGAAAGGCGTAACCGGTGGCTAAGAAAAAATTGCTGGTCCTGGAGGATGAAGACGACCTGAGGGATCTCCTCGTTGAGAATCTGCGGGCGGCCGGATACGAGGTGGCCTCCGCGCGCGACGGGGAGGAGGGCCTGGATCTGGCCCGCCGTTCCATCCCCGACCTGATCATCACGGACGTGGTGATGCCGCGCAAGAACGGGAACCAGTTCATCCAGGAGTTCCGAAAATCCGTCCGCGGCTCGGACAGGGTCCCGGTGATCGTATTGACCGCCCGGGCCAGGATGCGGGATTATTTTGAAGCCATCAAGGTCTATGATTTTGTCGACAAGCCTTTCAAGATCGGCGAGCTTTTGGGGACGATCGAACGCGCCCTGGGCATCCCGCCGGACGGACTGCCGCCTTCGTCGAAAGCGGCGCGCCGCCCCTGGAAGCCCGAAGACGGGCTTTCGGACAAGGCCGAAATGATGTTCGACGAGCAGGCGACCCGGCAACGGAACATACAGATGGGTGATAAGGACGCGTCGGCCGGATACTCCGGCATCGGGTCGGCCCCGGCCCGAAGTTCCCTGGCCAAGCCCGTGCCGGTGAGGAAACGGATCGTGATCATCGAGAACGAAACGGACGTTTGCCACGAGCTCGACGTCCTTTTTTCGGTCCGGGGCTACGCCACTCACCCGGTCTATCATGTGGAAGAGTTCGTGCAGGAAGCCGTGCGGGCCAAGCCGGACCTGATCATCCTCAAGAACGCCTTTTTGAAGGTCAACGCCGAGGAAATGGCCGGGCGGATGCGGAGTGTCCAGGCGCTCCGGGACGTGCCGATCATCATCTACGGGCAGATCGGCGAATGGATCGAGCACGAGCTGAACGCGGGCATCAAAAAAAAGGTCTTTGTCCTTAACCCCGAAGGCCGGGCCCTCCTGACGAAGATCGACGAACTGCTCGCCTGAGGGTTCTGGGGCGGCGGGAGACGCGGTGATAGAGATACTGAAAATCGTTCCCCTGGCGGCGTTTTGGGCCGCTGTCCTGGCGTTCGTCCCGGTCACGTATTATCTCCTTGTCAAGAACCCTCCGCTCCTGGAAGCCGAATACCGGAGACAGCAGAAGATCTTTATTATCGGTGAGGACGCCGATCTCAGGCGCAAGAGACGGTCCCGGCTGAAGATGGTCGGGCTCATCTACGCGGTGTGTTTGTCGGCCCTTCTCGCCGCGGCCGTGGCCAATTTTCTCCGGTCGGGCGCGGCCGACATCCAGCCGTTCGACATCCTTTCGACGTTCTCCGCGGCCGTTTTCGGGTTTTCCCTCGTGACCTATCTGCCCGTGGCGCTGTATCTTCTCTGGAGGGACCCCTGGCGCAACAGGAGAGAGGGGATCTCCCTCGGGGCTGTTTACTGGGGATACGGCGGCTTGATCCTGGTTTTTTCCGTCCGCTTCATCTATATCTGGGCCAGGCACAGGGAAATTTTTCTGGGGATGTCCGACGTCCTGTCCTCCTTGTCCATGGTCCTCATCGGGGCCGCGGCCGTGGCTTACATTCCCATCCTGACGTACATTTTGCTGTCGGTCTCCCCGTCCGCCCGGAGCAGGCCGCTCCGCACATCCACGGTATTTGTGATCTACAGTATGGGGGCCATCCTCTTCGCCGTTATTTTTTCCTTCCAGTGGCTGAAGAACCGCGCCTACGAACAGGAGCGGATCCCGCTCGGGCGGTATTTCCGGCTTTGATGCCTTGGCGCTTTTTTGTGAAAGAATTTGATTTTTAGGCCCGGAGGTATATACTGAAAATCACAAGCTTGAGTCTTGAGGTATTGGGGCACTTGTGATGATGATCCAGTGCATTGAAAGCCACGCCGGTAAATCCGTGGCTTTTGTCTTTTTTCGGACCTGCTGTTTAACCCCGCCCGATATCCCCTCAGCCTTACAGAAGAGATGAGATGATGGATTACTTTGTCTCCAATTATTTTTCCCTGGTCCTCGACCCGCTGTCGCTGTTGTTTTTGGCCTGCATCGGCGTCGTGGCCCTGCCTGCTCTGTTATATTCCGTCGGCTACCTGCGGGGACAGTTCTCCCTCGGGCGGACGGTCCTGCTGCACATCCTGACCGCGCTGTTTTTGGCCTCCATGGCCCTGGTGGTCACCGCCGGCAACATCCTGCTGTTCCTGTTTGCCTGGGAATGCATGTCGCTGATCTCTTATTTCCTGGTGGTCTTTGAGCACGAGCATCAGAAATCGGTGAAGGCCGGCCTGATTTACGCCGTGATGACGCATGTCGGCACGGCGTTCCTGCTTGTCGCTTTTTTACTGCTTCACCGGTACGCGGGGTCTTTTGAATTCGAGGCCGTCAAGGCGGCCTGCGGCCATATGCCGGCGTATCTGCGGCACACGGTGTTCATCCTTTTGCTCATCGGGTTCGGGACCAAGGCCGGGATCGTCCCGGTCCATGTCTGGCTGCCGTACGCGCATCCGCAGGCGCCGTCGCACATCTCGAGCCTGATGTCGGGGGTCATGATCAAGACGGCGGTCTACGGCCTGATCCGTTTTGTCGTCGGCATCCTCGGTGTGTATGACGCGTGGTGGGGGATCGTGATCCTTTCCTTCGCGGCGGCTTCCGCGCTGATCGGCATTGTCTACGCGCTCATGGAGCACGACATCAAGCGGCTTTTGGCGTATTCGAGCGTCGAGAACATCGGCATCGTGCTCATGGGCGTGGGCGCGGCCGTGTTGTGCCTGGGGTTGAACAACAGAGACCTGGCCGTTCTGGCCCTGGCCGCCGGGTTGTATCACGCGGTCAATCACGGGATCTTCAAATCGCTGTTGTTCTTGTGCGCGGGCAGCATCGTCAAGGGGACCAAGACCCGCGACATGGAAAAACTCGGCGGGCTGATCCACAAGATGCCCCAGACCGCGGCGTGTTTTCTGGTCGGCGCCATGGCGATCTCGGCCATTCCGCCGTTGAACGGGTTTGTGAGCGAATGGCTGACTTTGCAGACGTTTTTCCTGGGCGCGAGGGTCCTGCCCGGAGCGGAGATCAAATTTTTTCTCGGCGCGTGCGCCTGCGCGCTGGCTCTGACCGGCGGCCTGGCGGCGAGCTGTTTTGTGAAGGCCTTCGGGATCACGTTCCTGGCCCAGCCGAGGAGCAATTACGCGGTGAACGCCTGCGAATCGCCCCTGACCATGCGGCTGGCGATGATCTTCCTGGCGGCCCTGTGCGTGGCGTTCGGGATTTTTTCCGCTCCGGTCCTGAACATCATGGCCGGGGTCGCGGGGCATGCGCTGGGAACCCCTGTCCCCGTTTCTTCATTCGCCTTGAACGCTTTTGTCATTCAGCCCGCCGAGACCCGGGACGTTTATGTGTCGGCGCCCCTGCTGGCGGTCCTTCTGGCGTTTTTTGCCGCCGGAGCGGCCGGGCTTTACGCGCTGGGGGGGCGGCGCCGGGAAACGCTTTTCAAGACCTGGGATTGCGGGTATTACGCCCTGGACGCCCGCAACCAGTACACGGCCACGGCCTTCTCCAAGCCGTTCCGTATCGCGTTCAGTTTTTTGCTTTTGCCTTACCGCAGGACCCAGAAGATCCGCGAGTCGTTCTATCACGTGAAGTCCTTTGTGTATGAAACGCGGACAACGTGGATTTTTCTGCGGTATTTTTACAAGCCGGTGCTGGCCCTGGGGCTGAGGTCGGCCAGGATCATGCGGCGGATGCAGACCGGCAGCATCCATCTGTACCTGGGGTATGTTTTTCTGACCGTCATGATTTTGCTGGTGATGAGGAACGCCTTTTAACATGGATATCGCGATCGTCATATGTCAGGTGGTGCTTTTGGCGGCTTTCGCCCCGCTGGTCAGCGGCGTCATTGCCAAGGTGAAGAACGACCTCCGGATGAGGCGGGGGCCGGGCGTGTTTCAGCCGTATCACAACCTCGCGAAATTTTTTTCCAAACAGGAAGTGGTCTCGGAGCACGCCTCCTGGATCTTCCGCCGGGCGCCGTTGATCGTGCTGGCGTCCTCCGGGACGGCCCTGGCCCTGATGCCGATGGTCGTTCAAAACGCGTCCGGCACCTGGGCGGGCGATCTTTTGGCGATGTTGTTTGTCCTGGCTCTCGGCCGGTTCTTCCTGGCCCTGGCCGGGCTGGACACCGGAAGCGCCTTCGGCGGCATGGGCTCGTCGCGGGAGATGTTCATCGCGGGCGTGGCCGAGCCTGTGGCGTGCCTGGCGATCTTCAGCCTCTTCATGCAGTTCGGCACCACCAGCCCGGCGCAGATGGGCAGCCTCAACGTCCTGCATTTTTCGACGCTGTTCAGCGTGATGGCCATCTTTATGGTGACCCTGGCGGAAACGACGCGCATCCCGATTGACAACCAGGAAACGCACCTGGAGTTGACCATGGTGCACGAGGCCATGGTCCTGGAATATTCGGGCCGCTCGCTGGCCCTGGTGGAACTGGCCGCGCATGTCAAGCAGATGGTGTGGTTCCTGCTGATCGGACATTTGATCTACCCGACGCTGGCCGCGGCCGGCAGCGGGGCATCCGCGATCGCTCTGGCGGCGCTCCTGACCATGGCCAAGGTTTTCGCCCTGGGGATCATTGTGGCGGTCCTGGAGATCTCGGTGGCCAAGATGCGGCTGTTCCGGGTCACGGATTTCTTCGCGTTCGGTTTTGTTCTGGCGGTTCTGGCTTTGATCTGTGCCGTATTGGGAGTTTAATGAGCGCTTGGTTTACGGAGCCGCAGGCGACGTAAACCAATTGCGCGAATTAATCCCGGCCGCCTTGCCCCGCGTCAGCGAATGGGGCAGCCGGGATATTCTCTGATTAGCGTCAGCAAATCATGCGGGGCCATAAGTTTCTAATTGAGGTTCCATTATGGAAATCATCGTTCTCTTCGCGTTTTTGATCATGAACTATCTGATGCTGATCGCCAAGCGGATGACGGCCCTGATCCGGACATTCCGGCTCCAGTCGCTGTTTTTGGGGATCGGGACGCTGTTGAGCGCCCCGCGCGAAGGCCATCCGGATCTGTACGCCGTGGCCCTGCTCATCGTGGGGCTCAAGGTGATCCTCATCCCCAGATTTCTGTTCAATATCGTCCAGCGGGTCAAGGTCAACGACAACCTGGGGATGTTCGTCAATCCACAGCTGTCCATCGTGTTCGGCCTGGTCTTCACGTACGCCGCCTGGATTTTTTCGCTGTCCATTGTGCCGCTGCAGGAGCCCTTGCAGACCGTCAGCCTGACGGCGGCGTTCACGGGAACGCTGTGCGGCGCGTTTTTGATGATGTTCCGCATGAAGGCCCTGACGCAGGTCATCGGCCTTCTGGTGATGGAGAACGGGATCTTTCTGCTGGCGGCCTCGATCACGGGCGGCATGCCGTTCTTCGTCGAGATCGCCATCTTTTTCGACGTGTTTGTCAGCGTGATCATCCTGAACGTTTTCATGCAGAGGATCAACAGGATGTTCACGCACATCGACGTTCACAAGCTGACGCATCTGAGAGGATAAGGGGTCATGAGTCTTTTGGTTTTTGTTCTGGGAATCCCCGCGGGCCTGGCCGCCGTTTCGTTTCTTGTCCGGCGGATTAAGGTCCTCGCGGTCTGCGGCGTGGTCGGCCACGGATTCGTGCTGGCCCTGACCGCCGTGCTTTTGCAGGTGGTCAACTGGCAGGGGAAGATGGTCCTGCTGGGCGGGGCCGTGCATGTGGACGCCCTGAGCGCGTTTTTCCTGTTCACGATCGCCTTTGTGAATTTCGCCTCCTCGCTGTATTCCGTCGGCTATGTGGCGATGGACGTGGATGATGAGAAGATCTCCGAGAATAAAGCCAGGATGTACTACCTGCTGTTCAACGTGTTCTCCCTGACCATGTATCTGGTCACGGTGGTCAACAACCTCGGCATGCTGTGGGTCTGCATCGAGATGACCACCCTGGTCTCGGCCTTTCTGGTGGGTTTTTACCGGACCAAGGAATCGGTGGAGGCGGCCTGGAAATACATCATCATCTGTTCCGCCGGGATCATCCTGGCCCTGCTGGGAACGATCCTGTTTGCGTACGCCATGTCGGTCGCGGGGGGGATCAAGAGCCTGAACTGGACGGATCTCGCGGCCACCGCGAGGCATTTCGACAAGAACATCGTGCGGATCGCGTTCATCTTCATCCTGGTCGGATACGGGACCAAGGCGGGGCTGGCGCCCATGCACACCTGGCTTCCCGACGCCCACAGCCAGGCGATCGCGCCGATCAGCGCGCTGTTGTCCGGCGTCCTGCTCAAGACGGCCCTTTACGCCATTTTGCGGTACATCATGATCGTGAACACCGCGCTGGGGTCGGCCGACTTCACGTCGCATCTGCTGATCATTTTCGGGCTGGCGTCGCTGGCCGTGGCCAGCGTTTTCATCGTCGTCCAGAAAGACCTCAAGCGGCTTTTGGCCTATTCGAGCATCGAGCACATCGGGATCATCACGCTGGGCTTCGGGCTCGGCGGTCCCGTCGGGATCACGGGAGCGCTCCTGCACATCTTCAACCATGCCGTGAGTAAGTCCCTGATGTTTTTCGGGGCTGGGGCCATCGTCCGCCATTACCGCCGGCACGACATGAACAGCATCCACGGCGTCATCCAGGCCATGCCGTTCACGGGGATGGTGTTTCTCCTGGGCGCGTTTGTCCTGACGGGGTTCCCGCCGTTTTCCATGTTCATGAGTGAACTTCTGGTCGCGCTGGCCGGGTTCGGCCGGGGCGCTTACGGTGTTGTCATCCTGTTCTTGTTTTTTCTGGCTGTGATCTTCGGCGGGATCCTGTACCATTTGAGCGGGATGCTGTTCGGCCACAGGCCCAAGGGCGTGGACGCGGCCCGGGAACCGGCCAGCATCAAATGGGCCATGGCGTTTTTGCTCTTTCCGGCGTGCGTGCTCGGCCTTGTGGTGCCGCCGCCTTTGCAGGAGGGGATCAAGGCCGTCATCAAACTGGTCCAGGGGGGATAGATGGATTTCCAAGAATTGATATCCGATCTGCGGGCCCGGCACAATGTTGTCCCGGTGCGGGCGGAGGAGACCTCCGCCGACGAGGTCTATCTGCATGTCCGGCCGGAAGACTTTCACGATGCCTGCCTGGGGCTTCATAAAATTCTTCAGCAGCCGGTCTGGATGCTTTCGGCGGCCGATGAGCGCCGCAGGCAGGGCGGGTTCCAGGTCCTGGCCGTTTTTCCGGCGCCCAAACTGAAAAAATGGGTCTTTGTGGCCATGGCGCTGGAGGCCGGGCGGCCCCGTTATCCGTCGGTGGCCAAGGACATGTTTTCCGCGCACCTGTTCGAGCGGTCCCTGCACGAGATGTTCGGCATCGTGCCCGAAGGCAACCCCGATCTGCGCCGGCTCAATCTTCACGACGAGGTGTGGCCGGAGGGGTCTTGTCCCCTGCGCAAGGATTTTGTCCCGCCGGCGGCTTTCGACGGAACGGGGAAAAAATATCCGTTCATCAAAGGGGAGGGCGAGGGGATTTTTGAGGTGCCGGTCGGCCCGGTGCACGCCGGCATCATCGGCCCGGGCCATTTCCGTTTCACCGCGGCCGGCGAGCCGATCATCAACCTGGAGCTCCGCCTGGGGTTCACCCACCGCGGCGCGGAAAAACATTTCGAGGGGAAAGACGCCGGCGGGGCCGCGGCCCTGGCGGAATGCGTCGCCGGCGACGCGGCCTTCGCCCACGGCCTGGCGTTCTGCCATGCCGTTGAGAAGATCAACGGCGTCCCTGTCCCGGTCCGCGCGCAGCTTCTGCGGGCGGTTTTTCTGGAACTGGAGCGGCTGTATAATCACGCGTCGGACATCGGGGGGATGGCCGTGGACGTCGGGTTCAGTTTTCCCTCGGCCCTGGCGTCCCTCATCAAGGAAAAAATCCTGCGTTTGAACCAGCGGCTGACCGGGCACCGGTATTTGAAAGGCGTCAACGCGGTCGGCGGGCTGCTGAGGGATATCACGCCGGAGCAGGCGCTGGAGATCAGGGAGGCCCTGGCGGACGCCGAAAAAGATTTCCGTGACCTGCGCGCGATGCTGTTCGCCAGCGTGTCCTTCATGGACCGGGTGGACAGCACCGGGGTCTTGAAGAAAAGGACGGCGCGGGACCTGGGGGTGAAGGGGCTGGCCGGCCGCGCGTCGGGGATCCCGCAGGATCTGCGCAAAGATTTTCCCGGAGTGTACGAGTCCCTGGGGTTCCGGATCTGCCTCGAGGAGCCGGGCGACGTCCTGGCGCGCCTCCGGGTGCGGTTGTCGGAATTCGAGGAGTCGGCGCGGCTGATCCGGGCGGCGTTGGCCCAACTGCCCGCCGGAGACGTGAGGGCCGGGTCCGGCCGGTCGAAACCGGGGTTTGCCCTGGGCTGCGCCGAGAGCTGGAGGGGGCCCGTCCTGTACTGGGTCCGGATTTCCGAAGACGGCGCGGTGGACCGCTGCCATATTGTCGACCCTTCGGTGCAGAACTGGCAGGGGCTGGCCTATTGCGTGTTAGGGGACATCATTCCGGATTTTCCGCTGTGCAACAAGAGTTTTGACCTTTCTTACGCGGGGAACGACCTTTAAGCCATGTATCACATCCTGAAAACAAGATGCCTCAAAGGCATTGTCACGGATCCCGGCGTCGCCGCCGGCCTGCGCTCCGCTGAAACAGAGGCGGCCGGCCGCGAGCTGCAGGAGATCATCCGGAAAAAATTCGGCCGCTCGCTGCACATCCGCGAGGTGGACACCGGGTCCTGCGGCGGATGCGAGTCGGAGATCATAGCGACGACCAATCCCATCTATGACATCCAGCGGTTCGGCATCAGTTTCGTGGCCTCGCCACGCCACGCCGACTGCCTTCTGGTGACGGGCCCCGTGTCCAGGAACATGGTCACGGCCCTGCGGCGCACGTATGACGCCATGCCCGGGCCGAAATTCGTGATCTCTGTCGGTGACTGCGCGCTTGACGGCGGCCCTTTTAAAGGGGCGTATGGCGTCGCGAACGGAGTCCCCGGCGTCCTGCCGGTGGTCCTGCACATCCCGGGATGCCCGCCCGATCCCGCCACGATCATCAGAGCCCTGCTCTCTTTCCTGAAGGCCCGGGGCTGAATCCCGTCCTGAATTTTTGCAGAATAATATTTTTCTTTGCCTCCTCCCGGGCTATAATTGTCCTTGTCTCCTGCATAGCTGCCACTGGAAACGTCAACCCGCGGAAACAGGACCATGAAATCCGGAAAGCCCCTGGAATACTGGCTGGAACTCAAGTCGCTGATCAGACAGGAAGACGCGGACGATCTCCATTCTTTTCTCAAAGGCATCTCTCCCGTGGAAACGGCCCGGGCGGTCTCGAAGCTGGATGAAATGTCCCGGCAGAAACTTCTTGAGCTCTTGAACCCCCCGGACGCCGCGGATCTCCTCCAGGACCTTCCCGAGGAACAGGCGGCCGACATGATCGGGAAGATGGAGCCGGAAGACGCCGCCGCCATCATGGACCAGATCTCTGGTTCCGAGCAGGCCGACATCCTGGCGGACGTGGGGGATTCCACCGCCGAGGCGATCCTCGAGGCCATGCCGACGGAAGACGCCGCCGTCACCCGCCAGCTGATGACCTATCCGGCGGACACGGCCGGCGGGCTGATGAACACGGAATTTCTGTCCTACCCGGAAGAATACACGGTTCGTCAGGTCATTGAGGATCTGCAAAATAACAGCCGGCGGTACACGGATTATCATGTCCAGTATGCTTACGTCACGGCCCAATCCGGCGTCCTTCTGGGCGTTCTGCGGATCCGCGACCTTCCCTTGAACCCTCCGGAAACGCCTGTCAAGTCCATCATGAACGTGAAGCCCGTCCATGTGAAAGCGGACAGTTCCCTGTCGGAGCTCTTGCAGATTTTCGAGGAATACAGTTTCCTGGGCATTCCGGTCGTGGGGGAGGGAGGGGTCCTGGCGGGGGTCATCCGCCGGGACGATGTCATGGCCGCGGCCGGGGACCGGGACAAAAATTCTTTTTTGAAAATGAGCGGGATCATCGGCGGGGAGGAACTGCGTTCGATGCCGTTGCGCCTCCGTTCCGGCCGCCGTCTGTCCTGGCTGGTCATCAATATTTTTTTGAACCTTGTCTCCGCCAGCGTCATCGCGTTTTATCAGGAAACCCTGGCCGCGGTGATCGCGCTGGCGGTTTTTCTCCCGATCATCTCGGACATGAGCGGCAGTTCCGGGAGCCAGGCCTTGGCGGTGAGTATCCGGGAACTGACGCTGGGCCTGGTCCGTCCGTTTGAGATCGCCCAGGTGGTTTTGAAGGAGATCGGCATCGGTCTTGTCAACGGCGTGATCCTCGGGGGGCTCCTGGGCCTTGTGGCTTTGTTCTGGAAAGGGAATTTTTATCTCGGCATCGTTGTCGGGGGCGCGCTGGCCATCAACACGGTCGTCGCGGTCTGCGTGGGCGGGGCCCTGCCGCTGATCTTAAAGATGTTCCGGATGGACCCCGCGCTGGCCTCGGGGCTGATCCTGACGACCATCACCGATATGTGCGGGTTTTTCTTCGCGCTCTATTTCGCGACGGCGATGCTGCCGCTGTTATCATAGTCAACCGTATATAAGGAAAGAGGCCGAGATGTCCCAAATCGATTCCAAACTCAAGATTGAATCCCTTCTTCTGCACGGCGGACAGGAGCCGGACCCGGCGACCGGGTCGCGGGCCGTCCCTATTTATCAGACCACGTCCTATAATTTCAAATCCAGCGACCACGCGGCCAATCTGTTCGCCCTGAAGGAATTCGGCAATGTCTACACGCGGCTGATGAACCCCACGACCGACGTGTTTGAAAAACGCATGGCCCTGCTCGAGGGCGGGGTGGGGGCCCTGGCGGTGGCCAGCGGCCAGTCCGCGACCATGATCGCGCTGATGAACATCACCCAGTGCGGGGACGAGATCGTGTCCATGAACAACCTTTACGGCGGGACGTATTCCCTGTTGCGCAACGTTTTTCCCCGGATGGGCATCAAGGTCGCGTTCGTGGATTCGGAAGATCTCAAGGCCCTGGAAAAGGCCATCACGCCGAAGACCAAGGCGGTGTTCGCCGAGATGGTCGGGAACCCGAAGCTGAACGTGCTGGACATCGAAAAGGTCGCGGCCATCGCGCACAAAAACGGGGTCCCTCTGGTGGTGGACAACACGGCGACGCCCTATCTGGTCCGGCCGTTCGACTGGGGCGTGGACATCGCCGTGTATTCCGCGACCAAGTTCATCGGCGGGCACGGGACCTCCATCGGGGGCGTCATCGTGGACTCCGGAAAATTCGACTGGACCAGCGGCAAGTTCCCCCTGATCGCCGCGGACGATCCGGCCTATCACGGGATGAACTTCGTCGAGCATTTCAAGGGCCTGGGCAACATCGCGTATATCATCAAGTGCCGGGTCTCGCTGCTGCGGCCCATGGGCCCGGCGATGTCGCCGTTCAACGCGTTCATGTTCCTGCTGGGGCTGGAGACGCTCCATCTGCGCATGCCCCGGCACTGCGCCAACGCCCTGGAGGTCGCGAAGTTTTTAAAAAAGAGCGAGGGCGTGACCTGGGTGAATTACCCCGGCCTGCCGGACAGCCCGTACAAGGCCCTGGCCGGCAAATATCTGCCCCAAGGCGCCGGCGCCATCATCGGTTTCGGGATCAAGGGCGGCGCGAAAGCGGGAAAGAAATTCATCGAATCGCTGGAGCTCGTCTCCCACCTCGCCAACATCGGCGACGCCAAGACCCTGGCGATCCATCCGGCGACCACGACGCATTCCCAGTTGTCCGAGGAAGACCAGCTTTCCACCGGCGTGACGCAGGATTTCGTCCGGTTGTCGGTGGGGATCGAGCACGCGGACGACATCATCGCGGACGTCGCCCAGGCCCTGAAAAAAGCCGGGGCCCAGGCCTGAGATCGCTCTTGGGGGCTTTCCCTGCTAACCGCAATCTCATGCCCGGGATTTTATTGAGGCCTGCTCCGCTTGCGTCGCCCGGAAGAGCAAATCGCGGAGTTTGCGCTTGTTCCCGCGGAATGCCGGGTGTACAATGACTGCTTGCGAAACAGAAAACCGCCCCGTCGAACCGGCGGCCGCGGGCCAAGGACCCTATGCTGAAACGTTACCATATCATTGACGGAAAACTTGTTGAGAACGGCGCGGACAACTGCCAGGTCAGCGTGTACATCACGCCGGACGACGCGGAGAGGGCCTTTCTCATCAACCAGATGCAGATCGACGAGCACACCCTCAATTCCTCCCTGGACCCGGACGAGCTCTCCCGACTGGAATTCGAGGCCAACCACATCGCCCTCATCATCAAGCGCCCCAAACGGTACAGTTCCGCCGACAATTTCCTTTTGAAGATCTCCTCGGTCGGCGTGTTCCTGTTCGCCGACAAGATGGTAATCGTCATGCCGGAGGAGGCCGTGATCTTTGACGGCCGGCCGTTCCAGCGCCTGCGCTCCCTGCAGGACGTCCTGCTCAAGGTCGTGTTCCGCTGCATCCAGCATTTCGAGGACCACCTCAAGGTCATCCAGAAGATCTCCGACGAGCTGGAAAGCGAGATCAACAAGGCCCTCACCAACAAGGACCTTGTGTACATGTTCAACCTCGAGAAAAGTCTCGTGTATTACCTCAAGGCCATCAACTCCAACAGCCGGGTGATCGAGAAGCTCAAGGCCAACGCGGCCAAGATCGGTTTCACGACCGAGGAGAGCGAGTTCATCGAGGACGTTATCATCGAGAACGGCCAGTGTTACGAGGCCGCGAACACCTACTCCCAGGTCCTTTCCAACATGATGGACGCGTGGGTGTCGGTGGTGAGCAACAATCTCAACATCCGCATCAAGATGCTGACGATCCTTTCGTTTTGCGTGATGGTGCCGACCCTGATCGTGAGCATCTTTTCCATGAACGTCAAGATGCCCATGCCGCAGGACGGGTCCCTGTGGCCGTTCTGGTCGATCATGGGGCTGGTCACGGTCGCGATCATCCTGATCGGCCTGCTGTGGCGTCGTTACCACTGGTAAATTTTCCCGAAAATATGCGCCGTTGTTCTTCACGAGGATCCCCTGTAATGTCCCGACCGGCTGCCGCGCGGATGGCGTTCCTCTCCGGCGTCCTCTCGGCCTCCCTGGCCCTGAGCTCCTGCGCCGGCAAGGCGGCTTCGCCCTATCTCCCAGCCCCGACCGAACTTCCTTCCACGACCCGGCAGATGAAAACCCCGGGATTCTGGATCAGCCGCCACCCGTTCCCCGAACGCGTGATCATGAACGACGAGGAGATCTCGCATTTCAACCGCCACGTCCGCGAGGACCTGCGCCTGACGCGGGACGTCTCCCTGTTCCCGGACACGGTGACGGCCGCCGAGGTCGTCCAGGACGTGGAGAGAACGCTGGAGGAGTTCCGGGCGAGGGGCCTTTACCGCAGGGACGGGGTCAGGGCGGGCACGAAATTTTTTGAGGAGTTGCGGGGAAGGATGGTCGGTCGTCTGCCGCCGCAGATTCCGGTCCGCTTCGGTTTTGTCTCCCGTTTTGCCGACCACCGGCTTTTGCCCACCCCGGAAGGCCTTTATGAAAAATCCGACGACATCGATTTTGACGAATTGCAGAACAGCGGGCTGGACGTGGGAACGCCCGTGGCCATCCTGCTGGAGAGCGCCGACGGCCGGTGGTTCTACGTCGAGACGTCCCTGACGTCGGGCTGGGTGGAAAAGTCCCTGGTCGCGCTGTGTTCCCGCGACCAGTTGCGCCGGTACAGCAAGGCCGAAGAATTTGTTGTCGTCATCCACGCCAAGGCCGATATTTTTTTGAATCCCCAGATGGCCGATTATTATGAATACACCCGCATGGGGCGGAGGTATCCCGTCAAGAAAATTTCGGACGACAAGGTGGAGATCGAGGTCCCGTGGCGCCGGGAGGACGGGTCCGTGGAATTCCGGAGCGGTTACATCCCGGCCTCCGATGTCCATCAGGGATTTCTGACGTACACGTCCCGGAACATCCTCGTCCAGGCCTTTGAACTGCTGAACGAGCCTTACGGGTGGGGAGGGATGTACGGGGAGCAGGACTGCTCGCGGTTTTTGCAGATGGTTTTTGCTACCGTCGGCGTGACCTTGCCGCGTAATTCCAAAGACCAGGCCCGCACGGGCAGTCTGGCGGCCAAGTTCGACGAAACAGCGGCCGACGCCGAGAAACTGGCCGTCCTGTCCCGCGACGCGGCCGGGGGCATCACGCTTTTGCCGATGAAAGGCCACATCATGCTGTATCTGGGCATGGTGGACGGCCGGCCTTACGCGATCCATTCCGTCTGGGCCTACCGGGAGTCGAAGGGCGCCGGGGACATTGTCCGCGTCATCAACCGCGTGGCTGTGACCGACCTGTTTCTCGGCGAGGGATCGAAAAAAGGGTCTTTGCTCAGGCGGTTGAACGCGGTGACGGTGGTGGACACGAAATAACAGGGAGAGGTTTTGATGCGAAAATATATCTGGGCGGCGTTTCCGTCCGTTTGGGCGTTTGTCCTGATGTCGGCGGCGGTGTTGAGCGTGGCCGCCGCGCCCGTGGATGAGATGACGGCGAAGGCCAGGGTGTTCTGGGACAGATACGTTGCCATGGAAAGAAGCTTTGACCCCGCGATCGCGGATATGTACGCGGACGACGCCGTCATCAAAAATTACCGCCGTTACCCCAACGGCCAGGTGCGCGAGATGATCCTGGGCGCCCCCGAATATAAGGACATGATCCGCGGCACGATGGGGCTGGCGAAACTGCGGGGCGACGCCAGCCGGTATTCGAACTTTTCGTACAAGGCCGAAGGGGAGCGCGTCCGGATCGTCTGCAGCCGTTTTTCGGAATTGAAAAAGTATGACAGCTCCTACGAGCTCCTTGTCGGCCCGGGACCCGACGGGACATGGCTGATCTTCGAGGAAATTTCCGAGTCCCGGCCGTAGGCACGGGCACATGTACGCAAGTATGCATGTTGAAGCAAATGTTGTCCGTCCGTGCGGGGTATGCCGTGCTCAAACAGCGATCCCGCTTTTCGCTGATTCAAATTCAAGGAAAAGCGGTCTCGAACTGCGCGCGGCATACCCCGCCCGGTCGGAGTGGCCGTATGCTCCAAGCCAAGTTGTCGTTTCTGTATATAAGTGGCAAGTGACGATGTGACCTCTCTAATGCCTCCGACCATCATCAAATCCTGCCGCACCTCTTTGCTGACCGCGCCGCTCATCCAGCCGTTCCGCACCGCCCTCGGGGAGCACAAGAATTTGGAAAATCTGCTGTTCACCGTTGAATTGACCGACGGGACCAAAGGTTACGGCGAGGCGGCGGTGGCGACGCACATCACCGGGGAGACGGTGGCGGCGACCCGGAAGAATCTGCAGGACGCGGGGCGAAGGCTGGAGGGGAAAGAGGCGTCGAATTATCTTTTGCATTCGCTGGCCCTGCACCGGCGGCTTCCGAACAACAAGGCCGCGGTGGCGGCGGCGGAGACAGCTCTTCTGGATGTCCTGACGCGCCAGCGCCGGATCCCTCTGTGGAAGATCTTCGGCAAGGTCCCCCATCGGCTGCAGACGGACATCACGATCGTGATCGCGGACCTGGCGGAAACGGAAGAATCGGTCCGCCGGTTTTACAAGCAGGGGTTCCGAGCGTTCAAGGTCAAGATCGGCCGTAATGAGGAATTGGACCTCGAGCGCGTGCGGGCGGTGAAGCGGCTGGCCCCGGGCTGTCCGATCTATCTCGACGCCAACCAGGGGTATTCGGCGGACCAGACCTTGAGATTTGTCAGAAAGTTGAAACGCGCCGGTATCCGTCCGGCGCTGTTGGAACAGCCGGTCCCCAAAGCGGATTATGAAGGGCTGAAACGCGTCACGCGGCTGGCCGGTGTTCCGGTCTGCGCTGACGAGAGCGCGTCGTCCCTGCCGGACGCGGCGAGGATCATCCGGGACAAGGCCGCGCACGTGATCAACATCAAGCTGATGAAGACGGGCCTGCTGCACAGCTGCGAGATCGCGTTCCGCGCGCGGGTGTCCGGGATCAAGCTCATGATAGGCGGCATGATGGAGACATCGCTCGCCATGACCGCGGCCGCGCACCTGGCCGCCGGGCTCGGGGGGGTTGAGTTCGTGGACCTGGACACGCCGTTTTTCCTGAAAGGCCGCGAAAAAAATCCCTGCCTGAACTCCCGGGGCGTCTATGACGTGCGCAAAATCAAATCCGGCATCGGGATTATCCCCGGATAAAATATGATTCAAAATACTTTAGCCACCGTCATGGTTCTGCTTGGGATCGAGGCCGTTGTGCTGTGGTCCTCTCGCCAGGCCCGGTTCCAGGGGTTCTTTAAATACATCCCGCCGGTGTTCTGGATCTATTTTCTCCCCATGCTGGCCTCCACCGTCGGGCTGCTTGACCCCGAGCATCCGGTTTACCAGAAGCTCATCAACAATCTCCTGCCCGCGAGTCTGGTGATCCTGCTGATGGTCGTGGACATCAAGGCCATCCTCAAGCTCGGCAGGACGGCCCTCTTCATGTTCTTCGCCGGGAGTTTCGGCATGATGCTGGGGACGGTCGTTTCCTTTTTTATCTTCAAAGGATGGGTGGGGGCGGAATTCTGGGCGGGGTTCGGAGCGCTGTCCGGTTCCTGGACCGGCGGGAGCGCGAACATGGTCGCGGTCAAAGAGGCCATCGGCACGCCCGACGCGGTGTTCGCGCCCATGGTCGTGGTGGACACGGTGGTCCCGTACTGCTGGATGGGGATCCTGGTCGCGTTCGCCGGCATGCAGCCGCTGTACGACCGCTGGAACAACTCCGACCGCCGGGTCCTGGATTATTTGAGCCGGCGCGTTGAGCCGGCCGTTGGGAGCCCGTCTCAAAAGTTGACGCTCAAGAAAACGGTCCTGATCTTCGCGATCTCGGCTGTCGCCGCATTGGCCGCGAAATCCGCGGCCCAGATCTTTCCCGAGATCAAAGGCGTTGTCACCGCCTATGCCTGGACCGTGATCTTTGCGTCCACGATCGGGATCGCCCTGTCCTTCACGCCGGTGTCCCGGCTGGAAAGCGCGGGGGCGTCCCGGATCGGGTATGCTTTGCTGTATTTTGTGCTGACGGCCATCGGCGCCAAGGCCAGCCTGGCGGACATGGGCCAGGCCGTTGTGCTGATCGCCGCGGGGTTCTGCATCGTGGCCGTGCACGCGGCGGTGCTGATATTCGCCGGACGGCTGGTCCGCGCGCCGCTTTTCCTGGCCGCGGTGGCGAGTCAGGCCAACCTCGGCGGGGTGGCGTCGGCCCCGGTGGTGGCGGAGATCTACCAGCCGGGCCTGGCCTCGGTGGGGCTCCTGTTGGCCATCCTCGGTAACATCATGGGGACGTATGTGGGCATTTTGACCGCGCAGCTTTGCCGCGCCGTCGCTTTTTTTAACCCCGGGGGTTGAAGTCTGCTCAACCCCCGGGGTTTGGATTTTTGATCAAAGATTCTTGTATACATTGAATATCATTTGTAGTAAATTGATGAAAATTCGTAAAAATTTTTCCGCAGCTGTTTTTAAAACGGGAGGGGGGACGCAATGCCTTTTCTGATCGGTCTTTTGGTTGTCATCGTCGTTATCGCCGTTGTCGCCATTTCGATCTACAATCAACTGGTGCAGAAACGTTTCATGGTCAAGGAGGCGTGGAGCGGGATCGACGTCCAGCTCAAGCGCCGCCATGACCTTGTCCCCAATCTCGTCGAGACCGTCAGGGGGTACATGGGCCATGAGCGCAAGGTCCTGGAAGAGGTGACGAACCTGCGCACCCGCGTCATGGGCGCGGTGAATATCAAGGAAAAGGGCGAGCTCGAGAACAACCTGGGCCAGGCGCTGAAGTCCCTGTTCGCCGTGGCCGAGGCGTATCCGAACCTGAAGGCCAACGAGAATTTCATTCAGCTCCAGAAACAGCTCGCCGAGATCGAGGACCAGCTCCAACTGGCCCGCCGGTATTACAACGGGGCCACGCGCGATTTCAATATCCTCATCGACTCGTTCCCCAGCAACATCGTGGCCGGCCTGTTCAATTTCCGCCAGGAGGAATTTTTCCAGCTGGAATCCGCCGAAGAGCGCAAGAACCCGGAAGTCAAATTTTAATGAGCGCATGAGTTATGGAGCCCCGGGTTCCCGGGAGGCATAACTCATCTGCGCGCCTGCCTGCCGGCAGGAATTAACCCCGCAGGTCTGACTTGCGTCAGCAAAACATGCGGAGTCTATGAGCGTACCATCAATGGGATCTCCTGCCATGAAGAAGAACCTTCTGCTCCTTCCGCTGCTATTGCTGGCCATTTTTTCTTCCCCCGCTCTCGCCGCTGAAAAAATCCTTTCCTTCCACAGCGACATCCGTGTCCGTGAAGACGCCTCCATGACCGTCACGGAAACGATCCGGGTCGCCGCCGAAGGCAACCAGATCAAGCGGGGGATCTACCGCGATTTCCCGACGGATTACCGGGACGACCGCGGCAATCTTTACACCGTGGGTTTCCGGGTGACGGGCGTCCTGCGCGACGGACGGAAGGAGCCGTATCACACCGAGCGTGTGTCCAACGGCGAGCGCGTGTATATCGGCCAGAGCAAGGTCTTTCTCTCTCCGGGGGAATACACCTACACCATCACCTACCGCACCGACCGCCAGCTGGGATTCTTTGAGGACCACGATGAGCTTTACTGGAACGTGACCGGCAACGGCTGGTCGTTCCCGATCGGGCAGGCGTCCGCTGTTCTTGACCTGCCCGGAGACGCGTCGGCCAACATCATAAAGTGGGACGCCTTCACCGGATACCAGGGGGCCAAGGGCAAGGATTTTGAAACCTCCCGCGACGCGCTGGGCCGGCTGACCCTGACGGCCACGCGGCCGCTCAATCCCCAGGAAGGCTTCACCATCGTCGTGGCCTGGCCCAAGGGCTATGTCCGGGCCCCGCCGCCCCGTTCCGGATCCGCTTCATCGTACACGGTCCCGCCGCCGTGGTACCAGAGGGCGCCGGGCATTGTTTTGGTGTGTGTCCTCGGGCTCGTGGTCCTTCTCGGTTATTATCTGTCCGTCTGGTCGCGTTACGGCAAAGACCCGGCCAGGGGCACGATCATCCCGCTGTTTGAGCCGCCGGCCAAACTGTCCCCGGCCGCGGTCCGGTATTTAATGAAGATGGAATGCGACAACAAGACGTTTTCCGCAGCGCTCATCGCCATGGCGGTGAAGGGATTCTTGAAGATCGAGGAAAAAGGGAAGAAATACACCCTCCGGCTGGACTCGGCGGATTATTCGAAGCTGACCACGGAAGAAGACGCGGTGGCCCGGGGCCTGTTCCGCGGCCTTCAGCCGGCCCTGGAGCTGGACAACGACAATTACGCCGAGGTCGGCGCCGCGATGAGTTCCCTGCGTTCCGCCCTGGCCGCGAACATGCAGCATGTTTACTTTTTCCTGAACAGGAAGTATTTCTTCCTTGGCATTCTGATATCGCTGTTGTTCGGCTGGGGGCTGATGTCGATGATCGCGTTCGCGTATTCCGCGACTGAAGGGCCGCTGTGCGTCACGGTGACGGTCGTGCTGGTCCTGATCATCAACGGGATTTTTTTCAATATCATGAAGGCGCCCACGATCTCCGGCCGCCAGCTCATGGACCGGGTCGAGGGGTTCAAGATGTTTTTGTCGGTCACGGAAAAGGACCGGCTCAATTTGCTCAACCCTCCGGAGATCACGCCCCAGCTGTTTGAAAAATATCTGCCGTACGCCCTGGCCCTGGACGTGGAGCAGAAGTGGGCGGAGAAATTCACCGCCGCGCTGGCCGCGGCGTCGCTGGCGCCGGACTCTTACTCGCCGGTCTGGTACACGGGCCGGTCCTGGGACCGTTTTTCGCCCGCGGGGTTTGTGTCTCACGTCAGCCATTCCCTGCCCGGGGTCATCGCTTCGTCGTCAACCCCTCCCGGATCGTCGTCGGGTTTCAGCTCCGGCGGCGGGGGCGGAGGGTTCTCCGGTGGCGGCGGTGGCGGCGGCGGTGGCGGCGGCTGGTAATGGAGCCCCACGGGCATAGCCCGTGGTACCTTTGTATGACCCGTCTCCGCCAAAGTACTTTCGTCTTTGGCTTTCCGTCTTCGCTAAATACTTTCGTGTTTAGCTTCGCCGGACCGGGCGAAGTCAAAGGCGTAAGCACTTTGACGAAGACTGGCGCCGGGTTCATCCGTCTTCGCAGAGCTTCCGGCGGAATCCGGCGTAGCCAGAGACCCCATTTTTCGCCTTCCTCTCCGGGCAAAGCCCGGGGTCTCCGGCGAAGACGGATGAAGACGCAAGACGCAAGAGACAAGACGCAAGTCAAACGGGAAGGATGCAAAAGGGATTGGGATGAATCTTTGGGACGCGGTCATTTTGGGGATTGTGGAAGGGATCACGGAGTTTCTTCCTGTGTCCTCCACCGGGCACCTGCTTCTGGCCAACCGGCTTCTGGGTCATGAGCCGACGGACTTTCTGAAAAGTTTCGATATTACCATCCAGCTGGGCGCGATCCTGGCGGTGGTGGTCCTTTACGGACGGTCCCTTCTGGTGGACAGAAAAGTGCTGATGCGGGTGGCCGCGGCGTTTATTCCCACAGCGGTGGCGGGGCTTATTTTTTACAAGCTCATCAAAAACGTCCTCATGGACAGCGCTCCCGTCGTCCTGTGGTCTTTGTTCCTGGGCGGGATATTTTTGATCGTTTTTGAGAAATTTCACAAGGAGCCGCCCGGGGCTGAAGGCGACATCCGCAAGATCCCCTACGGCACCGCCGCGCTGATCGGGCTGTTCCAGGCCCTGGCCATGGTCCCCGGCGTGTCCCGGTCCGCGGCCACGATCATCGGCGGCCTCCTGCTGGGGGTGAGGCGGAAGACCATTGTTGAATTTTCATTCCTTCTGGCGGTTCCCACCATGCTGGCGGCGACCGCGCTGGATCTCTTGAAGAACGCCTCAGCGTTTTCCGCCGACCAGGCGGCCTTCCTGGCGACCGGGTTCGCCGCGTCCTTTGCCGTGGCGATTTTCAGTATCAAATTCCTGTTGTATTATATCCAGCGTAACAATTTTATTCTGTTTGGCGTGTACCGCATCTTTGCGGCCCTCGTGTTCTGGTGGATCATCAGGCCCTGACCGCCCTTCTGGGCTTTTATCCCCCTGCGCCGCAGGGTTTAACGAACTTTCTATCCCCGGGGAACCGCGCAGAGAATAGTATTTGCCCAATCAATAAATCAAAGATATAATAAACTTTAATTTTTAAAGGAGGATTATCATGTCTGTTCTTCACTTGACGGAGAAAAATTTTGACCAGGAAGTGCTAAAATCGTCTACACCGGTGCTGGTGGACTTCTGGGCCGAATGGTGTGGCCCCTGCCGGATGGTCGCCCCGATCGTGGAAGAGATCGCCAAAGACCTGGACGGCCAGCTCAAGGTCGGCAAGGTGAACGTGGACGAGGCCCAGGAGCTCGCCGCCAAGTACCAGGTCATGTCTATCCCGACCCTGCTGGTGTTCAAGAACGGCGAGGTCGTCGACCAGATGGTCGGCGCGATGCCCAAAGAGATGCTGGTGTCGAAACTGAAGCCGAACCTGTAATCCCGTAACGACAAGGCGGCAACCCGATGTTGATCCATTTTTGCAAATCCAAGATCGGCCACGCGCACATCACCGAGGCCGAGCTCTATTACGAAGGCAGCATCACGGTCGATGAGGCCATCCTGAAAGCCGTGGACATCGTCCCGGGCGAAAAGGTGGAGGTGCTCAACCTCAACAACGGCTCGCGGATCGAGACCTATGCCATCGCCGGCAAGGCCGGCTCGGGCCAGATCTGCCTGAACGGCCCGGCCGCGCGCTGCGGCGTGATCGGCGACAAGGTCATCATTTTGAGTTACGCCCTTGTTGATCCGAAAGAAGCCAAGACCTGCAAGACCAAGGTCGTTTACCTGGATGAAAAGAACCGGGTCCGGACCTGAGCCCCGCGGCCCGTTGATAGTTGTCCGTCCATACCCCCAAACCGATGACCGTCGCCACTCTGAAAATCCGCATTTACGGTGACCCTTGCTTGAGGGAGAAGTGCAGGCCCGTCGACGAGGTCGGCCCGAGCGAGCGCCTGCTCATCCGCTCGATGCTCGCCACCATGTACGAGCACAAAGGCATCGGCCTGGCCGCGCCGCAGATCGGGATCAACCAGCAGATCCTGGTCGCGGACGCCGGCGACGGCCCCGTCGCCGTCATCAACCCCAGGATCGTCAAGAAATCCGGTTCCTCCGTTTTGGAGGAAGGGTGCCTGAGCATCCCCGGCGTGGTCGTCAATGTCCGCCGTCCCGTCAAAATTGTCCTGCAGTATGTGGATGAGAACAACCGCACGGTCGAACGCGAGTTCAACGAGATGTTGGCCCGGGTCCTTCAGCATGAAACGGACCATCTGCACGGCAAGCTCATCATTGATTACGCCGGGCTCAAGGACAAGCTCAAGATCCGCCGGCAGCTCCGGGAAATTTTAAGAAAGTCTTAAGTATGGAAACGACCGCTCCGTCCCAGGTGACCCCTGTCCCTTCCCTCGATGCCTCCGCTCGTCCTGCCGCGGCAGGCAGGAGGCAGGACGAAGTCGGCGTGGGCACTCGGGATTTCGCCCCGCGGGCTTCAGCCCGCGGGCCTCAACGCCTTCCTCCGTGGTTCCGCCAGCAGATCCCGGACGTTGTCAAGATCGGGGACATGAAGAATTTGTTCCGCGGCGGACGTCTGCACACGGTCTGTGAGAGCGCGCATTGCCCGAACATGGGCAAGTGCTGGGGATCGGGTGTCGCGACGTTCATGATCCTCGGGGACGTCTGCACCCGCGCCTGCCGTTTTTGCGCCGTGCGGGCCGGGCGCCCGGAACCGGCGGACGGCGAAGAGCCCCGCAACGTCGCGCTGGCCGTCAAGGAGCTGGGCCTGCGGTATGTCGTTGTCACATCGGTGGCGCGGGACGACCTGAAGGACGAAGGCGCCGGGCATTTTGCCGAGACCATCCGTGAGATCCGCGCCCTGATGCCGCAGACCAAGATCGAGGTCCTCATCCCGGATTTTTCCGGCAGGACGGAACTTTTGCAAAAAGTCGCGGACACTCGTCCCGAAGTCATCAGTCACAACATCGAGACCGTGCGCCGGCTCTCACCGCTGATCCGGCCGCAGGCCGGTTACGACAGCTCGCTGTCCGTCCTTAAGCATCTCAAAGTTTTGTCATCCGATATCTTCACGAAATCCAGCATCATGCTCGGCCTGGGGGAAAGCCGCGAAGAAGTGGTGGAGACCATGCACGATCTGCGGGCCACCGGATGCGACATCCTGACGATCGGCCAGTATCTCGCGCCCACACAGATGAAGCGCCACCTGAAGGTCGAGCGGTTTGTGGCCCCTGAAGAATTCGAGGATCTGCGCCGCGCCGGGATGGATCTGGGATTCAAGCACGTGATGAGCGGGCCATTGGTGCGCAGTTCCTACATCGCGGAAGAGGGATACAAGGGTTGCCTGGAAGCCCTGAGCCGGGTTTGAAATTCAACCTCGCAGGTTGAAGCCCTCTTCAACCTGCGAGGTTGAGAAGGTCATACGAGGTTGGAAAGGTAAGGTCACTCGGGTTTGAGAAAGGATCCACGGATGGATTCCAGCACAAAGCGCAAAGATATCGTTTCGGCATTGCTCCGGTTCGGCGTCAGCGGAGCTCTCCTGTACTGGCTTTCCCGCCAGATCGACGTTGATAAAACCACCCAGATCCTGCGCTCTTCGGACCTGGCGGACATCGCCTGGGCCGGGCTGATCTTTCTTTTTGTGAATTATCTGATCCTGGTGCGGTGGAACATTTTTGTCCGCGCCTTTCGGCTCGCCGTGCCGTTTTCGGCGGTGGCGCGGTATTTCCTCATCGGGCTGTTCGGCAATCTCTTCCTGCCCAGCGCCATCGGCGGGGACGTGATCAAGATCTTCGGGCTGTGCCGCTACACCGACCAGAAGGCCAAGGTCGTGGCCTCGGTCCTCCTGGACCGGATGAGCGGGTTCGGGGGGATCGTCGTTGTTTCTTCCGTTTCCTTTGTCCTCGGGTACAAGCTCCTGAAAAATCTTTCCCTGGCCATGCCGTTGGTCGTATTGGCCGGGATCTCGCTGGTCATGCTGTCCGTGCTGTTCAATGAGAGGTTGTATTCCCTGTGCTGCAGCGTTTTTTCTCCCTTTCCGAACATCCGTAAGAAGGTGATGGCCCTGCACTATGATGTGGTTCTCCTCAAGGACCGGAAAGACGCCATCTATAAGGCCGTGGGGATGTCATGTGTGGTCCAGGTCATCCTCGCGGTGATCTGGTTTCTGACGGGCCGGGCCCTGGGACAGGATGTGGGGTTCGTGTATTACCTGATCTTTGTTCCGATCATCTGCGTTTCGGCCTCGATCCCGTCCGTCGCAGGACTGGGGACGCGCGAGGCGGCGGCGGTTTTTTTGCTGGGAAAGGTCGGCGTGGAGGCAGGAGTCGCCGTGAGCATTTCTTTGATCAGCAGCATGTTTTTCATGGTCGTGGTGGGGCTTGCCGGCGGGCTGGTGTTCCTGCTGACCAAGGCCCCGCAGGAGAAGGATTTGAAGCCGCCTGTCCCGGCGGCGGGTTGACCGCATGGCCCTGCATTATTTGCTGGACGGTTACAACGTGATCCACAAGGTTCCGGCCCTGGTCTCGGCCAAGCTGGAAGACGCGAGGGAAGGGCTGGTCCGTCTGGTCGAGACGCACCGGCCGCAGGGCAGCGTGAACAACCGGGTCACGGTCGTTTTTGACGGTCAGCCGGGGATCGTCGGAAACGTTCGCGGCGGCGAAGTGGCCGTAGTCTTTTCCTCCGGGGAATCGGCGGACGACCGGATCAAGCGGATCGTGGACGAGAGCGGCAACAAGCGGTCCTGTGTCGTGGTGACGGACGACAGGGACGTGCAATATTACGTCCGCAGTCTGGGGGCCAGGGTGGTCGGGGTCGCGGAATTTTTGTCGAGGATGAAGCCGGCGGGCGCGGCCCCGCAGGGCGGCCAGCCGATCTCCAAGACCGAGGAATCCCGGATCACGTCCGAGATGAAAGATATTTGGCTGAAGAAGAGGAAGGGCGCGTGATGACAAGGACCCTGCGTTGGGCCTGGGACCGGACGGCCGGCTATCTCGCGAGTTTGGGCGAGGCGTTGTTCTTTCTCGGTGAGGTGACCGCGCTCGTCCTCCGCGGCCGCGTCCGGTGGGGCGAGGTTTTAAGGCAGATCTACGAGCAGGGGATCCAGTCGGTGATAATCGTGGCCATGGCGTCGTTCGCCTCCGGCGCGGTCCTCGCCCTGCAGGGATATGTGATGCTCAACCGGTTCGGCGCCAAGGAGTACGTGGCCCAGCTGGTGGCCCTGTCCCTGGTCCGGGAGTTGAGCCCGGTGTTCAGCGCGTTCATCTTTTCCGGCAAGGCCGGCGCCCGGATGGCGGCCGAACTGGGCACGATGAACGTCAAGGACCAGATCACCGCGACCCGGATCATGGGGGTCGACCCGATGGAATTCCTCGTCGTCCCGCGCATGGTCGCGTGCCTCCTGGTGTTGCCGGGGCTGGTGGTGCTGTCAGAATTCGTCGGGATCCTGGGCGGATATTTTGTGGGCGTGACCCAGGCCGACATTCCCAGCGCGTATTACATCCGCCAGACGCTGAAGTGCATCGCCTACGTGGATTTTTTCAGCGGGTATATCAAGACGTGTTTTTTCGCCCTGCTGGTGGGCTGGGTCTGCTGTTACCAGGGGTTCCGCACGAAAGGCGGGTCCCTGGGCGTGGGCCGGTTCACGACCAAGGCCGTGGCGTTATCGTACATGCTCGTCGTGATTTTCAACACCGTGCTGACAAAATTGATTTTGACGTTCTGGGGCTGATGGTATGGGGGGATGGAAGATGGAGGGGAGAAGATGGAAAATAGAGAATCGAAAGTGCAGACGAGAGGGCATCGTGGCGAAGGGTTTTTCCATTTTCTATCCTCAATCTTCCCCTTTCATTTCTGCCATCTCAAGGAGGATGATTTGAAGACAACAGTGCTCATGATGTTCTTGGGGCTATTCCTCGCCGGCTGCGCGTCCAGCGGGAACGTCGGGAATTTGTCGACGTACAATGTCCCCGTCCAGGAAGCGGCGTGGGTCAGGAACGGCAACCCACTGCCGTTCGAGGACGAGCTGTGGCATCCCCAGGATGAAGCGGATGTCCTGCTGGACTCGGAGGTCCAGCTGCTGGGCGAGTACCAGGGGGCCCAGTTCTTCGCGGCGAAGATCGATGTCCGCCCGTTCGACCGGTTGTACACGAAACTCGACCGGAACAAGTTCAGGATCTTTTTGAGAAAACCGTGAGGTCCGGCGCGATGATCAAAGTCAGAGGGTTGTGCAAATCCTTCGGCGAACAGGACGTTCTCAAGGACATCGGCCTGGACGTCCAAGAGGGCGAGATCGTGGTGATCGTCGGACAGAGCGGGTCCAGCAAGAGCGTCCTGCTTCAGCATTTGATCGGGATTTTCAGGCCCGACCGCGGCACGGTCGAGGTGGGGGGCCGCGACATCACCCGCCTGGCGGAGAAAGACCTTTTGGCCGTCCGCAGGAACATCGGATACCTTTTTCAGGAAGGGGCCTTGTACGATTTTATGACGGTGGCGGAGAACGTCGCGTTCCCCCTGGAAGAGCACACCGCGCTTTCGAAAGGCGATATCGGCGCCAAAGTGGCCAAGACCCTGGAGATGGTCGGGCTGGAAGAGGCGGCGGCGAAATACCCGGAGGAATTGAGCGGAGGGATGAAGAAGCGGGCGGCCCTGGCGCGGTCGATCGTCCTGGATTCCAGGATCCTTCTCTGCGATGAGCCGACGTCCGGCCTGGACCCGATCATGAGCCGGGACATCACCGACCTGATCCGGGACATCGCCCGGAAATTGTGTTGCACGACGGTGGTCACGTCCCACGACATCCCCAACGCCTTCCGCATCGCGGACCGCGTGGTCCTGATCAGGGACGGGGAGGTCGTGGCGCAGGGCCAGCCGCGGGACCTGATGGCTTCGCGGGACCCGTTTATCGGAGAATTTTTGAGCTGCAGTTCGGCTTGAGCCTGCCTGACGGCAGGCAAGGAGGGCATGATGGGGAACAAGGATTTTTTCAAGAAACTGGCCGCCGGGATTTTTTTTATGGCCTGCGTCTCTTCCGTTGTCGCCGTGGTTTTTGTGATCGGGCTGGAGAGGGGCTTCACCGAACCCAAGTTCCCGATGACGGCCTTGTTTCATCATGTCGGCGGGCTGGGGACCGGCGCTCCGGTCCGGTTATCCGGGGTCACGGTCGGGACGGTCTCGTCCATCGATTTTCTTGAACCTCCCGTGGAGGGGAGGACGGTCCGGGTCGGCATGAGCCTTTTCAAAAAATTTGAAAGACCTTTGCGCCAGAGCGCGCGCGTGGCCATCGTGACCGAAGGCGTGCTGGGCGAAAAGATCATCGAGATCTCGGTGTCTCCCGGGTCGATGCGTGAAGACCTGTCCGTTCCGGTCATCGGCGAGGACCCCATCGACATGGAAAACATGGCCGTGACGTTCGCCAAGGCCGCCGAGGCCCTGCAGCAGACGTCCCAAACCGTTGAGACCATCACCGTGGACATGCGCAATATTTCCTGGACCACCAAGCGCATCCTGAACCGGCTTGAACAGAAGATCATCGACGGAACACTTTTTAAAGTTTTTTAAAAGGAGCGCACGTACGCAAGGACACAAGAGCACAAGAACCGGTTTTTCATGTGCCCGTGCGCGCGTGAGTCCATGTGTTCGTGAGAGAGGAGGAAGGCAATGGATCATTTCGGATTTTTCGGGCTTCCTGTGACGATATGGCTGGCCATCCCGTTGGCCTATTTCCTGTGGGTCAGTGTCCTGACGTTTGCGAAACGCGTCGTGTTTGTGTTCTTGAAACGCGTTACGGCCAGGACCAAAACCCATTTGGATGATTTGTTCATCCATGCCGCGGACTTTCCCCTGACCCTCTGGATTCTGGCGAGCGGCGGCTTTGTGGTCGAACGCATGCTGCCGGCCATGGAGCAAAAGGATCTGACCGGCTATTTCATTATCACTTATAAGCTGGTCATCATTATTTCCGTCATCATGTTCGTGGACCGGTTCATCAACGGTCTTGTTAAGGAATATTCCAACAAGATTGAGGTCATCAAGATGTCGCCCGAGGTGACCCAGGGCGTCATCCGGATCATTGTCCTGGGGCTGGGAGGGCTGGTGCTGCTGGACAGTTTCGGCGTCTCCATCACCCCTGTGCTCGCCTCCCTGGGGATCGGGTCGTTGGCCGTGGCCTTGGCCCTTCAGCCGACTTTGGAGAATTTCTTCGCCGGTCTCCAGCTGATCATTGACAAGCCCGTCCAGGTCGGCCATTTCATCAAGCTCGACTCAGGAGAAGAAGGGTATGTCCACAAGATCGGCTGGTGGTCTTCGTGGATCAGGCTTTTGCCGAATAACATGATCGTGCTGCCGAACAAGCTGCTGGTGAATACCCGCATTCTGAATTATTATTACCCTTCGATCGATCTTGCGGTCCTGGTGCAGGTGGGAGTCCATTATCAGTCCAACCTCGAGCATGTTGAGAAAGTCACCATCGAGGTGGGGCGGCAGACCATGAAAGAAGTGCAGGGCGGGGTCCCGGATTTCGAGCCGTTCATCCGTTTCCATACGTTTGACGCTTACAGCATCAATTTTTCCGTGATCCTCCGGGGCAAGGAGTTTGTCGATAATTACCTGATCAAACATGAGTTCATTAAGCGGCTCCACAAGAGGTATGCGGAGGAGGGCATCGTGATCCCGTATCCCATCCGGGCCTTGAATTATGATCAAGAAAAGGCCTTTGAACCGGCGCCGCAGGCGCAGGTCCCACAGCGTCGATAACCGTTTGCGCAAGGGAGGTTTGTTGTGTTCATCATCGGTAATCTTTTCGGCGCCCTGGCCCAGCTCGTCCATCTGGTGCTGACGGCGTTTTCCTGGCTCATCCTGATCCGGGCCCTGATCAGCTGGGTCAGCCCGGACCCGTTCAATCCAATCGTGCAATTTTTGTACCGGGCCACGGACCCGGTACTGGAACCCATCCGCCGGAGGATGCCGTACCTGGGCGGGATCGATTTTTCCCCCTTGCTGGCGTTCCTGTTGATCATGTTCCTGGACCGGTTTCTGGTGCAGACCCTGCTGGATCTTTCCGTCCGGTTTTGAAGCTATGCAGTATGATATGCGAAAATCCCGTGAAGCGGGATTAGAATTCTCAGCCCGCGCTTGAAATGGCGGGGGATTTGGGGTATAAGAGGTCAGAGTGCAATCCTTGAAAGGAAAGGGCTTTCATGCTTGATAAAATCAAACAACTTATGGAAATGAAACAGCAGGCCGAGAAGATCAAGAAAGAGCTTGAGGCCGTGACCGTGGACGTGAACGAGGTCCGGGGGATCCGCATCGTGATCAGCGGGGCCCAGGATTTCCGTTCCGTCTCGGTTGACGAGGGGCTGCTGGATCCGCAGAACAAACAGCGTTTTGAGGCGGATCTTTTGCGGAGCCTCAACGCCGCTGTCAAAAAGTCCCAGCAGGCGGCCGCCCAGAAGATGGCCTCGGTCATGCCGGGGATGTGAAAGGAAGAATCGAAGATAGAGGATGGAACATGGAGGATGGAAAGTCGGGGATGGGGGATTGACGTTGGTGACTGGGAAATGGTTTTCCATTTTCTCCCTTCAATCTGCGATTTTCGGTTTAGTTAATCACTAATCACCAGGAGGAAGTATGCCTTACGACAAGTCGTTGGACACGGAGACATTCAAGGAAGTCAGGGAATTTGACGAGTCGCGCATAACCGTCGGGATTTATTCCTACAACGGCGGAGAAAAAAAGATCCAGCTGACCCGCGAGAACCTGGGGCCGGACGATCAGTGGCGCTTCGCCAAGCTCGGCCGCATGACCCAGCGCGAAGCCAAAGAGATCATCCCCCTCATGATGAAGGCCGTCGAGAACATGTAACAACGTTACATCGATGTCCCGTTCGCGTGCATTCCAGGCCTCATCCCCCCGGGGATGGGGCCTGTCGCATCGTTCCCGAAAGATGACGTTGAAAAAATTATCCTCTATCCTGAAAAACCCGCGGCTCAAGGCGTGGGAAGGGCCATTGGCCGCGTGCCTGATCGCTCTTCTGGGCTGGCTGGCCTACCGCGGCGGGATGTCTGCCGATTTTCAGTTCGACGATTACGTCCGCATCGCGGACAATCCTGTCATCAAGCATCTCAATCTCGGCTACCTGTGGGACTATGACCCCGCCCGTTTCCTGTCAAACCTGACATTCGCGCTGAATTTCGCGGCCGCCCAGTTCCGGCTGTTTTCCTGGCATGTCGTCAGTCTTCTGGTACACATCGTGAACGCCGTCCTGGTTTACCGGCTGACGGCCTTGACCATGCGCGCGCCCCTGCTGAAAGAACGGTTCAGCCCGGCCGACGGTTCCCGTGTCGCCCTGTTCACCTCCCTGATCTTTCTTCTGCATCCCTTGCAGACTCAGTCCGTGATCTATCTTGTCCAGCGTTCGACCCTGCTGAGCGGGACATGGACTCTCTTGAGCCTTTATTTGTTCACCCGCGGCCGGCTGACGGACAACAGCCAGGATTATTTCAAATCGTTCCTGGCGGCTGTGCTGGGGATCATCACAAGGCCGTCGTTCATAACGCTTCCGTTGGCTGTCCTTGTTTATCATTTGTGTTTTTGGGGGCTGCAAAAGAGGGGGGACTGGAAGATCCGGGTGACGTTCTCGGCGTTGTGCGTCCTGATGCTCGCCGTCCCGTTCCTGGGCCGCTCGGCCTGGGCGATCGACTTTGTCGCCGGCCTGGTCCACACGGATTTTCAAAGCCGTTTCTGGACACAGGGAAATGTTTTTCTCCTGGGCTGGCGGCTTCTGCTTTGGCCGGCGGGATTGAACCTGGACCATGATATCCCGGCGGCGCGGCATTTCTGGGATTTTCCCACGCCTTTGTCCTTTGCCGCGATCGGGGCGGCCCTGTTCCTGGCGTTCCGGGTCCGGACTTCCCACCGGTGGCTGACGTTTGCCGTGTTGTGGTTTTTTGTTTCGCTGGGCGGGTACCCAGGCTTCGCGCCGATCGAGGATTTCTTTTTTGAACACTGGCTTTATCTGTCCTGTTTCGGGTTCGGACTGGCCGTTTCCTGTGCCGTGGTCAAGACGATCCGCAGCCGGACATGGGCCGTTGCCGTCCTGACGGCCTGGGTCGCTTGTTTCGGCGTCCTGACGGTCCAGCGGAGCGCTCTCTGGAGCGATCCGATCGCCCTTCTGACGGATGTCACGGACAAATCTCCGGAAAAGGTCCGGACCCATAATAATCTGGGGCTGGCGTATCTGAAGCGGGGCATGTATCCGGAAGCGGAGCGGTCATTTTTGAAGGCCGTGTCCATGGATCCCGAGTATTATTCCGCTTACAACAACCTGGCCCTGATCTATCTGGACATGAGGAAATTTCCGGAAGCCCGGGTGGTCCTGGACCGGATCATCCGGCTCAAACCGGACGCGTATATCCCCTACCTGAACATGGCGCGGCTCTTCCGGGAGCAGGGGCAATGGGGGCCGGCCCAGCAATTCTATGAAAAAGCGAAAGCGCTGAATTCCAATGATCCCAATGTCCGCATGGGGCTGGGCAACATTTATGCGGACACCGGGAGACTGGAGCTTGCCAAAGTGGAAATGGAGGCGGCTGTCTGGCTGAACCCCGAGAACGCCCGGGGGTACTATAACCTCGGCAACATCAATTACGCTCTCGGCAATTTTTATGACGCCCTGAACAATTACAACGAGGCCCTGCGGCTGCAGCCCGGGTTTGTCGATGCCATGAATAACCTTGGGCATATTTATTATTACTTCCAGGATTTTCACAAGGCCAAAGAATTTTACGCGAGGGCTGTCCGCACCAACCCTGCCGAGCCCAAGAGCTTTCTGCATCTGGCGAACGTCCTGGTTGAGATGGGCGAGGTGGAAGAGTCCCGGCGGGTCATCCGGTCCGCGATCCAATTGTACCGGGACCGGGGCGACGCGGAAAAAGCCGGAGCCATTCAGCAGAAGCTGGACGCTCTTCCCCTGTAGTCTCCCGGAAGCAAAGGACATTCCATGGCCTTTCACTGGCTGGTCATTCTGCACCTGGCCCTTTTGGGGGCGTTGATCTACCGCAACGCCTTCGGCGTCCCGTTCATTTTCGACGACATTTACACGGTCGTCAACAATCCCGCCATCCGGGACCTTTCCTCCCTCCGTGGGCTCTGGGTTTATGACCCGTCCCGGTTCCTCACGCACTTGAGTTTCGCGCTGAATTTTCATTTTGGGGAACTGAATGTCCGGGGCTACCATGCCGTCAATATTGTCCTGCACGCGCTCAACGCGATGCTCCTGTATGCCTTGCTGGTCGTCACCTGGGGGCGCGCTTCCCTGCGGCAGTCCCTGGGGGCCCTCCCGGGCCGGTGGCTGGCCTTCGGGGCCGCTGTTTTGTTCCTTTGCCATCCGATCCAGACCCAGGCCGTGACGTATATTTCCCAGCGCTCGACGCTCATGGCCAGTTTTTGTTATCTTTTGACGATCCTCTTGTATTTTCTGGGGAGCGATCTCCGGCGCTGGCGTTATTACGCGGCCGCGATCCTGGTTTTCTTCGCCGGGTTGTTCACGAAACCGATCATCATCAGCCTGCCCTTCGCGCTTCTCCTGTGGGAGATCTTTTTCCTCCGGTGGAAAGGAGGACGGGTCCTCGCGGCGCGGCTGGTGCCATTTTTGATCCTGGCCTGCGGGGTCCCGTTGCTCCTGATGCTTTGGAAATACAGGATCCTGGACGTGGCCTACCTGTCCCAGGTGACGCGGGAAACGGAAGACTACTCGCGGGCCGAATATTTATTCACGCAATTCAACGTCCTGATCCTGTATATCCGGCTGTTGTTTTTTCCCTCCGGCCAGCAGCTGGATTATGATTTTCCCATCAGCCGGGGCTTCTGGGATTTCCCGACCTGGCTGTCTTTCGCCGCCCTGGCGCTCCTCGTTGTCTGGGCTGTCCGCGTTTTCCCGCGGCACCGGCTTTTCTCGTTCGGCATTTTTTGGTGCCTGGTCACGCTCAGCTTGGAGTCGAGCGTGTTCCCGATCAGCGATGTGATCTTCGAACACCGGCTGTATCTCCCGATGGCCGGATTTGCCGTGATGGCGGCCTACGGGATATGGCTTGCGGTCCGGACGCCGGCCCGGTTCCTGCTGGTCATTTATCTCCTGGCCGCCGTGCTGGGGACGTTGACCTATCAGAGGAATTTTTTCTGGCACGACGAATTGAATTTTTATCTGGACATGGCGCGGCGGTCTCCCAACAAGGCGCGGATCAGGAACAATCTGGGGAATTACTATGTCGCGAAGGGCAATCTGGCCGCGGCCGTGAAGGAATATGAAAAGGCCCTTGATCTGGACCCCGCGTTTCCCGAGGCGCTGAACAATCTGGGGAACATTTACGCTGAAACCGGAAGGCGCGAAGAGGGGAAAGCCCTGCTGGAACGCGCCGTGGCCGCCGATCCCCGATTTTATGAGGCGCATTACAACCTGGGATTCCTCCTCTGGGAGCAGGGGCAGGAGGACCCCAGGGCCGCGTGGGACTCTTTTCATAAAGCCCTGGCCGTCAATCCCCGTTTCGCCCCGGCGATCAACGGGCTGGGGCGGATCTGTCTCGCCCGCCGGGACCTGGACCTGGCTAAGTTCTATTTTGAGCACGCGATCCGCGTTGACCCCAGCTACCCGCACAGTTATGAGAACCTGGGAAGTCTTTACATGAGCGCCGGCCTTTATGACGACGCGAAGAACGCGTATTTGCAGGCGATCCGGCGTCGGCCCTCGTTGGCCGTCGCGCGCAACAATCTGGGGAACATCTACGCGATGGAGGGCCTGGACGATCTGGCTCTGCAGGAGTATCAGGCGGCGGTCACGTTCAGTCCGTGCTGGGCCGGAGCCCATTTCAACCTGGCCAATCTCCTGCTCAAGCAGGGGGACCTATCCGGCGCGGAACAGAGCTACCGGAAGGCGCTGGAATGCGCGCAAAAGGAAAACAATCTGTCCATGATCCGGTCCTTGGAGGGAAAACTGGGCGGGATGTCCCCGGAATAGGGCCTGATGAAAATTTTCAGGAAGCCCTTTGTCAGGGGGCGGGGGGATATGTTAGAATTGATTTGAATTTTGCGGAACGGCCCCGCCTGCTTCAGGCGCCGAAATCGATTCTCGATTTCGGACGAAGCAACCGGCGGGGCCTACGGTGGTTTGTCCTCTCTGGGACAAACCATCCAGAGCGGAGTTGAATGGATTCGCGCAGATGAGTTATGTCGTCCGGCACCTCCGGACTCCAGAACTCATGCGCTCATTGAGGAGGATGTATGGGACAGGAAGTTTATTTGACGAGGGCCGGTTTTGAGAAATTGCGGGCCGACCTGGAGAATCTGAAGACGACGGAACGGCGCCGCATCGCCAAGGCGATTGGCGAGGCCCGGGCCCAGGGGGATATTTCCGAGAACGCGGAATACGACGCCGCCAAGGACGCCCAGGCGCACAACGAGGCCAGGATCGCGGATCTGGAATTGAAGCTCGCCAATGTCCGGCTCATCGAAAACGAAAAGATCCCCACCGACAAGGTCTACATCGGCGCGATCGTCACCATCAAGGACGCCGGCACGGGTGAAGACGTGAAATACACCATGGTGTCGTCCGAAGAAGCCAACTACGAAGAAAACAAGATCTCCGTTTTCTCCCCGATCGGCAAGGCCCTGATGGGCCGCCAGGCGGGTGACGATGTCGTTGTCAACGTTCCCGCCGGAGAATTGAAGTACAAAGTCCTCAAGATCGAAAGACCGTAATGAAGTGAAGATAGAAGATAGGAAATGAAGGATGGACTTTATTGCTGAAATCCATCCTCCATCCTCCATCCTCCATCCTCCATCCTCCATCCTCCATCCTCCATCTTCTATCCTCTATCCTCTATCCTCTATCCTCTCCCCCCACAGCGAATAAAAAACCCAGAAAATGATCAGCGGCAGGAGCGAATACAGCACGCGGTGCAGGGTGACTTGCAGCCACCATTTGATCTCGAAGTAGGCGTTGACCTGATAATAGGCCAGGACGACGGTTAGGTAAAGGACGAGAAAAACAGGGATGAACAACACGTCTTTGCGCAGGCAGCGTCCGCCGCTCAAGACCAACCCCGCCAGCAGAATGATCCACAGCCCGTTCCATTTTCCGCTGGTCAATTCCACCCAGAGGAAGGCCGCGGCCCAACGCAGACGGCCGGTGGCCAGGCCGCCGTGTCCGTCGAGCAATCCGTTGACGTAGGTCTGATTGCCGGGCGAGTAGAAAAATTGAAAGAGGACAGTCGGCAGGAAGGCCAGCCCCGCGCCGGCCAGCAGGGCCCGGGCCCGTCTTCCTTTCCCCGCGCCCGAGCTCATCAGCGAGGCCAGGCCGCACAGGACCAGCAGGAACGCCGCGACCGTGCCTTCCGGTTTGGTGAAGCTAAGGAATCCCCAGAAGACTCCCGCCAGGAACAACAGCCGGTCGTCACGGGTTTTTTCCGATGCCAGAAAAACGATCACCCCGGCCAGCAGGTAAAATCCCAGCGTGATGTCGCTGTACTGCCCGATGGTCAGTTTGACGAAAAACGGCAGAGAGATGATCAGTCCCGGGGCCAGCGCGGTCCTGGAATCGCCGGTCAGCCGAAGCAGGCCCGCGGATAACAGCCCCGCGGTCAGCCCGAGGAAGATCAGGGACACGGCCAGAGGTCCGGTTGCGGACGGCGCCGGAAGACAACTCCAGGCCCAGGCGTTGATCAGCGGGAGCAGGAGAGGATAGTGCGGACTGGACCGCCACAGCACCGGATCCAGCATGTTCTGCCAGCGGTCGCCGCCCAGAAAAATGAACCGGGCCTTGAAGTTCCATATGGACCAGGCGTCCCACCCGCCCCAGGGAAAATGCGAGGCATAAACGCAGGCCGTGATCAGCAGGAGCAACAACATCAGGCCGGCCAGGGCCTGCGATGTGTCCACGCGGAACAGCGGGACCATGGGTTGTCCCCGGGCTTTGGTCCCGGACAGATGTTTTTTCGCCAGCGCCGATAGAAGCAGGATGTGAGCGGCGATGACGACTGCCGCGGAAAATTTCCCGCCGAAGACCAGGGTGTAAAAAACAAGATGCCCGCTGACGCCCAGGCCGAGGCCCAGGCCCAGGACCGCGCGCAGGCCGACAGAAAGATTTTCTGACCGGAAGAAAACCCCGATCAGTCCATAACCTGTGAGGAAGGACAAAAAAACAGGAAAAATGATCAAAAGGTCAGTCATGGGGCTTCTCTAAAATAACGGGATTTTTACCTTTTGCCGCCCGCCGGACGCCGCGGGATTCACGGCCAGGATGATCCCGAACGGGTTGCGCTTGAAGGGAACGAGCTGGAATTCCCTGATCCGCACCATGGCCACATCTTCCGACGAACAGTCGAAGATGACGAATTTGTGGCCGGTGTTGTTCAAATCCAGGATGATCGGCGCCAAGACATACTGGGCCTGGGAAAACTGCATGGCGTGTTCATTGATGTCCAGGTTTTTGTCCGTGTAATAGCCGATGCGGGAGGCCCCGGGGATGAAGTCGTTCAGGCCGAGGAATTTGTTCCCCGGCAGGGGATAAGGGGCGATGGCCCGCTGGCGGTGTGTCCGGACCGTCTCCGCGATGAGCTGCGCGGCATTGACCAGGGTCGCAGCCAGGGCCGCCAGGATGAACACGGCCTGCGCGGCCTGCGGGAAACGGAATGGGGGGAGTTGGCGTTTTGTCATGTTTTTCGGAATGCCCGGAATGATAAGCATTTTACACCAAGGAAAATGGCAATGCCAATCCCATCGCGGAATTTTCCCGGGCCCCGCGGGGACCGGACCCCGGGGACAGCGGAAACCGAAACGCAATAAATGCTTTTTTATTCACTTTTTCACAAGTATAATGATTGTCGTTTAGCCCATCAGCGAAGAAAGGAGCGCCGTCTCTTGGTTACCATCGGTGTCATCGGGGCCGGGCATTGGGGCCCCAATCATATCCGCATCTTCAATCAGACCGCCAACTCCCGGGTCGCCGCCTGCGCCGATCTGGACGCCGGCCGGCTGAAGTCGATCAAGGCGCTTTACCCCCAGATCGCGGCCACCCCGGACTACCGGGAGATCCTCACGAACCCGGATATCCAGGCGGTCTGTGTCGCGACCCCGACCAACACGCATTTCAAGATCACCAAAGAGGCTCTCGAGCACGACAAGCACGTGCTTTGCGAAAAACCGCTGGCCCTCACGCCGGAGGAATGCCGCGAGCTCAAGGCCGTGGCGGAGCGCCGGAACCGGTGGCTGATGGTGGGGCACATCTTTTTGTTCAACCCCGGGATCAAATGGCTGAAAGAATATATCCAGTCCGGGGAGCTCGGAGAGATCCAGTACGCCCATTCCGAGCGCACCAACCTCGGGCCTTTCCGCTATGACGTCAACGCCCTGTGGGACCTGGCCCCGCACGACATTTCCATTTTCAATTATCTGTTCGACGCCGCGCCCGTGAACGTCTCGGCCCGCGGGCAAAAATGCCTGGGCACGTCCCAGGAGGACCTGGCCTTTGTGTCCATGGAATACCCCCCCAAGATCCTGGCCAATATCCACGTGAGCTGGCTGGACCCCAAGAAGGTCCGGCAGATCACGATCGTCGGCAACAAGAAAATGGTGGTGTGGGACGACCTGGACAACGCCGGGCCGATCAAGCTTTTCGACAAGCACGTCGAAAAAACGGCGACGTTTTACGAAACCTACGGGGAGTTCCAGCTGTTGTCCCGCGTGGGGAGCATCACGATTCCGAACATCGAGCTCGGCGAGCCGTTGAAGGCCCAGGCCCAGTATTTTATCCAGTGCATCGAAAAGAACCAGCCGCCCCTGCTCTCGGACGCCCAGAAAGGCCACGACGTGGTCATGACACTGTGCGCGGCCCAGAAATCCATCGAGCAGAACGGCGCGCCGGTGGATATCCGCTGAAGGTTTTTAAAACCGAGGACCTGCTCCATGAAATTTTTCCAGCACGAAAAAGCCCTGGTCAGCCCGAAAGCCAAGATCGGGGACGAGACCCGCGTCTGGGCGTTCGTGAACGTCCAGGACGGGGCGGTCATCGGCCGGGGATGCAACATCTGCGACGGGTGCTTCATCGAGAAAGGGTCTGTGATCGGCGATAATGTCACGCTCAAGAACCGCGTGCACGTCTTCGAAGGGATCACCCTCGAAGATGACGTGTTCTGCGGGGCCAACACCGCCTTCATCAATGACCGTTACCCCCGCAGCAACCGCAAGGACAAATGGGTCCTGGAAACGACGCTCGTAAAAAAGGGCGCCAGCATCGGCAGCAACGCGACCATCCTCTGCGGGATCACGATCGGGGAATACGCCTTTGTCGGAGCCGGCAGCGTGGTCACCCGGGACGTTCCTTCGCACGCGATCGTGGTGGGGAACCCCGCGCGGCTGAAGGGATACGCGTGCCATTGCGGACGCAAGCTGAGCGAAACCCTGGAATGCCCCCACTGCCACAACCGTTATGTCCGCCAGGGTGAAGCCGTTGTTTTAAAAACGTAGTGTGACGGTTGCCGTTTCAAAGATGAAAAATCGAGATCTCTTCGGTATCCCCCATGCCTAAAGTCCTTGTTTGTCCCGTGGCCTATAACGAAAACGTCAAGTTGAGGAGCGCCATCGAGCGTTTCCTGAAAAGCCCGGCCCGCGGCCGGGCGGATTACCTGATCGTGGACGACTGCTCGACCGACGGGACGACCGAGATGATCCGCTCGTTCGCGGACCGCGGGGTGGGCACGATCCGACACGGCCGGCGAAGCGGGGTGGGGGCCGCCATCCGCACGGCGGTCAAGCACGCCCTGTCGTCGGGGTACGACGTGCTCGTGATCATGGCGGGCAACGACAAAGACAATCCCGATGAGATCCCGGCCCTGCTCGCCCCGATCCTCGACGAGAACTGTGACATCGTCCAGGGGTCGAGGTACATCGGCGGGAACCGGGTCGGCGGGGACATGCCGTATTACCGGAAACTGGCCACCCGGCTGCATCCGTTTCTGATGTCGCTGGTCGCGCGCCGCCGGGTCACGGACAGCACCAACGGGTTCCGGGCCATGCGCACGGCGGTCTTTCGCGACGCGCGGGTCAACATCGACCAGGACTGGCTGGACGCCTATGAGCTTGAGCCGTATATCCTTTTCAAGGCCATCACGCTCGGGTACCGTTTCCGCGAAGTGCCTGTCACCAAGATCTATCCCCCACGCAAGCTCGGCTACACGAAAATGCGTCCCATCCTGGGATGGTGGAGCATCCTCAGGCCCCTGGTGTATCTCGGCCTGGGGATCAAGAAGTAACATCAGCCGCAAGAGGCCAAGCCGTGAAGAAATGCATCCGTTGCGATGTCGTCTTCCAATTCAACGACAGGACCCACTGCATTTATTGCGACGCCCTGCTGATCACGGTGTCAGAGGCCACGGCCGGCGCTGCCCTTGGGGCGATCAGCTCCGGCGCCGAGCTCATCAGCAAATTGGTCAAGGACAAGGGCCGGACATGGCGCAGCCGCAGTGAATATATCATCGGCAGTTATTTCCGCACCCGGACGTTCCGTTTCATGTATTTCTTCAGCCGCAATGAATTCAAGCTCGGCAAAGGGTATCCCCGGATACTGATCCAGCCGTTGTCCGCCGTGTCGTTCCTGTCCCTGCCGTGGGTGCTCTACAACATCGCGGATTCGGTCATCTTTTGGTTCCGCCATTCCGGCTACTGCGAAAAGTGCAAATGCAAATACGTGCCCAAGCCCGGGCTGATCGGCCATGAAACGAACGAATGCGAATACAACCGGGAATACTTTGCCATTGTCACCGACATCCTCAACGGCCGGATCACCCAGACCGAGGAGCGGTATTACAAGGAAGGGGCGGAGAAATTCTGGCAGGGGAGGCGCAGCGCCTATCTGGACCTGTGCAAAAACAAAGAGGGGAAAGAGGCGTTCTGGGACATCCTGAGCATCTGGTTCTCGGTGTGCGTGATCTTAACCGCGCTGGTGTGGATAACCCTGCCCTGGACGATCCGGGCCATCCAGCATCTCGAGTCCCTGGAACAATCTGAGCAGGAAAGGCGGGAAAGTTCTCAGATAAATGATTCTCCTTCAGCCGATTAAGAGATATAATATCTGCGATATCAAGAAGCGCAAACAAGAGAGGACAGAATGAGATACCTTATGTTGACCGTGGTCCTGTTGGCCGCGGCCGGGTGCGCTTCCGGGACCGAGCGCCTGCAGACGATCATGGACGACCCGTCGGCGATCCTGGCGGATCCGGACTTTGCCCAGTACCAGGAGCAGTCGGATGCGCTCGAAAGCCGGTACCTGCGCAAGGACATCACGTACGCCGAGTATCTTGAGCGGAAAAAACAACTCGATGAACAATACGCCGGTCACGTTCAGAAGCAGAGGGAGACCGTCGAGAATCCGGACGTCCGGTCTCAACCATGAGAATTTACGGCAGAAACCCGGTCCTGGAACGGCTCAAGACGAACCCGCAGAGCATCAAAAAGCTTTTCGTCCAGGAAGGCCATCCGGAGACCGGTTACGTCCAGAAAAAAGCGAGAAAACACGGCATCCCCATGGTGTCGGTGCCGTATTCCAAGATTTTGAAGCTGGCCCGGAACGTCAACACGCAGGGGATCCTGGCCGAGACGTCGGATTTCGCCTATGTGCCGTTCGGCGAAATGGCCGAAACGGCCCTGAGCAAGGGACAGACCCTGGTTTTTCTCGACGGGCTTAACGATCCCCAGAATCTGGGTTCGATCATCCGCGGCCTGTCCTGCCTGGGAGGGTTCGGGATCGTGATCCCGAAGCATGATTCCGTGGATGTCACGGAGTCGGTCCTGCGCGTGGCGTCCGGCGCCGACAATTTCATTTCCGTCTCCCGCGTGTCCAACCTGACCCAGGCCATCGACACGGTCAAGGAGGCCGGGTTCTGGGCGGCCGGTGCGGTGGTCGAGGGAGGACAGGATGTCCGCGCCGTTCCCCTGCCGTTTCCGCTGGCGCTGGTGGTCGGCTCGGAGCAGAAGGGCATCCGCGACGTCGTCAAAAAACATTTGGATGTGGAAGTGACGATCCCCATGGCTCATCCTCGCCTGTCGCTCAACGTGGCGCAGGCCACGCTGGTCATGGCCTATGAGATTTTTCGGCAGAAGAGAACATCGGCCGCGCCGTCCCGGGCCGGGGCGTCCTCCGGCGGGGAGAAGCATTCATGAGAACCGGGAAAAAGACATCGCGGGGACCATCCCGCGGCGACCTCACCGCCGCGCTGAATTTCTTCGCCGAAGCCGGCCTGCTGAAAAAGGTGAAGCGCAGCGGATGGTGGGTGGCGGGGATCAAGGACCCGGAGAGCGTCGCCGAGCACAGCTTCCGCACCGCCGTGATCGGTTTTTATCTGGCCTACCTGGAAGGGGTGGACCCGTTCCAGGTGATGACCATGTGTCTGTTCAACGACATCCATGAGGCGCGGATCAACGACCTGCACAAGATGGGCCATTTTTATATCAATTTCAAGGAAGCGGAAAAGAAGGTCTTCGCCGACCAGATGAAGGCCCTGGCCCCGTCGGTGAGAAAAAAGCTCGAGGAGTTCCGCCGCCATTACGACGACCAGCAGTCGCCGGAAAGCCTTGTCGCGCGGGACGCCGACATCCTGGAGTGCCTTTTGCAGGCCAAGGAATATTACGACGAAGGGTATCTGGGCGCGCGCCTGTTCTTCGCGCGGGCCCCGAAGTTTCTCAAGAGCGCCGGGGCCCGGAAACTCTGGGGCCAGATCCGGCGGTGGAAAAGCCACGGCTGGTGGCAGAACGTGGTGAGTTTTCAGCGGTGACCGGCCGGGGTGTCAGCAAGGATGATGTTCCGTATGCATCGGGAATTCGCGGCGCGTTTTTTGAGCGCGCTGATCTTGGCGGTGTCCGTAACGGGGTGCGCGAGCTTAGGGTCGTATAACGCGGCCACCCAGCGCCGGGAGTTCATTTTCATCCCGACGGACTACGAAGTGTCCATGGGGCAGGACGTCCACCGCCAGATCATGGAGCAGTACAAGCCGTCGGACAATAAGGCCCAGGCGGCGCGGCTGGAGCGGATCGGGCAGAAGCTCGCCCAGGTGTCGGACCGCCAGGATTACGAATACCATTTTTTTCTCGTCGACTCCAAGGACCTCAACGCCTTCACCACCCCCGGGGGCAACATCTACATGCACACGGGGCTGATGGACCGCATGAAATCCGACGATGAGGTGGCCGCGGTCCTGGCGCATGAGATCGGCCACTGCGCGGCCCGGCACACGGTCAAGAAGTTCCAGGCCGCGGTCGGGTACGACCTGATCAGCGGCATCATCCTGAACCAGGTGACCAAACAGGAGCAGACCCGGCAGATCGCCGCCCTGGGAACCGGGGCCGTCATGAATCTGGTTTTTTCTTCGTACAGCCGCAAGGACGAATACGAGGCCGACCGGCTCGGGTTGAAGTATATGTCTCTGGCCGGATACGACATGGACGGGATGGTGAAAACCTTCGAGATCCTCAATCAGGAGTCGAAGGGCCCCGAGGTCCCGCTGTTGCTGCGGTCCCACCCGTATCTGGAGGACCGCATCGCGGCCGTGAAAAAAGAGCAGGAACGGATCAGGACAGAAGGCCTGTGATTCCGTCCCGGCTGCCCCGACCGCTTTGCAGGGAAAGACGGCCGGGATCAATGGTTTGGTCCCTCTGGCCCAAACCACCCTGAACGGAATGGAGTGGGTCCGTCCCGCTTCTTGCTTTCGCAAGAAAGCAGCGGGACTCATTGAGGTGCACAATGGAAAGAATCGGCAGGGCTGCCAGCAAGATCGCGCAAGGCAATATTTTTGTTTATAATTTTATCGTTGTTGCGCTGTCGTTCATGTTTTCGCTTCTGCTGTATCTGGTCGCCGGGTCTTCGATCATCCTGGCGCTGGCCATCATCGGGTATGTGGCCAACGGGGTGACCACCACGGATATCAGCCAGGAGTGGAGGGCGATCATCAAGGTGTGCATGGCGTCTCTGACGGCCGTTGTCGTCACTTTTAATTTCTTGGCGATCCTGAAAAATGCCAGGATCAAGATGAAGTAAGGTAGCGTCCTTTCACGTATGCCGCAAAAAAATAAACAGGAACCATTCGCGTTCGGCAATCTCGTGTCCCGGCTGGGACTGGGCGCCTTCCGCCGTCTTCCCGGGGCCCGGAGCAAGTTTGTTTTTGCGAATCCCGTCCTGGGGGGGATCCTGGGATACTCGTCGGACGAGATCCTGGAAATGGCGTGGGGCCAGCTGTTCGTTGACCCGGCGAAACCGCGGGAACTCGACCTCCGGATCTCGGAGGCGGGGTTCTGCGTCTATGAAGAGGTCCGGCTGAAGGCCAAGGACAAGACCGCGGTGACCTGCCTGATGAGCTGCCGGGCGGTGAAGGACGGGCGGGGCCGGGTCCTCTGGATCGACGGGATCGTTGAGGAAGCGGCGATCCACAAAAAGTTCGAAAAGGACCTCCTGGAGTCAAGGGAACTCTTCCGCCTGGTGTTCAACAACTCGGCGGCCGCCATCACCGTGACGGACAAGGAGCACAGGATCATCGCCTGGAACCCTTACGCCGAAAAATTTCTCGGCATGGACAAAAAAGATCTGTTCAACACGTTCGTCAAGGAACTTTATCCGTCGGCCGAGTGGCAGCGGCTGCAGACGCTCGGCATCCGGCAGAGAGGGATGCTTTCCGACATCGAGACCCAGGTCCGGCGCAAGGACGGCAGCGTCCTGGACGTCAATCTGTCGGTGTCGGTCATCAAGGACTCGGGAGGCGTCGTCATCGGCACGATCGGGATCATGAACGACATCACCCGGCAGAAGACCGCCGAGCGCCGGATCAAGGAGTCCGAGAACAAGATCCGCATCATCCTGGACAACTCCGCGGTGGCCATCACGCTCACCGATGAGCAGGACCGCCTGGTCTCCTGGAACCGTTACGCCGAACAGCTCCTGGGATTCTCGCGGGAAGAGCTTTATCTGAAGCCCGTGAAATCGCTGTATCCGGCCGAAGAGCATGACAAAATCCGGAGCGCGGAGATCCGCAAATACGGCTCGCGCCATCACTTGGAGACCCGGGTCTTGAAAAAGGACGGGACCCTCATCGACGTGGACCTTTCGGTCAACGTCCTCAAGGGATCGAACGACCAGGTTATCGGGTCGGTGGGGATCATGCAGGACATCACGGAACAGAAACGGTTCCAGCAGATGCTCCTGCAGGCCAAGACCATCGCCGAGGAGGCCAACAGCGCCAAGAGCCTGTTCCTGGCCAATATGTCGCACGAGGTTCGGACCCCGATGAACACCATTTTGGGGATGATCGATTTGACCCTGGACACGGAGATGTCTCTCGAACAGCGCGACAATCTCTCTACGGCCAAGGACGCCGCCGACATCCTGCTGAGCCTGCTGAACGATATCATCGACCTGTCCCGCGTGGAGGCCGGTAAGATCCAGCTTGAGCAGATCGAGATGAACATCCACAATATCGTCAAAAGCGTGTGCAAGGGGCTTTCCGTCCTGGCGCAGAACAAGAAGCTTGAGCTGGCGTGGGACGTGGACCCGGCCGTGCCGGAGACCCTGGTCGGAGACCCGGTCCGCGTCCGGCAGGTCCTGGTCAACCTCATCAACAACGCGATCAAATTCACGTTTCAGGGCAAGATCGTCACCAGCGTGAGGGTGGAGGGCGCCGAAGGAGACGAACTCGAGCTGCGGTTCGCGGTCGCGGATGAAGGCATCGGCATTCCCAAAGACAAACAGAACGCTATTTTTGACGTCTTCACCCAGGCGGACCCGTCGACCACGCGCCGTTTCGGCGGCACCGGGCTTGGGCTGTCGATCTCCAAAAGGCTGGTGGAGATGATGAACGGCCGGATTTGGGTGGAGAGCGAGGAATTCAAAGGGAGCACGTTTTCCTTCACGGCGCGGCTGAAGACCGTTCCGGAAAAGAGGGAGGTCCCCGCCCCGGCGCCGGACTTTGCCGAGCCGTCGGGAGACAAGCCGCTCAGGGAGATCAAGGACCTGGCGATCCTCCTCGCGGAGGACAACATTGTCAACCAGAAGATCGCCGCGCGCATGCTGGAAAAGCGCGGCTGGAAGGTCAAGGCCGTCGAGAACGGGCAGGCGGTCCTGGACCTGATGGCGAAGGAAAAATTTGATTTGATCCTCATGGACGCGCAGATGCCGATCATGGACGGCTTTGAGGCCACGCGCCTGATCCGCGAGCAGGAGAAGGCGACGAAGAAGCACATCCCCATCATCGCGCTGACCGCCCGCGCCATGACGGCGGACAGGACCCAGTGCCTTCAGAGCGGCATGGACGGCTACGTGTCCAAGCCCATCGACAGGCAGAAATTGTACGAGGCCATTGAACAACTTTTTTGAAAACCGGAAATGGAGACACCATGGATAAAAGCATCTTTGATCTCGAGGACGTTCTCGAACGCGTGCAGGGGGACAAGGACCTTCTCCTGGAGCTGATGGACATTTTTTCTGAGGATTACGCGGAGAAAAAGGATATCCTTCTGGATCTCCTGGAGGACGTCAACTTTGAGGAGATTCGGAACGTCGCCCACTCCATCAAGGGGGCGGCCGGCAACATTTCCGCCAAGTCGGTTCACGCTGTCGCGGAGAGGATAGAGAAGATGGCGGAGCACAAGGAACAAAAGGACCTCGGGGACGCCCTGCGCAAGATGGACGAAGAGTTCGCCAAGCTGGTCATCTGCATGGACGAGGTCCGGCGCGAGTTTGGAACGTCCTGACCCCTTGCCGGGCCGCTGAGGAGGCGGCGCTGTCATGAGAAAGCATGTCCTACCGTTTTTGATCCTGCTGGCGATTGTCGCCGGTGTGCTGTATTTTCTCCTCAATTCCCCCTGGCTGCTGTCCAAGATCATCCCGTCCATGGCCGCGAAATATCTGCCGGCGTTTCCCCTTCAGACTTTTACCATCGGCGACCAGGAATACAAGGCCCCGGACACGATCGTGCTGAAAAACGTCAAGGCCCTGGTGAAGTATAAGAACGGGCTTTGGGACGAATTCCTTGCCGAAGAGGTGACGATCTACGATTTTTTTGCCATTCCCAAACTGCCGCACAAATTCCGCGCGGACATCCGGGGGATCCGGATGGAAGGCCCCGGGAGATCTGGCGAGGGCTTGACGGTCAAGATCCTGCTGACCGCCAAGCAGGGGGACATCGCCCGGGCCGAGGGGGTTGTTTACGGGGGGCCGTTCACTTGGGAAGGTTACCGGTTCGACCGCCTCCAGGGCAGGATCGATGCCGATTATACGAAGATCCAGATCCTGGAAGCCGTGGTGGAGGCCTATGGCGGGGAGGGAAAAGGGCAGGTCCTTGTGGAGCGTACGCCGGACCCCGCGTATATTTTTTGGTTTGAATTCAGCCGACTGAGGCCGGAATCGCTCACAGCGGTCAACCGCGGCGTGTTTTCCTTGCTGCAGGGCGCGATTGACGGGTCCGTCCGCCTGAAAGGGCGGCCCAGCCGGATGGAATTCTTGACCATCACCGCCCAGCTTGCGGCCGGCGGGACCGTTCAGCCGGAATTGATCCGCAACATCGTCCGGATGGGAGATAGCCTCGGCAAGGCCGAGGCCGGGTTCCTCGAAGGGCAAACGGCCCCGATCGTGCTGGACAAAGGCGTGTTCAATTTTCAGAGCGGACAGCCCACGCAGGGGATGGCCACCGTTGAGCTTTCGAGTTCGCAATCCGACTTTGAGGTCAAAACCATGCATGAGATCCGGCTGCCCCAGGGGGCCTCGCAGTTTCTGATGAACACCGCCAAGCAGGACCTGCCGGCCCGGTGAACCCTTCTCCCTGCGAAATTGCGCCGCCGACGCTCCTCCAGGTCGGGGCCCATTGAAAAAAACTTCCATGCTGTCTTCCCGCCCGGCGCTGTTGCTGGAAAAAATCGCCAACCCTCGGACCGCTCTTGTCCTGCTCGCCGGTTTGGGGGCCGCGGCCTATGTCAACGCCATCCCGCATCCGTTTGTCCATGACGATGTTGTTTTTATCCAGAATAATCCTCTGATCAGGGACTGGGACCTGGCCCGGATATTTGCCCCGGCCGCCGCCCGTCCCGCCGGAGAGTTGATCAATCCGTATTACCGCCCAGTCCTGGATATCCTTTACCGGCTTTTGTATGCCGTGTCCGGCGGCAACCCGCATGGATTTCACGCTTTTAACGCGGCCCTGCATATTTTCAACGGCGGTCTGCTCTATTTGCTGATGAGCCGGATCCTGCGCCGGCCGGCCTTCGCGTTCGGCGTAGCGGCGCTGTTCCTGCTCCACCCGGTGCAGACGGAACCCGTGGCCTGTATCGCCGGGGTTTCCAACCTTTTTTTCGCGGGGCTGTTTCTTGGGATTTTTCATCTGTACCTGAACGTTCAGGAACAAGAGGGCGGCCGGCGTTTCCTGACGGTGACAGCGGCCGCGGTGTTGTTTGCCGTCGCCCTGCTGTCCAAAGAGCAGGCGGCGGTCCTGCCGGTCTTGCTGTTATGGTATGAGGCGGCATACCGGGGCGGCGGAAACCGGAAACCGGCGGCCGGAGGGCGGGTCACGATTTGGGTCCTGGCCGGGATACTACTTTCCTATTTTCTCTTTCGCAAGATTTTTCTGGGCCAATGGCTGGTGCCCTTGCTGGATCACCGGGAGGAATTGTTTTTAAGGCTGCTCGCCGTGCCCCGGATGATCCTGACGGACCTGCAGCTTCTGTCCTGGCCCGCGGGCCTGCATTATTACCGGAGCATCGATGTCCTCTCCCCGTCGGCGGGAGGATGGCTCGGGCTGGGGGCTGTTCTGGTGATGATGTCCGCGGCGGTCCGGCGGTCCCGCGGGACCGCCCGGCAGGATTTGGTCTTCGGGTTGGGCTGGTTTTTCATCACGCTGGCCCCGACGCTCAACGTCCTTCCGCTCATCCACGAATATTCTTTTGTCGCGGCCTTTGAGCATTTTTTGTATCTTCCGGCGGCGGGGTTTGCGGTTGTGGCCCTTGGCGTGGGCAGGGACATGTTTAATCGGATTTTTAAGTCCCGGGCCGCAGACGCGGGGGTGATCTGTTTCGGTGTGATCCTGCTTGCCTGCGCCGGATTGACGATCCGGCAGAACACGTTTTGGCGCGGGGAGGTCCCGCTTTTTGAACGGGCCGTGCGCTATGAGCCGGGGATAGGGCGCCTGCGCGCCCTGCTGGGACGCGCGTATTATTTTGAAGGCCGGCAGGAGCAAGCCGCGGAGGAATTCCACCGGGCGGCGGAGATTTTTAACGGCTACGCCGCCAGGGCCGGAGACCCTCGGGCCAGATCATTTTATTTGTCTCTGCTCAAAGGGGTCCATTCTGACTGGGCGCACAGTCATGAAGCCCGGGGGGACTTGAAGGCCGCGGTCGCGCAGTATGAAAAGGCCCTGGTCATTGACCCCGCGGATGCCGTGGTGGAAAACAATCTGGGCACGGTCTACGCGCGCATGGGCTGGGTGAATCTTGCCCGGCAGCATTTCGAGAAGGCCGTCGAGCTGGACCCCCGCGACCCGAAGGCCCTGACCAACCTCGCCGTGTGCCTGATTTTGCAGGGGCACCCGGACCGGGCCGAGGTTTTTTTGCGCAAGGCCCTGGAGATCGATCCCCAGTTTGCCCCGGCGCGTTCCAACTGGGAGAGCCTGCGGGGACAGAAACGGGCGCCCGGAAAGACTTGATTAATGGGGGGTTTTGCGGTATCGTTGTTTTCATGTTGAGAAAATATTCTTTTTTGCAGGGAGGTTTTGAATCATGTCCTTGGAAATGATGGCCCTCATCGTGATCGTCGGGATCATCCTGTTTCTTCTGGTGCTGTGGCTTTTGCCGACCGAGAAAAGCCGCCGCCGCAGGCCGGACGCGCCCAAGATCGAAGACCCGGACGCGCAGAAAGACTGGAAGGCGGCCTGCCTGAAGATGGAGAAGCACATCCTGGAGCTGCGCGCCGAAGTCGTGGCCTTCGAGAAAAAGGCCAAGTTGGCCGAAAAAGAGCTGGCCGTTGAGCGCGAGAAGTACAAAAAACTCCAGGAGAAGATGTCCCAGGAGCGCGGATGGCAGAAGAAGGAAGAGGCCGACGTGGAAAAACGTGCGCGCGAGTTCCAGGCCCTGAAGGAAAATCTTCAACGGAGCGAGGCCAAGCTCGAGGAGGAGCACACCCAGCGGCTGATGCTTGAGCGCGAGGCCAAGGAGCTGCGGCAGAATTTCACGAATGAATCCGCGGCCCGGAAGGCGCTGGAATCCGAGATCCTGAAATTGAAGGCCCAGGGGGAGGTTGACCGGAAGGACCTCCTGGAACTGCGCGAGATCAATTCCCGGATGCAGAAAAAGGCCGAAGACACCACGTTCATCGCCAAGTCCGAATATGACAAGCTGGAAATTTTGTTGAAGGACCGGGAGAAGGAGATTACCCGCCTGAAACGGCCGACGGGAGCGGCGTGAGGCATGGATCGGCGTAAAACCCAGCAGAACAGGGAAGAAAAAATCCGGTTCTCCCGCCGCACAGACTGGGAATTGTCGGCTAACCGTCTGACGTCCCTCTGGGAGGATCTGCGGCGCGGCGGCCAGGTCTATGACCTGACCGAGTCCAACCCCACGCGTTGCGGGTTTGCCTACCCTTCAGACCGGATCCTGCCGGCCCTGTCCAGCCCGGATAATCTTTCGTACCTCCCGCATCCCCAGGGTTTGGCGGCGGCGCGGGAGGAGGTGTGCCGTTATTACCGGCGGTTCAGGCTTCCCGTGGATCCGTCGCAGGTTTTTTTAACGTCCAGCACCTCCGAGGCCTACAGTTTTCTGTTCCGGCTTCTGGCCGACCCGGACGATCGGGTCCTGTTTCCCCGCCCCAGCTATCCTCTTTTTCAATTTTTGGTGGACCTCAGCGATATCGTGATGGATTTTTATTCCCTGGCTTATGCCGGCGGGTGGACCGTCGATTTTGAATCCCTGGCATCGGAGATCCGGGACCGGACCAGGGCCATCGCCCTGGTCAATCCCAACAATCCGACGGGGTCGTATGTTTCTCCTGACGAGCGCGGCCGGTTGAACCGGATCTGCCGGGAGAAGGGCCTGGCCCTGATTAGCGATGAAGTTTTTCTGGATTATTCCTGGAAAGACCCGAACCCCGGGAGGTTTTCCCTGGCCGGCCAGCAGGAAGCGCTGACATTTGTGCTGGGCGGCGTGTCCAAGGCCCTGGCCCTGCCGCAGATGAAATTGTCCTGGATCGTTGTGAGCGGCCCGGCTGAGGAAACCCGGGAGGCGGCCCGGCGGCTGGAGGTGATCGCCGACACGTATCTGTCGGTGAACACGCCGGTCCAGAACGCCCTGCCGGCGTGGTCCGCCTGCCAGGAGGAGATCCAGACCCAGGCCCGGGCGCGGGTCAGGCAGAACCGTGAATTTGTAGAACAGCACCTGCCCCCGGGAACGGAATGCCTCTCGGCCCAGGCCGGCTGGTATGCGGTCCTGCGTTTGTCTCCGGACATTTCCGAGGAAGAACTGGCCTTGAATCTGCTGGAAAAACACCGGGTCTATGTCCACCCCGGGTATTTTTTTGATTTTGAGGACGGGGCCCATCTGGTGATCAGCCTTTTGCCGGAGCCGCAGATCTTTCAGGAAGGCTTCCGGCGGCTGGGCCTCCAGCTGGCGGCTTGATCCGCGGGCTTGCAATCCGGCCATATTCTGTTAATATGAATAATTATTGATTTTGAATTTGAGGGATCTTTTATGAAAAAGAAACGGCCGAATTGGGACGAGTACTTTCTGAAGCTCGCCATGCTGGCGTCCGAGCGGGCCACCTGCCCTCGGATGCACTGCGGCTGCGTTCTGGTCAAGAACAAGAACGTCATCGCCACGGGGTACAACGGGTCCATCCCCGGCGACGAGCATTGCGAAGATGTCGGGTGTCTGGTGGTGGACAACCACTGCGTCCGCACCGTGCACGCGGAGATGAACGCCCTGGTCCAGGCCGCCCGGCGCGGACACGCGGTCGAGGGGGCCACGGCCTATGTGACCAACATGCCCTGCACGACTTGCGCCAAGGCGCTGATCACCGCCGGCATCAAGCGGATCGTCGTTTTTTCGGATTTCCACGACACCCTGGCCACGGATTTCTGCAAAAAGGGCGGTGTTTTGATCGACAAGATCGAGATGCCGGCCAAGGAAATCGATTACGACATCAAGAGCTACACCTCCGCCCGTCTTTAGAGCCCTGCCTGCCGCCTTCCGGTGTTGCGCCGCCCCGTTTCGAGTTGAAATTGATTGCATTCGACGGAGTATCCTTGTAATATTTGAAGGAGACAGGATTTCCCTTTTTAGAGAAACAGGAGAGGAACGCTGTGTTAAAAATTCTTGTTGCCGACGATGAACCGGACGTGCTGGCCGCCATGGTCAAGAAACTGTCCCTGGAAGGCTTTGAGACGGTCTCGGCCGCGGACGGGGAAGAGGCCTGGGCCAAGATCGGGAGCGAAAATCCGGACATCGTCCTTTTGGACCTCAACATGCCCAAGATGGACGGTTTCACCGTCCTGAGAAATCTGCGGGAGCATCCTCCGTCGGACAAGTGGCAGCCGGTCATCATCATCTCCGGCCGCGTCGAGCTGGACGACATGAAGCAGGGGTTTTCGCTGGAGGCGGACCACTACCTGACGAAACCCTGCTCCATGGCAGACGTGCTCAAGGCCGTCCGTTTGATGATCAATCTGCTCCCCCAGAGAAAGACCCGTCAGGACCTTGAACGCGAAAAGGCATAACGTTTCCGGCATGATGATCAAATTCCTCATTTTCGCGGTCGCCGCGATCGGTCTGTTCGGTTTGTTTGTCCGTTACCTGGAATCGGTCTCGATTTTTTATCCTTCCCGGACGATTTCTTACCATCCTTCGCAGATCGGCCTGGCGTATGAGGATGTCACGTTCATCACCTCGGACCATGTCCGGTTGAACGGATGGTTTGTGCCCCGGGCCGGCGCCACGGCGACCCTGCTGGTTTTTCACGGCAACGCCGGCAACATCGGCGACCGCCTGGAAAAGGTTCTGATCTTCCATGATCTCGGCCTGAACGTTTTTATCGTGGATTACCGCGGTTACGGCAAAAGCGAAGGAAAGCCCAGCGAGGCCGGCCTTTACAAAGACGCCGGCGCGGCGTACGCGTGGCTGGCCGGTGATAAAAAGGTCCCGCCGTCCCGGATCATCGTTTACGGCGAATCCCTGGGCGGGGTGGCCGCGACGTATGTGGCGTCGCGCAAACCGGCCGGCGCCCTGGTCCTGGATTCCGCGTTCACATCCGCGGCGGACATGGCCAAACTGATTGTGCCGGGAGTCCCTTCCTGGCTGTTGAGCGCGAAGCTGGATGCCGTCGGCATGGCCGCCAAGGTGTCTGCCCCGACGCTGGTCCTGCACAGCCGGGATGACGAGATCGTTCCTTTCCGCCAGGGGAAAAAGATGTTTGACGCGGCCCGGGACCCGAAAGAGCTCGTTGTCATCCGCGGCTCGCACAATGAAGGATTCATCACCTCCCGCCCGGAATATGTGGAGGGATTGAGACTTTTTTTGAAAAAGCATGGATTCATTTGAGGCCTGCCGTGTCCCGTTTCCTCCGTGTCCAAGGGCAGAACATTGTCGCCGGGAACGATCCCGTCATCCTCAAGGGCGTGAACCTTGGCGGGTGGCTGATGATGGAGGGGTATATCCTCCACGCCCCCAACGCCGCCGAACAGGCATTTAAGAAAAAATTTCTTTCTGCTGCAGGGGAGAGGGCGCTCAAAGAGTTTGAATCGGAATTCCGCGCCAATTTCATCCGCGCGGACGATTTTCGCCGCATCGCGGATATTGGGTTCAATTGCGTCCGTCTGCCGTTCAATCACCGGCTGGTGGAAACCGCGCCGGATGTTTATGACCATGACGGCGTGAAACTCCTGGACCGGACGGTCGGCTGGGCCAAAGAGTGCGGACTGTGGGTGGTCCTGGATTTGCACGGCGCCTGCGGCGCACAGAACCATGACTGGCATTCCGACAGCCTGGGAACCGCGGACCTGTGGACGAAGAAATCCTGCCGGGACCGGACACTGGCGCTGTGGAAATTTCTGGCGGACCGTTACCGAGATGAGCCGGCCGTGGCCGGGTATGATCTTCTGAACGAGCCTGTCCTGCCGGACGCGGGGCCGCTTAACGATCTTTACCGGCAGTTGATCCGGACGATCCGGAGCGTGGACAAGAACCATATCATTTTTCTGGAAGGCAACCGCTGGGCGCAGGACGCGGCGTGCCTGGAGCGGTTTGACGACGACAACCTGGCGGTCAGCGTCCACTATTATGGAGCGCTGGAGTTCACTTTTAACTGGGTCCCGCACCTGGCGTACCCATGGGAAACACTGCATGGCCGGCATGACGCGGGTTCGATCCGAGGAAAACTCGAGGAGTACCAAGGCCTTTCCCGGGAGCGGGGCGTGCCGGTTTTTGTCGGCGAATTCGGCGTTAATAACAGGGAAGGCCGTTACGGAGAGGGTCTCTGGGTGGCGGACGCCCTCAAGGCGTTTGAGGAATTTGGTTTTCACTGGACGTACTGGACCTACAAAGCCGTGAAGAATCATGTTTTCCCTGACGGCCTCTTCAGTTATTATGATAATCCGGCGTGGGTGAACCGTCAGGGGCCGTTGAGCGGGTGGGACACTTACGCCGAATTGTGGCCTGAGAAAAAAGAGGAGATCATCCGTTCGTGGCGGACGGAGAATTTCCGGGAGAACGAGGAGATCGTGAAAATTCTGAAGCGGGCATGCCGATGATCATTACGAGCCTGACCAATCCGAAGATCAAGCAGATCGTGAAGCTGCGGGACCGCAAGACCCGTGAGGAGAGCGGTCTCACCGTGGTCGAGGGCGCGAGGGAGATCCTGCGCGCTTTTGAGGCCGGGGTGCGCTTCCAGGAGGTTTATCTTTGCCGCGACATCCTGGACAGCGCGTCGGACCGGGCGCTGGCCAGATTTTGTAAAGCCCACGAAGCCGTCCTCAATGAGACTTCGAAAGAGGTCTTTGCCAAGATCGGATACGGCGACCGCCAGGACGGGGTCCTGGGCGTGTGTTTTCTTCAGCCGAAAGGGTTGAAAGATATCCGCTGGACGGCTTGTCCGCTGATCGTGGTGGCGGAACACGTCGAGAAACCCGGCAACCTGGGCGCGATCCTGCGGACCTGCGACGCGGCCGGGGTGGACGCCCTGATCGTGGCCAATCCCCAGACGGACATTTTTAACCCCAACGTGATCCGGTCCAGTCTCGGCACGGTGTTCACCGTCCCGGTCTTTGTCGCCGGCAACGGGGAAGCGGCCGAGGCCCTGCGGCAAAAAGGCGTCCGCGTCTGCGCGGCCACTCCGTCCGCGGAAACGGTTTATTCCGGCTGTGATTTCAAGGCACCGACGGCCATCGTGGTGGGCAGCGAGGAAAAAGGTTTGAGCCCGTTCTGGATGGAGAGGGCGGACTTGAAGGTGAAGATCCCGATGAAAGGCCGCGCCGATTCCCTGAACGTCTCGGCGTCCACGGCGGTTCTGGTGTATGAGGCCCTCCGGCAGAGGCACGGACCCGGTTGAAATTTGATGACACGGAAAAAGAAGGCGGCCGTTTACGCCGTTATTATCGTCGGAATATATGTCTCGATCCTCTTCCTTGTCTTGACGCCCAGGGATGTTGCGCGGCTTATCATGGGGCCTTCCGAGCGCCAACTGGGTATTGTTTCGTATGACATCGCAAATGGCAGGGGCGGGAAGGGCATCAAGCTATTGTTGCCTCAAAAAATTCAACCCGGGAAGAGATACCCCGTTCTTTATATCCTTCCTGTGTCTGCGGCTTTTTGGGACCAATGGTGGCATAATGGCATTATTGAAGCGGCTCAGCAGGATATTGCGGATCAGTATGGTGTGATTTGTGTTTATCCCCAGTTTGAGCGTATGCCGTGGTACGGTGATAATCCCGGCAACCCTAAAATCCGCCAGGAAAGTTTTATTTTAAATGATGTTATTCCGTTCATAGACCGGAATTTCCCGGTGTCGCCCGGGCCTGAGGGGCGGTATTTGATTGGATTCAGCAAGTCGGGGTTTGGCGCGTATCATTTATTGTTGAGGCATCCCGATATCTTTGGGATGGCGGCGGCGTGGGACGCGCCGATGATCATTGATGATCTCAATGTGTGGGGTTCCGGGCTCCGGGACGTTTTCGGCGATAAGCAGAATTTACGGAAATATGACATCCCGGCGCTGCTGTCGGAGCGGGCACCGGAATTGCGATCCGGCCGGCCCCGATTTGTTCTCATGGGGTATTCTTACGCGAAAGAGCAAATTGAAATGATACACGCGTTGATGGCGTCATTGAATATCCCCCATGTCTATGATAATTCCGAGAAACGCGACCATCGCTGGGACAGCGGATGGTTCAAAAATGCCGTTCAATCCCTTTTTGATTATGAGCACCGTGAAAATGCGCTTACAGGTCTTTCTTTCCCATAACGGCGTTTGTTCGCGCCGTGACGCGATGGATGTGATCAAGGCCGGCCGCGTCTGCGTCAACGGCCGTTTGCAGAAAGAACCTTCCACTCCGATCTCTCCGGGGCAGGACCAGGTGACCGTGGACGGCGATCCCGTCGGCCGGAGAGATTATGATTATGTGATCCTCAACAAGCCGGCCGGGTACGTGACCACCAAGGAAGACCGCCACGCGGAGAAGACCGTTCTGGATCTGTTACCCGCGTCCCTGAAGCACCTGCATCCGGTCGGGCGGCTGGACAAGGAGAGCGAAGGGTTATTGCTTCTGACCAACGACGGGCAATTGACGCACCGGCTGACCCATCCGCGGTTTCATCTGGACAAGACCTACAGCGTGCGGATCCGCGGCGTCCTCAAGCCCGGGGACAAGGACCGGCTGGAAAAGGGCATTGAGCTCGAAGGCCAAAAGACCCTCCCGGCCAAAATCCGCGACGTGAAAGACGCAGCCGGGCAAACGGAATTCTTGATCACCATCCAGGAAGGCCGCAAACGGCAGATCCGGCTCATGCTGGCGGCCTGCGGGCACCAAGTTGTGATCCTGAAACGCTTGTCCCAGGGGCCGATTGATCTGGGCTATCTCAAACCAGGGGCTTACCGGCGGCTGACCGAGGACGAAGTTTCCCAATTGAAGAAAACGGCGGAAGTGTAAATTTAATAATATGAACCCCGCATCCCGCCAATGGCGGGATGCGGGGCCTTCGGTGGTTTGGCCCAGAAGGGCCAAACCACCCTGAACGAAGTGAACGGGTTCGCAAGGAGGAGTTATGTCGCCCGGTAAACCGGGGCTCCATAACTCATGCGCTCATTTATGATAACGATTTCTAATCTCTCCAAAAATTTCACTCAGCGCATGCTGTTCAAGGACGTGTCGCTGAGCATTTTTCCCAACGAGAAGATCGGGTTGACCGGTCCCAACGGCGCGGGGAAGTCCACGCTGTTCAACATCATCCTCGGCGAGCTGGAGACCTCAGGCGGCCAGGTGCAGATGCAGAAGAACCTCAAGATCGGCTATCTCCCGCAGGAAGCCCACTTTGATTCCCAGCGCACCGTGCTGGAAGAGGTCACCTCCGGAGACGAGCGGATCCAGACCCTTCTGAAGGAAAAATCCGGGCTGGAAGACGCCAATAAGGCGGACAGCATGCGTTACGGGGACATCCTGCACGAACTTGAGCAGCTGGGCATCTACGACCTGGAACACAAGGCCGAGAAGGTCTTGTCCGGGCTGGGATTCAAGGAAGCGGATTTCCACCGCCCGATCAACAACCTGAGCGGCGGCTGGCAGATGCGCACCCTGCTGGCGAAACTGCTGATTTACCAATACGATATCCTCCTGCTGGACGAGCCCACCAACTATCTTGACCTGTCCGCGACCCTGTGGCTGAAGGATTTTCTTGCGAGTTATCCGGGGACGTTCATCATCATTTCGCACGACAAGATCTTTCTGGGCGACGTCACGAATTACACGATCGTGCTGGAGAACGGGCAGCTGAACAAGGTCAAGGGGAATTATCTGACGTATGAGGAACAGAAAGAGGTTGGCCTGAAGACGCTGGAAAAGCGGCAGAAGGTGGTCGAGCAGAAGCGCGAACAGCTGGAGCGATTCACCCAGCGGTTTCACGCCCAGCCCAACCGCGCCGCGGCCGTGCGCAACAAACGCAAGATGCTGGAGCGGCTTGAGGAGATTGATCTCCCAACGGAGAGAAGGAGCATCAAGGATTTCGATTTCCCCCTGACGCGCCAGAGCGGGTATCTCGTCTTGTCGGCCAATAAGATCGGCAAATCCTACAGTGAAAAACGCATCTATCAGGACCTGGATTTTGAGATCACCCGCGGCCAGAAGGTCTGCTTGGTCGGGCCCAACGGCGCGGGCAAGTCCACATTGTTGAAAATGATCGCCGGCGTCCTGGAACCCGACAGCGGCCAGGTCAAGCTCGGCCACCAGGTGGACCGGGGATATTTTTCGCAGACGCGGCTGGATGTCCTCAACCCCGACCGCACGGTCCTTGACGAGCTCGCGTCCGCGGCCACCAACGGCACCTACCCGGCCCTGCAGATGAGGACATTGCTGGGGCTTTTCAACTTTCACGGCGACGACGTGTTCAAGCTGGTGAAGGTTCTCTCCGGCGGGGAGAAGAGCCGCCTGATCCTGGCCAAACTGCTTATCAATCCGCCCAACTTCATGCTTCTGGACGAGCCCACGACCCACCTGGACATCGACGGCGTGGGGGCCCTGTGCAAGGCCTTCCGCCAGTATGAAGGGACGCTGTGTTTCATCAGCCACGACCTGTTTTTCGTCAAAGAGATCGCCAACGCCATTGTCGAAGTCGACCAGGGGACCCTGAAGTCTTACCCCGGCGGGCTGGACTATTATTTAGAGAAGAAGCGGGAAGGCGGGACCCTGGGAGACCAGAGGGAAAAAAAGGCGCGGGAAGAGAAATTGAAGGAAAAAGAAGATCGCCAGCGGCGTCATGAAAACGAAAACGCCAAGTATAAGGAACTTGAAGCCCAGCACCGCCAGGCCATCAAGCGCGTGGACATGATCAAAAAAGAGATCAAGGCCATGGAGCAGGAGAAGAAGGACCTGGAAACGGAGAGTTACGTCAAGGCGCGTTTTATGACCAATTCCTACGGCAAGGACAAAGAGATCTTGAAGGAGTACGGCCAGCGGCTCAAATGGATCACCGGGCGGTTGCGCGAGATCGAGGCCCGGATCCGGCAGTTGACCGAGGAAAGAAATGAGATCAATAAATAAAGACAAGGAGGGGGTAATGAAAAATTTTCTTAAGATCTTTGCGCTCGCGGTCGTCACGGCGATGTCGGCCGGTTTGTGGCCGCGCGCCGTGCTGGCGCAGCCCGATCCCGTTGTGGTTTTGGAAACCACCCAGGGGACCATTGAACTGCAGCTGTTTCCCGAAGCCGCCCCCAGGGCCTGTGAGAATTTCCTGGGGCTGGTGAAGAAGGGGTATTATGACGGGATCATTTTTCACCGCGTCATCCGCGGGTTCATGATCCAGGGCGGGGACCCGACCGGGACCGGGACCGGCGGCGAAAGCATCTATGGCGGCACGTTCGAGGATGAGGTTTCACCGGACCTGGGGTTCAACCGGGAGGGCCTGCTGGCCATGGCCAACGCCGGCCCCGGCACCAACGGGAGCCAGTTTTTCATCACGGCCGCCGCTACGCCGTGGCTGAATATGAAGCACACGATCTTCGGCGAGGTGGTCGAAGGTTACGATGTCGTGCAGAAGATCGAGAGGACTGCCGTGGACGCGGCAGGCCGGCCGTTTGAGGAGCAGAAGATCCTCAAGGCGTATGTCAAGTGACGGCGGGTGTGTTATAATGAATTTCCGTATTTGCCGCACCACCCTGTGAGGGATGGCTACCTGTGAAAAAAATCCTGCCGCTGTTGACCACGGTCTTTGTCCTGTCCGGCTGCGCCAAACTGGCGCACCTGCAGGAGCTCCTGACCCTCAAAAGTTATTCCGAGGAGAAGGACGCCCAGACCAAATTCATCGAGAGCCAGGACAAGAAATTCGAACAGCTGCTGGCCGTGGTGAAATCCGGGCGCATGGGGGATTATCCCGACCGGAAAACGGCCGTGAAGGCCTTCGGGGTCCCGGTCCTCGCCCGTTCCGTCGAGCGGGCGGGACAACAGCAAGACGAGTGTCTCTATCGCTACGCCCGGGGGTATCTCAACTCGGATAAGGTTTATCTCTATTTTGATTCATCGGACCGTTTGACGGAGTGGGAGTTTGTTCCCGCGCCGGCGGAGATTTCCCGAACAATGGAGGGAAGCGATGAGCAAAATCAAGATCGAGCGCCTTGACGATCGGCAAAAAAAAGACCTGGCGATCCCCGACGCCCCCCGGCCCCAGGGGCCGTGGTCGGTCTGGGAATGCAAACCCTCAACGTTCGACTGGCACTATGACCGCACGGAGAGGGCCTTTCTGTATGAAGGGAAGGTCAAGGTTTCCGCAGGCGGCGAGCAGGTTGAGCTGAAAGCCGGGGATTTTGTGACGTTTCCGAAAGGCCTAAGCTGCACGTGGGACATCACCGAAACCATCCGCAAAGTTTACAAATTCGAATCTTAGGGAATTCCCTTCACAGAGACGGCCCCTGCTGATCCCGATGCCGCCATCCCGCCGAAATATCCTTCTTCGCATTTACCGTTCGCTGTCCAAGGCCTTCGGTCCCCAGCACTGGTGGCCGGGAGAGACGCCTTTCGAGGTGATCGTCGGCGCCATCCTCACCCAGAACACCAACTGGCGCAATGTCGAGAAGGCCATCGCGAATTTGAAAGAGGCCCGGCTGATGAGCCCCGCGGGGCTGAGGTCCGTTTCTTCGGCCCGGCTATCCCGCCTGATCCGCCCGTCGGGGTACTTCAACATCAAGGCCGGGCGGCTGAAGAATTTCATCCGGCTTCTGTTTTCGGAATATGACGGACGGCTGGACGAGATGGGGCGGGAACCGCTGGATGCCCTTCGGAAAAAACTGCTGGAGGTGAAGGGCATCGGTCCCGAGACTGCGGATTCGATCCTGCTGTACGCCTTCGGCAAACCGGTCTTTGTGGTGGACGCTTATACCAAGAGGGTTTTTTTCCGGCATCGCATCATCGGCGCCGGGACGGAGTATCATGGCGTGCAGAAAATTTTCAGGGAAGGTTTGCCCGAGGACGCCGCGCTTTTCAACGAATACCACGCCCTGATCGTCCGGCTCGGGAAAGATCACTGCCGGACACGGCCGCGGTGCGCGGAATGTCCCCTCAACGGATTGAACAAGGACCGCCGCTACGCTTACCGCGGCGCGAAAGATTGACGCGAGGTTTTAGTCGGCGAGAAATCCGGGATGGGTCCGCAGGTAGTCCCGCACGTCCTCTCCGAACGGGATGAACAGCTGATACGCGGCCTCGGTGGTGTTTTGGGTTTTCTGGCGGACCTGTTTGATGCGGCTCTGGAATTTGAGGACGAACCTGGGGATCTCAGACCCCGCGCGCGGCATGGACAACGTCACGGTCGCGGCATTCTCCGGCGGGACGTATTGCGGGATGGTGCAGGAGAGTCCCACGAGATTGATGCTGTCGGTCTGGGCCTGGATTTTGTTGTTGTTGATCTGCAGGCGGATGGGGATCCGGGAATAAAACCGGCGGTGCTGGCGTTTTTCCTGGAAGAGGTGCTGCGGGTTGTCTTGTCCGGCCCGGTGGGACTTCCACTGGGCGCCGTATTTTTTGACCCAATCCACCGCGGCCGTGGCAAAGCCGATTTCGCGGCCGGCTTTTTCGCTTTCAAGCCATTTGTGTTTGCGGATTTCCAGGAGAGCCAATTCATCTTTCAGAAAAGAATAATTTTCTCTCACGTTTTTTTCCTTTGTGGAATGTCCATAAAAATAGTCAAATATTAATCAAAAGCGATTTTATTATAGCAAACCGCATTCGAGCTTCAAGGACATTTGAAACAATTTTCTCGACGGTAAATGTGTTTTTTCGAGAGTGCGTTAAAAAATTACTGCAGAGACCCGTTGGCCCGCCTTTACATCCATTCCCCATGTCACTATAATGGGCCTTGGCCGCTCTGGAAGAGCGGATGTCCCTGAGAGCCCTGTCCATGCCTTCCCCGGTGATCGTCCATGTTGACCTGGACGCCTTTTTCGCGTCCGTTGAGCAAAGAGACCGCCCGTCCCTGCGGGGGAGGCCCGTGGTCATCGGCGCGAACCCGAAGGGCGGCCGCGGCCGGGGCGTTGTTTCGACCTGCTCTTACGAGGCCAGGCGCTACGGCATCCACTCCGCCATGCCGATCTCCCAGGCTTACCGGCTTTGCCCCGGCGCCGCGTTTCTTCCCGTGGACATGGACAAGTACCGCGAGGCTTCGGACAAGGTGTTTTCCATTTTTTATGATTTCACGCCGGACATCGAGCCTCTGAGCATTGACGAGGCGTTCCTGGACATGACCGGCAGTTTTCATTTTTATCAGACGCCGGTGAAGGCCTGCCTCGCGCTGAAGCAGCGGGTCAGGAAGGAGGTCGGGCTGACCGTTTCGGCCGGGATCGCACCGGTGAAAATGGTGGCCAAGATCGCGTCCTCGATCTGCAAACCCGACGGGCTACGCGAGATCAAAGAAGGGGAGATCCTGAATTTTCTCTGGCCGTTGACGATCGACAAGCTGTGGGGCGTGGGACCCAAGACCCAGCAGGGCCTCAACCGCATGGGGATCCGGACGGTCGGCGAGCTGGCCGCGGCTTCCGCCGAGGTCCTGGGAAAAAAGTTCGGTGAAAGCGGTTTGCACCTGCACGCCCTGGCCAACGGCATCGATCCCAGGCCCGTGGAGACCACGGAGGAGATCAAATCCGTCAGCCACGAACACACCTTTGATGAAGACACCGCCGACGCCGGGCTTGTCCGCAAGACGATCCTGGTGATCAGCGAAAAATTGTCCCGGCGTCTGCGCAAAAACGGATTGCAGGGGCGGACGGTCACGGTCAAGATCCGGCTGGAGGGGTTCAAGACATACGCCCGGGCGGCCACCCTTCCGGAGCGGACGAATTTCACGGACGTGATCCTTGGGACGGCCCGGAAGATTTTCGAAGGGTTTTACCGGCCCGGCATGAAGATCCGGCTGATCGGCGTGCGGGTGTCGCAGTTCGAGGACGCGTATATTAAGGAAAGCCTTTTTCGCGACCCCCGGCAGGAGAAAATGGAAGGCCTGCACAAGGTCGTGGACAAGATCAAGGACAAATTCGGCGAGGGCGCGATCCACCGGGGGGTTTGACGCCAGGGAAATTTTGTTGAAGCCCCTGGGCCCGGAGGATATAATGAGGCGTCTTTCATAATCCGTGAGAGGAGCGCGACGTTGATGACCTATGTGATTTTCGGACTTGCCCTTTTATCCCTGTCGGGGATCGCTGTTCTGCTGTGGCGCCAGCGTTCGTCGGACCCGGCCGGCGCGTTCAAGAATTTTGAAGGCGCGTTGACCGCCAGCCAGGAACGCCTGGAGCGGCTGGTCCGCGAGGAGATCTCCCGCAATCGCGATGAGCAGACCCGGGCCGGCCAGCAGGCCCGCCAGGAGATGGCTCAGAGCCTCGATACCTTTAACCGGTCCCTTCTTCAACTGACCCAGATGAATGACCAGAAGCTGGAGCAGGTCCGCTCCGTGGTCGAAGACCGTCTTCAAAAGCTCCAGGAGGAAAACAGCCAGAAGCTTGAGAAGATGCGCGAGACCGTGGACGAGAAACTCCATTCGACGCTGGAGAAGCGCCTCGGCGAATCGTTCCGCCTGGTGAGCGAGCGTTTGGAGAAAGTCCATCAGGGGCTGGGGGAGATGCAGAATCTGGCGTCGCAGGTCGGCGACATCAAGAAAGTTCTGGCCAACGTCAAGACCCGCGGGATATGGGGGGAGGTCCAGTTGGGGAATCTCCTGGACCAGATCCTGACGCCCGATCAATTCGATAAAAATGTGGTCACCAAGCGGGGCAGCCGCGATCCCGTGGAATTCGCCATCAAGCTCCCGGGCCGCGACAGCCGGCCGGTCTATCTTCCGATTGACGCGAAATTTCCCGTCGAGGATTACCAGCGGCTGCTGGAGGCCCAGGAACAGTCCAACCCGGCTTTGATGGAGGAAATCGGGAAGGCCCTGGAGGCGCGCATCAAGGGCGAAGCGAAAAATATCCGGGACAAGTACCTCGATCCTCCGAGCACGACCGATTTCGCCATCATGTTCCTGCCGACCGAAGGGCTTTATGCCGAAATCCTGCGCCGCCCCGGTTTCAGCGAACTTTTGCAAAGGGAGTTCCGCGTGGTGGTGGCCGGGCCTACGACCATCGCGGCGATCCTGAACAGCCTGCAGATGGGCTTTCGTACGCTTGCCGTCGAGAAACGCGCCAGCGAAGTCTGGGTGCTGCTCGGCAAGGTCAAGACCGAGTTCTCGCAATTCGGCGATATCCTGGACAAGACCAAAAAGAAGCTGGAAGAGGCGAGCAACTCCATCGAATCCGCCCAGACGCGGACCCGGCAGATCGAGAAGAAGCTCAAGGACGTGCAGGAACTCCCCGGAAGCCCTGCGCAGCTGCCCGGCGCCGTCAACGCATTGGAGATTTCTCATGAGCCCGACGGGAACCCAGTCTCCCGCTGACCTTTTTGCCGCGGAAAGCCTCGTGGCGTTCGTCAGCGACCGCGCCGTGGATTTCGCCCTTCCTCCCGGAGGGGCGCTGACCGACGCGCAGAGAACAGATTTATCGGTGAAGCTCGGCGGCTGCGGGACGGCGGTCGTCAACATCCGCCAGGTCCACGGCGACAGGATCATCACGGCGGACGTCAGGAGTTTGTCCGAGGACAGTGTGCCCGAGGCCGATGCCGTTGTGACCCGGTCGCCCGGCGTCCCGATCGCGGTCCGGACCGCGGACTGCCTGCCGGTGTTCCTTTTTGACCCTGTCCGGCGATGCATCGGCATCGCCCACGCCGGCTGGAAAGGCAGCCGGTCGGGGGTCGCGGCCAAGACGCTTGATGTGATGATCCGGCAGTGGGGGTGCCGCCCGTCGGACCTGCGCGCGGCGTTCGGACCGTGCATCCGTCCGTGCTGCTACGAAGTCGGGCCGGAATTCCGGGAGTCTTTTCCCGATGATCTCGTGGTCCGGCACGGGTCTTTGTACATGGACCTGGCGGCCGTGAACAGAAAACAGTTGCTGGCGTCCGGGATGGACAAAAGCCGGATCGCCGATTCGGAGATCTGCACGTGCTGTTCTCCGGGATATTTTTCCTTCCGCCGGGAGGGACAGAAGGCCGGCCGGCATCTTTCGCTGATCATGCTGACGCCTTCCCGCTTTTAGGGCTTTCCTGTATAAGATTTGAAAAAAAACGCGGAGCGGGTATAATGGGTAAGAATTTGGCATCCCCGCACGCGTGAGGTATGTTTGATGAAGGACCACATCGTTGTCCTCGTAACAGCCAAGGACGCGCAGGAGGCCCGGAAGATCGGGACCGCCCTGCTGGAGCAGAAACTCGCGGCCTGCGTGAACATCGTGCCGGGCGTAGAGTCCCTGTTCTGGTGGCAGGGCAAGCTGGACCAGGCCGCCGAAGTGATGCTGGTGATCAAGTCGCGGAAAGATTTGTTTGAGAAGATCGTGGCAACCGTGAAGGCGCTGCACAGCTACGAGGTCCCCGAGGTGATCGCCCTGCCGGTCGCGGCCGGGCATCAGGACTATCTCCGCTGGCTGGATGAGTCCGTTTCGCCGGCGCCCCGCGGATAACATAAGGGAGGAAGGACCATGAAGGTGTTCGCACGGATCACGTTGATGATGCTCGCGCTGGCTGTTCCCTTCGGAACGTCCCATGCGATGGGCCAGTTTTATTTTCTGGAAAGTCCTTTGGTGGGCGAACCGGCCCCGGACTTCACCCTGAAAGACCTCGGAGGCAAAGACGTGAACTTTGCCTCCTTCCGGGAGGGCAAAAGTTCGATCATCTTCTTTTGGGCAACGTGGTGTCCGGTGTGCGAGGAGAAGCTCAAGGAGTTGAGCGCCAAGCGCGAGGAACTGGAACAGAAAGGCGTTAAGGTCCTGCTGGTGGACCTGGAAGAGACGCCCAAGGAAGTCCGGTCGTATCTGGATAACAACAAGGTCGCGATCGATGTGGTGATTGACGAGAAATCGTCGGTCGCGGAAACATACAACATCTTCGGGGTCCCGACGCTGATCTTTGTGGACGCGGCGGGGGTCGTGCAGGCCGTGGAGCACGATCTGCCGGAGAATTATCTTTCGATCCTGTCCGTCCCGCCCCAGCCCGACCAGCCCCAGCAGCTTTGATCCCGCCTCGCGGGATTTTCGTCCCCGCGAAAACCGGGACATCAAGCCGCGGAGCTTCAGCGGCTCTGCCGGCTGGCCAGATATTCCGAGATATTGTCTTTGAGGTTCGCCTGCAGCCGCAGCTTGGTGAGAAAATCGCTGAAGACCTGGTTCCGTTTTTCCGTGAGCAGGGCGTCGGCGATTTCTTGTTTCTTCTCTTCAAATCCCTTCATGTCCGCCGGTTGCCGCGAGTCCAGGTAGAGGATGCAGTATCCTTTCAGCACTTCCACGATCCCGCTTATCTTTTTTGTGTCGTTCAGCGAAAAGGCGGTCTCCTGAAATCCCTTTTCGATCCCGATCGTCGGCAGATACTGGCCGAGGGAAAAGAAGGGCGTTTGCTGGACATCGAGTTTCATGTCCCTCGCCGTTTTGGCAAAATCGGGAAACTGGGTGGAGGCCAAAGCGCCGGTGAGGGCCGTTAAGCTTTCTTCGGCTTTCTGTTTCGCGAACTGCTTGGCTTCCTGGACTTTCCAGGCCTCGGCGACCGTATCTTTGATATCCGCGAACTCCGGAACGTAGGCCTCTTTTTTCTCCTTGAGGCGGATGACCTGAAATCCCCGGGGCGTCTCGATGGGGTCGGAAATTTGTCCGGGGTCCATGCGGAAGATATTCTGCAGGGTCTCGAACGACTGTCCCATTTGGAGATTCGGCTGTTCCATGCTGAAGAACCCGCTCTCCTGGACGGTCAGTCCCTGGCCTTTGGCGGTCTCTGCCAGGGTCTTCCCCTCGGCGGCCTCCTGGATCACGGCCCGGATCTTTGCCAGGGTTTCATCTTTGGCCTTGGCCAGGGCTTCGTCCTTGAGATCGGCCGGATATTCGGCGCGGACATATTCGGCGTTGACCGCCGGAGGCATGAAAAATTCCTGTTTGTGGTCCTGGTAGTATTTTTCAACTTCCGCTTCATCAACGCTGACCTGGCCCTTGAACTCTTCCGCCGGGATAAAGGCATAGCTCACCTGGACTTTTTCATTTTCCTGCCGGTAGGCGTTGAAGGCTTCTTCCTCGGTGACGTCGGTCGAAGAGGTTTCCAGGAGATAGAGTTTTTCAAATTTGAGCGAGTCCCGGACGGTCTCCTCAAAATCCCTGGGCCGGATCTTGAGCGCGTATTTCAGGACGTCGTTGTAGCGGAGGCTGTCAAAAGCGCCGTCCTCCCCCTGGAAAAAGGGGTATTTCTGGACGGCGGCGATCACGTCCGCGTCCGAGACCGTGATCCGCCGCTTGCGGGCTTCCTGCAGAAGGATCAGCCGGTCCCAGGTCTCGGCTTCAATGTTCAGGAAGTCGCGGATCTTATTGAAGTTTTTGCCGTAACGCAGGATGGCCTGGACAACGGTCTGCTGGCGCTGTTTTTCGAACTCCTCCAGCGAGACGGTGCGGCCGAAGATCTGGCCCGCGTTGCGGATCTCACCGGGGGCGTTGAGCAGGTAGGCCTGCCCCAGGAACCCGAACACGAGGATGATGACGATGGCCAGACACCAGAGGATCTTTTTCATGACCCCCTTTTTGCGGATGAACTTAAGCATGGAAATCTCCTGCGAGGATTGAAAACCGGGTTGAAGGAAGTTTTCATTATAACGGGGAAAAATCCCTTTGACAAGAATTTCTCAGAAGTGCCGTTTGGGCGGATTTTTCCTTTACAAGCCGGAAGGGCACGGTTATAATAACCGCCATGAAAAAGCTTAAATTGGGTCTTCCCAAAGGAAGCCTGCAGGAAGCCACATTCAAGGTGTTTGAACGGGCGGGATTCAAGGTATTTGTTTCCAGCCGCTCGTATTTTCCGCATATTGACGACGCGGACATCGACCCCGTTCTCCTGCGGGCGCAGGAGATGTCCCGCTACGTCGAGGACGGAGTCCTCGACTGCGGCATCACCGGCGCCGACTGGATCCAGGAAAATGAATCGGACGTGGTGTCTCTGGCGGAGCTCGTGTATGCCAAACAGACGGCCACCAAGGTCCGCTGGGTGCTGGCCGTCCCGGAGGAATCCGCCATCAAATCGGTCCAGGACCTCAACGGCAAACGGATCGCCACGGAGCTTGTCAACTTTACGCGCAATTATCTGAAGAAGCAGAACGTTACCGCCGACGTGGAGTTCAGCTGGGGCGCGACCGAGGTCAAGGTTGCCACGGGGCTGGTGGACGCCATCGTTGAGCTCACGGAAACAGGCAGCAGCCTGCGGGCCCACAATCTGCGTATTGTCACGACGCTGTGCGAGTCCACCACGCAATTCATCGCCAACAAAAAAGCCGTCCAGGATCCCTGGAAAAAAGAAAAGATGGACCAGGTCGTGATGCTGCTCAAGGGCGCGATCGACGCGAACGGCATGGTGGGGTTGAAGCTGAACGTCGAGGAAAAGAATCTGGACAAGGTCCTGAAACAATTGGAGTCCCTGAAAAATCCGACCATCTCGGGTTTGAGCCAGAAGGGGTGGCTTGCGGTCGAGACCGTCATCCATGAGGCCAAGGTGCGCGCCCTGATCCCGCAGCTCAAGGCCGCCGGCGCCCAGGGTATCATCGAGTATTCGCTGAATAAGATTATTTATTAATGAGCGCATCATTGACGGAGTCCCGCAGGGACGAACGTAAATTTTTAGGGCGAACCCATTCGACTTCGCTCAGGGTGGTTTGGCCCAGAGGGGCCAAACCATTAACCCCGCAGTCCTGATTTGCGATAGCAAATCATGCGGGGGTAATGAGTTTCACGGAGCGTCAGCGAACGTAAGTCGCTGGGCGAGCCGAAGGCCCCGCAGCCTTGATTTGCGACAGCAAATCATGAGGGGTCATGAGTGTCCCGGCGGTCCTGCCTTATGGCGGGTCAGCCAGGGTTAAAATAACAGGGGTTGATCTTATGCCTTGCGGAAGAAAAAGAAAGTTAAGAAAAATCCGGACGCACAAGAGGAAGAAGCTCAGAAAATCTCTCCGCCATCTGAAGAAGAGAGACTGGGCGTAGTCCTGCTGCGAAGGATTTTTCAGCCGACATGCGACTCCCTATGCCATCAAGGCCGTACCTCTATATAATGGGTGTGCTCGGTGCGTGCTTTTTTTCGTCGTCGGTCCTGGCTTTCCAGCCGGACGACAACAAGGCCCGGAGCATCGCCCATTACACCATGGGGGTGATCCGCGATTTTGAAGGCGCCACCGAGGATGCCATCGCGGAATTCGAGAAGGCCGCGGAATACGACAACGCCAATTACGCGGTCCACCTGCGCCTCGGCGCCGATTATGCCCGTATCGGAAAATTGGACGGGGCCATCAGCGAACTGCAGCTGGCCCTGAAGCAGGATCCCGTCAACGTCCAGGCCCGGTATCTGCTCGCCCTCATTTATTCCACCCAAAAAGAATTCGACAAGGCCGCCCAGGAATACGAACTCATCCTGAAATCGTTCACCACGGTCGAGCCCGAGAACATCGAGATCTACGGTTATCTCGGCCAGCTGTATTATTCCCAGAAACAGTACGACAAAGCGATCCAGCAGTTTGAGACCATCCTCCAGATCGATCCCAAGAACGACGAGGTGATGTTTCTCCTCGGGGCCCTGTATCTGGAGGCCAATGACCGTCCGAAGGCGCTGGAAATGTTCTCCAAGGCCGTCGAGGTGAATCCCGACAACGACGGCTGCCTGAATTCCCTGGCGTATCTTTACGCCGAGGACGGCATTCAACTGGACAAGGCCCTGGAGATGGTGGAGCGGGCCGTGAGCATCGACCCTGACAACGGCGCCTACCTCGACAGCCTTGGGTGGGTTCATTTCAAGAAGGGGAATTACGAGGAGGCCTTGAAATTTCTCAAAGAGGCCGACAGCCGTCTTGAGGACCCGGTGATCAACGAGCATATCGGCGACGTTTACTACAAGCTCAATCAGCAGGATAACGCCAAAAAGTACTGGGGCCGGTCCCTGGAGCTTGATCCCGACCAGAGCCACCTTAAGGAAAAGATCCGCGAGCTGGACAAGCCGCAGGCCGCTGTCCCGAACCAGGTCTCATCGAAATAGGTCTTCCCGACGCCGGCGCCCGGCCGGCGCCTTTCTGACCATGAACCGCATCGTCCTTCGATCTCCCGCCAAGCTGAACCTCATCCTGAAAGTCCTTAACAAAAGGCCGGACGGTTATCATAATTTGAAGACCGTTTTTGAGCGCATCGATCTCTGCGATGACATTGTCCTGGAGCGCAATTCCAGCGGAAAGATCCGGATCCTTTGCCCCGACCCGCAGGTGCCCAAAGGACCCAAAAATCTGGTTTACCGTGCGGCCCGGACGCTGCAGATGGATTGTGGCTGCCGTTACGGGGTGACGGTCCGCATCCGGAAGCGGATACCGGTGGCAGCCGGGTTGGCCGGAGGTTCAAGTAACGCGGCGACAACCCTTTTGGGGCTTAATCAAATCTGGGGCCTGCGGCTGTCCCGGCCGAAGCTCCTGGATTACGCCCTGCGGATCGGCAGCGACGTCCCGTTTTTCCTGATGGACTGCCGGTGGGCCCTGGGAGAGGGGCGGGGAGAGCAGCTCACAAAGCTCAATATCCCCACAAGGTTATGGCATGTTCTCGTCGTTCCCCGGGTCAAAATTTACACCAAAGAGGTCTTTGTCCGCCTGAATTTAGAGTTGACAAAGACAATCGATAATGTTAATATTCTTACTCAATCTTTAATAAATAAAGATTATCAGAGGATGAAAGGGCTGTTGTCCAACGATTTGGAGAGCAGTATCCTGGCCATCCGCCCTCAGCTGGCTGTGCTCAAGCGCAGGCTGGCGGCCCTGAACACGCTGGACGTGAGTTTTTCGGGGAGCGGGCCATCGGTATTTGGCATAACGAATTGTGAAAAAGACGCCAGGGCAATCCAGGCGATCCTCCGTCGAAAGTATAGCCGGGTTTTTGTCGCGCAGACAGCTTGAGCCGTATCGGATGCGAGGGGAAAGGCAAATAGGGCGCCGGATATTTCCCTTCAGAGGGAAGACCGGAGATTTTAAGACGATTCCCCGTGGCATGGCTGGAGACTTTGAAGACAGAGGAGGGCGCGTATGCAGATCACCGAGATCCGCGTGTTCCTGAAAGAGGGGCAGGACAAGAAACTCAAGGCCTATACGACCGTGACATTTGATAACGAGTTTGTCGTCCGTAACATCAAAGTCATCCAGGGCTCGACGGGCATGTTCATCGCCATGCCCTCCCGCAAGCTCAAGGTCCCCTGCCCGAAGTGCCGTTTCAAAAACGAGCTCGGCGGCAAATTTTGCAGCCAGTGTGGCGCTTCCCTCCCCGTTCACACGGAAGACAGTCTCCAGAAAGACGCGAAAGCGGAGCACCGTGACATCGCCCATCCCATCACCCAGCGGTTTCGGGAGTACATCCAGACAGAAATTCTTGGGGCTTATAAGAAAGAACTGGAACATCATCCGCACGGGACTTCCCAGTCGGGAGGTTTCCATGAAGGAGACGACTGACAGGTTGGCGTTTGAGGGAACGGAAAGAACCGGTTTCGCCACGCACGATTCCTCGCTTGAAAGCTGACCTTTTTATCCCGCGATCCGAATTGAAAGAACTCTTGCCCGGTGGTGTAACTGGTAACACACGAGACTTTGGATCTCGCTATCCAGGTTCGAGCCCTGGCTGGGCAGCTGAACTGGGTGCGCAGAGAAGTGATTTTTTGAAGGATCATTTTGGAAACACGAAGGCTCGAACCTGAAGGGGGTTCGGGAGAGTCCTTTCCCCCGGGTTTTCGGGGTAACAGCGACGAGCCATGGCTGGGCAGTGGTTCGATGATAGCGTTGATTCGAAGAAATTTATTATTGCTTAGAAGATCTTGAATTCGAAAGAGCGAACATGAACACGATCATTCTCGCGGCAGGCAAGGGCACCCGGATGAAATCCGGCACGCCGAAGGTTCTTCATCCGGTGTGCGGCAGGCCTCTGCTCCGCTATGTCCTTGATGTCGTCCAAAGCGTCGGCTCTTTGAAAATCTGCGTTGTCATCGGCCATCAGGGCGAACATGTGCGCCGGTTCCTGGGAAAGGGTATTTTGACGGTGGTCCAGCGCCGGCTGCTCGGAACCGCGGACGCCGTGCGTTGCGCCCAGAAAATCCTCAGGAGCAGTTCCGGGGACGTGTTGATCCTCTGCGGGGATACTCCTTTGTTGAAAAAAGAAACGGTCCGGTCGCTGGTCAGGAAATTCCGCCGGACAAAAGCCGACGGCATTGTGCTGACGGCCGAGGTGGGCGATCCTTCCGGTTATGGCCGGATCGTCCGCGACTGGCAGGGCCGGATGACGGCCATCCGCGAGGAAAAGGACGCCACCGAGGAAGAGCGCAGGATCCGGGAGATCAATGTCGGCGTGTACTGTTTCAAGGCCAGGGCGTTGTCCGCCGCGCTGAAAAAGGTCAAACTCAACCCCGTCAAAAAAGAATATTATCTGACCGACGTCATCGGGGTTTTGTCCCGCCGGGGAGCGAAGATCGAGACCTATCTCACGGGCGAGCCGCAGGAGGGCTGGGGCGTCAACTCGCGCGAAGACCTGGCCGCCGCCCAACAGGTTTTGCGGCAGAGATTTTTGAGATACTGGATGGCCGAAGGGGTCACGATCGAAGATCCCCAGACGACATTTGTTGAAGCGGACGTACGGATCGGACGCGACACGGTGATCCGGCCGTTCACGGTGATCGAGGGCAACGTCCGGATCGGGAGCCGCTGCGTGATCGGGCCGTTTACGCATCTCCGCCCCGGGACGCGGCTGGCCGACGAGGTCCAGATCGGGAATTTCGCGGAAGTCTCCCGGAGCCGCCTGGGGACGAAGACGCTCATGAAACATTTCAGTTTTGCCGGGGACGCCGAGATCGGCCGCCATGTGAACATCGGGGCGGGCACGGTCACGGCGAATTATGACGGAAAAAATAAGAACAAGACGGTGATCAAAGACAACGCCTTCATCGGATCGGATTCGATCCTGGTCGCGCCGGTCAAGGTCGGCCGAGGGGCGATGACCGGGGCCGGTTGCGTGGTTAAGAAGGGCCAGGTTGTTCCGGATGGCGGCGTGATTGTCGGCGTGCCGGGGCGGATCATCAAAAAAATTTAATTTTGCAACAACAGAGGGAGATTCTTCATGAACGGTTTGGCGATTTTAACCGGAAATGCCAACATCCAGCTGGCCCAGGACATCGGCAAGTGCCTGAACGTCCCTTTGGCCGAGGTGTTTGTCGGGCGTTTCAGCGAGGGCGAAATCCGCATTCAGATCAAGGAGAACATCCGGGGCAAGGATGTCTTCATTGTCCAGCCGACGTGCCCTCCGCCGAATGAAAGCTTGATGGAACTGCTGATCCTCATCGACGCCGCCCGCCGGGCTTCAGCGAAAAGGATCACAGCCGTGCTGCCGTTTTACGGGTACGCCCGCCAGGACCGCAAGGATCAGCCTCGCGTTCCCATCACAGCCAAGCTGGTGGCGAACCTGATCAACGCGGCCGGCGCGGACCGTGTCCTCACGATGGATTTGCACGCCAGCCAGATCCAGGGATTTTTTGATATCCCGGTGGACCACCTTTACGGGATCAATGTGCTGTGCGATTATTTTGAAAAACACATGAAGGTCGACCGCAAGAATCTGGTCGTGGTGTCCCCGGACATCGGCAGCATCAAGATGGCGCGGGCGTATTCCAAGCGCCTGGAAGCGGACTTCGCGGTCATCGACAAGCGGCGCTCGGGACCGGAGCAGGTCGAGGCCCTGAACATCCTGGGCGACGTGAAGGGCAAGGTCACGCTTCTGGTCGACGACATGGTCGCCACCGCCGGTTCCCTGGTCGAGGCCGCTTCGGCGCTCAAGGAGCGCGGGGTCACGACCGTCTACGCCGCCATCAGCCACGGGATTTTTTCCGGCAGCGCGCTGGAGAAGATCCGCAAATGTGAAATTTTAAAGAACATCATCATTACGGACAGCATCCCCTGCCAGGCGCTCAAGGAGAATCCGAAAGTCCGGATCGCTTCCGTGGCGCCCTTGCTGGCCGAGGCCGTCCAAAGGATCCATAACGAGGAATCGATCAGCTCGTTGTTTGAAGAGACAAAAGGTTAAATGATCGGAATCGAAAGCGACCGAACGCGGCGAGAGGCCCGGATGTTCAATGACGGGCGACCGAGCGCTGCGAGGAAGTCCTAAGCGAAGTCGAAGGAGAGAGACATGGAAGAGATCAAATTGGACGTTCTTGTGAGAAGTGAAATCGGAAGCCGCCGCATCAAGGGCATCCGCCGGGAGAATTTCGTCCCGGCCGTCCTGTACGGCGAAGGGCAGAAGGCCACCGCCATCAAGGTCGACCGCAAGATCTATGAGCGTATCCGCCGCCAGCACCACGGCGAGAACATCATTTTTCACATCAATGTCCTGGAGGGTGAGAAAAAGCTCAAGGACTATCCCGCGATCGTCAAAGAGGAACAGCTCAACCCCGTCACCGACGAGGTTTTGCACATCGATTTCAACCAGATCTCCCTGAAAAAGAAGATCACGGTCAAGGTGGCCCTGGTCGCCAAAGGCGAGCCGGTCGGCGTCAAGCGCGACGGCGGGTCTTTGAGCCACATGCTGTGGGAACTGGACATCGTTTGCCTCCCGACGCAAATTCCGCACCACATCGAGGTCGAGGTGAGCAAGCTGGAGATCAGCGACTCGATCCATGTGAAGGACATCGTTCTCCCCGAAGGAGTTGCCGCCAAGAACGACCCCGAAACCATCGTTCTGACCGTGGTTCCTCCGATGAAAGAAGAGGCCCCGTCCGCGGAAGCAGGCGCAGAGGCCAAGGCCGAACCGGAAGTCATCAAGGAGAAGAAGCCGGAAGCCGGCGAGAAGAAGGCGGAAGAGGGCGGCGAGGCCAAGGCCGATCCCAAGAAGGAAGCGAAGAAGGACGCAAAGTAAGCATGGCGGGGGGATGACCGTAAGGTCAGACCGTGTGCGTATCCCATAGGAAGAAAGCCTTGGATGGTTTGAAACTGATCGTTGGGTTGGGCAATCCCGGGCGGGAATATCAGAACACCCGCCATAATATCGGTTTTCGCGTTGTGGATCATCTGGCGTGCGGCGCCGGTTTGAAGTTTGCCGAGAGTCGGGCATGCCGCGGGTTGATGGCCGAAGGGGAAATAGAGGGCCAGCGGTGCTGTCTTCTCCTGCCTCTGACGTACATGAACCATTCGGGCCAGGCGGTCCGTGATGTGGTCCGCAAAAAGAATGTCGTTCTTTCGGACATGCTGGTGGTTTGCGACGATTTTCATCTGGATTTCGGCCAGATGCGGATCCGCAAGAGCGGCAGCGGCGGAGGCCATAACGGTTTGAGTTCCATCATCGATCTTGTGGGCAGCAATGAATTCCCCCGGCTAAGGGTCGGGATCGGGACCCCGCCCCGGCGGGAAGAGGTCACCGAGTTTGTGCTGGGCGCCTTCGATGCCGGCGAGCGCAAGGGTTTGAACGGTTTGATCGAGGACGCGGCCCGGTGTTGTGGGGAGTGGCTGAAAAACGATATTAGTCAAGTGATGAGTCAATTCAATAAAAAAGGAAAAGAACATGAATAAGTACGAATTGGTGGTTATTTTGGATGCGAACGCCCCGCAGGAAGAAAAGGATGCCGTGATCAAGGAAACCACGGATGCCATCGCCAAGGGGGAAGGCAAGATCATCAACAGCCAGGTCTGGCTGGACAAACAGCGGATGAGTTTCCGCATCCAGAAGAAATCCGAGGGGACCTATTACGTCATCAATTTTGAATCGGCCCCGTCTTTTATCGTCAAACTCAGGCAGAATCTCCGTCTTAATGAGAGGATCCTGCGGACCCTGCTGCTCGCGACGCATTGAGCTGGCTCCCCGGGATGAGATCCAACAGGTTTTGAGACTTTTTCGGGATAGTGTGATATCAGGATGGGAGGGGTCGACACATGGCGAATTTGAACAAGGTTTTTTTGATCGGGAACCTGACGCGCGATCCGGAGCTTCGCTATACACCGGCGGGCGTGGCGGTGGCGAATTTGGGTTTGGCCGTGAATCGCAGGTTCCGCGATAAGAGCGGCGAGTTGAAGGAAGACGTGTGTTTTTTGACGATGACGGTGTGGGACAAGCAGGCCGAGGCCTGTTGCCAGTATTTGAAGAAGGGAAGCCCGGTCTTTGTCGAAGGCGTTTTGCAGTCGCGTTCCTGGGAAACCCAGGACGGGCAAAAGCGCAGCACCATCGATGTCCGCGCTGAACGGGTCCAGTTCTTGGGAAAATTCACGCCGGGCGCGGGCAAGCCGGAGGACGCCTTGGCCGCCGATGTGGAACAGCCGTCGGACAACACCGCGGCCGCGACAGCGGTCCCTTTCGGCGATACGATCAATCCTGAGGATGTCGCCTGGGACCAATGAAGTTTTGAGAGTTCAATCAAACCAGAGGAGGTTGCAGGGTGGAAAATAGACGCAATAGTCGCAGTAGCAGCAGCAACAGCAGGACCGGCGGTAAACAGCGCAGGGACCGTGGTTCGGCCCGGCCGAGGTCGGCCAGGCCGTCCAAATATACGCTTCCGCCGGACGTGAAAATTGAGTACAAGAATCTGGCCCTTCTGCAGCGTTTTACCACCGAACGGGGGAAGATCGTTTCCCGCCGGCTGTCGGGCCTGAACGCGCATAAGCAGCGCGAGATGGGGCTGGCCATTAAATGGGCCAGGTATCTCGGGCTTTTACCCGTCGGCGCCAAGCGCCGGCAATAAGCAATCATGGCCCCCGCCGCTTTGCTTTGCAAAGCGAAACGCGGGGGTCAATTCGCGTGGATGAGTTATGTCGCCCGTCAAGCAGGGCTCCATAACTCATGCGCTCATTGAGGAGAGACATCATGGAAGTGATTTTGTGTCAGGATGTGCCCAAATTGGGCAAGGTCGGAAAGCTCGTGAAAGTGAAGGACGGCTATGCCCGGAATTATCTGCTGCCCCGGAAGCTGGCCTGCGCGGCCACGCCGGCCAATTTGAAGGTCGTTGAGCACCGGAAAGCCAAGATCGAGGCCGAGAATAAGAAGAAGGTGGACGAGGCCCAGGCCGTGGCGGACAAACTCAACAAGGTCTCCTGCACCGTGGCCGTCGAGGTCAACGACCTCGAGAAGATGTACGGGTCCGTGACGGAAATCGACATCGCCAGGGCCCTGGACGTCGAAGGGTTCCCCGTTGACAAAAAATCCATTGTTCTTGAAAAGCCGATCGAGGAATTGGGAATTTTTGAAATCCCCATCAAGCTTCATCCGGAAGTGACAGCCAAGATACGGTTATGGGTCACCAAGAAGTAAGAATCCCCCCGCAGAACGCGGAAGCCGAGAAGTCCGTCCTGGGGGCCATGCTCATCGATGAGGAAGCCATCGGGACCGCGATCGAGATCCTTGACGAATCGTGGTTCTATGATGACGCCCACCGGAAGATCTACGCCGCCGTCGTCGACCTCTACAACAACCGCAAGAACGTCGACCTGATCACGCTCACCAGCAAGCTCCGGGACGATGGGCATCTGGGCGAGGTCGGGGGAGAGACGTACCTCACCTCGATCATCGACATGGTGCCCACCGCGGCCAATGTCGAGCATTACGCGAATATCGTCAAGGAAAAGGGGATCCTGCGCCGGCTCATCCACAACTCGACCGAGATCGTCAACAGCTGTTACGAGCCCCGGCAGGACATCCACGGCACCCTGGACACCGCCGAACGGCTGATCTTCGAAATTGCCGACCTGAAACACCGCCAGCCTTCCATCCATATCAAGGAACTCGTCAAGAAGACCATCGAGACGATCGACACCCTTTATCAGCGCAAAGAGTACATCACGGGCCTGCCCACGACGTTCACGGAGTTCAACCGGATGACCTCGGGGCTCCAGCCGTCGGACCTGATCATCGTGGCCGGCCGGCCGTCCATGGGCAAGAGCGCCTTCGCCGCTTCCATCGCCGAGTATATCGGGATCGAGAAGAAGATCCCCGTGGCCTTTTTCAGCCTGGAAATGTCCAAGGAGCAGCTTGTTCAGAGGATGCTTTGTTCCCAGGCCAGGGTTGACGCCCACAAGGTGCGTTCCGGATTTCTGTCCCCGTCCGATTGGCCGAAGCTGACGGCCGCGGCCGGCAAGCTGTCCAATTCGGCCATTTTTATCGATGATACCCCGGCGATTTCGGCCATGGAACTGCGCGCCAAGGCCAGGCGACTGAAATCCCGCCACGATATCCAGCTGATCGTCCTGGATTACCTGCAGCTGATGCGCGGGTCCACCAAAACCGACAGCCGCCAGCAGGAGATCTCCGAGATTTCCCGTTCGACCAAGGCCCTGGCCCGCGAACTCCATATCCCCATCATCGCCTTGAGCCAGTTGTCCCGGGCCGTGGAAAGCCGCGAAGGCAACAGGCCGCAGCTTTCCGACCTTCGGGAATCCGGCGCCATCGAACAGGACGCGGACCTGGTCATCCTGATGGTGCGGGAGGAGTATTACCGCCCCACAGAGGAGAACAAGGGGATCGCCGAGATCATCATCGCCAAACAGCGCAACGGCCCGGTGGGCACGATCAAACTCACGTTCATTAAAGAATATATGAGGTTCGAAAATCTTGCACATGTGGATTGACAGCCCGCGGCAGAATCCCTATAATCAGGTCATGTCGAAATTTTTCTCGCTAACTTTTTTCGTAGCTTGCGTTTTCGCTTCTGTTCCAACCGTTTCAGCCCAACCGGCGGTCAATCAGGAAGCGGTGGAGCCTCCTGAAAAGGCCCCGGCCGCCGCTCCTGCCGTCCCCAAGGCCCCTGACGCCCAGGAACCGCCCCCTGCCGTTTCCCCGGAAAAGAAAAAAGTGGTCAAATCCATTGAGATCAAGGGGAACAAGTCCATCAGCCTGCCGACGATCCTTGCCAAGATCAAGACCAGGGCCGGCCAGGAATATCTCCAGAGCGTTATCAGCGACGATATCAAGCGTCTTTACAACACCGGGTTCTTTTCGGACGTGCGGGTGGACCGCGAGGATTTTGAGGGCGGCTTCAAGGTCCTTTTTTACGTGACGGAAAAATCCATCGTGGACAAGATCACGTTTTCCAAGCTTCGCTATTTCAACCCTAAGGGGATCGTCAAAAAACTGAAGTCCAAAAAAGGAAAGTTCCTCGACAACAAAGAGCTCAATGACGACGTCCGCACGATCGAGGACATGTATACCAAGAAAGGGCTGACCAGCGTCTCCGTGACGGTGGAGACCGAGCGCGACGAACTGAACAACAAGACCGCGATCCATTTCGTCATTAAGGAAGGCGTGCGGATCAAGGTCAAACGGATCCGGATCAAAGGCAACACCGCTTTTAAGGACAAACGGATCATGAAGGTCATCAAGACCCGTCCCGACTCGCTGTTTACCTCCGGCTATCTGAAGAAGGACATCCTGGCCGAGGACATGGACCGTATCAAGGCCTTCTATGAGAGGGAAGGGTTCATCGACGCGACCGTGAGCCATGAATTGGAGGAGATGACCCCGTCCCGGCTGATCGTCCGGATCAATATTGAAGAAGGCAAGCGTTATTATGTCGAAAAGATCACCCTGTCCGGCAACAAGGTCGCGGACGACGATGAGGTCATCGCCGTGATGAATGAAGTCAAGGTCGGAGGGATCTTCAGCCGCGACAAGCTGACCGTTGACCTGTCCAGCATCCGCACGCTGTATTTCGATAAGGGTTACATCTTCGCCAATGTCCGCGAATCCACGTCCCTGAATCCTGACACCGGCAAGGTCGAGGTCAAGCTGGATGTCGAAGAGGGAAATCTGGCGTATGTCAACCGGATCAAGATCCAGGGCAACGACCGGACCCGCGACATTGTCATCCGCCGGGAGATGAGGCTTTACCCGGGGGACCAGTTCGACGGCGAGAAGCTGCGCCGCAGCAAGCAGCGCCTGCAGAACCTCGGGTATTTCGAAGACATCAGTTACGACATTGAAGACACGGACTCGCCCAGCAAGAAGGACCTTGTTGTCCAGGTGAAAGAGGCCAAGACCGGGACCTTCAGTTTCGGCGGCGGTTACAGCACGATCGATCAGTTGGTGGGCTTTGTCGAGGTGGAACAGAAAAATTTCGACTTCACGAATTTCCCGACGTTCACCGGCGGCGGCCAGAACCTCCTCTTGCGCGCGGAATCCGGGTCCACCCGGAACAACATGCGCCTGAGTTTCACCGAGCCGTGGCTGTTCGATTACCCGATCTCCGGCGGCTTTGATGCCTACCGGTCCGAGCGCAGCCGGGAACGGGACGTCGGTTATGCCTATGACGAAAAGCGCACCGGCGGGGACATCCGCTTCGGCAAACAATTCACGGAATATTTCTCCGGCAGCGTGATGTACGGCCGTGAGAACGTCACCATCGACAATTTTGAGGCCAATGTTTCGGCAGACCTTCTGGCCGAGCAGGGCAAAAACACCATCAGCCGGGTGAGCTTCAACCTCTCGCGGGACAGCCGCGACAGCGTGTTCAACCCGACCAAGGGGCTGTACCTCAGCGGGACGGCGGACGTGGCCGGCGGGCCTTTCGGCGGGGACAAAGATTTTATGCGTTTCACCCCGCGGGCGAGTTATAATATTCCGTTCAAATTTGATTCCGTCCTGGAGTTCCGCGTCCTGGCCGGCTTTGCCGACGCCTATGGCGACAACAGCAAGGTCCCGATTTTCGAGCGGTACTTTGCCGGCGGCGCCCGGACCATCCGCGGTTACAACGAGCGCAAGGTCGGCCCGCTGGACCCGGTGACCGAGGACCCTCTGGGCGGCGAGAGCATGCTGGTCGGCAACATCGAATACACGATCCCTATCATCGACTTCCTGAAATTGGCGACGTTTTTCGACACCGGGAACGTCTGGTCGAAAGTGGATGACTTCGGCACCGGGGATTTCAAGTCCGGCTTCGGCCTGGGCCTGAGGGTCAAGACCCCCATCGGGCCGATCAACCTGGACTACGGTTATCCATTGAGCGACGAACCCGGTGAGGAAGACAAGTCGGGGAAATTTTATTTTAGCGTGAGCCGCGGATTCTGATCCCCGTCCCTTTGCCTGGGGAGCCAAAGCGGAGGGACAGTGCCCGTTGCCCAGCAAATCTTGCCTTAACAGTTCAGCAAAATCAACACAAGGAGGAGTTCAAGTGAAGACGTTAAGACTTTTGATGACAGCCGCCGTGTTTTCGGTGTTCCTGACGGGTGTGGCGATGGCCCAGACCCCGATGAAGATCGCGACCATGGACCTGAGCAAGGTGTTCGACAATTATGAGAAGACCAAGGCCTATGACACCGAGTTCGAGGCCAAATACAAGGCCGTCGAGCAGGATCGCAACCAGAAGATCGAGAAGCTGAGGGAGGCCAATAACAAGCTGGCCCTGGTCAAGGAAGACGAGAAGATGAAACTGCAGAAAGAGATCGACCAGATGACCAGCGAACTGCGCGATTACGACCGCCAGAAGGAGATCGATTTTCAGAAAGAGCGCAACGACAAGGTCCGCGAGATACTCCTGGAAGTTGAGAAAGTGGTCAGCGAGTATTCCAAGGCCGAGAAGATCGATATCGTCCTCAATGACCGGGTCTTGATTTACGGCAATGAGATCTTGGACATTTCCGAAACGATCCTGAATAAACTCAACGAGAGTTACAACAAGGCCGCCAAGTAGTTTCTCCGGGGCGGGTCGGAATTTTTTTGCGTCGCAAGGGCCTTCCCGGGCACCTGCGACGCAAATTTATTAAACCCCGGAGCTGGACGGCAGGAATGGGACATGGAAAAAACGGGTCTTCATAAAACGTTGGGGGATATCGCCCTCTTGATCGGGGGGGACGTGGTCGGGGACCCCTCTGTCTCCATCACCGGGATTTCCGGCATCAAAGAGGCCCGGGACGGTGACCTCGCGTTCGTCGCCCATGCCAAATATTTTCACTTGATCGGAAAGACACGGGCCGCGGCCGTGATCGCGCCCCGCGGCACCTCTGCGGCGCAAAAACCTTTGATCCTCACGGACAATCCGTCCCTGGCGTTCTCCAAGGTTATATCCCTTTTGTCGGAGATCCCGGCGCCGCGGCTTTCCGGGATCCATCCCACCGCGGTGATCGCCAAGGACGCCGTTCTCGGCAAAGACGTCGCTGTCGGGCCGCACGTCGTCATCGAAAGCGGGGCGGAGGTCGGCGATAAGACCGTTGTTTTCAGCGGCTGTTACATCGGGTCCAGGACCGTCATCGGCCAGGGCGGCCTGATTTATCCGAACGTCACGATCCGGGAGGGGCTTTCTATCGGCGACCGGGTCATCATCCACAGCGGCGCCGTGATCGGGGCTGACGGATTCGGATTTATTTCGGTCGATGGAAAACATGAGAAGGTCCCCCAAGTCGGGACCGTGGTCATCGGGGACGACGTGGAGATCGGCGCCAATGTCACGATCGACCGCGCGCGGTTTGACAAAACCGTCATCGGGCGGGGGACGAAGATCGACAACCTTGTCCAGATCGCGCACAACGTGCGCATCGGCGAGAATTGCCTCATCGTGTCCCAGGTCGGCATCTCCGGCAGCACGACGATCGGGAACAATGTCACCATCGCCGGCCAGGTCGGCCTGGCGGGGCACCTGACCGTTGGCGATAACGCCGTTGTCGCTTCCAAATCCGGCGTTGCGGGCGATATCCCGGCCAACACCACGGTCTGGGGCATCCCGGCCAAGGAGATGGGGCTGGCGAAACGGGTCAACGCCTGCGTTCAGCGTCTGCCGCAGTATGTGAAGATCCTCAGCGAATTAAAAAAGAAAATCGAAGAGCTGGAGAACAGGCTCAAGGAATCGGAACGCCGGGGTTGATTCCTCCGGCAATCGCCAAGGCCATGACAGATCCTCAGAAAACCATCAGAAGCGAATTTTCCCTGAAGGGGGTGGGATTGCACACGGGCAATGCCGCCGAAGCCCGCTTCAAACCGGCGCCGCAGGACCACGGGATCTCTTTTGTCCGCACCGACCTTCCGGGCCGCCCTGTTGTCAAGGTGGGGCCGGACAGTATCCTGGGGGAGGCCCCTCTGCCCCGCTGTACGACCATCGGCCGCCAGCCGGCCCTCATTCACACCGTCGAGCACATGATGAGCGTCCTCTGCGGCCTGGGGATCGACAATCTGATCGTTGAAATCAACAACAACGAACTGCCGGGCCTGGACGGGAGCGGTTTGGAATATTTGAAGGCGTTGAAGGCCGTCGGCGTCCTGGAGCAGAAGGCCGCCCGGCAATATTTTGACGTCAAAGAGCCCGTCGGCGTTTGCCGGGACGGGGCGTCGATCTTTGTCGTCCCGGACCCGGAATTCAAGATTTCTTATGTTTTGGATTACCCGAACCCGTTCTTGAGGTCACAGTTTTTTTCCACAACGGTGACGGGCGAGATTTTCGAGCGCGAGATCGCGCCCTGCCGAACGTTTTGCCTGGAAGAGGAAGCCAAGCGCCTGCAGTCCAGCCAGCTGGGGCTGGGGGCGAATTATCAGAACACGCTTGTCGTCGGGGAAAAAGGCGTCATCAATAATCAGGTGCGGTTCCCCGATGAATTTGCCCGGCACAAGGTCCTGGATTTCATCGGCGATTTGTATCTTTTGGGAAAGCCCATCCGCGGCCAGGTGTTCGCGGTCAAGAGCGGGCACACGCTCAATATCGCCCTGTTGAAGAAACTTTCCAGCGGACAGCCGTCCGTCCCGACGGAACCGGCGGCGCCCTTTGTCCCGCAGATCCCCGGGGACAGCGTCCGAGCCCTCACGATCGAGCAGATCATGCAGATCCTCCCTCACCGTTATCCGTTCTTGCTGGTGGACCGGGTCACGGAGATGGAGAAGGGGAAAAGGGCCGTCGGGATCAAGAACGTCACGATCAACGACAACTTTTTCGAAGGCCATTTCCCCTCCCGCCCGATCATGCCCGGTGTTCTCATGGTCGAGGCCCTGGCCCAGCTGGGCGGCATCGTGGTCCTGACCGATGAAAAACATCGCGGACAGCTGGCCCTGTTCATGGGCGCCGACAGCGTGAAATTCCGCAAGCTTGTCGTTCCCGGCGACCAGCTTGTCCTGGACGTGTCCGTGGTCCGAGACCGGTCCCGAACCGCCGTGATCCACGGAGAAGCCCGCGTCAACGGCGAAATCGTCACCGAAGCCGACATCCTCGTGTCCTTCACAGATAATACTTTTCTTAATTGAGCTTTCCATCCTCTTTGTGTATAATGGGTTTCAATGTCGTGGGGAGGCCCGCCGGGACTCTCGGGGCCTCACGTCTAAAAAATTTCGAGCAGGAAAGGGATCCATGGAAGGACTGAACATTCACAAGACCGCGGTCGTTAATCCGGACGCCAAGCTTTCTCCCGGCGTGACGGTGGGGGCCTATTCCATCGTCGGGTCGGACGTCACCATCGGTGACAACGTCAAGATCGGGGACCATTGCGTGATCGACGGCCAGACCACGGTCGGCAAGAACAGCCAGGTCTTCACCGGCGCCATCATCGGCAGCGCCCCCCAGGACAAGAAATACTCCGGCCAGGACAACGTCTATCTCACCATCGGCGAAAACAACATCATCCGCGAATATGTGACCATCAACACCGGGACCGTCGAGGGCGGAGGCAAGACCGTCATCGGCAAGAACAACCTGCTGATGGCGTATTCCCATGTGGCCCATGACTGCGTGATCGGCAACAATTGCGTCATGGCCAACGTGGGGACGCTGGCCGGCCATGTGACGCTTGAAGACAACGCGATCGTCGGCGGGTTGACCGCTGTCCATCAGTTTGTCCGGCTGGGCCGCCTGTCGATCGTGGGAGGCTGTTCCAAGGTCGTCCAGGACATCCCGCCGTTTTCCATGTGCGACGGACATCCGGCCAAAGTTTACAACCTGAATCTCGTCGGATTGAAGCGCGCGAACGTGTCCCTGAAGACCGTCAACGTCCTGAAAAAGGCGTTTAAGATTTTGTTTTTTTCCGGGCTTTCCAAGACACACGCCATCGCCCAGCTTGAGAAAGATCTGGAGCCGTGCCCGGAGGTCGAGCACCTCATCTTCTTCGCCAAGATGACCAAACGCGGGTTGTGCAGCTGAACCCCGTTTTCTGGGGTGAAGTCCCGAGCGACCGAGCGCCAGCGAGGGAGCCGAGGGATTGAGTCCCTTCCTCATTAAAATTTTAATCTCCGCGGTGCAGTTCTTTCCATCACGATTATGCCCATCCAACCCATCGGCCTGATCGCCGGCAACGGCAAATTTCCCATCCTTTTCGCCCGTGCGGCCAAAGCCCAGAACATGAGAGTTGTGGCGGCCGCCATTCGCGGGGACACCTCGTGGCTCATCAAGCCGTTTACCGACCGCCTGGCCTGGTTCAAGGTCGGCGAGCTCAAGAAACTTTTTCAATATTTCCGGGACGAAGGGGTGAAGCAGGTGATCATGGCTGGCCAGGTCAACCCCGGGAACCTTTTCGATGAGACCGTTGAGCTGGACCAGGAATTCCAGGTGCTTCTCCAGGCCCTCCGGGACAGAAAGGCCGACACGATTTTCAAGGCCATCGCCGACAAATTGCGGGAGCACGACCTTGAGCTTCTGGATTCCACTCTGCTTTTGAAAGATTATATGGCCCCGCAAGGGACCCTGACCAAGCGCGGCCCCACGGAGAGCGAACTGGCGGACATGGAGTTCGGCCGCACCATTGCCAAGGCCATGGGCGGGCTGGACGTGGGCCAGACCGTTGTGATCAAGGAAAAAGCCATCGTGGCCATCGAGGCCATGGAGGGCACCGACCGCTGTATCCTGAGGGGGGGGGCCATCGCCCGTCAGGGGGCGGTCGTGGTGAAAATGAGCAAGCCCAAGCAGGACGAGCGTTTCGACGTCCCGGTGATCGGTCCGCGGACGATCAAGCACATGATCCGGGCCAAGGCCGGTTGTATCGCCATCGAGGCCCAGAAAACCCTCATCATCGACCGGCCGGTCTGCATTCAGATGGCCAACCGGGCCGGAATCTGCGTGGTCGCGTCCTAGCGTCAGCCGTTTCCTGAAGAATCTGTCCGAACCGCAAGCGTTTGGCTTCCGTTGACACCCTCCGGCTTTTTCTATATAATGAAGCGTTTTAATAAATAGTATTAGTATATATTCACGTTCCTCAAAGGACATTTTATGGAAATCGATGATATCAAAGGGATACGGATCGGCAAGCTGAAGAACCTTCAGGCCAAGGGCGTTGTGCCTTACGGCCGGAAATTTGTCTGCACCCATTCCGTGGCAGAGGCCCTCAAGGGGTTCGAGGAGGAAAAAGAAGTGGTTGTGGCCGGCCGGATCATGGCCAACCGCAAGCACGGCAAAGTCCTCTTCATGGATCTCAAGGACCAGACCGGGAAAATGCAGCTCTATGTCAAAGCCGACCACCTGCCGGCAGACCAGTTTGCCATTTTCGAAGAGCTCGACCTCGGCGATATCATCGGCGTTAAAGGCACCCTCTTTACGACCAAGACCGGCCAACAGAGCGTCCGCGTTTCCGAGGTGACGGTCTTGTCCAAGTCCCTGATGTGCCTGCCGGAGAAATGGCACGGCCTCAAGGACGTGGAGATCCGCTACCGCCAGAGATACGTGGACCTGATCGCCAACGATCCTGTCCGCGACCTTTTTATCAAGCGCAGCAAAATCGTCACCCGGATCCGTTCGTTCCTGGATCAGCGCGGGTTTCTGGAAGTGGAAACGCCCATGCTCCAGCCCCTGCCGGGCGGGGCCAGGGGCCGTCCCTTCAAAAGCAAGCACAACGCTTACGACATGGACGTGTACATGCGCATCGCCCCGGAATTGTACCTGAAGCGGCTTCTCGTCGGCGGGCTTGAGAGGGTTTATGAAATGAACCGGAATTTCCGCAATGAAGGCATCTCCACGCGCCATAATCCGGAATTCACCATGCTCGAGGTTTACCAGGCCTACGCCGATTTCGAGGACATGATGAAACTCACCGAAGATCTTATCAGCACCCTGGCCAAGGAGGTCACCGGCTCTTACCAGGTCCCTTATCAGGGGCAGACCATTGATTTCACCCCGCCCTGGAAGCGCAAGTCGTTCGCCGGCCTGGTCAAGGAAAAGTTCGGCATCGATCCCGAGGACGACGCGGCGGCCATGCTTAAGAAGGTCAAGGCCGTCAAAGGCGAGCGGGTGAAGGTCGAGGCCCTGACCCGGTCGGGGATCATGAAGATCGTGGAAGAGGCCCTGGAGGAGGGCGCGACCATGGACCCGTTGTTCATCGTGGATTATTTCGCTTTCCTGTCCCCGCTGGCCAAGACGTTCCCGGACCGTCCGGCGATTGCCCAGCGTTTTGAATGTTTCGTCGCCGGGATGGAGGTCGGCAACGCCTACACCGAGTTGAACGACCCCCAGGAACAGCGCCAGCGGCTGATCGAAGATTTGAAGGACGACACGGAAACCGGGCTGCGGACATTCGATGAGGATTTCGTCAATGCTTTGGAATACGGCATGCCGCCGGCCGGCGGGCTGGGGATCGGCATCGACCGCCTGGTCATGCTTCTGACCGACGCTCCGTCGATCCGGGACGTGATCCTGTTCCCGCTCTTGAAGCCGCATGAGGAGAAAGAAAATAGGAGCACATGAGCACAAGGACACACGGGCGCAAAAGGCAGGATAAAACATTCGTGTTTTTGATTACGCGTGTCCCTGTGTCCGTGCGCTCAGAAGGATTTTTCTTATGAATTACGAGAACTGGATCAGCTATCGGTATTTGATCGCCAGCAAGGGGCGGTTCCTGACGTTTTTGAATTTCATTTCGATCGCCGGGGTTGCCGTCGGCGTCGCCGCTCTCATTGTGGTGACCGGCATTATGACCGGGTTCGGCAACAATCTGCGCAATAAGATCATCGGCACCACCCCGCACGTGGCCATCGAGAAAGAGACCGGGATCCGCGATTATGAGGCTGTCATGAGGCAGGTCCGCGGCCTGGCCGGAGTGAAAGGCGTTTCAGGGTATATCCAGGGGAATATTTTTATCGAAGAAGAGGGCCAGGCCCTCGGGCTTGTGATCCGGGGCATCAATCCCTCGACCGAACCCCAGGTCACCCAGGTTCAGGAATACGTGGTGGAGGGAGACCTGGCGGGGTTGTCCAAAGGCGGGATCGTCATCGGCAACGAGCTGGCGCGTTATTTCGGGTATTCTTTGGGCGATAAGGTGACTCTGATCGCCCCGGGATCAGGCATGGCCGGGCGGGGCTGGCGGTTTGAGCTGCCGATCACCGGGATTTTTAACACCGGCATGGTGGACTACGACATGAAGCTGGTCGTGGTGGATCTCAAAAAGGCCCAGGAGATTCTTAACATCCCGTCCGACAAGGTGTCCGGCATCGGCGTCAAGATCGATAACCCGTACGACGCCAGGGAGGTGAAGCAGGCCGTTTATGACGCCTTGGGTTACAGCTTTCTGGTGAAGACCTGGATCGACGTGAACCGCAACCTTTTCGAAGCGCTGTTCCTGGAGAAGTGGGGGCTATTCATCGTCCTCACCCTGATGGTCTTGGTGGCGTCGTTCAATATCGTGAGCACCCTGGTCGTGACCGTGACGAGCAAGATCCACGACATCGGCATCCTGCAGTCCTTCGGCGTGCCGCAGAAATCCATCCGGAGCATCTTCACCAAGCAGGGGATCCTGATCGGCGTCCTCGGGACATTCTGGGGAGTTGTCAGCGGCGTGGGGCTGAGTTATCTTTTGAGGACTTACATCAAGGTCCCGGCGGAAATTTATTCGATCGACCATGTGCCGGTGGAACTGCAATTGTCGGACCTTCTGGCGATCGTGACCGCGGCCCTGGTGATCAGTTACGTGGCCAGCATTTATCCGGCGGCCAAGGCCGCCCAGCTCCAGCCGGTGGAGGCGTTGAGGTACGAATAGAGACTGCGGCCCGGTCCTGCGGACGGAACGGCAAGTTGGTTCAGTTTGGTGTTTCCTTTTGTATAAACTTATGTAAAATGAAGGATGGGATCCGGTGCTGGAAGCGCGTAACATCCAAAAGGTTTACCGTCAGAACGGCAGCGAGTTGCGCGTTTTGAAAGGAATCGATCTCAAGATCGAAAAGGGCGGCGTTCACGCGGTTGTGGGACCGTCCGGGGCCGGCAAATCGACCCTGTTGCACATCCTGGGAGGGCTGGACAAGCCCACACAGGGCGAGGTCCTTCTGGATGACCGGAACATTTACAAGCTCAACGACGGTGAAAGGGCCAAGATCCGCAACCTGAAGATCGGGTTCATTTTTCAGTTTTATCACCTTTTGCCGGAATTCACCGCCCTGGAAAATGTCATCCTGCCTGCGCTGGTCAAGGCCGATCTGAGGAACTCGGACGAATTGAAGGGCAAAGGCGAGCGGCTGCTGGAGCGGGTGGGGCTGCAGGCCCGCATGTCGCACAAGCCCAATCAGCTTTCCGGCGGAGAACAGCAGCGGGTCGCCATAGCGCGGGCCCTGGTGAACGAGCCTGCCATCATTTTCTGCGATGAGCCGACCGGCAACCTGGACTCCGAGACCGGTGAGGCGATCATCGATCTTCTCATGGAACTCAACGCCCGCAACCAGCAGACCCTCCTGATCGTCACGCACGACGAAGGGATCGCGCGGCGGTCGCACAAGACCATTCATATGAAGGACGGCATGTTGGTGCCGTTGAACCCGGCGCATCTTTAATCCCGCTTCGCGGGACTTTCAAACGTGAAACTTTAGCAAGCAGGAGAAGACATCATGAAAATTTATATCAACGGCCGATTTGTGGACAAAGAAGACGCCAAGGTGTCCGTGTACGATCACGGGTTCCTTTACGGCGACGGGGCCTTTGAGGGCATCCGCTCCTATGGCCGGCTTGTGTTCAAGCTCAAGGAGCACGTGGACCGGCTTTATGAAACAGCCCATACCCTGATGATCGAGATCCCGCTGACCCGCGTTCAGATGGCCAAGGCCATCGTGGACACGCTCAAGGAAAACAAGCTCGACGACGCCTATATCCGGGTGGTGGTGAGCCGGGGGGAAGGGGACCTGGGGCTGGACCCCCGCAAATGTTTCGGCAAGCCGAACACCATCATCATCGCCGACAAAATTACGCTCTATCCCGCGGAACTTTACAAAAAAGGGCTTGAGATCATCACCGTGCCAACGGTGCGCAACCATCCCGAGGCGCTCAACCCGCGGCTGAAATCGCTCAACTACCTCAACAATATCCTGGCGAAGATCGAGGCGAATAATTCGGGGTACCTGGAAGCGATCATGCTGGACAACCACGGGTTTGTGGCCGAGTGCACGGGCGACAATATTTTTATGGCCAAGAACGGCGTCCTGTCAACGCCGTCCCAGGGCCGCCTGAGCGGGATCACCCGCGACGCCGTGCTGTCGCTGGCCGCGGAGCACAAGATCAAAACGCTGGAGACCCATATCACGCGCCACGAGCTGTATAACGCCGACGAATGTTTTCTGACCGGCACGGCGGCCGAGATCATCCCGGTGGTGAAGATCGACGGCCGGCTTGTCGGCAACGGCAAGCCCGGAGCTTTGACGTTGAAACTTTTGCAGTGGTTCCACACCATCACCCGGCAGGACGGAATCCGGTACTAAGGCCGAGGACGCGATTATGCTTTGCGACATTTGCAGCAAGAAAAAAGCGACTGTCCATCTGACCGAGATCGTCGACGACCAGATGACCGAGATGCACCTCTGCGAAGAATGCGCGCGGGAGAAGAGCGTGCAGATGGAGCAGCAGTTCGGCCTGGCGGACCTTTTGGCCGGGCTGGCGGATTTCGGCAAGCAGGTCAAGGAATTCGAGAAGGTCAAACTGGAATGCCCGGCCTGCGGCATGAGCTACGAGGATTTCCGAAAATTCGGCCGTCTGGGCTGCGGGAATTGTTACCCGGCCTTCAAACAGCACCTTTCATCGCTGTTGAAAAAGATCCATGGGTCCGGCCGCCATGTCGGCAAGTCGCCGACGAAATTGATCCAGGCGCAGGCCGGCAAGAAAGCCGTGGACACCCTCCAGGATTTGCGTCATCAACTGCAGAGGGCGATCGAATCGGAAGATTTTGAAAAAGCGGCGGAGTTGCGCGACAAGATCCGCCAGGCGGAAAGCCGCGAACAGGCATAGACTTCAGGGAGAACAGATGGACCTTAATGAACTGATCAACCGGACCGGCGAATGGCTCAAAGGCACGGGGCCGCATTCGAACATCGTGATGTCCTCGCGCATCCGTCTCGCCCGTAACCTCAGTCAGGTGCCGTTTCCCAACCGGGCGAGCAAGAAGGGTCTGATCGAGACCATCGAGCTCGTTCAGAAGGCCTTGTCCGGGGTCGAGAGGATGAAAAGCAGCACGACCTTCAAGATCAACGACCTGGACAATATCGACCGTCAATTCCTGGTCGAGCGTCATCTCATGAGCCACGAGCATGCGACCAACACCGAGTCCAAAGCGCTGGTCGTGGCCGAGGACGAAACGGTCTCCATCATGATCAACGAGGAAGATCATCTGCGCATCCAGGGCATCGGTTCGGGGTTTAATCTGAGCGAAACCTGGGATTTGATCAATTCGCTCGACGACCATTTGTCCCAGTCCCTGGATTTCGCCTTCTTGCCGGAGTGGGGGTACCTGACCGCCTGTCCGACCAACACCGGGACCGCCATGCGCGGCTCGGTGATGCTGCACCTTCCGGCCCTGGTCATGACCAAGCAGATCAACAAGGTCCTGGCCGCCATCGCCAAATTGAGTTTCGCCTCGAGAGGTTTTTACGGCGAGGGGACCCAGGCCAGCGGGAACTTTTACCAGATCTCCAACCAGGTGTCCCTCGGCCATAGCGAGGAGGACATCATTCAGAACATCAACGGGTTGATCCGCCAGGTCATCGAGCAGGAAGAGCAGGCCCGTCAGGCCCTGCTGATGCAGAACAAGCCGATGCTGGAGGACAAAATTTTCCGTTCGCTCGGTATCCTCAAGAATGCGCACATCATCTCCAGCCAGGAAACCGTGGAGCTGCTGTCCATGGTGCGGCTGGGGATCGACCTGGGCATCGTCAAGGACGTGGACCGCAAGACCATGAACGAGTTGTTCATCATGATCCAGCCGGCGCACCTGCAAAAGCTTGAAGGCAAAAAACTCACAACGACATCCCGGGATTCCCGGCGGGCCAGCTTGATTCGTCAGAAGTTCGGCTCGGTTTAATCCAATCCGGCATCAACGAGGAGGACTCAAGGAATGTTCAATAGATTCACCGAACGGGCCAGGAAAGTCATCGTCTACGCTAAGGAAGAGGCGAGGCGTTTTAACCACGATTACATCGGGACCGAACATCTTCTGCTGGGGCTGATCCGCGAAGGCGAGGGCGTGGCCGCCGCGGTCCTGCAGAAGCTCGGCCTTGATCTTGAGACGATCCGCATTGAGGTGGAAAAGCTGGTCCAGCCCGGTCCTCAGACCCAGGTCCTGGGCGACATTCCGTTCACCCCACGCTCGAAAAAAGCCCTCGAACTTTCCGCCGAAGAGGCGCGCGCCCTCGGGCATAATTATATCGGGACAGAGCATCTTCTCCTCGGTCTTGTCAAGGAAGGCGAAGGCATGGCCTATCGCGTGCTCCTGAATCTCGGCCTGGACCTCGGCAAACTGCGCAACGAGGTCATGGAGCTCCTCGGTTCGGGAATTCCCGGGTTTAACGCCCAGGAGCAGACCGGCGGAGGGCGGTCCGGCAAGACCCCGGCGATCGACGCCTACGGCCGCAACCTCAACAAGCTGGCCAAGGAAAACAAGCTGGATCCCGTCATCGGGCGGCAGAACGAGATCGAGCGTATCGTCCAGATATTGAGCCGGAGGACCAAGAATAATCCGGTCCTTCTCGGCGAGGCCGGCGTGGGCAAGACCGCCATCGTCGAAGGCCTGGCCCAGCTGATCATCAAGGGCGACGTCCCTGAGCTTCTGCGCGAGAAGAATATCGTGGTCCTGGACCTGGCGCTCATGATCGCGGGCACCAAATACCGCGGCCAGTTTGAAGAGCGCATCAAGGCGATCATGGACGAAATCAAGCGGTCCGGCAAGATCGTCCTGTTCATTGACGAGCTTCATACCCTTGTCGGCGCCGGGGCCGCCGAAGGCGCGATCGACGCGGCCAACATCCTCAAGCCGGCCCTGGCCCGCGGCGAGATCCAGTGCATCGGCGCCACCACGCTGGACGAATACCGGAAACATATCGAAAAAGACGCGGCCTTGGAGCGGCGTTTCCAGACCATCATGGTGGACCCGCCGTCCGTCGAGCAGGCGATCCAGATCCTCCAGGGGCTGCGCGACAAATATGAGGCGCATCACCGCGTGAGATATTCCGACGAGGCCCTGGAAGCTGCCGTCAAATTGTCGGACCGTTATATTTCCGGCCGTGCCCTGCCGGACAAGGCCGTGGACATCCTGGATGAGGCCGGCTCCCGTGCGAGGATCAAGGCCATGGAGGTCCCGCCGGACATCAAGGACCTGGAATTACAGATCGAGCAGTTGCGCAAGGAAAAAGAGGCCTTCATCAAGAGCCAGGATTTTGAAAAGGCCGCCAGCATGCGCGACCAGGAACGTATCACGCGCGAGAAGCTGGAAAAGTTGCGCGCCGAGTGGAGCGAGCGCCGGGACACCGTGACGGTCACCGTCGGAGAAGAGGACATCGCCCGGGTCATTTCCCAGTGGACGCAGATCCCCCTGGTGCGGCTTGGACAGAACGAAAGCGAGAAGCTCCTCAAGATGGAGGAGCAGATGCGCAAAAACGTCGTCGGGCAGACCGAGGCCATCAGCGCGATCGCCCGCGCCGTCCGCCGTTCGCGGGCCGGGATCAAGGACCCGAAACGTCCGATCGGATCGTTCATCTTTCTGGGGCCGACCGGCGTGGGAAAAACCCTGCTCGCCCGTGTTCTGACCGAATTCATGTTCGGCGACGCCGACGCCCTGATCCAGATCGACATGTCGGAATACATGGACAAGTTCAACGTCTCGCGCCTGATCGGCGCGCCGCCGGGATATGTCGGGTATGAAGAAGGCGGCCAGCTGACCGAAAAGGTCCGGCGCAAACCGTATTCCGTTGTCCTCCTCGATGAGATCGAGAAGGCCCATCCGGACGTATTCAATATCCTCCTGCAGGTTTTTGAAGAAGGCCGCCTCACCGACAGCCTGGGGCGCAAGGTGGATTTCCGCAACACGATCATTATCATGACCTCCAACGTCGGCGCGGAGATGCTGCGCAGCAAGGGGTCGCTGGGGTTCGTCTCTCCGGCGGGCGACGCCACCTACTCCGACATGAAGACGCGCCTTCTGGACGAAGTGAAAAAGGTTTTTAAGCCGGAATTCCTCAACCGTATCGACGACATCATCGTGTTCCAGTCCCTGACCAAGGAGAACCTCCAGCAGATCGTTGATCTGGAGGTCAAGCACGTCACGGCACGGCTCAAGGACAAGGATATCCTTGTGGAATTGAGCCCCGAAGCGCTGGAACTGTTGATCGAGAAAGGGTTTGACCCCGTCTTCGGGGCCAGGCCTCTCAAGAGGACCATCCAGCGCCTGTTGGAAGATCCTTTGGCGGAAGAGATCATCTCCGGCCAGTACAAGGACGGGACCAGGATCAAGGTCAACCGAAGAAACGACAACCTGGTCTTCGAAAAGCCGGAACCTTAATCCCGGACTGTCCCGCCGCGGCGGGCAGTTCCCCCGTGCGGCACCGGACGGGATTCTCCATGAAGCGACTTCTCATTGGCCTCGCTTTTTTGTTAGGGTCGGTTTCCCCATCGGTCTCCGAGGCGAAGGTCCTTGTCCCTTTCAGCGGCCGCATCGATCCCGGGCAAAAAACGTTTGAATTCATCATCGGCGCGGACGACAACCGGGCCATCGCCCTGAAAGCCGAGCAGACCGCGGACCGGCAGTACCAGATCACGGTCAATATCGATCATCTGAAAACCCCGGTTTTTGAGATCTCGTCGGTCCTGGAGATTCCCCTGGAGATCGGCCGTGACGAGAAACAGAAGGTCCCCAAGATCAGCGGGAAAATTTGGAGCAACTATACGTTGGTCAATTTTCAGCCGGTGAGGGAACTTTCCGGGCAGTTTGAATTCAGAAACAACACCATCTTCATCCATTATTTGCTCGTCGGCAGCCTGACCTGCAAGGGGTCTTTCTCTCTGGCCGATCCGTATCCGGTGAATATGACCGTCCAAACCCTGGGGATCGACATCGGGGATTTTCTGGCCTTTTGGCTGAAGGAGGGGGCCGGGAAGGCCTCCGGTCCCCTGGCCGGGGAACTTCTTTTTTCAGGGCCATTGAGCCGGGTCCAGGTGAAAGGCAGTTTTTTGAGCGAGTACGGGACGATCAAGACGTCGACGTACCAGAATTTTGTCCTGAACTTTGAAGGCGTCTTCCCGTTCGTGCAGTTGACCAATTCCAGCATCACCAATGCCAATGGTTTCACTTCCAATGTGACCGGCCAGATCGACATCAGGGACCTTGCGAACCTCGACCGGCAGATCAAGGGTTTGAAAAAAGAGGCCATCGTGAGCCAGGAAGGGGACAATCTGGAATGGACCCTCAAGAGGATCAAGGGTGAGAAGGGGTCCGCGACGGAATTGAAGTATCTGAAAACTAACGACGGCAGTCCCGGCAACTATACTCAGGACGAGGACGACATGATCGGCGTTGAAAGGAAAGTCTCTTTCTGATGAAGACTAAAACCATCTACGTCTGCCAGAGCTGCGGAGCCCAGGCCCCCCGGTGGATCGGCCGGTGCCCTGAGTGCGAGAGCTGGAACAGCTATGTCGAGGAAAACACCGCGCCTGTCCCCCAGGAAAAACGGGGCGGTGTCGTTTTCAAGGACAAACCGGTCCTGCTGAAGGATGTTGTGGCCGGCGGGGAAAAGCGGATGACCACCGGCATCGCGGAATTTGACCGTGTGATGGGTGGCGGGGTCGTCCCGGGATCGGTGACGCTCATCGGCGGGGACCCCGGCATCGGCAAGTCCACCCTCATGCTCCAGATCATGTGCGCCCTGAGCGCCCAGGGGCAGAACGTCCTTTATGTCAGCGGTGAGGAATCCGTCCAGCAGACCAAGATGCGGGCGGACCGGATCGCCAAGGACCCGAAGCACCTTTATATCGTCAACCAGATCGACCTGAGCGTGATCCTCAACGACATCAAAAAGATGATGCCCCAGATTGTGGTGATCGATTCGATCCAAGTGGTCCATCACCCGGAAGTCGCTTCGAGCCCCGGCAGCGTCACGCAGGTCCGGGAGAGCGCGGCGATCCTCACGCAATTGGCCAAGACCGCGGGGATCGCGCTTTTTATCATCGGCCACGTGACCAAGGAAGGCATGCTGGCCGGCCCGCGGGTACTGGAGCATCTGGTGGACACGGTCCTGTATTTTGAGGGGGAACGTTACACCGCGTACCGCGTCCTGCGGACAACCAAAAATCGCTTCGGCTCGACCAACGAGATCGGCGTCTTTGAAATGACTTCTTCCGGATTGTCCGAGGTCCTGAATCCGTCGGAAATCTTTTTGTGCGAGCGGCCGCAGAACGCCACCGGTTCGGTCGTGGTGCCGGTCCTGGAAGGCACGCGGCCGTTTCTGGTCGAGGTCCAGGGCCTTGTGAGCCGGTCGAATTTCGGGATCGTCCGGCAGAAGGCCCAGGGGTTTGACCCTAACCGCCTGGCCCTGCTCGTGGCGGTTTTGGAGAAACGGCTCGGGCTGAATTTGGGAGACAAGGACATTTTCTTGAACGTTGTCGGCGGAGTCAAGGTGATGGACCCTGCGGGGGACCTGGGCGTGGCGCTGGCCGTGGCCTCGGCCCTCCTGGACAGGCCTGTCCCGTTCGATACCGTCGTCCTTGGAGAAGTCGGCCTTTCCGCAGAGGTGCGGAGCGTTTCCCAGCTTGCCGTGCGTTTGAACGAGGCCGAGAAACTTGGATTTAAGCGCTGTATCATCCCGGCCAATAACCTCAACGCCCGCGGCGGGTTCAAGGACACGAAATTGGTCATGACGGCCGTGCACACGGTCAAGGAAGCGCTGGAGAGTTTATGAGCCCCAAACTTGCGGAGCCGTAGGCGGCGTAAGTTTGCTGGGCGAACCCATTCGCTTCGTTCAGGGCCCCGCCGATTCGACCGCCGGAGGCGGGGCTGGGAGGGGTTCGCAACTGGGGCAATACTCTGAAAAAACGTTGGTGCGGTTTTTCCGGATGTATCATTTCGGGAACTGCATTTTGGAGAAATAACATTCCCTTCGCCCGTTGCCGGTTGTTTTTGGTGACGACTTATCGTTAGGCGAAGGTCACAGGGGAGGAGTTGTCCATGACATTATTATTCGTCCGGGCGTTTTTTCTGATCATCTGCGGGTTTGTCGGGTCCTATCTCGGGTCGATCCAGGACCAGTCGACCAACGGGATGATGGCGGGTGTCGCCAGCGGGTTCGTGCTGATTTTCGCGGAGATGAGCCTCCGCCGCGTTTCGGTGCGCGGGCTCTCGAGCATGGTCTTCGGCCTGTTGCTCGGGTTCTTCATGGCAAAGCTCCTGACGGATATTTTGTCTCTCCTTCCCCTCGGGGAATTCTGGCATTCCGTTCTGCGGGTCATCCTGACGCTGATCTTTTCCTATCTCGGCGCGGTCATGGCCCTGCGGGGGAAAGACGAGTTTCATGTCATCATCCCGTATGTCCGGTTCAAGCGCCAGGAGATGGGAGAGCGGGTGATCCTGCTGGACACCAGCGCGATCATCGACGGGCGGATCGCGGACATTTATAAAACAGGTTTTGTCCCCGGGCGTCTGCTGGTGCCGCGTTTCGTTCTCCAGGAACTTCAGAAAATTTCGGACGCTCACGAGGAGATCAAACGCCAGCGCGGCCGCCGGGGTATGGAGATCCTCAAGACCATGCAGAAGGACACAAAAATGAACCTCATCGTCCGGGAAGACGACGTCCCCGGGTCTTTGGGAGTCGACGCCAAGCTGGTCCAACTGGCCAAGATGATGGATGGGAGCATCTGCACCATGGACGCCAATCTGGGACATGTCGCGTCCCTGCAGGGCGTGGAGGTCCTGAACATCAATGAATTGGCCGATTCCGTCAAGCCGGTCGTGCTGACGGGAGAAGAGATCGAGACCCGTCTGGTCAAAGAGGGCAAGGAGCCGAACCAGGCCGTCGGATATCTGGATGACGGCACGATGATCGTTGTGGCGGACGGCCGGCGGATGATCGGGCAGAAGGTCGGGGTGCTGGTGACGTCCGTGCTCCAGACCCAGTCCGGGCGGATGATTTTTGCGAAGCTCAAGGCATGAGTTATGGGCATAAAAATCCAAGTCATTATTCCGGCGGCGGGTTCGGGGACGAGACTGAAGGCCTCCGTGGCCAAGCCGTTGGTGCTCCTGGCCGGCAAGCCGCTCGTCGTCCACAGTCTTGAAGTTTTTCAAAAAAGCCCGGTGATCCATAGTATAATTGTGGTTACCCGGCGGGGATTGATCGGCCGTTTTCAGGCGCTGGCGAAGAGGTTCCGGATCTCGAAGGTCGTGAAGATCCTTGCAGGAGGCGCCACCCGCTCGGATTCGGTTTATGAAGGGTTGAAGGCTGTTGACGCGGACACGGATGTTGTGGCTGTCCATGACGCGGCCCGGCCCCTTTTGAGCGCGGAGGTTTTGTCCCGGGCCCTGCAGCTGTGCCGGAAGGAACCGGCGGTGATCGTGGCAGTCCCGGTCAAATCCACGGTAAAAAAGGCCGATCCCAAGAACCTGCATGTCCTGGAAACCTTGCCGCGGGACGTCCTGTGGGAGGCCCAGACGCCGCAGATTTTTCGGAAAGATATTCTGTTTCGCGCCCACCAGGCCAGGCTGTGCTGTGAACCGACCGATGACGCGGTCCTGGTCGAGAAGATGGGCGTGAGGGTCAAGATTTTGAAAGGCGACGACCGCAACATCAAAGTGACCACCCGGACGGACCTGGCGGTCGCCGAAGTCTTGTTAAAACTGAAAGGGAAATTGAGATGAGCCAGCGAGTCGGTATCGGGTATGACGCCCACCGTTTTGTCAAAGGCCGCAAGTTGTTTCTGGGAGGTGTGGAGATCCCTTACGGTATGGGGCTGGCGGGCCATTCGGACGCGGACGTCCTGATCCACGCCATCTGCGACGCCATCCTCGGCGCCATGGGCAAGGGGGACATCGGCGAGCATTTTCCCAACACGGATTTCCGGTTTAAGAACATTTCAAGTTTGAAGCTGCTCAAGTCCGTTTTCGACGTCATGAAGAAAGAGAGATACAACATTAACAACGTGGACGCGGTCGTCGTGGCCGAGGAACCCAACCTCAAGGCCTTTAAGAAAATCATGTGTTCCCGGATCGCCCGGGAATTGTCGATCAAGGAAACGGCCGTCAACATCAAGGCCACCACCAACGAAGGCATGGGGTTCGCGGGCCGGAAAGAAGGCGTGTCGGCCTACGCGACGGTGTTATTGAAAAAAACCAGATCTTAGGAGCGAGCCATGATTGTTTTAACGGTTTTGCTGACCATCGCCGTTTTTTTACTGCTGGTCTCGATCGTTTTCTCGGACGAGCTCAAGGCCACCAAGGACCGCGACCCGGCGGCGAAGAATGTCGTCGAGATCCTGCTGCTGTATCCGGGCCTGCACGCCATGATCTTTTACCGGATCTCCAACTGGCTTTGGAGAAAGGGCGTGCCGTTTTTCCCGCGTGCGATTTCCCAGCTGGCGCGGTTTTTGACCGGCGTTGAAATCCATCCCGGCGCCGCCATCGGCAAGGGGCTGTTCATCGACCACGGCATGGGGGTCGTGATCGGGGAGACCGCGATCATCGGCAGCAACGTCACGTTGTTCCAGGGGGTGACGCTCGGTGGGACCGGCAAGGAAACCGGCAAACGCCATCCGACCTTGGGCGACAACGTGGTTGTGGGGACCGGGGCCAAGGTCTTGGGGAACATCACGATCGGATCGAATTCGTACGTCGGGGCGAACGCGGTTGTCCTGAAGAGTGTCCCGCCCAATGCCACGGTGGTGGGCGTCCCCGGCCATATCACCAAGCAGGACGGGCAGCGGCTTGACACCATGATGGACCATGTCCACGCTTCGGATCCGGTCATGCAGAACATGACCGATCTTTTGCGCCGGATCAAGACGCTGGAAGACCATTCCCGGAAACGCCCGTCCCCGGAAGGGCGCGAATAAATTGTGAGGTTTTTCCGCAGCGCCGCGCCCCGGCGGGACGCTGTGGTTCTTTTAGGATCTCCTGATGAAGATTTATAACTCTCTGACCAAGAAAAAAGAGGACTTTGTCCCCCTTAAGGGCAAGTCTGTGCGCATTTACACCTGCGGGGCCACGGTCTATGACCTTTGTCACATCGGCCATGCCCGCAGCCTGTATGTCTTTGACATGATGTGCCGGTATCTGAAGTTCCGCGGGTATGACGTCAAGTTTGTCCGCAACATCACGGATGTGGACGACAAGATCATCGCCCGCGCCAACGAAACCGGCAAGACCAGCGACGCGGTGGCCGAAGCCAACATCGACGCCTATTATCGCGATCTGGCGAGCCTGGGGATCGGCAAGGCCGACCTCGAGCCGCGGGCCACGGAAAACGTCGGCGACATGGTCAAGCACATCCAGGCCTTGATCGACAAGGGGTTCGCCTACGCCAAGGACGGGGACGTGTACTTTGAAGTGCGCAAGTTCTCCGACTACGGAAAACTCTCTGGCCAGAGCATCGACAAAATGATGGAGGCGGTCCGCATCGAGAAGGACGAGAAGAAGCGAGACCCTCTCGATTTCGCCCTGTGGAAAAGATCCAAGGAAGGCGAACCCTGGTGGGACAGCCCCTGGGGCCGGGGACGCCCGGGCTGGCACATTGAATGCTCCTGCATGAGCATGAAATACCTCAACACCGATACCCTGGACATCCACGCCGGCGGCCGCGACCTGATCTTCCCGCACCATGAGAACGAGATTGCCCAGTCCGAGGCCTACACGGGCCAGCCGTTCGCCAAATACTGGATCCATCACGGCCTGGTCACCATCAACGGGCAGAAGATGGCCAAGTCCCTCGGCAATTTCATCACGATCCAGGACGCCGTCAAGAAATATCCGGTGGACGAATTGAAGCTGTTGTTTTTGTCGTCGCATTACGCCAGCCCGATCGATTTCACGGAAGAGAAAATGTCCGAGATGCACAAGGCCATCCAGCGTTTCGACGTCCTGTTCTGGAAGGCTTTTGAAATGATCAAGCACCGGAAGGTCTATGACTCCCGGCCGGTGGAGTTCATCGAGAACCGCAAGGCCGATTTTCTCGCGGCGATGGACGACGATTTCAACACCCCGCAGGCCCTGGCCACGCTGTTTGACCTGGTCAACGACACCAACAAATACATCGACCGCGGTCAGAGGGATGACGCCTACACCGACGTGATCTTTCAGGCCGTGGACACCCTCGAGCATCTGGGACGGGAAATTTTCGGGCTTTTCCTTAAAGAACAGGACAAGCCATTGAGTGCCGAGATGCAGGGGCTTCTGGACGACCGCAAGCAGGCCCGCGCGTGCAAGGATTTTCAGCGTTCTGACGAGCTGCGGGAGCTGCTCAAGCAAAAAGGCGTTGCCGTCGAAGACACCAAGGACGGCCAGACCTGGAGGTGGCTGTGAGCCGGCCCGTGGGCAAATTCATCACCTTTGAAGGCTCGGAAGGGTCTGGCAAGAGCACCCAGGCCGCCCTGGTCTGCGATTATCTGAAAGGCCGGAAGAAGCCGGTCCTTTTCTTGCGGGAACCCGGCGGGGTCAGGATCAGCGAAGAAGTCCGGCGTATTTTGCTGAGCGTGAAGAACACGGACATGGCGGATGAATGTGAAACGTTGCTCTACATGGCCGCGCGGGCGCAGCTGGTCAAGGAAGTGATCCGTCCGGCCTTGAAGCAGGGGAAGATCATCCTGTGCGACCGTTTTCTGGATTCGACGGTCGTGTATCAGGGATACGGCAACGGGGTGGACATCGCGGAGATCAAGAGGATCGGCAAGTTCGCCACCGGCGGGATCGCGCCGGATTTGACGTTGTTGTTCGATATTGAGACCCGCAAAGGTCTCAGACGCAAGGGCAAGGTCAAGGACCGGATCGAATTGAGATCCGTGCCCTATCACACCCGCGTGCGGAGGGGGTACCTGGCGCTGGCCCGGCATGAACCCGGGCGCGTCAAGGTGATCTGCGCCGAAGGCAGCCGTGAAGAGATTTTTAAAAAGGTGAAGGCGTACATCGACAGGCTTTTAGACAGCTGAGGGCTGATGGGAACCGTTTCTGCAGGATATGTGGACATCTCCGTGGTCAACCGTTTCGTCGCGCTACTGAAAAGCGGGAAGTTGGCGCACGCGTATCTGTTGATAGGGCCGTTGCATTCCGGCAAGAGCGAAACAGCCCTTCGGATCGCGGCCATGGCGGTCTGCCCGCATTGTCTGGAAACGGCCGGGGAGGAGGCGGAAAGCTCCTGCTCCGCCGCGGTCCGAATCCGTTCCGGCAATCATCCGGACGTCCGCGTCGTTGAGCTTGGGGAAGGCCAGGTCATCGGCATCGACCAGATCAAGGACGCTGTGGCCCAGATGCAGCTGAGGCCGTTCGAGGCCGCCCGCAAAGTCTGCGTCATCAGGGAGGTCGAGAGACTTTCCGCGGAAGCGGGCAACGCGCTTTTGAAGACCCTGGAAGAGCCGACGTTGCACAGTCTCTTTTTGCTGACCACCGCCGTTCCCGAGCGCAATCTGGGCACGATCCGCTCCCGCTGCCACGCGGTGCATTTTCCGTCCTGGCCCAAGGAGAAGCTTGCGTCGCGGTTAAAAAATGATTATGCTATTAACGACGATGCCGTCCGTTTTTTGACCCTTTTTTCCGAGGGGTGCTGGGGCCGGGCAAAGGCCCTCCAGGAGAGCCGGCTTTTTGAGCGGAAAAACGAGATCCTGGACCGCTTCCTGGGCGACCGGGACGCGGAATCGTTCATCAAGACCGTCCTGCCGGACAAGGACAAGACCAAGGAAGTGCTGGACGTGCTCCTGAGTTTCTTCCGGGACGTGTTGCTCGTCAAGAGCGGCGCTCCGGCCGAGGGGCTGATGCACGCCGACCGGAGTCCGGAGATCGCGGATCTCGCCCGGCGCTATTCGCTCGCGCAGATCAGCGGGATCATCGGCCAAATCGTGGAAACCGAACAGATGCTCGGGGACAATTTGAACGTGAAGATCCCCGCTTATATTTTGAAGGAGAAGATATGGGCAAGATCATAGAAGTGAAGGTGGGGGAATACCGGCCCGTCCAGGTTTTTGATCTGAACGACATCCCCTGCGACCGGGACGACCATGTCGTCGTCGAGGTGGACCGGGGCACGGAGTTCGGCCGCGTGGTGTCCCATGAGAAGGCGGCGTGCGAAGGCAAGACGGAAGCCTCTGTCGGCAAGGTCCTGCGCAAGGCCACCGAAGGCGACATGAACCAGGTCGCCAATAACCGCATCAAGGCCCAGGACGCCATCAACATCTGCCTGCGCAAAATCAACGAGCGCAAGCTCGACATGAACATCATCAAGGCCGAATACACCTTCGACTGCAGCAAGATCATTTTTTTCTTCCTGTCCGAAGGGCGGGTGGACTTCCGCAACCTCGTGAAAGACCTCGCCAAGATCTTCCGGGTGCGCATCGAGCTCAAGCAGGTCGGCGTCCGGGACAAGGCCAAGATCGTCGGAGGCTTCGGCGTCTGCGGCCGGGAATTGTGCTGTTCGTCCTACATGAAAAATTTTCACGCCTTGTCCATCAAAATGGCCAAGGAACAGGAACTTCCGCTCAACCCGTCGCGGATCTCGGGGGTGTGCGGCCGGATCAAGTGCTGCATGGCCTACGAGTTTTCCGTTTACCGGGAGCTCGCCAGGGAAATGCCCCGGCCCGGGGACAAGGTCACCACGCCGGAAGGCAAGGGCCGCGTGAAGGACATCAATATCCTCAAACAGTACGTCATTGTCGACCTGGGCGAGGGAAAGACGGTCAAACTGTCCTATTCTTCACCCCAGCCGGCGAGCGTGTCTGCTTAAGGGACGCATCCGCCTCCGGTGCAATCCATGCCTAAATTTTACGTTACAACGCCTATTTATTACGTCAACGACGCTCCGCACATCGGGCATGTCTATTCGACCACCATGGCGGACATCCTGGCGCGGTATCACCGGTTGCAGGGGGAGGACGTTTTTTTTCTGACCGGGACCGATGAACACGCGGCCAAGGTCGTGGAATCCGCCCAGCAGAACGGCAAGACGCCGATGCAATGGGCGGACCGCAACGCCCAGGCCTTCAAGGACACGTTTCGGAAGCTCGGCATCACCAACGACGATTTCATCCGCACCACGGAATCCCGCCACAAGGACAAGGTCCAGCAGTATATCGCCGAGCTCCAGAAGTCGGGCGACGTTTATCTCGGGGAATATGAAGGCTGGTATGACGCCGGGCAGGAAGAATACATCCCCGACACCAAGGCCAAAGATTACGATTACATCTCGCCGTTCAATAAAAAACCGCTTGTCCGCAAAAAGGAAAAAAATTATTTTTTTCGTTTGAGCGCCTACCAGGACCGCCTGAAGACCCTTTTGGAAGGCGGACAGGTCGACGGCCGGAAATTCTCCGTCCTGCCCGCGGCCCGCTCCAACGAGGTGCTGGGGCGGCTCAATGAGGGGCTGAACGACGTCCCGATTTCGCGCACCGGCGCGGGCGGCTGGGGGATACCCATCCCCGGCGACCCGGAACACGCGGTGTATGTCTGGATCGACGCGCTGATCAATTATCTGTCCACCGTGGACACGGATGACCGGCGCAAATACTGGCCGGCGGACGCGCACCTGATCGCCAAGGACATCCTGTGGTTCCATGCCGTGATCTGGCCGGCCATGCTGCTGGCCTTGAAGCGCCCTCTGCCCCGGGTGGTTTACGCGCACAGTTTCTGGATCAGCGAAGGCCAGAAGATGAGCAAGTCGATGGGGAATTTCGTCGACCTGCAGAAGATCGATTCTTACGTGGCCGCTTACGGCCTGGACGCCCTGCGCTGGTTTCTCGCCGTCGGCGGGCCGTGGGGGACCATGGACAGCGATTTTGCCGAGGCGAAATTCATTGAGGTCTACAACAGGGACCTGGCCAACGATTTCGGCAACCTGCTCAACCGGGTGAGCGGACTGCTCGGGAAATATTTCGACGGGACCGTCCCGGAACCGGACAAACACACGCCGGATGACCAGATGATCCTGGCTTTGGGACAGGGGTCTCTCATCAAGCTGGTCCAGCAAAATATCGAGGAATTGAAGGTCGATGAGGCGCTGGACAAGACCATGAGTCTGGTGCGCATGACCAATAAATACATTGAACAGCAGGCACCGTGGAAGTTGGCCAAGACGGACCTGTCCCGCGCCGGCTGTGTGCTGTACACCGCAACCGAGGCCCTGCGCCTGAGCGCTGTTTTACTTCAGCCCGTGATGCCCCAGAAAGCCCAAAAGGTCCTGGAGATCCTCGGCGCTGAGGGGAGCCGCTTGACGTGGGGTGAACTTAAACCGGGGACGAAATTGAAGCCCCATGACGCGCTTTTCCCGCGGATAGAGAATCGAAAATAGAAAATGGAAAATGGAAGAACGAGGATAACCGGTAAGCGGTTTTTTCGATTTTCCATCCTCCATTTTCAACCATCATTCCCTTTATAACATGTCCATCCAAACCATCACATGGATCAACGGCGCGGTCCGCATCATCGACCAGACGCTCCTGCCCAGAAAATTTCGATACCTTTATTGCCGCGATGTCAAGACTCTGTGGCACGCCATCCGGCGGCTCCAGGTCCGCGGCGCGCCGGCCATCGGTGTCGCGGCCGGCTTTGGGGTCCTTCTCGGTCTGCGGTCGTTCCGGGGCAACGAGCGGCGGAGGTTTCTCGAGGACCTGGACGACCTCTGCCATTATATCGGCAGTTCCCGCCCGACGGCCGTCAACCTGTTCAACGTCCTAAATGACATGAAGGCCGTTGTCCACGCGCATCCGGAGGCCCCGGTGCCGGAGCTGAAGAAATTGCTCCATAAAAAGGCGATGTCCATTTATGAAGAAGACCGCCGGGCCTGCCGGATGATGGGGCGGCATGGCGCCAAACTGATCAAAAGCGGCATGAACCTGCTCACGATTTGCAACGCCGGCGCGCTGGCCACCGTGGATTATGGCACTGCCGAGGGGGTCATGTCCGCCGCCAAGGGGGCCGGGAAAAAATTTAAGGTGTATGCCTGCGAAACCCGTCCGCTGTTGCAGGGCGCGCGGCTGACAACCTGGGAGCTGATGCGGGAAAAGATCGATGTCACGCTGATCTGCGACAGCATGGCCGGGACGCTGATGAAACAGGGGGAAATCGATGTCGTCTTCACCGGCGCGGACCGGATCGCCGCCAACGGAGACGCGGCCAACAAGATCGGGACATACTCCCTGGCCGTCCTGGCCCGGCATCACAAGATTCCTTTTTACATCGTGGCGCCGTATTCGACATTCGACCTCAAGATTTCCAGCGGGGAACACGTCCCGATCGAGGAGAGAGACCCTGCCGAGGTCACCCGCTTCGCCGGCGTTCCCACGGCCCCCCGAGGGGTGAAGGCCTATAACCCGGCTTTTGACGTCACGGACCATGAATTGATCCACGGCATTGTGACGGAGCGCGGAGTGATCCGGCCGCCGTATCAGAGAAATATTAAGAAAACGTTTAGCGGATAGCGGTCAGAGAATAATTTTTGATATCACCCGATATGCTGAACACGATCCGTTTTACCCGCCAGGGATTCTATGTTACTTAAAAATATCGGCGAATTCGGACTGATCGATCTTATCAAGAAAAGGGTGCGCTGCGTTCCGTCGGTGGTCAAGGGCATCGGCGATGACACCGCGGTCATGGCCCATGGCCGGGGCGGGTATCTGCTGTTCACGACCGACATGATGGCCGAAGGCACGCATTTCCGCCGCTCGGACGATGCTTTGGCCATCGGACACAAAGCCCTGGCTTGCAACATCAGCGACATCGCCGCGATGGGCGGCAGGCCGACCTATGCGACCGTGTCTCTGGGGATAGCCCCCGGGACCACCGTCGAGGCTGTCCGGGCTCTTTACCGGGGCATGGAGAGGCTGGCGCGCCGGTGCGGGGTCAGCATTGTGGGAGGGGACACCATCCGGTCGGAAAAGCTTGTGATCAACGTCTCCCTTTTGGGCGAAGCGCGAAAGTCCGAACTTGTCACGCGCGCCGGGGCTAAAAAAGGGCACTGGATCTTTGTGAGCGGCCCGCTGGGGCGTTCCTTTCCCTCCGGCAAACATTTGACATTTAACCCGCGGCTGGCGGAGTCACGGTTTTTGGTCAAGCGGTTCCGGCCGAGCGCCATGATCGACGTTTCCGACGGGCTGGCCGCCGACCTGGGGCATATCCTGGAGGCCAGCCGCGTGGGAGCTGTCGTCCGGGAAGCCGACATCCCTTTGTCCCGGGGGGCCACGGTCAAGCAGGCCCTGGAGGATGGGGAAGATTTCGAACTGTTATTCACCGTGCCGCCGCAAACGGGCCGCGCGTTGGCCGGGCTTAAATCAAAGAAATTCCATTTTTATCTGATCGGCGAAATTGTGGATGGCAGAGGGTTGGCGTTGATGGGGAGGATGCATCGCAAAACCAGGATTTCTACCAAAGGCTTCACGCATTTTTAAAATGGACGTCCAGAATATCCACTCCCGCAGTGAAAAAGAAACCCGGGATCTCGGCCGCAGCCTGGCTTCGTTCCTGAAAAAGGGCGATATCGTCTGCCTGTTCGGGGACCTGGGGTCCGGGAAGACCACCTTTGTGAAGGGCTTGGCCGAGGGTTTCAAAATTAAGCCGTCGGGAGTCAACAGCCCGACCTTTGTGCTGATGAACGTTTATGAAGGCAAGCTTCCGGTTTATCATTTTGACCTTTACCGGATCGAAGGGCAGGATTTGCCGCGGATCGGATATGAAGAATTTTTTTACGGCGACGGGATCTCGGTCGTGGAGTGGGCGGACCGGCTGGGGAACGAGATGCCGGCCGAGTACCTTTCCGTCCGCCTGGCCCATCAGTCCCCGGACGAGCGGATGATCGAAATCACGGCGCACGGCGAACAGATGTCCCGGCGGTGGGAGGCGGCCCGTTTATGAAAATTTTGTCTTTGGAGACGTCTACAAAGACGTTCAGCATCGCGGTTTCTTCCCAGGAGAAGATTCTGGCGTATCGCAATATCCGGCTGAAAAAGGTTCTGTCGTCTTCCATCATCCCGGTCATTGAAAAGATTCTCAAGGGGCTCAGGATGGAACTCCGGGACCTCGACGCCTTTGCCATCGCGCTGGGGCCGGGGTCCTTCACGAGCCTGCGCGTGGGGCTGTCCACGGTCAAGGCCCTGGCGTTCGCTTCCGGAAAGCCGGTCATCGGCGTTCCCAGCCCGGATGTCCTGGCCAGGAACGTTGCGGGCCAAGACTGCGACCAGGTTTGCACGATCTCCGATGCCCGCCGGAATTTGGTGTATGCGTGCCTGTTTGAGCGCGCCGGACGGGCGTTTGTGCGGATCAGCGACTATCAGTTGACAGAATTGTCCCGATGGCTTGATCACGTCAAAGGCCGGACGATTTTTATCGGAGACGGCGTCGGCCTGCACCGGGAAGAAATCCTCAAGGCCTATGCCGAAGCCGGCCAGGGGACGGGACACGGATGCCAGGCTCTTTTCGCGGACGAGAAATTTTGGTATCCCCAAGCCAGGGAATTGGCTAAAATAGCGTATCAGCGGTTTGTTCATCAGCGGTTTGATGACCCCGCTCGTTTGGTCCCGCTGTATTTGTACTCGGCGGATTGCCAAATTACAACAACCCCATCCGCCATTAAATGAAATACGACCTGACTGACAAAAATTTTCTCACCTGGGCTGAAATTGACCTGAAGGCCCTTCGCCACAATTATCTTCAGATCCGGAGGCTCGCCCGGAAGCAGATCGGGCAGGACCCTCCGCCGGGGCTCGCGCACCGGAGGCCGCGCGCCGTCGCCATTTTGGCCGTCATCAAGGCCGACGCTTACGGACACGGGATGCTGCGGATCGCGTCGGAACTTGATAAATTGGGCGCGGATTTCCTCGCGGTTTCGGACGTTGCGGAAGGCGTGCAGCTGCGCAAGCACGGGATCAAAAAGCCGGTCGTCCTTTTGGAATCTTCGCTCCCGTTTCTTGCCAAACAGATCGTGGATTACGGGCTGACGCCGACGGTCTGTCATTTTCCCCTGGCCTCCGCGATCCAGCGCTATGCCTCGTCCGTGAACAAGAAAGTGGATGTCCATGTCAAGGTGGACACCGGCATGGGGCGGATGGGGGTGCGGTATGAGGAGGCGGAAAATTTCATCAAATGCCTCGCGGCGTTCCCATCCCTGCGGGTCAGGGGACTGTACACGCATTTTCCGGTGGCGGATACCGACACCCGGTTCACCCGCAGGCAGATCAATGATTTGACGGACCTTGTCCGCCGGCTCGACCACCAGGCCCTGGTCATTCCTTATATCCACGCGGCCAACAGCATGGGGCTGGGCCGCTATCGCATGCCGGTTTTTAACGTGGCCCGCCCGGGGTTGATGCTCTATGGGCTTTACCCGGCGGAAAATTTGCGGCCCACGATCCGGCTGAAGCCCGTGATGAGCGTCAAGACGCGGGCCATCTTCGTCAAACATATCCCCAAGGGCGCGGGCGTCAGTTACGGCCACACCTTTGTGGCCAAAAGGAGAATGACGGTCGCCACGCTCCCGATCGGTTACCAGGACGGGTATTTCCGGTGCCTTTCCAACAAATCTTGCGCCCTGGTGCGCGGACAACGTTGCCCGCTCATCGGCCGGGTCACCATGGACCAGATCGTCGTGGACGTGACCGGCTTGAAGAATGTGCGTCTGGGGGAAGAAGTCGTGATGCTCGGCGCCCAGGGCCGTCGCCAGGTTTCCGCCGATGAACTGGCTGACCACGCCGGCACGATCAGCTACGAAATCGTCTGCAATCTCGGCAACCGTCTTCCGCGAGTCTATTTGCGATAGCAACTTTCCTGTAATATTCTCAAACACCTAAAGAATTGACAAAATATCGTTTGGGTTTATAATGCACATATGTGCATAATGGGGGTTTGGCATGAGGCCTAAAAAGACGCGCTGGATCGCCTGTGAACCCGGGGAGAGATGCTTTCAGCCCAAATGCAAAGCAGGGCATTCCCCGATAGGCGTTCATGTCACTTTGGACGAATTTGAGGCTTTGCGGCTCGCCCATTTGGAAAAACTGGAGCAAACTGAGATTGCCCGGCTGATGCGGATCCACCGTTCTACGGTCTCCCGCATTTTGACTTCAGCTCACCGAAAAATCGCTGACGCGTTGGTGAATCTCAAGGCGATCAGGATTGAGGGGGGATGTTGTGTAACACGGAAGGAGAAGAGGCATTGAAGGATTCCGCATTTCGAAAGTTGTCCTTTTGGGACCGCTTTTTAACTTTTTGGATTTTTCTTGCCATGGCTTTAGGGGTGTCTGCGGGCTTTCTATGGCCCTCCTTGGCCGGCTTCTGGAACCGTTTTCAGACAGGATCCACCAATTGGCCGATCGCCATCGGTCTCATTTTGATGATGTACCCGCCCCTGGCAAAAGTCAAATATGAAGAAATCGGCCGGATTTTTTCTAACAAAAAAATTCTCGCCTTTTCTTTGTTTCAGAATTGGGTGGCGGGACCCCTGCTGATGTTTGTTTTGGCGGCCCTGTTCTTGCGCCATTATCCGGAATACATGATCGGGGTGATTCTGGTGGGGCTGGCGCGTTGCATTGCCATGGTGATTGTCTGGAACGAGCTGGCCGAGGGGGACCGGGAGTTGGCGGCGGGTTTGGTTGCGTTCAATGCCGTGTTCCAGGTCCTTTTTTATGCGGTTTATATTTATGTGTTCATCACGTTCGGCCTGAACGCTCTGGGATTGGTCGAGGGGTTGGACTGCCACGTTTCCATGGCGGAATCGGCAAGGACAGTTTTCTTTTATTTGGGGATACCCTTTGCCGCGGGTTTCTTAAGCCGGACCGTTCTCCTGAGGGTCAAAGGGCCGGAGTGGTATGAAAAATATTTTGTTCCCAGGATCAGCCCCCTGACATTGATCGCCCTTTTGTTTACGATTTTTGTCATGTTCTCTCTGAAGGGGGAATACATCGTGAAGTTGCCCTTGGATGTGGTCCGGATCGCCGTGCCGCTCGCGATCTATTTCCTGCTGATGTGGGGAATTTCATTTTTTGTGGCGGTCCGGCTCAAGGCGAATTACGCGCAGACCGTGGCTGTGTCTTTTACCGCCGCGAGCAATGATTTTGAGCTCGCGATCGCCGTGGCTGTGGCGATCTTTGGGATCAATTCTCCTCAAGCCTTTGCCACGGTGGTGGGGCCTCTTGTGGAGGTCCCTGTTCTCATTGCGCTTGTCAATGCGGCCCTTTACCTGAAAAGGAGATGGCGTCGTGAATAGGAAGAAAATCCTTTTTGTCTGCATCCACAATTCCGCCCGGAGCCAGATGGCCGAGGAGCTTTTACGCAAAATGGCGCCGGAACGATTTGAATGCGAAAGCGCCGGGATCGAGCCGGGGGCGCTCAATCCGGTTGTCGTCGAGGTGTTGAAAGAAGAAGGGATCGACATCGCCGGCAAGGCGACGCGCGCCGTGGCCGATCTCATCCAGCGGGGGGCAAGGTATGATTATGTGGTGACGGTTTGCGACGAGACCAGCGCGGAGCGGTGTCCCACGTTCCCGGGCCGGCACACACGGATCCATTGGGGTTTTCCGGACCCGTCCCGTTTTGCAGGAACATTTGAGGAAAAATTACGGCAAACGTGCGCGGTGAAAGACGAGATCAAGAGGAAGTTGCTGGACTGGCTGAAAGAGATCTCTTAGTTATTTGGTTCAAGAGACGGCTGGGCTGTATCCCAGGCGAGTTCCGCAGCCCGAGGCTTTCATTTGCGATTCTAGAGAAAGCCGAGGAGTGAGGACTGTCTGAGCATGGGGTTACAGCCCAGCCCTTTTGTGTTAGGACACGGATTAGACGGGAATTACCGCATGAAGAAGATGACGATGATCTGCGCGCTCACCACGCGCAGGAGCATGACCAGAGGATAGACTGTGGCGTAGGCGATGGAGGGTGCGTTGGACTGCGTCATGCTGTTGGCAAAAGCCAGCGCCGGCGGATCGGTCATGCTGCCGGCCAGGATCCCGCAGATGGTCAGGTAATTGAGTTTCAGCCTGAGCTTCAGATAGAGCGCCGCGACCAGGATCGGGAGGACCGTGATGATCGTCGCGCAGCCCATCCAGTAGAACCCGTCGCCCTGCAACAGGGTATGGACGAACTGCCCGCCGGATTTGATCCCGACACAGGCCAAAAAAAGCACGATCCCGATTTCCCTCAGCATGAAATTGGCGCTGCTGGGCATATACCATATCAGTTTACCGATGCGCCCGACGTAGCTTAGGAAGATCGCCACCAGGAGCGGCCCTCCGGCCAGTCCCAGCTTGACCGGCACGGGCACACCCGGGATATGGAGCGGCCAGCTGCCCAGCAAAACGCCCAGGGCGATCCCGACAAAGATCGGCATGACCAGGGGGTGGTCGAGTTGTTTGGGCGCGTTGCCGACGTCCTTGGCGAAGCGGTTAAGATTTTCTTTGTCACCGACCACAACGATCACGTCGGCCAGGTGCAATTCCGTGTCTTCCGTGGCGGCCAGCTCGAATTCCGCGCGCATGACGCGGGTGATGGTGATTCCGTACTTGTTTTGGGTATCCAGATCCTCGATGGTCTTCCCGTCCACGTCGTGCTTGGTCACCACCAGCCGGCGCGCCTCGATGCCGCCGGACGCGGCGTTCATATCGATCTTGGCTTTTGATCCGACGATGATCTGCGCGTCCTGAAGGTTCTTCTTGGCCCCCACCAGCCGCAGGATGTCCCCTGTAAAAATTTTCGTGTCATCCAGCGCCACCTGGACCTTGCCGTCGCGCATGACGCGTGAGACAACGACCCCGGAATCTTTCAGCGTAGGGAGTTGCTCCACTGTCAGCCCGTTGAGGTTGGGGTTATCCACCCTGACTTCCAAGGTTTCCAGCTTGCCGCCTTTGCTGTGCAACTGGGCAAAGAATTCCGCTTCCTTGTGGGGATTAAGACGGAAGGCGAACCGGGTGATGAGCATGACCAGGATAATGCCCATGATGCCGAACGGGTAGGCCACCGCGTATCCCAGGCCGGGCATATTGAGAAGGTCCGGCGAAATATTCGGGATTTCTTTCAGGGCCTGCTGGGTGGCGCCCAGACTTGGGGTGTTGGTCGTGGCGCCGGAGAACAGCCCCAGGGCCGCGGGTAAAGGGATCCCGGCAAAAAAGCTCAGGCCCAGGGCGATCACGGCGCCGAAGATGACAACAAAAGCGGCCACGAGATTCAGAGTGACGCCCTGATGGCGGAACGACCGGAAGAACCCCGGGCCGACCTGCAGGCCGATGGAATAGACAAAGAGGATCAGCCCCAGTTCGCGGGTGAATTCCAATACTTCGGGGTTGATGCTGATCTGGAAATGCCCGAAGAGGATCCCTGAAAACAAGACCCCGGCGACACCCAGGCGGACACCGAAGACCGGGACGCTGCCAACGGCGAGCCCCAGGGCAATCACCAGGCTGTAGACAAAGACGGCTTGGGCAACGGAATGGCCTGTGAGGAGATCAGTGAAGAAAGTCATGGGGAAGGAACCGGTTTTTGTGAAAAATCATTACTTTGCCGCTTGAGTTATTCCAATAGATTTACCATAACGCGAAAAATTGTCAATGGATTGTTTGCGCGAAGTTCAGTTACAATCATGTACCCCGCATGATTTGCTGGCGCAAATCAAGGCTGCGGGGTTAATTCGGGCACTGACTTACGTTCACTACGTTCCGTAAGTCAAGCCCTCATTAAAATTTCGTCTTAATAAGATAGAACGCCAGGCCCAGGAAGATCATCGGCGTCATCCAGGCGGACAGGAGGGGGGTGAGGATCTCGGCCTTGCCCAGGGCCAGTCCCACGGAATTGAAGACCTGATAAAGAAAGCCGATGCCGATGGCGATGCCGAGCGAGGTGAAGGTGAAGGCCTTGCGCCGGCCGGTCAGCAGGGCCAGGGGCATGGCGGTGAGGACGATGATCAGGTTGCTCGCCGGGTACGCGATCTTCCAATGGAGGTCGACCAGAAGGTTGTTGATCGCTTTCTGGGCCCCGCTGTTGGAGAAGCGGGCGATGTATTCCTTGAGCTGGCGGATGTTCATGGCCTTGACGTTCACGCCCTGGCGCAGGAAATCCTCCGGGGTCTCCTTGATGTCGAGCAGTTTTTCAGGATAGACGCGCACCTTGGTGGGGATGTCGTCCGATTGGGAAAAGGTCGTGATGTGGCACTGGAACGCCTTCCAGGCGATGCCGGTCCACTTGCCGTTGAGGGCGACGATCTTTTCCTTGATGTTCTGCTGGTCGTCGAACCCGATGACGGTCAGCCCCTCAATGTCGAAGGAGTTGGGGTCGAAATTGTCGATATAATAAAGCCGGTTTTTGAGCCCGTAAAAGGTCAGGTTCTTGATCTTGGCGCTTTTCTTTTTCTTTTTATCCACTTCGAGGATGAAGTTTTCGTTCTTGATCCGCCGGGATTCGTTCTCGGCCCGGGGAACGAACTTTTCGTTCATATAAAAGATGAACGCCGAGACGATCAGGGCCAGGGCGATCGCCGGCCGCGTGATGTTCCAGAAATTGAGTCCGCTGGTGCGCAGGACAATGACCTCGTTGTGGTGGTTGAGCTGGCTGTAGGTCAGCAGGACCGCGATGAGGAAGGCCATGGGCACGGTCTGGGCCAGCATGATGGGCAGGAACGACGCGTAATACTGCGCCAGTATCTGCAGGGTGATCTTCTGGCTGATGAACTCGTCGAGGTTGGCCGCCGAATCGATCAGGACGTAAAGGAGACAGAAGATAAAGACCGTCGCGAGGAAAATGGATACGACGGATTTGCTGATGTAGCGGTCAAGGATGCACAAAATGGATCTCCTTTGGACTTAAGAGGAACACAATCGGACATTGAGGAACAGCGTCACGGCCCCCGCGAGCAGGTTGGGGACCCACATGATCAGGGCCGCCGGGACAACGCTCTCGATGCTCAGGGCCTCGCAGCCGAGCGACAGCAGGTAATACACGGCCGCGCAAAAAATTGCCAGGACGACGTTGGCGGTCTTTTCGCGTTTGTTGGTGATGACCGCCAGGGGGAACCCCAGGAGGATGAAAAACAGGACCGCGAACGACCAGGTGACCTTGCGGTAGAATTCCGTGTCCAGGCGCGCGGTTTCCACGAGCAGCATTTCCTTCTTGCTCCGTTCCTCCCGCAGTTCCCGGAGCGTCATGCTTTTGGGCTTCTTGTCGATCTTCGCGTTGTTCTTGGCGATGTCCAGGGTCATGAAGAACTGGTCGAAATTGAGCTTGTAGAAATTGTTCGGATTCTTCAGGTCCGGCTCGTCGGAAGTTCCGTTCATGAGCTTGAGGATGATCTGGCTGCCTCCCGGGACGGGCGTGAACTCCCCCCGCTTGGCGATGATGGTGCGGGTCGGCCGGCCGTCGGGCTGGGGCTGCCAGATCGTGACGTTGTAAAGCCGGTTGTCATCGATGCGGTGGATGAAGAGGGTCTGCTTTTCAAAGGCGTGGATGAAGACCCCTGGCTCCAGGAGCGCCGTCGGGTTTTTTGCGCCCAGGGTCTTGAGCATCTTGCGCTGCTCGTGGTGGGCGTAAGGGACGATGTTGCTGTTCAGGATCAGACAGAAGAGGCTTAACACGACACCGACCACAAAAAGGGGAATGAGCAGGCTTTTCAGGTAAATTCCGTTGACGCGCATGGCCAGGATCTCGTTGTCCGCCGAAAGCCGGCTGAACGCCAGGATCACGCTGACCAGGCACGCGATCGGGATCGTGTAGCCCAGCAGGACCGGGATGGTCAGCAGGAACACCTTGCCGATGGTGGCGATGCTTACGCCCTTGTTGATGACGAGGTGGGTGAGCTGGATGAGGTTGCCCAGCAGAAAGATGCAGGTCAGGACCGTCAGCGCGAGAAAAAACGGCAGGATGCATTCCTTCAGGATGTAAGTCCGGATGATCTTCATGTTGCGCGGTCCTTTGTGCGGGGCTTATTGTCCCCGGGTGCGACGGCCAGGGCGAGGACGGTCACCCTCTGGGCCCCGGCATTTTTCAGGACCCAGGCGGCTTCGGAGGCCGTGGCTCCCGTGGTCAGAAGATCGTCTACCAGAAGGACTTTCTTGCTTTTGAATGTCTGTGAATGTTTTATTCTAAAAGCACCGGATATGTTTGTCCAGCGTTCTTTTCGGCTCAATTCCGTCTGACTGCGGGTCGGCCGGACTCTGCGCAACTCTTTTTTCAGCACCGGCAGGCCCAGGTGCTCCGCGACCAGCTCCGCCAGCAGTCCGGCCTGGTTGTAACCCCGTTCACGTTTGCGGGATGGATGCAGGGGGACCGCTACAACGGCATCATATCCTTCCAAAGAAACCCGGTAGTATTCCAGAAACTCACTCAAAAGGCGGCTGAATAAAAATCGCAGTCCTGTTTTATGGTGGTATTTGAAGAAATGGATCAATTCCCGGACAGAGTCTCTGTAAAGAAAGACGGTCCAGGCCTCGTCAAACACCGGCGGGTGCCTGCGGCATGTTTTGCAGTGGGTCCTCCGAGGTGATTCCAGGGGCCGGGAACACCGGAAGCAGAACGGCGGGCGGTTTCGGGACAGCGATTGCAGGCACCGCGGGCAGACGGCGTCCCTCGGGGACATCAGGGGGTCATGGAATCGGCAGAGGAGACAGATGCGGGGAAAAATCAGGTCCAGAAGACCTTGCCGGAAACTTTTGAGCACGGGGACATGATATCACCAGCCGCCAGGCGGTGTCAACCTTGTCCTGGGGCGGGCGGAGGAGATCGCCTTACCGCTTGAATCCTTGGGGCAAGGAACGTATAATACCTTCGATTCTGGCGGGGGGATTGCCCTGCCAGGGAACATTTCACTGAAAGGTTCTTTTATGCCGACATCAACCGCAGCATCCGACAAGGCCCGTTTGTTTGAAATTTTGAAAAAGAACGCGTTCTTCAGGGAGAAGATCACCCTGTCTTCCGGCAAGGAAAGCGATTATTACATCGACGCCCGCCGGGTGACGTTGTCCGCCGAGGGTGCGTATTTTTGCGCCAAGATCATCCTGGACACCGTCAAGAACGAAACCTATGACGCCATCGGCGGCCCGACGCTCGGCGCCGATCCCCTGGTCGGCGCCCTGGCGGTCCTGAGTTACCAGGACGGCCGGCCGGTCAAGACGTTTATCATCCGCAAGGCCCCCAAGGCCCATGGCAAACAGCAGCAGATTGAAGGCCCGCTTTTGCCCGAAGGGTCGCGCGTGGTCCTGATCGACGACGTGGCCACGACGGGCAAGGCCTTTCTCGAATCCCTGGAGGTCCTGAAAAAAAGCAACATCCGTCCGGTCAAGGCGGTGTGCATCGTGGACCGGGGCGAAGGCGCCAAAGACGCCCTGGCCAAACAGGGCCTGCCGCTCGTGTCCATTTTCATCGCGGACGATTTTCTGAAAAGTTGATTCCCTATGATCAAAAATATCATCCTTGCCTCAGCTTCGGCCCAGAGGAAAAAATTGCTTCAAATGGCCGGCCTGCGGTTCACGGTCCGTCCCAGCCATGTTGAGGAGGCCGCGAGCGTCAAGGGTTCCTGCAGCGCTTTGGTCAAACACAACGCCCTGCTCAAAGCGCAGGAGGTCGCCCGCCGGGCCAAGGCCGGCATCGTGGTCGGCGCGGACACGATCGTTTACGCCGGCCAGGGCCGGATCATCGGGAAGCCCAAAGACCTCAAGGACGCCAAGCGGATTTTGAAGATTTTGTTTTCCTGCCCGCAGTGGGTTTATACCGGGGTCGCGGTTATCGACGCCGCCACAGGAAAGACCGTCGTGGACTACGAGCGCACGAAGGTCTACATGCATCATCTTTCGGATGAGGAAATCGACCGCTACCACCGCCTGACCAGCCCCCTGGACAAGGCTGGAGGCTTCGACATCGAAGGCCGGGGCGGGCTGTTCATCAACCGGATCGAGGGATGTTATTCCAACGTGATCGGGCTTCCCATGGCCAAACTTCGGATCATGCTCAAGAAACTCGGGGTCCATATTCTCGGTTTGACGCTGGTTGCGGCGGCGCTGTTCAGCGGGTGCGCGACCGAATACAACCTCGCCACAGGCCAGCAGGAAACCCTGATGTACGGCACGGAGAAAGAGGTCAAGATCGGGGATGCCGTGGCCCAGCAGATCGAAAGCCATTACAAAATCGTCACAGACGTGGAGCTCAACGAGCGCGTTCAGAGAATTTTCGACCGGCTGGTGGCGGTTTGCGACCGCAGGGAATTGGTTTACACCATCAAGGTTCTGGATGACGATATGGTCAACGCGGTCAGCCTTCCCGGCGGGTATATTTACCTGTTCCGCGGCCTGACGGACAAGCTGAAGACCGACGAACAGCTCGCCGGCGTCATCGGCCACGAACTGGGACACATCACGGCCAAGCACGCGATCAAGCGCATGCAGGCTTCCTACGGATACATCCTGGCCCAGATCCTGGCCGTCCAGTCCGGGAGCGGAGCGGCGGCCCGAGGGGTCAACGCGGTCTACACATCGGTATTTTTGTCCTTTGCCCGCCAGGACGAGTTTCAGTCGGACGTCCTCGGCGTGAAATACATGAAAAAAGCGGGTTTTGATCCCCGGGGGGTGACGGAAGTTCTGCGGGTGCTGGAGGAGGAACAGCGCAAGGCCCCGCCGTCTGAGGTCAATTACTGGCGGACCCACCCGTACCTGCCGGAGCGTATCGCCAACGCCAACAAGGCGATCAACGGCCAGATCGAATTCCGGGACTATCTGAACCTGACCGGCACCGAAGAGCGGGGGTATTGATGAATCTCCGGACGTTCGCCTGTCTCGGTTTAGTTTTTTTTGCGATATTGTCGCTTTACAGCTGCCGGAAAACGATGGGCCTGGATCAGGTGTGTTTCCGGGATTATTGTTTTGACGTGGAAGTCGCTGCGGATGATGAGACCCGGACCCGGGGACTGCAAGGCCGCCCTTCTCTGGGGGAAAACCAAGGAATGCTGTTCATTTTTCCGGAGGCCCGCCCGTATACGTTCTGGATGAAAGATACTCTGATCCCGCTCGATATCATCTGGATGGACCAGGCCCGGCGCGTGGTCCATATCGGGTCCAACATTCCGCCCTGCCAGGAAGACCCCTGCGATGTTTATTCCCCCCCGATGCCAGCGGTCTACGTCCTGGAGCTCAACGCCAATAAGGCCGAGGACATCGGCCTGCACATCGGCGAGTATCTTCAATTCCATCTAAAAAATTAAGCTTAAAAAAGAAAAAACCTCGGAGATTGAAAAATTCAACCTCCGAGGTTGAGAAGGGGCGAAGCTCAGCTTTTTGGGGGGCGGCACTCGTTTTCTGGAAGAAAAGGGATGGAAACGAGTATAAGGCCAAAACTTATCTGACAGAAATTCTTAATTTTGGCGAGGTTTGGGCCTATAAACGTGCGTGCTTTGGCCGAAGAAGTTTTCGGCGGTTTCCATGAAGGTCTCGCTCAAGGTCGGGTGGGGATGGATGCTCAGCTTGAGGTCGGTGACGAGCGAGCCCATCTCGACGGCCAGAACGCCTTCGGCGATGAGTTCCCCGGCGCCGACTCCGACGATGGCCACGCCCAGGATGCGTTGGGATTCCGGGTCCACGATGAGCTTGGTCAACCCGTCCGGGCGGTTCAGGGTGATGGCCCGGCCTGACGCGCCCCAGGGAAATTTGACGACCTGCACGGGACGGTTCTGTTGCTTGGCTTCCAGTTCCGTGATCCCGCACCAGGCGATCTCCGGGTCGGTGAAAACAACGGCGGGAATAGCCTGCGGCTCAAACGCGACCTTGTGGCCGGCAATGGCCTCCACCGCCACGCGGCCCTCGTGCGAGGCCTTGTGCGCCAGCATCGGGTCGCCGGCGATGTCGCCGATCGCGTAAATTTTCTGGTCCGTGGTGCGCCGCTGCCCGTCCACCTTGACAAAGCCGCGGTCCGTGAGCTCGACCTTGGTATTTTCAAGCCCCAGGTTCTTGGTGACCGGCTTGCGGCCGATGGCCACCAGCACCTTGTCAAACTTTTCTGAAGAGCTTTTTCCGTCTTTATCTTCGAACGTGACGGTGACCCCGTCCCCGGCATCAGCCATCTGGGTCACCTTGGTGCTGACCTTGATGGACTCGAAGCGGGTGGAAATCCTTTTCTCCAGGATCGTGGCCAGGTCGCGGTCCGTGTTGATCAATAAATTGGGAAGCATCTCGACCACCGTGACCTTGCTGCCCAGTTCGCAGTAAAACGTCCCCAGCTCCAGCCCGATGTATCCGCCGCCGACCACGAGAAGCCGTTTCGGCACATCTTCCAAATTCAGCGCCGCTGTCGAATCCATGATCCGGGAAGAAGCGGGAGCAAAAGGGAGGTTGACCGGCACAGACCCGGTGGCCAGGATGGCATGGTCAAAGGTGATGGTTTCTTCGGCCCCGTCTGTCTTGGCGACCTTGATGCTGTCCGATGAGAGGAACGTGGCCCGGCCCTGGACAAATCGGATCTTGCGCAGTTTGCACATCTGTCCCAGGCCGCCGGTCAATCGTGATACCACGCTGTCTTTCCAGGCGCGGACCTTGTCGATATCAACGACGGGTTCGGCAAACTTGATGCCGAGCTCTTCAGCGTCTTTCGATTCCGACAGGATGCGGGCCACGTGCAAAAGCGCTTTGGACGGGATGCAGCCGCGAAAGAGGCAGACCCCGCCGGGATTGACGTCCATATCCACGAGCGTGGTTTCAATCCCCAGATCGGCGGCCAGGAACGCCGCGGCATATCCGCCGGGACCGCCGCCGATGACGACAAGCTGTGTATGCGCGGAGGACATTATTTGTCCTCCAATTTCAGCAGAAACGGCTGTTCGATGGCGTTGCAGACCCAGCGCAGGAAACGCGCTCCGTCGGCGCCGTCAATGACGCGGTGGTCGTATGAAAGGGAGAGGGGAAGCATCAGCCGGGGAGAGCAGATATTGTTCTCATAACCCGGCTCCATCTGGGCGCGGGAAACACCCAGGATCGCCACCTCCGGCCAGTTCACGATGGGCGTGAAAAAGACGCCCCCGATCCCGCCGAGGTTGGTGATGGTCATGCAGCCGCCCTGCATCTCTTCGATGGTGGTTTTCTTGGTGCGGGCGCGTTCGGCCGCCCCGGTGAGTTCGTCGGCCAGCTGGTAAATGCTTTTCTGGTCCACGTCGCGGATGACCGGGACGATCAGTCCCCGGTCCGTGTCCACGGCCACGCCGATGTGAAAATAGTTTTTGTAGACCAGCTCGCTGCGGGCCATGTCGATGCTGGAATTGAACTGGGGGAACTGCTTGAGCGCCGCGGCCATGACTTTCATGATGAACGGCGTGATGGTCAGTTTGCGGGCCGGGGTCGAAAGCTGTTTGCGCAGTTTTTCCAGGTTGGTGATGTCCGCTTTGTCGAACTGGGTGACGTGCGGGATCGAGAGCCAGGCGTGGCTCAAATGTTCGGCGGTTTTGCGCCGGATGTTGTTCATCGGCTTGCGCTCGACCTGTCCCCAGCGCGTAAAATCGGGGAGGGGCTGAACGGCCGGGCCTGATCCGGTCCGGGCGGCCCCGGTATTGAGGGCTTTGGAATAGGCCTTGACGTCATCAACGGAGATCCGTCCGCCCGGGCCTGAGCCGGGGACCTGGGTAACGTCAATGCCGATCTCGCGGGCGAACCGGCGTACAGACGGAGCGGCGGAGACTTCTTTGCCCGGTTGGGATGCTGCCGCGGCCGGAGCTGTTGCGGCGCGAGCCGCCTGGCCGGCTGCCGGGGCGTGAGATTTTTCTGCCGGTTTGGGGGCTTCTTTCTTCTCTTCCTTGGCCGGGGCTTTCGGTTGCTCGGCGGCCGCGGCTCCGGCCTCGAATTTCATCACGAGCTGGCCGACGTTGGCCACGGCCCCCTCCTTGACCAGGATCTCCTTGACAATCCCGTCGAGGGGAGAGGGGACTTCGATGGTGGCCTTGTCGGTTTCAAGTTCCAGAACGGGCTGGTCTTTTTTCACCGCGGAGCCGACGCTCACGATGATCTTGACCACAGTTCCGCCCTTGATATTTTCGCCTAATCCTGGAAGTTTGAATTCGGTCAGCACGATTAATTCCTTTCCGTATAGCGTTTAGCGTGGAGCGTATGGCGGATAGAAAAGATTGTGTCCTGAACGCTGGCCGCTAACCGCTATTCGCTAAGATATCATCGGGTTCGCTTTGTGCGGGTTGATCCGCAATTCCTTGGCGGCCCGGTCAATGACGTCCTGCTTGATCTTGCCTTCGCGCAGGAGCGCGCCCAGGGCCGCGAACGCGATATGGCGGGCGTCCACCTCAAAGAAATCCCTCAGGGCCGAGCGGATCTCGCTGCGGCCGAACCCGTCGGTGCCCAGGGACACCAGCCGGCGGGGGACCCATTTGCTGATCCCGTCCGGCAGGGCCTTCATGTAGTCCGAGGCGGCCACGAACACGCCGTCTTCTTTGGTCAGGCACTGGGTGACGTAAGGGACTTTGGGTGTTTGCGTCGGGTTGAGCACATTCCATCGCTCGGCGGTCAGCGCGTCCCGGCGGATCTCGTTATAGCTGGTGACGCTCCAGACATCGGTCGCGACGTGATATTTTTCTTCAAGGATCTTCTGCGCCTCGATGACCTGGTTCATGATGGCCCCGCTGCCGAACAGGTGCGCGCGCAGGGAGCGGTCCTTCATTTCGGAGGACTTGAACCGGTACAGGCCTTTGATGATGCCGTCCTTGACGCCTTCCGGCATGGGGGGCATGGCATAATTTTCATTGCCGATGCTCAGGTAATAAAATACGCTTTCCTGTTTTTCATACATCCGGTGGATGCCGTCGCGGATGATGACCGCCAGTTCATAGGCGAACGCGGGGTCGTAGGCCACACAGGTCGGCACCGATGACAACAGGAGGTGGCTGTGCCCGTCCTGGTGCTGGAGCCCTTCGCCGTTGAGCGTGGTGCGCCCGGACGTGGCCCCGGCCAGGAAGCCCCGGCAGCGCAGGTCGGCGGCGGCCCAGATGAGGTCACCGACGCGCTGCGGCCCGAACATCGAATAATAGGTGTAGAAGGGGATGGTGTTGATGCCCTGGGTCGAATAGGACGTTCCGGCGGCGATGAAGGAGGCCATGGACCCCGCTTCGTTGATGCCTTCTTCGAGGATCTGGCCGTCGGTCGCTTCCTTGTAATAGAGGAGACTGTCCTTGTCCACAGGTTCATACAGCTGGCCCACGTGAGAATAGATCCCGCACTGGCGGAACAGGGCCTCCATGCCGAAGGTCCGGGCCTCGTCCGGGATGATCGGGACGATCAATTTGCCCAGTTCCGGGTCTTTGAGGAGTTTGGCCAGGATGCGGACATACACCATGGTCGAGGACACCTCTCGGCCTTCGGTCCCTTTGTAAAATTCTTCGAAAAGTTCCTCGGACGGTGTCGTGAGCGGCGTGCTTTTTTCATGCCGCTGGGGCAGGTAGCCGCCCAGCTGTGTCCGGCGTTCGCGCAGGTATTTCATTTCTTCCGACTCTTCCGGCGGACGGTAAAAGGGCGCCTTGACGACCTCCTCATCCGAAAGAGGGATGTTGAACCGCGTGCGGAATTGCTTGAGTTCGTCTTCATTCATCTTTTTCTGCTGGTGCGTGATGTTCTTGCCCTCGCCGCTTTCGCCCAGCCCGTAGCCCTTGATGGTCTTGGCGAGGATGACGCTCGGCGCGCCCTTGAATCCCGCGGCCATTTTGTAGGCGGTGTAAACTTTTTCCGGGTCATGCCCGCCGCGTTTCATTTTGCGCAGGTTGTCATCGGAGAGATGTTTGACCATGTCGAGCAGTTTGGGGTTGGCGCCGAAGAAGTCTTTGCGGATGTATTCTCCGGATTCGACGGAATATTTCTGGTATTGGCCGTCGACGACCTCGTCCATGCGTTTGGCGAGCAGGCCCTCCGTGTCTTTGGCCAGGATGGGGTCCCAGTCGTTGCCCCAGATGACCTTGACCACGTTCCAGCGCGCGCCGCGGAACAGGGCTTCCAGTTCCTGGATGATCTTGCCGTTGCCCCGGACCGGGCCGTCCAGACGCTGGAGGTTGCAGTTGATGACGAAAATGAGATTATCCAGTTTTTCGCGGGAGGCCAGCTGGATCGCGCCGAGGGATTCCGGCTCGTCGCATTCGCCGTCGCCCATGAAGACCCAGACCTTGGCGTCATCCTTGGGTTTCAGCCCACGGTCTTCCAGGTAGCGGTTGAACCGCGCGTGGTAGATCCCCATGATGGGCCCCAGCCCCATAGACACGGTCGGGAACTGCCAGAAAGTTGGCATCAGCCAGGGGTGAGGATAGGACGAGAGCCCTCCGCCCGGGTTGAGTTCGCGGCGGAAGTTTTCGAGGTTCTTTTCGGTCAAACGGCCTTCCACAAAGGCCCGGGCGTAAACGCCGGGGGAGCCGTGGCCCTGGAAATAGACGAAATCCCCGCAAAAATTTTCGTTCCGGGCGCGGAAGAAATGGTTAAATCCGACCTCCAGCAGGGTGGCGGAGGAGGCGTAAGTAGAAATATGCCCGCCGACGCCGGATTCGTTCTTGTTGGCGCGGATGACCATGGCCATGGCGTTCCAGCGGATGATGCTTTTGATCCGGCGCTCGATCTCGCGATTGCCTGGATAGGGCGGTTGTTTTTCAACGGGAAGGGTGTTGACGTAGGGGGTGTTGGCGATAAAAGGGAGGGTTACGCCGGCTTCCTGGGCGCGGATCTGTAACTGCTGGAGGATCTTCCGAGCTTTTTCTTCGGTGCCGTGCTTAAGGACATAGTCCAGGGAACTTAACCATTCCTGGATCTCAATGTCGTCGATTTCGGTGTTCCAGTGGTGTACGCCTTCAGGCATAGATTGCTCCTTAATGAATGCGTGAGTTATGGAGCCATGGTTTGCCGGGCGACATAACTCACATCGCGAACCCGTTCACTTTGTCCAGGGTGGTTTGGCCTAGAAGGGCCAAACCATTAACCCTACGGAGCGTGAGCGAGCTTGCGAGCAAACGGTTGCGAAGTAGGGTATGGATCCTCTGAAGCCATGGTTTCTTGATCGAAATACTGTGAAATGAGTTTGACTATTGTATTACGGAACGAAGGGACGCGCAAGCGGAAAATCGCCCTGCGGTTCAGTCGTGGCAGATGATGCCGGTGACTTTGCCCCGGTTTACCATGGCAAAACAGCCGAATTCGGTCTGCCATTCGCTGCAGGCGCCGGTTTTTTTGAGGGAATGTTTCCCGTGTTCCCCGGTGAGCAGTTTTTCCTCTTCCGGGGTCAGTTTGGCGATGCAATACCCTTCACATTCCGCGGAGTCGCGGCAGGTCTTTCCGGCATCGCCGGCAGGAAGGATGCAAAATTCTTTTTCATGCTCTCCATGGAGGCCCCACTTGCCGCCATTGGCCAGACATTCGGGTTTGGAGGTGATGGTCTTGCGTTCGCTGGGCATTTTCTTGGCCAGGATGGGAGTGGCCGAGAGAAGAACAGCGGCTGATAGGAGCAGGGGGAGGATCAGTTTTTGGGGTAGATTTAGGGGCATGGTTTTGACCTCGATGAATGCCGTCCTCATTTTTCTAAGAAATTTGAGGAAATGAGGACAGGCATTTTTTCTTTCTGGAGAGAAAGTGAGTAGTTCAAAGGTAAAAAAATGCCGAAGGGGGGGCCTTCTCCTTCGACCCGACATTCGTCGGGTCTCATCCGAAGCCGGCCGCCTTCGCTCGAACCGGTGACGTCCCTCGATTTCACTCGGGACTCCCTTCGGTCGCTTAGTCGGCTTCTCCCATTTTTTCAAAAAATTAGAGGAAAGTGGGACCCAGCTTACCTTAAAACATCAGGGAAAAGCAGGGGGACTCCCTTTTCTAAATTAAAATGCCGAAGGGGGGAGTCCTTCTCCTTCGACCCGACATTCGTCGGGTCTCATCCGAAGCCGGCCGCCCTCGCTTGAACCGGTGGCGCTCGGGTCGGCTTCGACTCCCTTTTCTAAATTAAAATGCCGAAGGGGGGAGTCGAACCCCCAACCCTTGCGGGACTACGCCCTGAACGTAGCGTGTATGCCAATTTCACCACTTCGGCGAGAGTTTCCATGGTTTTATATTTAGAAGAACTCGAGCCGAATCCTGCTGAAGTTCCGACTTCACCGTAGGTGAAGTCGGACGTTTTGAAGCAGGATCGGTAGAGTTTTCATAAGGCAAAGAACTGTTCGAGCCGAATCCTGCGCAGCGGAACGTGGAGCCCGGCGCAGGATCGGCAATTTACCTCTAACGCAGAACACTGACAAAAAATTCCTTTTAAGCACCCGTCAGTATAGCGATAAAGGAAATAGCTGTCAATGGGGAGAATTCGATTGCTGGCCATCTCCCGGCTTGCTATAATCTCGCTACGATGAGCAACCCGAATATCGCGACCAATAAAAAGGCTTTCCATAATTTTCACCTCGGGCAGACGTGGGAATGCGGCCTGGTCCTGACCGGCGGGGAGGTCAAGTCCATCCGCGCCGGCGGGGTGAATTTCACGGACAGTTTCGCTCGGATCAAGGGAGAGGAGCTGTTTTTGCACAACCTCCACATCGTGCCCTACGCCCAGGCCAGTTACCTGAACGAAGAGCCTTTGCGGCAGCGCAAGCTCCTTTTGCACAAGAAAGAGCTCCTGAAGATCATCGGCCTGGCCCAGCAGAAAAAACTCGCCATCGTTCCCACGCGGCTTTATTTTAACAAGCGCGGCTTTGTCAAGGTCGAGATCGCCCTGGCCACGGGCAAGAAGCAGTACGACAAACGGGAAGACATCAAGAAACGTGACATCGAGCGCGACCTCAAGCGCGCGGTCAATACCCGCCGGCGTTGACCCCCGGCTTTCCGTCGGCTGGAATTTGCGTTCCCCGCCGATTTCCGCTATACTTAAGGGCGCATCCGAAGATCTTGCCGGATTTTTTCCGTTCTTTTAAAATATGGGGGTGATTGGTCTCGACTTGAGATGCTGGTCTATAGGTGGCATGCCGGGGAAGCTTGGTCGGCCCCGTTATCAATCCAAGCAACCAATAAAAGCAGACTACAACCCTGTAGCTGAAGCCGAGGCGATTCTTGCCGAGGCGCCTGTCCTCGCTTAATTAATTAAGTGAGGCCCTCGGGGAGGAAACTCCTGCGGTCCTTTTCGAGGTCATGAGCAGGATAGTCCCGCGCAGCGCTTCCGGGCGCGGGGCGAACCTTTTGGAAGCTGGTCCCGCCATACTTTGTTTGCCAGGGAAGGCGGGATGAGATATAAAAGACAAACTACGCATGTAGAGGCTTATGGGGCAACACCCAAGGACCCGGGTTCGATCCCCGGCACCTCCACCATTCTTTACCGCAGCGCACAAAACCTGCTTTCCCTTTGGGAGCAGGTTTTGTGCTATTGAGATGAAAGAATGGTGTCCTGGCGAGGCTCCGTCCGAGGCAGGACACCAAGGTTTTTATCTAGAAGCATTTGCTATGTACCCCGCAGTTTGATCCGAGGGATCCTGCTGGGTCCCCCATCTCCCGCAGCGAAAAAGACCTCCGAACCCGAAAGGGCGGAGGTCTTTTGTTTTTCAGCCGTCATTCATGGGACATGATGAGGAAAATTAATCTTATTTTCATCTCACGTTCATTTGTATTTTGCTATTTTTTAATCAATAGGATGGCAGCACAATATCGGGCCCTTGAAACCGGAGGTTAATGCAATGGTTAAAAGATTATTTTTTTCTATGTGTATTGTCAGTCTATCTTTCTGTCCTTTTTGTATTGCCCAAGAGGCGATTGATCAAGCTGCCGATGCTGACCCGCAAGAGGAAACCTTGAAAACGGCCGGCAGTCTCCCTGGGAACGAGCTCCCGGATTCCACGATGGGACACCCCGGTGCGCCCGGTGATCCAGGAAGCCCTGTCCAGGCGAATGTTTTACTGGAATCGATCAGGGAGACAGCGGAGGGAAAGAACGGGGAGCCTGCCGGTCTCAACGGCGGGGATCGACATTCAAAGAACGATGAGCGCCAGCCGCAGGAAAAAGTAACCGGACCGCAGAGTGCGCCCATCAAGGCGCCCGTTCCTGTCGCCTTAAAGATCAAGGAACGGTATCGTAAGGGCAGGATTGTTGAGTGGCAGCTTCTCAACAATGACCGCCTGATATCTCAGATCATCTATAAAGGACATAAGCCCGTGGCTATCAAAACATTTGATGCCCAGGGCAACCTGCTGAATAACAGCATTAAGATCTATTATCCGAATGGCAGGCCAAAGACAGTCGCTACCTTCAGGAAGGGCGTTCAGGTCGTCACGGAAGGTTTTTATGAAAAAGGTCAGCTGCGCTATCATCTGGTCAAGAGCAAGGACGGGCGGACAGTGAAATTCCGGGAATTTGACGAAAACGGCCGGCTGAAAAATGGAGATTATAAGGAATTTTATCCGGGCGGCCAGGTCAGAGGAATGGGACAATTCCGGAAAGGTTTGCCCGACGGGTCCTTTGTCAGTTTTTGCGAGGATGGTAAGATTGTCGGCGAACGCCAATTTAAGAGAGGAAGATTATTAAACCAAAACTTGGAGCGGGAACCGAGCTGCGAAGACGCATTCGCTTATTTGGACAGCGGGATCCGGCCGTTGATCGTTCTCATCGTTCAGAAAAAGTGATTTTCAGCAGGGCAACGGGAACTCCACAATAGTTGATTTGATCTTCCGGAAAGCAGGAAACAAAAAAGGCAATCCCAAAAGGATTGCCTTTTTTGTTGATGGTTGCTTAATCACCTTGCAGTTGAAAAATATCAACATGTTGCAGGAATGCCACACAATAACGTTGCCGTCGCTTTTCCGGGAATTTTCTCTTGAACAATAACTCTATATCCTCCAACCCATTATGGGAATTTGCGGTAATTTGGAACGTTTCTTGCTGTTATATAAATATTCCCATGATATTGATGGGGATTTGTGCGTTTTAGACGATTTTGTGCGATCTTGGAAAGGGCGCCAGATGTCCACAGAGGGCCAGATTTACCGCGAAAAGATCTTTCTGACCTCAGCCCAGGCGGCTGAGTTCTTGAATGTCAGCTTAGCCACGTTAAAAAAGTATATTGTTATCGGGAAGATCCGGGCCATTCGGACGCCGGGCGGGCATTACCGGATCAAGAGGCAGGATCTGCTGGAAAAACTCTATGATTAGTCCGCGTTGCGGGATTGTAGACCGGGTGGTTCTTATAAAAAACGTCTTAGCGTGAAAATGGCATTTTTTAAACAAAAAACGTATAGTTTTGGCTAAGAAAAACAAGGAGAGGATATGAAAATGGGAAAATTGCAGGTCTTGGCGCTGAGCATCGTGGGCATGGTTGTCTTTAACCCGACGGTTAGTCATGCATTAATGCTGATCGGGGGCGATGGGCTATTGGGGTCCTATAGCGGGTCGTTGAATTACAGCTTCACAAATTCGACGACGGCCCAGCTTGAGATTTTTTTAACGAATACGTCTCCGGCTGATAATGGGGGGTATTTGACCGCTTTTGTTTTTAACAATCCCCGTAACCGGATTACCGATATTTCCTTCAGTTCAAGTGATCCGGATTTCAATTTGTTAGGTGAAGATTCTTCGTTTCAGAATGGCGTTAACGGCCGTCCGTATGGCCAATTCGATATCGGCGCCAGCACAGGATCGGCTTTTCAGGGAGGCGGGAAGCCATCTAAAGGGATTGCTGTCGGGGATACCGAAAGTTTCACTTTTGATTTAACTGGTCATCACTTAGACATCTTAACGGAAGAAACTTTCCTTAATACTTTATCCAGACGGCCTGGGGCCGGACAAGGCCGCAAAAGTTTTGTGGCCCGCTTCCGCGGTTTTGAAGATGACGGAAGTGACAAAGTCCCCGGTGGTCCTGGAGAGAATCCTGTTGCTCCCGAGCCGGCAACCATGATCCTTTTTGGGGCTGGGATGGTTGGCGGGGCCGTGATGCGGAAAAAGAAGAGCCTTTAAACCGATTGACATTGTTTTTTTACCAAGGGTAGCCTTGATTTTCAGGCTGCCCTTTTTTTGGCCATGCGGGCTTTTCGTTGACAGGGGAATGCCGGTGTGATATCACAGGGAGTTGCCTTCATGGATAACCGGCGGATTTTTTATGACGGCCGGATCATTGTCTTTTCTGAAAAGGGTCGTGAGTATGCCGTCAAATATTGTGAACAAATTCCCGGGCAAGGTCCCTTTGGAGCGCGCGTTATCCAAGCTGGGGCTGGCCTCCCGCAGCCAGACGCGGGAGTGGGTGCTGGCCGGGCGCCTTCAGGTCAATGGAAAAACGGTCACGGACCCTTTGTCCCGGGTGATTCCGGAAAAAGACAAATTTGTTTTAGACGGTGAGCCTCTGCAGAAAAAAGAGTGGCGGACGCTGTTGCTGTATAAACCGAAAGCCGTTGTCACAACGGCTTCGGATGAAAAGGGCCGGCGGACCGTCTTCGATCTGCTACCGGCGGAGTTGAAGCATCTTCACCCCGTGGGCCGGCTGGACATGGCCAGCACCGGGTTATTGTTGTTGACCAATGACACCAAACTTTCCGCATACCTGACGGACCCCTCCCATGCCGTTCCGCGCGTTTATATCGTGACCGCCGAGGGGGAGGTGACGCCGGAAGACATCCACAGAGCGGAGGCCGGCGTGCAGGACCAAGGGGAATTGTTGAAGCCGTCCAAGATCACGCTGCGTAAGTCCAGCCGCAAGGAATCCCATTTGATCGTGGAATTGACCGAAGGCAAGAACCGGGAGATCCGGCGGTTATTGGAATCTCTCGGGCATGAGGTGACGCACCTGAAACGTGTCGCCTTCGGCGGTTTGGAGCTGGGTGATTTGCCGCCCGGCCAGTTTCGGGATGTCTCGAAGGAGGAGATTTCCCTGGCCGTTCCGGGAGCGGCCTATATCTGGAAAAATTGATCCTGATCGTTTTGTTGTTGGACAGAAGAATGGCGCGGGGCTAAAATGAGTGGGTCTTTTTAGACAGGCGTCATTTTTCGCAAGTTCATCCCGGGATATTTTAGAACGCATGCGTGACATTTGGAAAAGCCTGAAGATTTCCGCTTTAACGCTTTGGGCAGCCGCGCTCCTTGGTGTCGCCGGCGCGGTTGTCTATTCTCCGTCTTTCAACGCCCCTTTTTTATTTGACGATAACGGCTACATCCTGACCAATCCCGCGATCCAAAGAGCGGCCGAAATTCCAACTCTGTGGGAACGGCTGGATTACCGCAAACGTTTTATCGGATTCCTTTCCTTTGCCGTCAATTATCGGGTCCACGGAGACAGTGTTTTCGGCTACCATGCCGTGAATGTTGCCATTCATGTTGCCTCGGCATGGGCGGTCTGGTGGCTTGTGGCTTTGCTTTTGGCCCACCCCCAATGCCGCGGACTGGCCGCGAACCCTTGCCGGAAGCTCCTGCCGTTCTCTGCCGCGTTTTTGTTTTTGACCCATCCCGTCCAGACTCAGGCCGTCACTTATATCAGCCAAAGATTCACGTCGTTGTCGGCGTTGTTTTATCTGACGGCGCTTTGCCTGTACATGTCCGGCCGCCGGGTGGTCCCGGATGACGGCCACAGGCGAAGCCGGAGCCTGGTTTTTTTCACCGGGGCTCTCGTTTTCGGTCTGCTGGCCATTTTTACCAAGGAAACAGCCCTGACCCTGCCGGTTACGATGCTGCTGTACGAGTTTTGCTTTTCCTGGGGACGGAAGGAGGGGAGCAGTCAAGAAATCGCCTCCGGCCGCGGCAGCAAAGCGCTGTGGATTCGAACCGGGATTGTCGTTTTGGCGTTCCTGTTCCTTCTGATGGGGGCTTACATCATCGATGTCCCCCGTCTGCTGATCCGCTCCCGGGCCAACATTCCGGTGGAGGCGTACCTGTTCACGCAGTTCCAGGGATTTTTTACGTATCTGCGGCTCCTGGTCCTTCCCATCGGCCAAAATTTGAAATATGACTATCCGTTGTCTTACGGCTTTTGGAAACCGCTGACGGTCCTGGGCTTCCTGGGCATCGCGGCCCTTGGGGGGATCGCGTTAAAGATCCGGCGCCCTCAGCCCCTGGTTTCGTTTTCCATCCTTTGGTTTTTTGTTCATCTTGCGCTGGAATCCAGCGTCATCCCCATCCGCGATGTGATCAGCGAACACCGGTTGTATCTGCCGTCGGTGGGTTTTTATGTTCTGCTGGTCTTGGGGACAGCGGCCCTGGCGCGGACACGGAGGATATTTCTTTTGGCCCTGGGCGTCGTCATCCTGATTTACTCCGGCCTGACATATCAACGGAACGTTGTGTGGGGGACAGGAATTTCCTTGTGGGCGGATGTGGTGGGCAAGTCTCCCCGGGACGCCACCGGACACATCAACATCGCCGCGGAATACTTCAAAAAAGGCGAGCTTTCCTCGGCCTTGATGCATTTGGGGAAGGCCGTCAGGATTTATGAGACTCGGCGGGAGGAGCGCTTCGGCCGCGTAGAGGCGTTGTTCGGGGAAAAGCGGAGTGCCGCCGCTCTCGACGATCTTGAGGAATATGTTTTTCTGGGACAGCAGGAAGAAACGCTATGCCGGATTCATGGCGGGCTGAATCTGAGGATGGGGCGAGACCGGCAGGCGCGGGAGGATTTTGACCGGGCCGTTGTTTTACGCCTTCATAACGAGGCGTTCGGCCTTTACGCCGCGGCGCTGAAGGCGTTGAGAAAAGGCGATGTCCGCGGCGCCCGGGAGTATTTGCTCAAGTCCCGAGAAATCTTGCCCATTTCCGGCGAGGGGTTGTTACAATATCTGGAGAATTCTGTCAGCGCCGGCAAACTTCTTGATGAGAGGGATTGAGATGGGATTTTTACGGATGATCAAAAACGCTTTCCGGCGGTTCTTGGACCGGATCTCCCTTGCCGTGGCGTCCCCCCGGATGATCTACGACAATTACCGGGACGCCCGCGGCCGTCTCATCCCCCGTGTCCGGTACAGCAATACCGTGTGCTTTACCCACAAAGAGAACATCGAGATCGGGGAAAATGTTTTTATTTGGCATTACTGTGTCATTGACGGCACAGGCGGCGTAAAGATTGGGGCCGGGACCCAGCTCGGTGCCTGGGTGGGGATTTTCACGCACAGTTCCTACGTCGCGATCCGGCTCTATGGCCGGCATTACATGGAGATTCCCGAGGAGAAGAAGGTCGGATACAAGACCAGACCCGTTCGCATCGGGAAATACACCGCCATCGGATCGCAAACCGTGATTGTCCCCGGGGTGACCATTGGGGATGGGTGCATCGTCTGTCCCAGCACGTATGTCAACCGGGACATCCCGGATTATGCCATCGCCCGGGGCAACCCCGTGCGGATCATTGGTGACACGCGCCATCTGGACAGGCGGTATTTGAGGACGGATGAGCAGTTGCGCCGTTTCTATGAGGAATGGCAGTTTCCGGAGCAGGGCGGAGGGGTTCCTCTGTGAGCCCCTTTCTGCCTATGCCCCAAGATCTCAGGCCCGTTGTTGCCCATGTGAACCGTGGCGCATTTACTCCGTCCCAGACGTTTGTTTATTTTTTTGTCAGCCATTTGAAATTTTTTCGCGCTGTCTGCCTGGCTGAAGAGATCGCGAATTTGGAAACGTTTCCCTTTCCCAGGGGCGACATCTATCGGATCGCCCCCGGCCGATTTCCCTTTTGGGATTTTTATCGCCGCTGGCGGTATGGCCCCCTGGGCATGGATGCCGCCAAGGCCATCCAAGCCCTCAGGACAACCGGCGCGCAGTGCATCCACGCCCATTTTGGCCCTAACGGTTATTTTTCGCTGGCGCTCCGGCGGGCATTGAAGATTCCGCTCGTGACGTCGTTTTACGGTTATGATGTGACCAAACTGTCCCGTGAAGAGGAATGGCGGACGAAATACCGCGAATTGTTTTGCGAGGGCGATTGTTTTCTCGTCGAAGGGCCAGTGATGCGCTTCCGGCTGGCAGAACTGGGTTGCCCGCCGGAGAAAATCAGGATCCAGCGGATCGGCGTTCCGGTCGCAAAAATGGCGCCGCCGGTCCGGTCGAAGACCCGGGACAAAACAGTCATCGTCTTCTGCGGCCGGTTTGTCGAGAAGAAAGGTCTGAAATACGCCCTGCGCGCTCTGGCCGAGGTCAAGAGAACGAAGGACCGTTTTGAATTTCGCGTGATCGGCGACGGCCCGGAAAAACAAAAAGTGTCCGAGCTGATAGGACGGCTGGGCCTGAACGGCCATGTGAAACTGCTCGGTTTTCTTAATTACGATCGGTATCTTGATGAGCTGGGCAGGGCGGACATGCTGCTCCAGCCGAGCGTCACGGCCGCTGATGGGGACACGGAGGGCGGGGCCCCGACCGTGATCCTGGAGGCCCAGGCCCTGGGGGTTCCCGTGATCTCAACAACGCACGCGGATATCCCCAGCGTAGTTGTTCCCGGCAAAAGCGCGGTATTGTCCCCGGAACGGGATGTCGAGCTTCTTTCCCGTAATATTCTTTTCTTGTTGAAAAATCCGGGGGTCCGGCAAGACATGGGTTTGCGCGGCCGGGAGTTCGTCGGGGAGCACCATGACATTCGGAAAGAAGCCCCGCGTCTTGAAGCCATCTATCAGTCTCTGATCGAGGCAAGGCCGAGGTCTTGGCCGGAAGAGGGAGCAAGTCTACGCGGCAAAATCACAACGGCGATATGAAAACAGCCATCTTTCACAGTTTTATGGACAACATCGGCGGCGCGGAAAGGGTGTGCCTGATCCTGGCCCGGGAGCTGGGGGCGGACATCTACACCACGAACATCGACAGGGACAAGGTCCGGAGGATGGGATTTCCCGATGTCAAAATTCTCTCGATCGGCGAAGTCCCTGTCAATGCCCCGTTCCGGCACCAACTGGCCCTTTGGCGTTTTCGCGGCCTGGATCTGGGGAATACATACGACCGTTACATCATCGGCGGAGACTGGGCGGTCTCGGCCGCGGTCAATCACCATCCCAATCTCTGGTATGTCCATTCGCCGATCCGCGAAATCTGGGACCTGTACCCCTACACCCGGAAGAAGACCGTTCCCGCCTCTTTGCGGGGGTGTTTCGACGTCTGGGTCCACACCAACCGGATCTTGACGCGGGCGTATATCCGGCAGGTCGACCGGATGGTCTGCAATTCCCGTAACACGCAAAACAGGATCAGGACATACCTGTCGCGGGACGCCGAGATCGTTCATCCCCCGGTTGAAACACGGGAATTCCGGTACGGTCGGAATGGGAATTTTTGGCTGTCGGTCAACCGGCTGATCAGCCATAAGAGGGTGGACCTGCAGATCAGGGCCTTCCAGCGGATGCCGGAACAAAAACTGGTGATCGTGGGCAGTTATGAACAATCCCGGCATTTCCGGTCTTACGCGGATTATATCCGGTCCATCAAGCCGGCCAACGTCAGCGTTTTCAGCTGGGTCCACCAGGAAGATTTGCTGAAACTTTACGCGGATTGCCGGGGCTTCCTGGCCACCGCTTTGGATGAAGATTTCGGCCTGACTCCGGTCGAGGCGATGGCCGCCGGGAAACCCGTCATCGCCCCGGCCGATGGCGGGTTCAGGGAAACCGTTCTCGACGGTGTCACGGGCCGGCTTTTGGACCGGATGGATGAGGACAGCCTCCTCGCGGCGGTCCGCTTCGTCGGACAGGACCCGGGGAAATACCGGCCGGCCTGCGAGGACCGGGCCAGGGCTTTCGACACAAAAATATTTGTTTCCCGCATTAAAACATTGATGGGACATTGACATGGCCCTTTCCGTTTCCGCGATCGTCTGCACACACAACCGCTCCGGACTGCTCAAGAAGGCCCTGCAGAGCCTCCTGGCGCAGAGTCTGCCCGCGGAAGAGTATGAAATTCTGGTCATTGACAACGCCTCGTCCGACGACACGGCGGGCGTTGTCCGGTCTTTGGGAAACCGGAGCAACATGAAATATGTTTATGAGCCCAAGCTCGGCCTTTCCCGGGCGAGGAATGCCGGCGTCGCCCGCGCTAGGGGGCGTTATGTGGCCTTTATGGATGATGACGCGGTCGCGGATCCTGACTGGCTGAAGAATATCCTTGAGGCTTTCCGGTCCGCTCCTGCCAACGTGGCGTGCGTGGGAGGGAAAGTCGAACTTGTTTGGGATACCGCGCGTCCCCATTGGCTGGGGGACGGCCCCCAATTTTTCTTCAGCGAACTTGAATGGACCGTCCGTCCGCAGATTTTACGGGGAGATAAATATTTTTTGCACGGGTGCAATATGGCGTTTTTAAAGGAGATATTATCGGAGGCCGGCGGTTTTGACGAAGGATTGGGGCGAAAAGGCGAATCCCTGCTGTCCGGAGAAGACGTCGCCATCCAGAAAATCCTGCGGGGCAAGGGGTGCCAGTCCCTTTTTGATCCAGGTATCCGCGTCCGCCATGCGGTTCTTCCCCAGCGGCTTTCCATGTCCTGGCTGATGAAAAGGTTTGCCTGGGAGGGGATCAGCCTCGCGATGATCAAAATTCGGCAGGAGAGGCTTTCTTCTCTTGCAAGACTTTACGTCGCTATCAAAGAGTTCATCAAGTTTGTCCTGTTGTGCCGGGGCCTGAGTTTTTTGTGCCCGGCCCAGAATCCTTTTGTTATCCAACAGCGATGCCTGGCTGTTCAGAAAATGAATTATATTTTACGGATGCTTGGCGTCCAATCCGATTCCTTGTTCCTATGATTGGCGGAGATCACAGTTCGCCCGACGGGGCCGCCTTGACCCTGTTGAGGCTCAGGATCAAGGCGTGGGTCGACCGGCAATATGCCCGCGGAACCCTGTGGGGGAAATCCGTGCGGGCTCTCCATTTGTTGGCCTGGCGGTGCCGGATTATCTGCAAAATTTTGATTTTCCGGCCTCGCGCCCTTTTCTCCTTGGGGGAAGGCGACCTGGACCCTGCGCGTTATCCGAGCTTGCGACTGCGGATTTTTGGCCACCGTGTTCTGAAGGAGATTTTGCCGGCGTGCCGCTCCGTCGGGTTCCGGCCGTTTTTGACCTGCGGAACTCTCCTGGGTTTTCGCAGGGAAAATCAATTCATCCGGGATGACGCGGACATTGATTTGGGGCTCATGGAGGAAGACCGTGGGCGAGTCAGCCTTCTGGAAGATCGATTGAGACGGACGGGTTACAAGGTCCGGATGAAAAACGAATATTTTATTTCCTTCCGGAAGCCGGTTTATGACGACATCCATGTGGACTTTTTCTATCATTTCCATCAGGACGGCCAGGTTTTTACCGTGACGCCAGATGGGGAGACCTTGCTCAAATATTTTCATACGGCGGACGTGTTCGCGAACTTGGCCCCGGTCCGGTTTTATGGCCAGCCGATTTTGGTCCCGGGGGAAACTGAAAAGTATTTGACCCAGAAGTACGGGAACTGGGAAATTCCACGCCGGGATCTCGACCCCCGGGACAAAGGGGATTATCCGAACCTGATGATTGAGGGGCCTGGCGGCCGCCCTGTGTCTTGAGCCGAAGGTCGCCGTATCGCTGAGATGATGTATTCCGCGCTGCGCAGAACCATGGAAAAGGTCAAACTCTGGAATGAACTTCGTTCCCCGGGAGGGGGATCGCTGCGCGAGTATTGGTTTGACAGGGCCGCTTTGGATCCCAAGGGGCGCAGGCCCGGGTTGAGCGGTTACATGCGGCTCAGGAACGAGGCGGATTTTGTGGGCCAGGCGATCGCGGCCATCCTGCCGTTTCTGGACGAGCTGGTGATCGTTTATAACAATTGCTCGGATGAGACCCCGGCGATCGCGGAGGGGTTCCGCAGGTCCTTTCCGGACAAGGTCAAAGTGTATGAGTACGCGCCCCGGGTCTATCATCAGAGTTCCGCGGAGTACCATGATCTCCCGGCGGAATCGCCGAACAGCTTCGTCAACCAATCGAACTACGCCCTCAGCAAGACCACCTGCCGGTGGGCTGTCAAGATCGACGGGGACCAGGTCGTCATCCCGGAATTGTTCGGCCGGGCGGTCGCCCATATCCGCAAAAACGGCTTGGCCAAATACGTTTTGTTCAAGGGGGTCAATCTGTGGGACCACGCCGGCAAGGTTTATGTGAACGGGAACTATCCTCTGTGCGGCTTGGGAGACATCGGTTTTTTTCCTGTCAGCCCCGCGACCCGCTACATTTTTACTCACCGTTACGGGGTTTTTGCGCACCGGCTCAAAATGGAATGGGCGGGGGTCCTTTTTTTTCACCTGAAGGGGATGAAACGGGACCGGGGGACCGGGAACTATGAGCTTGAGAAATATCCCCGCTCCCGGTATCACAAATTCGTGAAGGACGTTTATACCGCTCCCCGCCTGCTCGAATGGGAGGAATTCAAAAGGGCGGAGCCCGAGGCGGCGCGCCTGCCTTTTCCGGAGTCTCTGGGGATCAAGCCCCTGCGCTGACGACAGGGCTGTCGCGAGATAAGCGGATCCGCGCCTTGGCGTGGTTTCCTTCGGCGAGGAGGTTATGAGGCTGTCGTTTTTATTTAAAGGCGGGGTGGACAGGTTGGGGGAGAGCGGCTAAAATAATGGTGGTTATTTTCAGATGGATTGAGGCTTTCGGCAAGGGGAGGGGTTATGGGCAGGAAGATTCTGGTCATTGATGACAACGAGGGAGACAGGGTGCTGATCCGCGAGCTTTTGCGGGAAAACGGCATCGTGTGCGAATTGGTCATGGCCGCGTCCGGCAAGGATGGGATGGAAAAAGTGCCCCAGGAAAAGCCCGATGTGGTATTGATCGACACAAATTTGAAGGAAATCGACGGATTCGAAGTCTGCCGGCTCATCCGGGCGATGCCGGGCATCGACGCCAAGCTCATCATCATGACGGGAGTGGTGGACGCCCTCGATGCCGGCAGGGCGCGGCGCTCGGGGGCCGATGATTTTTGCGTCAAGACCTCGGATTGCGAGTCCATCATCCAGGCCGTCAGAAAGATCATCGGTTGAAGGGAGCTTATGCAAAGAATTCTGATCGTCGATGACAGCCCGTTTGACCGGGAGTTCATCAAGGAGATCCTGCTCGGAACGAACCTGAAATATGAGCTGGTCGAGGCGGAGTCCGGCATGCACGCTTTGGAGATTGTCCGGGCGAACGCTCCGGACGTGATCCTGCTGGACATCCAGATGGCCAACCTGAACGGGTTTGAAACGCTGACCGAATTGCGGAAGATGGAAGACCGGCTGATCCCCACCATCCTGGTCTCCTCGTTCACCCATGAAAATGACCGCATCCGCGGGATTCAGCTGGGCGCGGCGGACTTCATCAACAAGCCGATCATCCCGGAGGAGCTGACCGCGCGGGTGGCGTCTTACTTGTCCTTGAAGAAGATGTATGATGACATCCAGTGGGTCATGCAGAAGACCAACGACGGGATCCGCCTGTTGTACAAGGAGCTCGAACGGAAAAACAAAGAACTGCAGAAGATCGACCAGATGAAGGATGATTTCGTGGCCACGGTTTCCCATGAATTGCGCACCCCCCTGACGATCATCAATGAAGGGCTGAGCCTTATGCTGGACAGGGTCCTGGGCGACCTTCCCGCTCAGCAGGAAGATGTCCTCAGGAAATCCAAGAAGAACGTCGAGCGCCTGATCTCCCTGATCAACGACCTGCTGGACATGGCGAAAATCGAGGCCGGAAAGATCGAGTTGAGGCTGGCCTCGAAAGACATCAATGCGATCGTCCAGTCGGTGGTGGATTCCCATTTTCCCTTGATTCGGTCCAAAAAGGTCTCTATGAATTATTCCGGGCCGGGGCACGAGGTCCTGACAAGTGTCGATGAGGACAAGATCGTCCAGGTCCTGAACAACCTGCTCAATAACGCCTTCAAATTCACTCCTGAGGGAGGGCATATCGAGGTCTCGCTGGCTGTCCAGGACATGAGCGTGTTGTGCGCGGTGAAGGATTCCGGGATCGGTATCAGCAAGGAGGACATGGAAAAATTATTTAACAAGTTTGAGCAGTTTTCCCATAAATACAGCCCCGGCGTCAAGGGCACGGGGCTGGGGCTGGCGATCTGCAAATCGTTGATCGATCTGCATGGCGGAAAAATCTGGGCGCATAGCGAGCCCGGGCATGGGACGACCTTTTATTTCGCCTTGCCGAAAAAGTAGACGCCGGCGCAGGATTTTTCGTGGAGGAGAGGGACATCTCCGGCCTTAATAATCTTACAAAAAATCGGGGTGTATCATGGCAAAAAAAATACTCGTCGTAGATGATGAAGCGGATCTGGTCTCGATGCTCGAGTTGAGACTTTCGGCCAACGGTTTCCAGGTGATCAAGGCCTTCGACGGTGTGCAGGGGCTGGAGAAGGTCAGGGTGGAGAAGCCGGACCTGATCATCGCCGATGTCCTGATGCCGAAAATGGACGGCTTCGCTTTTTATAAGGAGTTGAAAAAAGCCCCCGGCACGTCCAATATCCCGGTCATCATTTTGACGGCGCGGGGGAAGATGGAGGAAACGTTCCGGGTCATGGGGGTGGACCACTTTGTGACCAAACCTTTTGATGCCGCTGACCTGGTGGGGAAAATTCTGGGGATGCTGGGAGTAAACCCCGATGCCGCGCCTGCCCAGGCACCCGCTTCCCCAAAACCGGAAACGGTGAAAGAGCCGCCCTCTCCCAAACCGGAGCCGGCGAAAGCCCCCGAAAAGCCGTCCACCGTCAAGGGCAAGAGGGTCTTGCTGGCAGGTTCCAGCACGGGCGTTCTGGATCGGATGGAGCGAGCCATCAGGTCCGGCAAATACGCGTGCGAAATTTGTCCGGCAAACCAGAATGTTTATGATGTCGTTGCCTTTGCCAAGCCCGATCTCCTTGTCCTGGAAGTCATGATGGCAGGCCGGCCGACCAGCGATGTCGTCCTTAAAGTGCGAAAACACCGTGATCTGAAAGATCTGCCGATTCTGTCGTTTTCCGTAATGGATAAAGAAAATTTGGGCACAAAATCTCTGGCGGAAAAAACGATCGAAATTGACCGGGCCAGGAAATTGTCTCTCGATGCCGGCGCGACCGAGACGATGAGGGAGATGGATGAAAAGTTTTTGAGTGATTTCTTGGCCCTGCATTTGGGGACGTAGGGCCGGGGTCCCTTTTTCTCCTCTTTGAGAGAGGCGAGATCGGCGTCAGGGGGACCAATTCCATGGGATCTTTAAAACAATGTGTCAATAACAGAAGCCGCCGCCTCGAGAGGCCGGTGGTTTTTTATTTTGTCCGCCGGTTTTTCAGGCCGTGCAGGAAGGCATGATAAAAACGGTGAATCACGGGAAGCCCTCGCCGTACCCCCGCAGGGTGACGCCCCTGACAGGATTTGGCCGGGCCAACTCCCGGGCCCGGCCTGGTGCAGTGGGGAATTCTGGTGGACACTCGCAAAGGAGATTGGTACTATTAATAAAAATTTTGCAAAGGACCATCCCATGTGGGACTGTAAGCATAGGACTGAACAGGACTTTTGCCGGAAAAGGAAGAAAGCCTGTTATCCCGGCAGCAAGGGGTGTGTCCTGGAGGGGAAATTCGAATTCCCTTTCCAGAAAGATCTCAAAAAGCACAAGGTCTTGTCCCGTAAATCACGGCCTGTCCGAGATTAGTTTTGTTTGAGTCTGCCGTAGACAACCGCGGGGGAAGCCGTTAGAATGAAAAAACGCCGGGGAGGAACGGCGTTTAACCTCGAGAGGATGACCGGAGGCCCCATGATCGGGATATCCGCTGGGCGGAAATTGTTTTTCGTGGTCTGGGGGTGCGTTTTATGGGCCGGCTGCGGCCCCCGCTCCTCCGGGCCGTCCGAGGCCACAACGCGATGGGTCGGGCAATATGAATGCCGCCAGGGGGTCACGGACCTTGACCTGGAGATCACGCAAAGAAATCATGGGGACGTTCAGGGGATTTTTCATTTTTATCATGCCCCGACCGGGGCGGAGGGGAGTTTTTATTTGCGCGGCGAATACGATTCCCAGACCCGGGAGATGAGGCTTTTCCCCGGGGAATGGATCCGGCAGCCGTCCGGCTATATGACGGTCGGCATGGAAGGCAAGGTCCTGGATGATCCCGTCCGCTATGAAGGAACGATCACGCATGAAGGGTGCCGGGGGTTCAGCGTCCGCTTGATGGAAGAATAACGCGCGAAGCCCCTGATTTTATCGACCATGAATCTGCGGGTTTTTTTATGCATGGCGCTGTTGTGTCCGGTCTTCGGCCCTGCCGTTGCCGATGGTGACGTCCTCCGGATCCGGCGTCCGCGGATGGAATCCGTGGTGGGGATCATCCAGAAGATCGGGCGGAATGACATCGAGATCATTGATGAAAACGACCAGTGGCGCAAGCGGTTCATCGTCCTCATCGGGACGGAACCTCTGCAGGCAGGGGATCGGGTGCGTATTTATTACCGTTCGGGGAAATATGCGGAAAGTATTCAAAAAATGACGCCGTTGGAGTATAAAAAAGACGGACAGAATCTCGGGTACCTGTATCGCAGCGAATAACCCGCGGACCTGGTGGCGGGAATGCCGTGGTCAACAGAGAAGAGGAGAAGTTATGAGGTTGAAAAGTAACTCGGGAATGGGGATGGTCTGGTTTTTGGCGACGGCCTTATGCCTGCCCGTTTTCGCGGACACGGCGGAACGTTTGACCGCTTCGCAGGTCGAGCGCGTCAAGGTCTGCAAGCAGTTGCTGCAGGAGGTGGATAAAAAATTCCTGCGGCAGACCATGGATCAGTTGGAAGAGACCGGCTACCCTGAAGAGAACCTTCAAATCCTGGAGGCCGTGGCCAGGACGTACACGGATATCGTTCAGGAGCAAAAAATCGTGAAACTCAGGGCGAAGGAATGGCTGCACAGCATGGTCCTGATGAACATGGCCTATCTGCAGATGGGCGGCATCCGGGAGAGCGGCGGCGATCAAGAGCCGCTGTACCAGATGATCCGCCGGAAGCTGACGGGGTATTTGTCCCCGGAACTGCTGGCCCACCCCGGGATTTTTCATCCGATCGAAGAATAAACGGTTGGTTTTGGAGAATATCGCGCAGGCAGGCGACAACCTTGAGCAAAGGAGCCTTGGAATGGCCTGGACAATTCTCATTGTGGAGGATGAGGAAGTCACGATCAAGATGCTGGAACGCCGGCTGAAGTCGGAAGGCTACGAGATCGACGTGGCCAGGGACGGCCGTTCCGCGATGGAAAAGGCCATGGCCGAACCGCCGGATATGATGTTGGTGGACATCATGTTGCCGGATGTCGACGGCGCGGATGTCGTGAAGCACGTGAAAGAAAATCCAGCGGCCAAAAATGTCGCGGTTTTATTTTTGTCCAGCATTGTTTCGGACGAGGCGTCGATGGAGCACCCTCCCAGCGTCAAGGCCGGCGGCCAAGATTATCCCGCGGTTGCCAAACCCATCAATTTTAAAACGCTGTTGTCGCGGATGAGAGAAATCTTGGGATGAGGTCCGCGCCGAGAACGAAAATCATCGGCACGATCGGGCCAGCCTCGGACCGGTCCGGTGTTCTGCGGAGAATGATCCGCGCCGGGATGGACGTGGTGAGGCTGAACTTTTCTCACGGAAGTCTCGAGGGACACCGGCAGCGGATACAGAAGGTCAAGGAATTCAATAAAAAATACCGCCGCCGCATCCGGATCCTGGGAGATCTGGAAGGCCACCGGATCCGCATCGGGAGGCTGAAGGGGGGCGGCCCCGTTGGTGTCAAGAAAGGACAGTCTGTCTGGCTCACGCCCCGGGACGTTTTGGGAGAGGGCGACGTGATCCCGTTTGATTACCGAGGCCCGCTGGCCAGGATCAAAAAGGGCCAGCTCGTTTACATCGATGACGGAAATATCGCCCTGCGGGCCGAAGCCGCCGGGAAGATCGGTGTCAGGGCCCGGGTCCTCACGTCCGGGGCCATCCGGGAACGCAAAGGCGTCAACATGCCGGGCGTTCCCCTTTCGGAAAAAGGACTGACTCCGGAAGACCGGAGGAATCTTGATTTTTGCATTGAGCATGAGGTTGACGATATCGCCCTGTCATTTGTGCAAAATCCGGATGATGTCCTCTGCCTGCGGGAGTATCTGGAGGGCTGTCCGCATCCGTTCCGGGTGATCGCCAAGATCGAAGACAGGGAAGGGATCAAGAATATTGACGGTATTATCAGGGTTTCCGACGGGGTCATGGTGGCCAGAGGCGACTTGGGTGTTTCGATCCCGGTTTATGAGGTCCCTCTCGTTCAGAAGGCGATCATCCGGAAATGCAACCGGGCCGGAAAGATCGCGGTGACGGCAACGCAGATGCTGGAGAGCATGACGGAGAACCGGATCCCCACGCGGGCCGAGGTTTCGGACGTGGCCAACGCCATCCTGGACGGAACGGATTACGTGATGCTTTCCGCCGAGACCGCGGTCGGACGGCATCCGGTCGAGGCCGTGGCCATGATGAACAGGATCATCCGGCATACGGAACAGGGGAGCCGTTAAGGATCTGGAAAGTTTCAGGCTCCGCCCTCAGAAGGCCCGCCGTTTTCCCGTTACATCTATTTGAAAATTTTGTGTCCGAAGAACAACAGGACGAGCATCACCAGCGCAGCGATCAAGACCGCGGTCATGCCGATGGTTTTCAGCAGGGCCCGGGGATCCTTCTCCTGCGATTTTGACGCCGCATCCGTTGAGGAGAGCGCCTGGCGCACTTTATAAACCAGGCCGTCCATCGAGAAGGGTTTTGTGAGGTATGCGTTGATCTGAAACGCGTTGAAAACAGTTTCGTCGGTGTCCTTATCTTTGATGATGAGAATGGGGAGCCGGGCGGTCCGCGCGTCGCTCCGGAGGGTTTTGCAGACTTCCGGGGTATCAATTCCCTCGAGGGTTGATTCCAGAACGACCAGGCTGGGGACATTGTTGACGTTGATGGTTTTCAGGGCCACATTGCCGTCTTCTCCGGTGATGACTTCGAAGCCTTCCCCTTTGATGCGCTGTTCGACCTGTTCACACAACTTCCCATCTTTCGCAAAGAAAAATACGGATTTTTTCATGATGGCCTCCTCTGTGGGGCGCTTGGTGCGGTAAAGGCCCGGATTAACTATTAATGGATTTTATTGTAACAAACATTGCGCCTTGGGGGAAACGAATTTATCACGGAGATATCCGCGAGGTTTGGCCTTCTGCGGTCCGGAAAAAATAAAGGCGTGGACACTCCCCGCGGGGAGGGTTACAATAAACTCAAGAGGGTACAGCGATGTCTGACTTTTCCAACAGATCTCCCATCTACGTTGTCAATCAAAAAAAGTCTGTCAAAGCGATTTTTAAATCCGTGAAACACGACCGCCGCCAGGGCCGTCCGTTTGTCACCATCTCCCGCGAGCCGGGGGCCTACGGCATGACCGTTGCCGAGGCGCTCGCGGCCTATCTCCAGGACAAGGAACGGCGCGAGGGCTCCCCCTGGACCGTTTTTGACAAGGATATCGTCAAAAAGGTCATGTCGGATCACCATCTTCCTGAAGAGTTCGCCGCATATTTTTCGGAATGCGCCGTTTCAGAAATCGAGGACATCCTGGAGGAATTGTTCAGCTCCCATCCCTCCCAATGGTCCCTTGTCCACAAAATGAACGATACCATCCTTCGGCTGGCCCAGTTGGGGTATGTGATCCTTGTGGGAAGGGGCGCGAACATCATCACCCGCCGGCTGCCCCGGGGATTCCATGTCCGGCTGATCGGGTCCTTTGAAAAGCGCGTGGAGCACATGCAGGAATATCTGAAGATGAATGAAAAGAAAACCCGCGCCTGTCTGGTCAAAGAGCAGAAAGACCGGAGGAGTTACGTCAGGAAATATTTCAGCAAGGACATCAATGACCCGTCTCTTTACGATCTCGTGATCAACACGGACACGGTGCCGGTTGAGAACGCGGTCCGGCTCATCGGTGATGAAGTCTTGAGGGGCTGCGGGGGCGCGCCCGCTGAGGCCTGACCCCAGCCGCGGACCACTATTCATGTCGAAATTTTCCATTGTCAGAGAATTTTGGGATTTCCTCCGCATCAGGAAACGGTACTGGCTGGCGCCGATCGTGATCATCCTTATGGCGCTGAGCCTCTTGACGGTGTTCGCCCAGAGCTCCTCGGTGGCGCCGTTCATATATACGTTGTTTTGAGCCGGGCGTCTCACGGCCCCATTCCTTAAAGGACGTTTCCATCCGATGGCGAAAACGACCTCTGGCCAGAAAATCCTGCTCGTTATCCTGGGCGTTGTCCTGACCATCGTTTTGCTGGAGGCAGGATTGCGGCTGGGCGGTTTTGTGTTTTCGTTCCTGCAGGAGCGGGGGAATCGAGTGAACCTGCAAGGGGATGCGATAAGGGTCCTCTGCGTGGGGGATTCCATGACCGCTCTGGGGGGCCGCAACTCGTATCCCACTCAGCTGGAGGAAATCCTGAAGTCCTCGCTTCCCGGGCGGAATTTGCGCGTGATCAACAAAGGCCTGGTGGCCAAAGGATCGGCGGATGTCCTTGCCCGCCTGCCGGAGAACCTCAACCGGTATCGGCCGGCTATCGTTGTGGTGATGGTGGGGATCAATGACCGCGGCGGCCCGGTGAGGGAGAACGCCTTTTCCGGCGGTGTTGTTTTTTTTCTGGAAAATTTCAGGGTTTATCATTTCTTTCAGCTTCTGGGCCAGCATGTCCGGGGAAAAATCCATGGGGCCCCGTCCCTCGCGGATAGCGCGGCCCAAACCGCGGAACCCGAAAAACCGCCCCGGCCCTTAAAAGATCCCAGGGAACTTGAGACCTATATCCGTCAGCTGGACGAAACGCGGGCGGAATTCAGGGAAAGTTTTAAGCGTGCCACCCGGCCCGAGGAGAAAGCGCATTTTGCCAGAGCGGCGGAGACGGTCAAGCTCCGGCAGGGCATCCTGCTGGTGGCGCTGGGGCGGCATTACCGGATCCGGAGCGATTTTGCGGAATCTGACAGGTACTTCCAGATGGCGATCGCGCATGACCCGCGGAATTACAGCGCATATGTCGAGATGGGAAGGAGTCTGGAAGATCAGGGCCATTGCGACAAGGCCGTGGTGTTTTTTCAGAAGGCGGTGGAGGTCAATGCCAACACCGTCCTGGCCAGCATGGGGCTGGCCAGGTGTTATGAGGCGATGGGGCAGGATGCCCGGGCCGGGGAGATTTATCAAGCGCTTTGGAAAGCGCATCCGGAGCGCTATCAGGTGGCGTCCCTGGTCGGGACATGGATGCTGAAGCACGGCCGGTATGAATTGGCAAAAGAGGCCCTGGGATCCGCTGTGAACCAGAATCCGAGCGACCCCTCGCTTTATGATCGCCTGGCCGAGGCCCATGCCCGATTGGGCGACGAGGACAAGGCGGACGAGGTCAAGAAGGCAGGCCAGGCCCTCGTGCGGCGGATCGAGAATTATTCGGACGCCACGGTCGGCAATTATAACGCTATTGCGCAGATCGTCCTGTCGAGAGGGATCAAGCTCGTTTGCGTGCAGTACCCTTTGAGGGACGTGGATCCTTTGCGGAAAATGCTCTCAGGTAAGTCTCCGATCGTTTTCGTCGAGAACAAGGCGAATTTTGAAGAAGCCCTGGATGGAACGCCCTACGCCACGTATTTTTCCGACATGTTCGCCGGCGATTTCGGCCACGGCACCCGGGCCGGCAACCGGTTGATCGCCGAGAACGTTGCTGGCGCCATAGTGAAAGAAGTTGCGGCCGCTGGCACTGTTGTAATTCCCCGTCCATAGTTGTTTCGTATCGAAAAAATATTTCCAAAGAATTTCTTTTTGTTATAATCCCGGCCATGAAGATTTTGTATGTCATCATTATCTTTTGTTTTTGCGCGTGGCTCCTGCCATTGGGTATTTTTGTCTCCCCCAGCAAAGAGGATAAAGTTTGCGGCGGCCGGCGGGCGGTTTGTCTTTGCACGCACGCCTCTGCTGACCAGTCCGGTGGCCAGCAGAACAAAGGGGTTACTCTCAGTAAACCGGGGATCCCGAAAGATTCCGAATCTTCAGGTGGCAGTCATTTCTTTTTGCGCCCCATGGGGGACGATCGTGGCCCCTTTGGCTCGCGCCTGTTTGATGAAAATACGGCAGTATCCTTCCAGCAGCCGTTCCTCCGAAGTATTGAACACGTCCCGAAGGCGTAATCTCTCCCGAAGCCCCTGAGCAATCCAAAGGTCTCCGTCTCAAGCGGACTCCATTTATAATCCATTTTTTGTTAGAGGGAGAGGTGTATGAATTTTTTAAGAATAATATTTTTTGCGGCTTTATTGAATTTTGGGATGTCTTCCTCAACCCAGCTTTTTGCCTGCGAATCCTGCACGATCCCGAGGCTGGGCCGCGACAGCCAGGGTTTGCAGACGTCCAGCAAGGATCAGAAGTGGGTCTTCAAGTATTTATATGAAGAGCAGAACTGGAAGGAAATTCCTGCGGGGGAGGCCCATGCGCTCCATCATGACGGCCATCATGTTCATGACAAAACAGAGGACTCCTTATATCATTTTTCTCTGGGGCGGCGTTTGACCGAGAAGTTCACTCTTTCAGCCGAAATCCCGTATGCGATCAAGAGGTCCATCGAGATCGACAGCCATGCCCGGTTGGGGCGGCTCGAACGGTCTGAGGGTTGGGGCGACTTGCATGTCTTCGGCGACTATGAATTTTTGAGGGACGACAACCGGACTGCGGGTGTACTGGGCGGCGTCAAGTTTCCGACCGGAATGACGGGTGAACGGAATTCCGGCGGGGGAAATTCGAGCCGGAGCTGTAGCCCGGCACGGGGTCGTTCGATTATGTCATCGGCGGGCTTTACAAACAGCGGGTCAGCAGATTGGAATACCTGGCCAATCTCGCGTATGTGTTCAAGACCCAGGGCGGGCAGGATTATGAATACGGTGATCTGCTGTCAACATCCCTGTTCGTTCATGTGGATATCAATCCTGCAAGCCGGGCCTTCAAGACCAGCGCGGGTTTGGCAACAAATTTTCAATATGAACAGAAACACACCGACAAGGGGAGCGAAGTCCGCGACAGCGGGGGCACAACCCTCCTGATGGGCCCGGACATCACCATCAAGGCCAATGACCGGATCTCTGTTTTCGGCTCCCTGATGTTTCCTGTTCATCAGGATCTTGGGGGAGAGCACCAGGAGCTCGATTATGTCTGGAGCGCGGGAGGGCGGCTGGCATTTTGACCCGTCAGAATTCGCTGAGGGATAGGCATCGACAGGTCCGTCTGTTGGTATTACAATTGGTAATGTCGAAGCCGGTTTTTGCCTGACTGTCTTCTTGGGACAGATATTGTTTTGTGCTCGCATGATGATAAAGAATTCTTGGATCATATTTTCGATTCTTTCCGCGTTTGTCTTTGTTCCCGTCCTGCCGCCTTTCGCCGTGGCCGCGGGGCCGCAGTCCTATCTTTCGGTCAAAATTCTGTTGAATAAGAGCGAATATGCCCTTGGGGAACCTGTGGCCGGGACCGTGGAAATCAACAATACCCTGGGGGCCAACCAGGCGGCCACTTTTGACATGATGCTGTTCCGTGAGGATGAGCTGGAACAGCAGGTTATGACCGGGATCAAAGCGGTCCGGTCGGGGGCCAATGTGTATTCGTTCCAGGACTTTGGTCTTTCCACGATGATGGGAGGGATTGATACCCCGGGACGATGGCGGCTTTTTATCCTGCAAAAAGACGTGGACCGGTCCTATGCCGCTGAGGCCGATTTTGCGGTCCTGCCGGAAGCCCGTCCGGAAGCGGCGGCCGTTGAGGTCCCTTTCGAGAACCATTCCCCGCCCCAAGAGGGGGAAGTGTGGATCACCTATTTGAATCCCAAAGCCGGTTTTGAGATCCAGCTCCCCAAGGGGTTTTCGATATTCCCGATGAAGTCCTCTGTAGAAGGGAATGGTTTCAGGATCATGGAAGACAATCTGTCTTTGCCGTCAACGATGGACATCCGATTGCCGGGAGAAGCGGATCCTCCGTCCCCGGCCTGCGCCTCGCCAGGGATCAGCGGCGTTGAAGTTTCCACGGTGGATGTCGCGGGCCGACAGGGCCGCAAACTTGCTGTGCGGGAACCTTGGAGTGAGTTTTATTGCCTCCCGGGGCTTGAAATCACCTATTCCCGAATGCACGGCCGCATGGACGAGGTTTTGGCCGAAAAGATCATTTCAACCTTCCGTTTCGTCCCATAGCGGAACTATCATAAACTATCCGTTGTGAAAACCGGCAGAGCAGGATAAAATACATTTATGGCCGAAAAGACGGAATCATCGGAAGTCATCGGTATGAGGGCGATGCTGAGGGAGGCGGGAGTCCTCAACAGCCCCTACCTGAGCACCGAGTTCAAGGTCTGGGTGATGGGGTTCATCTTTTTCATGACCTTTCTCCAGTTGTTCGCCCTTTTTCTCTTTCCCAGCGCCAATTTCCTTTCTGAAAAGTTCATTTTGAGCGTTGTCCTGATCCTGATCGGGTATTTGTGGGTCCAGGAGATCCGCGACCGCGACCGCGTTAAGAGGATCAATGCCGAGCTGGTCGAGGCGCAGATCAAGCTGCAGAAAGCCGAGATCGACACGATCTCTTCCCTGATCCGCATCGTTGAAGCCAAGGACCCGATGGTCCGGGGCCATTCGGAACGGGTGGCCAGGCTGGCGGTGGAGATCGGCAGGATGATGGATTTTTCTCAGGACACGCTGGCGTCCATTTACCGCGCCGGCATTCTGCACGATCTTGGCAAGCTCGCCATCAAAGACGAAATTTTAAGGAAACCGCAGAAACTTTCACCCGAGGAATGGGAGATCGTCAAGCGGCACCCCCAACTGGCCGTGGATATCCTGGAGCCGTTGAAGTTTCTTCATCTGGAGAAAAAAATCATTTTGTATCATCATGAAAGAGTGGACGGCAAGGGGTATCCCTCCGGGCTGAAAGACACGGACATCCCGCTGGAGTCCAGGATCATCGGCGCGGTGGAAACGTTTGATGAGATGAATTCCCCAACGGTTTACCGCGAACGGTTGCCCCGCGAGGTCGTGCTGGAGGAATTACAGAAGGTTTCCGGGACACAACTGGATTCTTCGGTCGTGGCACTGCTGTTAAGCGCTCTGGAGAAACATCCGGAATTTTGGCAGTCAGCCCCGGCAGGCACGGTAACAGTTTAATTGATCCTGATGTACAGGGTAGTATGGCGGGGGGAGACCCCGCTTTTTTTATGAATCCACGGCTTTATCTGATCCCCAGTTTTATCAGCGATTCGGAGTCTCCTGCCAGCCTCCCGGGCCACGTGGCGAAGGTCGCCGCGGGGCTTCGCGTGTTTGTTGTGGAAGAGGAACGCTCAGCCCGGCGGTTTTTGAAAAAATTGGACCCGCAGTTTCCTCTGCAAGAATGCGTTTTTTTTGTCCTGGATGAACACGCGGCCGCGGCAGATGCGGGGAAGATCATGGACGGCCTGCAGGGTCGTGATGCCGGGCTGATTTCCGAGGCCGGCTGTCCGTGCGTGGCGGACCCGGGATCGGACCTTGTGCGGCTGGCGCACCAGAGCGGGAGAGAGGTTGTCCCTCTGGCCGGGGCGTCGTCGTTCCTGCTGGCGCTGATGGCGTCCGGGCTCAACGGGCAGAATTTCGCGTTTAACGGCTATCTTCCCCGGGAACAGGCAGAGCGTTTGAAAAAGATCAGGGCCCTTGAACAGCGTTCAGCGGCCGAGCAGCAAACGCAGATTTTTATGGAGACCCCGTACCGTAATAAGCATGTTTTTGATGACGTCCTGGCCGCCTGCGCTCCCGGGACGCTTCTCTGCATTGCCGCGGACCTGACCGGCCCGGCCCAGTATGTCAAGACCATGCCTGTCCGGGAATGGAAAACGGCGTCCCCGCCGATTGAAAAAAGTCCTGCGGTTTTCTTGATCCAAAAGCCATCCCGGCCGTGATCTGCCGGGACAGCAGTATCCCTTTCCGCGCTTGACATTTTTCTAACATCGGGGATATACTACTTTCCGTGCCGGGCGGTATCTTTCTCGCATCCCACTCCCTTGAGCCGTCCCCAGGCGATTGTATGGAACCGATTCCCAGCAGGCTGATGTCTCGCATTCTCACCATGGTGATGATATTTCCCCAATTATTCTCACTCCCGAGAAATCCGTTCAACCAAACCAACCAAAGGAGGACGTCTTGAAAAAAGCAATCCTGGGTGTCATGATCGCCGCGTTTTTGGTCACGGGCTGTACGGGTTCTTTCAACCTGACCCGCAAGGTTTACAACTTCCATCGTTCTCAGCAGCCTGACAAGTGGATGGACGAGCTGTGTTTCCTCGTTGTCACGCTGATCCCGGTGTACAGCATCGCGACGTTCGCGGACGCCATCATTTTCAATTCCATCGAATTCTGGACCGGGGAAAATCCGGTGGACATGGCGGACGCCAAAACGGTCACGCAGGGCAGAGAGGAAGTTGTGATCTCCTACGACAAGGCCACCGATCAGATCACCGTTCTCCCCAAGGCCAACGGCCAGGAGAAACAGGCCCTGGTTTTGGAGAGGCTTGACGATCACCGGGTGGCTGTCAAGGACCAGGCCGGAACGGTCCTGTATGTCTCAGCCAAAGGACCCGAAGGGGACATCTCGGTCTATGACAAGGACAACAAGCTGGTGAAGAATTATTCCGCCAAGGACGTGGCGATCATGAAGGAAACGCTCTCCAAGAATTGATCTGCCGGGAGCGGAACCATTGCAAAAGGGACAGTCCCCGGGATTCCCGGGGCTGTCCCTTTTTATGGAAACAGGAATGGTATCATGAGGAGGGGAGTTCTGAAAAGCCGATGGCTGCTGATCTTTGCCGTTGGGATGGCCGCGGCATGGATCATCAAAGACGTGTTGATGAAGGCCGTGATCACGACGGCAGGATCAGGGGCCCTGGGCGCTCCGGTCTCCATGGAGGGCTTCTCGTCTAACCCGTTGACTCAAAAGGTCCATATCCGCGGCCTTCGGGTCGGGAATCCGGCCGGGTTTCCGAAGGAGACCCTTCTGGATATACCGGACGTCGTTGTTGATTTTGACCTTCCTTCGGTGCTGAAAGGCGAAAATCATCTGCCTTTGGTCCGGATGAACATGAAAGAATTGATTGTTGTGAAAAACAAGGACGGCCAGCTGAACGTCGACGCCCTGAAGGTCGTCCAGGACGCGAAGAAAAAAGAGGAGAAGAAAGATCAAACGGTCCCCTCCCCGAAAGGGGCTGCGCAAGAGATGGACCCCTGGAAGATGAAGATGCAGATCGATGTTCTTAAACTGAATGTCGAGAAGGTGGTTTTTAAGGATTACAGCAAAGGGGACCCGCCGTTCGTGAAGGCTTACGATGTTCCTCTGAAGAACAAGACGTTTAGGAATATTAAAGGACTGCCGCAGATGATCACGCTTGTCCTTGTCCAGGCCATGGGGCCGACGGCGATCAAGAGCGCCGGCCTCTACGGCGCGGCCGCGTGGCTGGGGGTGGGCTTTCTGCCGGCGGGGGTCCTGGGGGTCATCGTGGCCAAGGATAACGCGACGGCCGAATATGAAGGGATTTCGTTAAAGACGGTTTTCGATGTTTGCCTCAAGGCCATCAGCGACGCCGGGAGTATCAAGCGGTCGGATCCGGCGTCGGGGTTCATCCAGGGCAAGTTTCAGGGATGTGACGTCAAAGTGAGAATTCAAAAAGCGGAATCGCGGCGGGTCCATCTGCAGATCACCGCGCGCAAATTTCTCCTCGCCAAGCCCGAGATCGCGTCGGGCCTGCTTTACCAGATCAATCAACAATTGCAATAATTCCGAAACTCCAGTACAATTCAACCTGCAAGGCCGGAGGGGGTCGGATGCCTTTTTACGATTATTTCTGCGAAGCCAACGGGGAAACCGTCGAGGTGATGCACGCGATGAGCGTGCGGCTCAAAACATGGGGAGACCTTTGCCGTCACGCGGGCCGGGATCCGGGGAAAACACCGGTCCGTGCGCCCGTCGTTCGGTTGATCAGCGGCGTCACGCCACAGGTTTTCCGGTTGAAAGGTCTGGACAAAGACGCCCCGGCGGGGAATAAGCTTTCGTTATGAACACGATGGATTTTAAAGAGGCATAACCATGTCCAGAATCAGCGAACCCCAGGAACTCATAGACGTCTCCCGCCTGGCCGGGAAGGCGATCGGGGATTATGACATGATCCAGGAAGGGGACCGGATCGCCGTCGCTGTTTCCGGCGGGAAAGACAGCATCTCTCTGTTGCACGTTCTGCGTCACCGGCAAAAAGTCGCTCCAATCCAATTCGAGGTCGCGGCCGTTCATGTGGATTTCGAGTTCGTGGATTTCAACCCCCAAAAGCTGGTCGAGTACCTGGAGCAGGAGGGCTTCCCCTATTATGTCGAACGGGCCGAGTCGTTGAAAGGCGAGAAATGGGAAGAGATCGACTGTTTCCGCTGGTCGCGCAGCCGCCGTCGCGCCCTTTTCGAATTTGCCGGCCGCATGGGGTTCAACAAGATCGCATTCGGCCATCATCTTGATGACATCGTGGAGACGATCCTCTTGAACCAGTTTTACCGCGGCGAGATCAGCGCCATGCGGCCTAAACAGGCGCTCTTCGGCGGCAAGGTCGTGATCATCCGTCCGCTGGCTTATGAGCGGGAGGAGAACATGGTCCTCTTGGCCGGGAAACTGGGGATCGAGGCCATCGGCGGCCAGTCCAAATGCGCCAACGACGAGACGTCCCACCGGATGCTCATCAAGCAGATGCTGCGGCGGATGGAGCAGGACAACCGCCAACTGGTTTGGAATATTTTCAACAGTCTGAGGAACATCAAGTCCGATTATCTTCTGGAGCCCTCTGGATCTTCGCATGGATAAAATTGAGCAAATTCTGCAGTTTTGGTTCCGAGGACTCAGCGATGAGACGGCCGTTGACCGCAAAGTCCCGCCGTTCAGCCTCTGGTTCGCCAAGAACGATGATTTCGACCGGGAGATCCGCGACACCTTCGGGGCCGACTGGGAGAAGGCCAGCCGCCGGGAATACCGTGAATGGGAAGACACCCCCCGGGGACGGCTGGCGCTCATCATCCTGTTTGACCAGTTTTCCCGAAATATGTTCCGCAACACGCCGAAGATGTTCGCGACCGATCCCCTGGCCCTGGAACTGGCTCTCCGGTCCATTCCGGAGGGCGCGGACATCCGCCTGCAACTCATCGAAAGGACGTTCGCTTACATGCCGCTCATGCATTCCGAGGAACTGCAGGTCCAGAAACTGGCCCTGGAACGGTTCCAATCTCTGGTTGACGAAGCCCGTTTGAAAATCCCCGGCAATGTTTCTTATTACGAGTATTCTCTCGGTTACGCCCGGAGGCACCATGACATCATTGAGCGTTTCGGGCGTTTTCCGCACCGGAACCTTGTCCTGAACCGGATCTCCACTCCGGAGGAAATCGAGTTTTTGCGCAAACCAGGATCGGGTTTCTGATTCCGGAAGGGAGGATGGGATGAAGAAGACTCTCTGGATTTTGGGGATCGTGGCGGCGTTGGTTGTCGTGGACGCGTTCTCCAACCGTTATTTTTCCCGGGCGCTATCCTCGGATTTCGAGGTCTCCTATTTAAAGTTCGACAAGGGGTGGGTTTATTTTCAGGTGAAAAACACCGGAAAGATGATTTACACCGGAGGGTACGCAAAGATCGTGGATTTGGAAACCGGCGCAAGCCTTTACGGCGGGAATTTTCCGGACGGATTCCACAGCGACCGTTTCCTGTCCAAGCCGGACTCGCCCTCTTTTGACAAGGCCCTGCTCAAATCCCGAGAGACCGCGTATAAACGGTACAAAATTATGGATGCTGGATTGGCGCCGCCCCGGCGGTGCCGGGCGATCATCACGCTGACGCCGGAGGACTTTCCGCAGTATCCGGAGAGAGTCGTGAAGAAATTCATAGATTTCGAGATCCCCTGACAGGGGCAGGCGTCGCCGTTGAAAAATTTCATAATTCTATGATTGAATTTTTCGGTTTTGATATATAATGAAAATGGTGATGAGGTTCACCGTATAATCACTCCGGAAATTTTGGAGTTAATAACCTCTACTGCGTTGCGTGGTAGAGGTTATTCGTTAGGCCCCTACCAAGGAAGAACTCGATAGGGGCTTATTTTTTTGCGCCCCCGCAAGAAAGGACAATGCATGGAAAGTCCGTTTACAATTGCCGCGCTTTGGCTTGGTCTCGCCGTTTTATCAACAATTGTTGCTTATCATTTGAGAATGTCAATTGCCCTTGTAGAAATTTGTGTGGGGGTTGTCGCCGCTGCGGTGGCCGATCATTTTTGGGGACCAGATGCCTTGGGCAGTAATCTCGAATGGTTGCGGTTTTTGGCGGCAACGGGAGCTGTTTTGTTGACCTTTTTGGCCGGGGCGGAGCTGGATCCGCGGGTCATTCGAACAAAATGGAAAGAGGTCCTCACCGTTGGCATTTTCGGATTTTTGGCGCCGTTCTTGGGATGCGCGGCGCTGGCGCGTTTAGTTCTTCATTGGGATCCTCAAGCCAGTTGGCTGGCGGGAGTGGCGCTTTCAACAACCTCAATGGCCGTTGTGTATGCTGTTATGCTGGAGACGGGTTTCAATAAAACAGAGTTCGGCAAAGGGATCCTGGGGGCCTGTTTTGTCAATGATTTGGGGACCGTCTTGGTCCTGGGGCTTTTGTTTGCTCCCTTTACGCATAAAACGGTTATTTTTGTCGCCGTGAGCGGCGCAGTTTTAGCCGCGTTCCCGTTTTTCACCTCATTGCTGACGAAAATTTATGGCAACAGAACGGCCGCCATCCGGGCCAAGTGGGTGATGTTGGTTTTATTCGGCCTGGGAGCTTTGGCCTATTGGTCCGGAAGTGAGGCTGTCTTGCCCGCCTATATCGCCGGGATCCTCTTGGCTGAATTTGCGGTCAAGGAGGAGCATTGGGTCAAACGTTTTCGGACCCTCACCGTCGGTTTTCTTACGCCGTTTTATTTTCTCCGGGCGGGATCGCTTGTTTCGGTACCGGCCCTGGTCACCGGCCCGTTTATTTTCTTGATTTTATTGGCAGGCAAGGTCGTTTCCAAAATTTTTGGGTTATATCCGGTCATTAGCCGTTTTCGCCAGGAACATTCAGAACGATGGTTTTACACGCTGATGATGTCCACCGGCTTGACATTCGGGACGATCTCCGCCCTTTACGGCTTTTCTCACGGTATCGTCACGCGAGAACAATACTCCTTTCTTGTCGCGGCCGTGATTGCCAGTGCGGTGATTCCCACCATGATCGCAAATATCGCATTTTTGCCAAAGCACCTTCTTCTTAAAACCAGGAAGGGACATCCTATGGGAAAAATATCAGAGGGGGGGATTGATGAAGAATGAAGAGAGACGTGAAAAGGCGGTAAATCCGATGACTACAAACGTCATCTTCCCCCAGGCCAAGGCGCGGATCAAAGAGATTCACCGGTTGTCCCGCTGTTATAACCAGAAAGTGAAAATTTCCCATCAGAAGCGGCTTCTTCATCTCATGCGCAAGCATGTGGCGGAGATCGAGGAGCTCTGCCGCCGGAAGGATAAGCACGCCGTTGTGGAAACCGGCGACCTGGTGATCCTGTGTTTCGAGCTGATCCTGGAGCATCGCGCGTCTTTGGATAAAATTTTGACTCGGTGTTTCATCCGTTATGATCAAAAGCTTTCCGGCCTGCTGGCCGATCTGCCGAAATCCCGCCGCCGATCCCGCTAACGCTTTTATTGGGTATGTTGTTGAGGAAAAGAATCGCAACGGTATGGGTGCAACATGTTGTGCTTGTATGGTTTATGGATTAGTTGAGGCATGCGTAGTCCTACCTACTTTCCCCCGTGTTTCCTCCGATTTACTTTTTTTGCCCATCGGATACAATTGGATTGGTGTTACAGGATTCTCTCCTCAGATTTTCACCCCGGACAATATCCAGCGGCACCTTGGGTTGACCAGCGGCATGATTTTTCAACAGGACCGGCCCCGGTTTTGATCAAAGGTAGGGAACCATGGCAGCAGATTCTCAAAAAAAAGGCAGGATGTCCAACCTCCTCTCCGCGCGGCTTTTCCGGGCGGTGTTAAACAGCCTTCCATATCCTTTTGTCATCCTCGACGCCGAGCGCAGATGCCTTTTTATCAATAAAGAAGGGGCCAAGAGAACAGGGTTGCCCCTGAGCCATTTGCTCGGGCGACGGGATGAGGACATCTTCCAGACCGAGGTCACGAAAGAATATTTGCCGACGCTATTAAAAGCTTATACAACGCGCAAGCCGCAAAGGTGTGAGTGTCATGTCCAATTGAAATCCGAGAAATATTCTTTCCTGTCAGATTATGTCCCCCTGCTGGACCGGCAAGGCCGGGTTGAGATGGTTTTCGGGATCACGCGGGATGTCACGCACAGCCGGATCATGAAAGAGACCCTTCAGCGTTCCGAAGACCGATTCGCCCGGGTCTTTCAGTCGGGCCCGGTGGCCATCGGGTTCTCGCGGTTGAGGGACGGGGTCATTTTGAACGTCAATGACCGCTGCGCGAAACTGTTCGGTTACAGCCGCGAGGAGATGATCGGGAGCACGGTCAAAGACCTTTATCTCTGGGCCGACATGGAGGACCGCGCGAGGACCATCCGGCAACTGAAGGAGCACGGCAGCGTCCCACCGGTCGAGAAGTTGATGCGCTGCAAATCCGGCGAACACCGGACGGTCATCATCTCCATGGAAATCATTCATTTTGAGGACCCCGCGGAGCCCATCCAGCTCGTCATGTTTATCGATATCTCCGAACGCAAAAGGATGGAGGAGTCTTTGCGGCTGTCCGAAGAGAAACTTTGGCAGCAGAAGGAGGCCCTGGAGCAAAAGAATGTGGCCTTGAACCAGCTCCTTCAGCAGATTGAATTTGAAAAAAGCAAACTCAAGGAAGACATTGCCATCAATGTCCGGGAACTCGTCCTGCCCAATCTCAAAAAGATCCGGATGCGCGCCGAAAATAGCAAATACATTGAGCTGGTGGAAGACCAGCTGACGTCTTTGGTGTCATCTTTCGGCAGGGTATTGACCCAGGCCGGTTATAAATTGAGCCCCCGGGAAGTGGAAATTTGCAATATGATCAAGGGGGGCATGAAAAGCAAGGAGATCGCCAGACTTCTGAACATATCGTGCCAGACGGTGGAAAAGCACAGAAAGAACATTCGGGAAAAGATGGAACTGGCGCACAAGGGGATAAATCTGGCGACTTTCTTGAAGGATTTTTAGGGAAAGCGGGTATATTCGATACCCATTTGATGCCTGATAAAGGCGTGTTGCTTAGAGAAATGGTAAATATTAATATTATATCCGGTGAATTATCGGCGCGGAGCATGCCAGGATGGTGGATGAGTTATGAGGAAGCATGACAATCGAAATCCGGAACAGCCCAAAGTTTTTGCCTTTGATTTTTTAATTTTTTTGATTCTCGCCCTCCTGTTAGCCTGGCCTGCCGGCCATGCCACAGCTTTACAGTTGTCTTCCGCTCCCCCCCCGGTGACATACAACACTTCCATCGCCCTGCTTCTGGCCGGGTTCGGCCTGCTGGGTGTTGTCGGCCGCCGATACGGGGTGGCCATGGCCTGCGGCGGTATCATCTTTTTTATGGGCATTTTGGGGGTCATTGAATACCTGGTTGACGCATCGCGGATTTTTGGGTGGCTTTTATTCCCCTTCCCGTTGCTGGTGGAAAATGACCCGATGGGGCCGGCGACGCCCTCCTCCGCCCTGTATTTGTTGATGATAGGTCTCGCCCTCATTTTTGCGGATAACGCCCGCCGGGACGAAAAGATCCGTTGGGGCCTTTTCTTTCTGGGAAATTTGATTTTCTCCTTGTCCGCGGTTTCCCTCACGGCGTCCCTTCTGAATCCTGCCGGGGCTTCTTCAACCTCCGGGATCCCAGCCGTTTCTTTTTTGTCCCTTTTGGGGTATGCCCTGACGGGGGGGATCCTTGTTGCCATCAACTGGCCTTCGTCCATCCAATTCCGCGCGGTCAAAATCACGACGTTGATTTGCATCCCGCTGTCTCTGCTCATTGTGATGCTCCTGCAGCATTGGCAAATCCAGTCCATCAAGAGCAGGTTTGAAAAAGAGGCCCAGCAGAGGGCCCTTCTGATGGGCCGGGAAATTAAAATCAGCCTGGAGGCCATCCATTCTTTGAAAGCCTTGTATGACAGTTCCGTGCAGGTGGAACGGGAGGAGTTTAAGGAGTTTTCCAGAACTGTTTTGAGCAATCATCCGACCATCAGAGCGTTGGAATGGGCGCCGCGCGTCCTGGCCGGACAGCGGGAGATTTTTGAGGGGGGACAGTTTCTAACAGGTGTTCAGGACCTGGCCATCCCCGTCCTTGACCCGCATGGCCGGCCGGCAGAGCCGAGGCCGGAATATCTTCCGTTGTTTTACATCGAGCCCGGGGGAGACCCCAGCCGTCTTGGCCTGGATCTGGGAGCCGTGCCGGAGGAGCAGGGCGTTTTACGGCAGGTCCACCGCACGGGGGCGAGCGGGATTGGTGAGAATTTCATTCTTGGGGGACACTCTGTTTTTCGCGTCTATGTCCCGGTCTTTAACAAGGCCGGATCATCGTCCCCCGAGCATTTTCAGGGCGTGATCGTCGGGGTCCTTTCGCAAGCCGATATTTTCAATGCGGCCTTGACGTATGTCCCCCCGGTTGGAATTGACATCGGGTTGTATGATGCGACCCCGGGGCGCGAGAAAAAATTGCTGTTTTATCACCGTTCCCGGACGGCGGAGAAAGGGCGTGAGGAATGGGCCCCGGCACCCCTGCTGAGGAAACTGGACAAGATCGTTTTTTCTACCACGGTGGATGTCCTGGATCATCACTGGGAGATTATGTGTGTCCCGACTCCTCAATTTTACGATTCTGACAACACCTGGCTGCCGTGGGGAATGCTGGCGATTTTGCTGATATCCAATGTTTTATTGCTCCGATATCTGTGGGTGAGCGCCGTCTACCGGGCGGACATCGAGAAGAAAGTGACTGAGCGGACCACGGCTTTGACAGCGGCCAACGCCGCCCTCAAGGATACGAACGTGCACCTCGAGCGGTATTCGGACGAGTTGCAAATGGTGCAAACCGCCCTCCGGGAGGGCGAGCAGCAGTACCGCCAGACCCTGGACGCCATCGCGGACATGGTCTTGGTCAAGGGGCCGAAGTCGGTCATCATTTGGGCCAACAAGGCCTTTTGCGATTATTACGGCATGACCAATGAACAGTTGCAGGGACGGATTGACGCCGCCTTCAACGAGCCGAGTTATACACAGCAGTATCTTTTTGATGACGCCCATGTTTTCTCCACCGGAGAAATCCTGGATATCCCGGAAGAGCCGGTCACCCGCCATGACGGGACAGTTCGGATTTTTCATACCGTTAAGGCCCCGATTTTTGATGAGGAAGGGAACGTCAAGATGACCGTAGGCGTGTCCCGGGACATCACGGGCCACATGGAAAAAAAGACCTGTTAACCCGTCGAACCAAAATGCCTTTGGTCACTGAGAGAGGGAAGTCGTGGGCAATAAAATGAACGTCGTCGTGATCGATGATGAAAAGGATCTGTGCTCTTTGGTCAGGGACATCCTGGAGGGAACGGGCCCTTACGAGGTGTCCATGGCGTATGACGGCGCGCAGGGAATGGAGATGTGCGCGGCCTTGAATCCGGATTTGGTTTTCCTGGATTTTGTCATGCCCAAGATGAGGGGAGACGAAGTCGTTAAGCGTCTGAAAGCCCCGGGCTGGTCTGCAAAAGCTGGATCATCCTTATGAGCGGGCTGGGGGAGATGGTCTATCTTCGGGACAAGGCCCAGTGGCGCTGGCTTCCCAATACCACGGCCATCCATGAGCGCGGAACCATCCCTGATGTCCTGAAGTGGAAAAGAGCGCCGGAGGAGATCGCAAACGAATTCGGTGTGCATGCCTATATCCCAAAACCGTTTTCAAGAGACGTGCTGGTGGATGCCATCCGTGGCGTTTCTGGGGCCCAGAGTTTAAGAGCGCAAACTTTGATAGAAAGGGTGGGGATTGATGAATAATCCTTTTTTAACGGACAAGAAGCCCCTGGCCCCCGGGCAAAACGAGCGTGAAGGATCAAGGTTGCAAAGGCCCAGACCCAGGATCCTTCTTCTGGACCCGGATACCGCAGTCTGCCGCGAGCTGAAATACCTGTTTTCGTGGGACGGATGCGAAACCGTGGCGGTGACGTCCCGGGAGGCTTTACGGGAGGAGATCCGGAAGGTCAACCCGCACGTGGTCGTGCTCAAGAATTTTCCTCCGGAAATCGATGCCTGGGAATTATCGAACCGCATCAACGATGTTCCTGTGATGACAGGCACGCCGGTCGTGATTTACCAGAATATCGGGCAGTTTATCGGCCGCTCCGAGGGGCCGGAAGACCCTCCCCGCCGGAAGATCTTCGCTTTGAACGCCGAGGGGTATGAATTGGTGAGACAGGTCCGCGAGCTTTTGCTCTCCCGGGGCGCCTGTGACGCATAGTTTCCCGCAAAACAAGTGGACAGGATAAGTAAATATTATTAAAATGGTAACGTTAACAGCTTGGCAATTGTTGCCGGGCAACCATGCTGGCCCTGTCCTATGGATGTCCTCCTGTTGTCCAGAATTCAATTCGCCCTCACAATCGCTTTTCATTATATCTATCCTCCGTTAAGCATCGGGCTTGGCATCCTTCTGGTGATCATGGAAGGGATGTACCTCAAGACCCGTAACCCGCTTTACCACCAAATGACCCGGTTCTGGGTCAAGATTTTCGGTCTCACCTTTGCCATCGGCGTGGCGACCGGGATCGTTATGGAATTTGAGTTCGGGACGAACTGGGCCACCTATTCCCGGTACGTGGGCGACGTGTTCGGCAGCGCCCTGGCCGCGGAGGGGATCTTCGCGTTTTTCCTCGAGTCCGGGTTCCTTGCCGTTCTGCTGTTCGGCTGGGACAAGGTGTCTCCGGCCGTGCATTTTTTTTCGACGGTGATGGTCTGCCTGGGCGCGCATTTTTCATCGATCTGGATCGTGGTGGCCGGGTCCTGGATGCAGACCCCGGCCGGTTATCATATCGTCGGTGAGGGCATGAGCGCCCGGGCCGAGATCACGGATTTTTGGGCCATGGTATTCAACCCGTCTTCCATGGACCGGCTGGCCCATGTGGTCCTGGGCTGCTGGCAGGCCGGCGCGATGCTGGTGTTGAGCATTTCAGCTTACTATTTATTACAGAGAAAATACGAAGAGTTTGCCAGGGCTTCCATGAAGATCGCTTTGTTTTTGGCGCTGTTCGCTTCCCTGGCCCAGCTTGCGAGCGGACATTCGAGCGCCAAGCTGGCGGCGAAGTATCAGCCCGCCAAACTGGCCGCCATGGAAGGGCATTTTGAAGAATCGGCCCCGGCCGCCCTGTATCTGTTCGGAAGGCCCGATGAGAAGAATGAACAGATGACGGGAGGGATCCAGGTCCCGGGGATGGTGAGCTTTCTGATCCACGAGGATACGAAAGCCCCGGTCCAGGGGCTGAAGGCCTTCAGGAAAGAAGACCGCCCGCCGGTGAATATCGTTTTTTATTCTTTTCATTTGATGATCGTGGTCGGGATGTTCTTGATCGCGCTCAACGTCCTTGGCTTTGTCCTGCTGCTGCAGGGAAGACTTTTCAGCGCGCGGCCGATCCTCTGGATATATGTCTTTGCGGTCCTCGGCCCGCAGATCGCCAACCAGACAGGATGGATCACGGCTGAGGTCGGCCGCCAGCCGTGGATCGTTTACGGCCTGTTGCGCACGTCGGAGGCGCTGTCCAAAACAGTGACGGCCAGCATGGTCCTGACGTCGCTGATCATGTTCTCGGTCATTTATGTCCTTTTGTTTGTTTTGTTTATTTACCTGCTGGACAGCAAAATTCGCCAGGGCCCAGACCAGGCGGACGAGTTGCAGCCGCACCGGGCTTAAAAAGGAATAACGGATGTTTGATTTCACTCACCTGGATTTGAACTTGATCTGGTTCATCCTGATCGGCGTGCTGTTCAGCGGATACGCCATGCTGGACGGATTTGACCTCGGCATCGGCGCTTTGCATCTGTTGACCAGGACGGACAGCGAGCGGCGGCTCATGATCAATTCCATCGGGCCGGTCTGGGACGGCAATGAAGTATGGCTTGTCACCGGCGGGGGGGCGCTGTTCGCGGCCTTCCCGGACGTTTATGCGACCCTGGCGTCGGGATTTTATTTCGCGGTGATGCTGCTTCTGTTGTCGCTGATCTTCCGCGCGGTTGCGATTGAATTCCGCAGCAAGCATCCGTCCCCGGCCTGGCGCCAGTTCTGGGATGTGAGTTTCAGCGTCTCCAGCATCCTGGCCAGCCTTGTGCTGGGGATCGCGCTGGGTAATCTTGTCCGCGGCGTTCCCCTCGGGGCCGACAAGGAATTCGCCGGAACGTTCTGGGGCCTGTTCAATCCCTATGCGGTCCTGGTGGGGATCACGACCGTGGCCCTGTTCATGATGCACGGCTCGATCTATGCCGTCCTCAAGACAGAAGGGGAGTTCCACGCCAAGGTGAGGGGATGGGTCAACAACTGTATCATCTTTTTTATCATCTGTTATGCCGCCACCACCATGGTGACCCTTGTTTACATGCCCCATATGGTCGACAAGTTCCGGGACCATCCGGTTTTCTTCGCGATCCCCCTGTTGAATATGCTGACCATCGCCAACATCCCCCGCGAGATTCATCACGGCCGCGCTTTTATGGCGATCGTATCGTCCTGCGCCGCCATGCTGGCATTGATCGCGCTCGTCGGCATCGGGATCCATCCGAACATCGTAGCGTCCGATCCCGGCCCGGAACACAGCCTGACGATCTACAACGCGGCGTCTTCGATTCGGGCGCTGAACTATATGCTCAACATCGCGGTCCTCGGCATTCCGTTCGTCCTCGCGTACACCATCGGCATCTACTGGATTTTCCGCGGCAAGGTCAGGCTGACAAAAGACAGCTATTGACCCTATAAAAGCGAGTCCCCGATGCCCTTCCCTTATGACAAATCGCTGTTCATCTTCCGCCGCGACCTTCGGCTGGACGACAATACCGCCCTGTTGTCCGCGCAGGAGTCGTCCCGGACCGTGATCCCCTGTTTTATCCTGGATCCGAGGCAGATCAGCGACAACCCTTACCGTTCAGACAATAGTGTACAGTTCATGCTGGAATCCCTGGAAGACCTTGCCGGTCAGATCCGGCAAAAAGGCGGGAGATTTTATCTTTTGTTCGGCCGGCCGGACAAGGCGTTGGAAAAGATCCTGACGCGGGAAAGTATCCAGGCCGTCTTTATCAACAGGGATTACACGCCTTTCAGCATCCAGCGGGACCTGGCGTTAAAGCACATTTGCGAAAAAAACGGCGTGGTCTTTGATGAATCCGACGATTGCCTCCTGCATGAGCCGGAAGCCGTGGTCAAGGACGACGGCGGCGTTTATACGGTATTCACTCCGTTCTTCCGCAAGAGCGCGTCCCTGCCGGTCCGCCCTCCTCGGGCCAACACTCTCGGGAATTTTTTTCAGGGTGACATCCCCGGTCAGGTGGACCTGGCGGCGCAGAATGTCCTGGGACGTCTCAATTCCGATCTGGCTGTGAGGGGCGGACGGAAGAACGCGCTGAAGATCCTTGCGTCCCTGAAGGAGTTCCGGAATTACGAGCGCGCCAGGGATATCCCGTCGGTGAAAGGCACAACCGGGCTGTCCGCCCACTTGAAATTCGGGACCTGCTCGGCGCGGGAGGTCTATGCCGCGGTCCAGGAGGAATTGGGGGAGGGGCATCCCTTGATCCGCCAGTTATACTGGAGGGATTTTTTTACGTATGTGGGGTTTCATTGTCCACAGGTCCTGGCCGGCGCGTTTGTCGAAAAGTATAACAGGATCCCCTGGGAAAATGACGAGAAGAAATTCAGGCGCTGGCGCGACGGGCTGACCGGTTTCCCGGTCGTGGACGCCGGGATGCGTGAGCTCAACGCGACGGGCTTCATGCATAACCGCGTGCGGATGATCACCGCTTCGTTTCTGGTCAAGGACCTGCACGTCGACTGGCGGTGGGGCGAGAAATATTTCGCGCAGAAATTGGTGGATTACGATCCTTTCGTGAATAACGGGAATTGGCAGTGGGCGGCTTCGACCGGATGCGACGCCCAGCCGTATTTCCGGATTTTTAATCCCTGGCTACAGCAGGAGCGGTTCGACAAGGACTGCCGCTACATCAAGCAGTGGGTCCCTGAGTTGAAAGACCTGCGCCCGCAGGACATCCACCGCCTCGGGAAGGCCTGCCCTTCAGGTTTGCGCGGCTATCCTCTGCCGCTTGTGGACCATGCGCTGGAAAGCCGGATTTCCAGGGAGATGTTCCTCGCGGTCCGTTGAAAATTCACCTCCTTTTGCTGGAAGAGAAACGGGAGTCGGCTATAATAAGGAAAAGAAAGGAACTCTCCCATGGGGCATGACCTTTTGCTGGCGTTCATCCCGATTTTCTTTGCCGTTGATCCCATCGGCGCCCTGCCGATTTTTTGCACTCTGACCAAAGGGCTCAACCCCGCCGAGCGGCGTGCGGTCACGATCCAGTCTTTGTTCACGGCGGTGGGGCTGGCTGTCGGCTTTTTGCTGACCGGCCGGCTGGTGTTCCGCCTGTTGGGGCTCACCATGGGCGACTTCATGATCGCGGGCGGGGCCATCCTGTTCTGCCTGGCCATGATCGACCTCATTGTCCCGGCAAAGAACCAGAAAAAGATATCCAAGGATTACGGGGCGGTGCCGATCGGGACCCCTCTTGTCGTCGGGCCTGCGGTCTTGACCATCTCTTTGATGCTTCAGGATGTTTACGGCCTTATGGTGACCATGGCGGCGCTCCTCATCAACCTGTTCTTGGTCGGGGTCGTGTTCATCTTTTCCGAGCACCTGATCCGTTTCCTCGGGGAGGTGGGGACGCGCGTCATGTCCAAGGTCATGTCTCTGCTCCTGGCCTCGATCGGCGTCATGATGATCCGCCGGGGTTTTTTGGAGATTCTGCCCATGTTTTTGCAGCGCCCTTGATCAATGTCCCGGTGTGCCCGTGTTGAACGAACGCACAGAGAGATATCATGATGCGTGTCTTTTTTTCGGGATCATCGGCCCGGCCAGAGAGAAATCCTTCCCTTGAAGAGTTGAGAGGCCCCGTTGCTGTCTTGGCATGCGGGGTCGTTTTTTTGCCCATTTTCTTTACCGCTTTGATTAAGGAATACGTGCAACTTTTTAATTTTCTACGTATATTACCGGATTCCTGTTAAGGACAAAGATCATTACAATCATATTGGAACGCAACCAGGGGAGGCTGTATGGTCAAAACGATCATGGCGCATCTTAAACATTTCTTAAAACCCATGACGGGAAGAGAAGATCAGCATTCCTCCGTCGGAGGAGACGAATTCCGCCGCATGGTCGAGCGGGCCGCGTACGATCTTTACCTGCGCCGAGGTAAAGAAAACGGACATCACCGGGAAGATTGGGATGATGCTGAGCGGATCGTTCGGGAGGAGTTGGCGGGTCGCGGCCGCCGGTGGCTGTCCTGACGTCAACGCAGGGAGCGCGCATGAAGGCCAAGTCATCCAAAGGCCAATAACCGGCCCGGGCGTCTGTTTCAAAAGCATCTCCATCAAGAAACCGGCGCAAGCGAACGTGGCCTTCTGCGGGATGGACAGCAAGAATAGGTGCTCCTGTTGCGGCTGTCATGTCTGGCCGCAAGTGTTCCCGGAACAGCGGGGTGACTCATGGCCAGGATTTTGATTGTGGAGGACAATCCGGAATTTTGCCGGATGCTTCTTGCTTATCTGTCCCGCCATGCCCATGAAGGGGAAATTTCTTCCGTCGTCAGCGGGGGCGAAGCTGTTGCCCGGGCCCAGGCCTTTCAGCCGGATGTCGTGATTATAGGTATCCAGCTTCCTCAGGGAAACGGCCTCGAAACCGCCAGAGCGATTGGAAAAATAATCCCCGGCTGCCAGTTTATTATCCTGTCGATGTTCGACGCCTCCCGGTATCAATTCCTGGTCAAGGGGATCAAGGTCGCCGCCATGATCGAAAAGGGGGCATTGCTGGAAGAGTTGCTTCCTGCGATTAAGAGAGCCTTGAAACCCCAATCCCCCCTCTCCCGTAAACGTTCTTTCCCCCCATCATAACTTTTCCCTTGAAATGGAATCTGCTCTTGATGTTTGGGACATGAACGCTCTTGGACCGCATGGTGTTCATGCGGGTGCTTCGCCGGGGCCATTTGCCCCAGTTCCCGTAATCCTGCGGACTTTTCTACGTATATTTTCTTATTTACTAAATATGGTATTGGTATATAATGACCATACCAATATATAGTGTTTTATTCCCTAAAAAGGCAGACAGATGTCTGAACAATTCAAATATATCTATGGCCCGCTGTATTCCTGGCGGCTGGGACGGTCCCTCGGCATTGATCCCCTGGCCACTCCGGAGAAAGTTTGCACGTTCGACTGCGTGTACTGCCAACTGGGCAAGACCGTGAGGTTCGATTTCGAACGCCGAGAATTTGTCCCCTCCGCCGCGATCATGGATGAGATCAGGGCCCTTCCTGAAGACTGCGAGATAGATTATCTCACGTTCTCCGGCCGCGGCGAGCCGACGCTGGCCGCCAACCTCGGTGAGATGATCGACGACTTGCGCAAGATCCGGCCCGAGCCCATCGCCGTGATCACCAATTCTTCGCTCATGGACCGGCCCGATGTCCGGCTGGATCTGGCCATGGCCGACATGGTCGTGGCCAAACTGGACGCGCACTCGGACGAAAGCTTCCGCCAGGTGGATCAGGCCCACAAGGTTGTCGACTTCTCCACCATGTTGCGTTCCATCCAGTTGTTCCGCGAAGATTTTTCGGGCAAGTTCGCCCTGCAGATCATGTTCATTCCGGAAAACAAATGTTTCGCCGGGGAGATCGCCAAGATCGCTGTTTCACTTGCGCCCGACGAGATCCAGCTCAATACGCCGACGCGGCCCAGCGGCGCCACGGTCTTGACCCCGGAGGAGATGGAGGAGGTCAAACGGGACTTTAGCGGGATGCATGTCATCTCCGTTTACGACGCCGAAACCAAAAGTATCGAACCGTTCGACCACAGGGGAACCGTCTTGCGGCACGGGATGTACGGGCCCAAGAAAAACATTTCCAAGGTTTCATTCCGCAACTAACAACCAGGGGGAGGAAGCAATGTCGCCAACGCTCACTTTCACGAAAATCATCAAACGCGACGGGCGGGTGGAAGATTTTAAGCCGGAAAAAATCACCCGGGCCATTCACAAAGCCGGAGAGGCTACCGGAGAGTTCGGCCTGGAGATGGCGCAGAAGCTCACCATTCGCGCTTTGAACATCGCCCAGCAGTTCTTGGGCGGTGATATCCCGACGGTGGAGCAGCTCCAGGACATTGTCGAGGACGTCCTCCTCACATCCCCCTACAAAAAGACGTCCAAGGCGTATATCCTTTACCGCGAACAGCACGCCCAGATCCGCGAGATCACCTCGCAGGCCAACACGGACCTGGTGGACCGCTACCTTAATAAGGAAGACTGGCTGATCAACGAGAACAGCAACATGGCTTTTTCCCTCCAGGGGCTCAATCAGTATGTGTCTTCGGAGATCAGCAAGGTTTATTGGCTTAACAAAGTGTATCCGCCGGCGGTCAAAGAGGCCCATCTGCAGGGCGCCATGCATCTGCACGATTTGGGGTTGATCAGCGTTTATTGCGTGGGCTGGGACCTGCAGGACGTCCTGACTCAGGGGTTCCGCGGCGCGTTCGGTAAAATGGAATCCGCTCCGGCCAAACATCTGCGCAGCGCCCTGGGCCAGATCGTGAATTTTTTCTACACCCTGCAGGGCGAAGCGGCCGGGGCCCAGGCCTTTTCCAATTTCGACACGTTCCTGGCCCCGTTCATCCGGTACGACAATCTGACCTACAGGGACGTCAAGCAGGCGCTCCAGGAATTTGTGTTCAACATCAACGTCCCGACCCGCGTGGGGTTCCAGACGCCGTTCACCAACATCACCATGGACCTCACCGTGCCCTCGATGATGCGCGACCAGGCGGTGATCATCGGCGGGCAGATGCAGAAAGAGACGTACGGCGACTTCCAGAAGGAGATGGATTTGTTTAACAAGGCGTTTCTCGAGGTCATGCTCGAAGGCGACGCCAAGGGGCGAGTGTTCACGTTCCCGATCCCGACCTACAACATGACCAAGGACTTTGACTGGGACAATCCGAACCTGGATCTCCTCTGGAAGATCACGGCGAAGTACGGCATCCCGTATTTCTCCAATTTCATCAACTCCGACATGAACCCCGAGGACACGCGCAGCATGTGCTGCCGCCTGCGCCTGGATAACCGCGAGCTGCGCAGCCGCGGCGGCGGGTTGTTCGGCGCTTCGCCCTTGACCGGTTCGATCGGGGTCGTCACCATCAACCTCCCGCGGCTGGGGTATCTGGCCAAGACCGAAGAGGAATTCCTCAGCCGGCTCGAGAACCTCATGGGGCTGGCCAAGGACAGCCTGGAGATCAAAAGAAAGATCCTCGAGAAATTCACAGGCGAGGATTTGTATCCCTACATCAAGTTCTATCTGCGCAACATCAAGGCCAAGACCGATCAATACTGGAAGAACCATTTCTCCACGATCGGCCTGGTGGGGATGAACGAGGCCTGCCAGAATCTCCTGAAGACCCCGATCACCTCGCCCGAGGGCCAGGAGTTCGCGATCAGGGTCCTGGAGTTCATGAGAGAGAAGTTGATGCAGTATCAGCAGGAGACCACCAACATCTATAATCTGGAGGCCACCCCGGCCGAAGGCACGAGCTACCGGCTGGCGAAGCTTGACAAAAAGCTTTACCCGGAGATCTCCTGCGCCAATGAAGAGGAATGGCGGCAGGGCAGGGAGCCGTTTTACACCAACTCCACGCACCTTCCGGTGAATTATTCCGACGACATCTTTGAGGTTCTGGAACTGCAGGACAAGCTCCAGACCCGGTACACCGGCGGCACGGTCCTGCACGGGTTCGTGGGGGAAAAGATCGAAGACGCGATGGCCCTGAAGAGCATGGTCAAGACGATCTGCCACAAGTTCCGCCTGCCCTATTTCACGATCACTCCGACCTTCAGCGTGTGCCCGTCCTGCGGGTATCATGCCGGCGAGCACCCTTCCTGCGGCAAATGCGGCAGTGAGTGCGAGGTGTATTCCCGCATCGTCGGGTACTTGCGCCCGGTGCAGCAGTGGAACAAGGGTAAAAAAGAAGAATTTAAAAAAAGAGAAACTTACAAATTCGTCGCCGTGGAGAACATGGCGGCGTCGTGAAAGCTCTATGAAAATCGGAGGCCTGCAAAAGTTTTCTCTCATTGATTTTCCGGGCAGGATCAGCGCGGTGATCTTTACCCAGGGGTGCAACTTCCGTTGCCCCTTTTGCCATAATCCCGAGCTGGTCCTGCCGGAGCTTTTCCGTGAGCCCATCCCCGAACAGGAAGTCATGGATTTTCTCAAGAGGCGCAAGGAATATCTGGAAGGGGTGACGGTGACCGGCGGCGAGCCGACGCTCCAGAAAGACCTGCCGGACTTCCTGGAGAAGGTTCGCGCCCTGGGCTACGCGATCAAACTGGACACCAACGGCAGCAACCCCGCCATGCTCGGACAGATCCTGGCCCGGAATCTGGTGAATTACGTGGCCATGGACATCAAGGCGCCACTGGCCAAATACGACCGGGTGGCCGGCGTCAGCGGCCATACCGAGGCGGTCCAGTGCAGCATCGACCTCATTTTGGCATCGCGCATTCCCCACCAGTTCCGGACCACCGTCGTCAAGGCGCTGTGCTCGGAGCAGGACATCGAGGATGCCGTTCCCCTGGTCAAGAATTCCCGGCACTACATCCTGCAGAAATTCATCCCCAGCGAAAAAATCCTCAGCCGGGACCTCGTCACCCATCCCCAGTACTCGGACGAGGACATGGCCGTCTTGAAGGAACGGTGGGAACGGCATTCTCATTCTGTTTACGCGTAATCCCCATCCGGCATTTTTAAACCCCGAGGGTTGACAGTCCCCCCGGGGTTGTTTATGCTCAATGGAAGAAAGGATGCATGATGCCCAACCTGCGATCCCTGATCCCCGCGTTCTGCCGGGAACCCTACCGCCTGTTTTTTCCCCTTGGTGTCCTGATGGGAAGCGTCGGCGCGGGACACTGGTTGTTTTACTGGCTGAAATGGATGCCGAATTATTCCGCCTTTTTCCATTCGTCGCTGCAGATCCTCGTTTACATGAACTGCTTTATTATCGGATTTCTCATGACCGCTGTCCCCCGGTTCACCATGACCCGTCCGGCAACGGCGGGAGAAGTGGCGGGAGCGCTGTTTGTTTTGCTCGGAATCGCAGGATTTCTCTCTCTGGAGCAATGGGTGGCGGCCGAAGGGTGTTACATCCTTTGGCTGGCCCTGCTGGCCCGTTTCGCGCTGGTACGGATTGCCCAGCGTCCCCGCCATACCGGCGGACAGGCGCCTCTGGAGCTGGTTTGGGTTCCGATCGCGGTCTTGCACGGTGTCGTGGGCACCCTGGTGTTGATGCTCGGCCAGCTCAAGGTCCTGCCGCTGTGGGCCCTGAAGGTCGGCAAGCCGATGATGGACCAGGGATTTTTGTTGTGCATTGTCCTTGGCGTGGGCGGATTCCTGATTCCCCGGATCATGGGCACATATCCATCCGTTCCGCCGCTGCATAACGGTCATGACGAAGAGGATTGCCACGCCAGGACCGTGCCGGTCCACCGGCCCGCCGGAGACATCCGGTATTATCTGGCGGGAGGGCTGCTGATTTTGCTCAGTTTTTGGATCGAGGGGCTGGGCTGGCCGCGCTGGGGATACATCCTGCGCGCCGGCGTGGCCACGGCCGTGTTCCTGCGCACCGGCGCCCTGAAATGGCCGCGGTTTTCGGATCTATACATCCGTCTCACCTGGGTCTCTGTGTGGATGACCCTGCTGGGATTCTGGCTGGCCGGGATTTTTGTTGATTACAATATTGTGATGTTGCACATTTCTTTTATCGGGGGATTCAGTTTGATGACCTTTGCCATCGCTACCATGGTGACGATGAGCCATGCCGGCCAGGCTGAAAATTTGCGCAAACCTTTGTGGGTTCTGTGGGTGGTCGGTCTCGGCCTGGCGCTGGCCGTGATGAAACGCACGATGCTGATCGCGTATCCGGACGCCTATTTCAGGATGCTCGGTTTGGCGGCCGCGTTCTGGATCTTTGCGGGGTTGTGCTGGCTGGCGTTCGCGCTGCCGCTGGTTTTAAAAATCCCGAATCAGGATGAATTTGAGAAGATGCATGAAGAGGCCAAAAAGAGAATGGGGGGGTCGTGATCCCACGGGTTTTATTTAAGAAATACAGCAAAGGTGCTCTCCCCACCCCCGCATTGTTTCAGGTCTCTGCCCGCAATCCCTTTGCCGATTTGTCATCCGGTGAGAAAAATTCTGTTGTGGACATTTATTTTGCCACAGACCGCCAGAGAGTGGAGAAGGGAAGGGCGATCGTTTATAACGCCGGGAGGGATGAGTTTCTTCATTTGGGCAAAGCAGGAGTGGAATTTATCCCCAGGGGGATGGGTTGGGAGGAAATCGTCGAGCAGTCTTTTTCGTTTGAGCGGAAAAAGGCCTTGCGGATGTCTGTGGCGGATATCCGGGAATTCGGGGCCCTGTGGACCACCTGCCCCTTGATGGATGACCTGAAAGAGGAGGCGGAGACATTGGAGCAAAGCATGTCGTTTGCCCGCGACATCAATGAAAAATTGCGCCGCTCCCGGCGGAAAGATATATACATTTATGTTTCCGGTTTCAAGGTCTGTTTTGACGATCCGGTCCTGCTGTCCCGGTCGCTTTGGCATTATCTCGGTTATGACGGGGCCTTTATCGCCTACTGCTGGCCGGCCACCCAGGGGCGGTTGTCGGCCTACGCCCATGATCTGGAGACCACAAATTATTGTTCGAGGAATTTCCGGTTGCTGCTGGATTTCCTGGCCAAGGAGACGGAGGCAGAGCAGATCCATCTGATCGGCCACAGCGCGGGGGTGAGGATCGTCTGCAATGCCCTGAAGGAGCTGCGGCTCATCTATTCCCGCGACACGGAAGAAGAAATACAATCGGCGCTGAAAATCGGACAGGTCATCCTGCTGGGCGCGGATTTTGACCGGACGGCTTTAAGGTCTTACTACCGGGACAATGTCCTGGCTCTTATGAAAAAGGCCACGATTTACATCTCCCGCAAAGACAGGGCCCTGCAGTTTTCCCGCCTGCTTTTTGGGACCCCGCGCCTGGGGGAGCTGGAAGTGCGGAACATCCACCCGAAGAAAATCGATATTATCAAAAAGGAGAGGAAGCTCGAACTGGTTGATGTGACGAACGCCCGGAACGCCAGCACAGGCAGCGGGCATCTCTACCAGCTGACCAGCCCGTGGATCAGCACGGACATCCTGCTGTGTTTGAAACACGCCTTGTCCCCCCAGGAACGCGGCCTGACGTCAAAAGACGGGATCGTCTGGGAGTTTGACCATCAGTATGAGTCTTTTTTGAAAGAGTCTTTAAGGATTCCTGCCGAAGCTTTTTAGTTTCTCCCTGCCTGCGTTTTTCAATTCCCGTCGCTATTCTCCCCGGCATCTGGTAAAATGAATCCGGTTTTTCGTTGCCCCACTTTGCTTATGCCTGATGTCCGTTCATTTTTTTCGTTCTGCTTGAACCCTTCCCGGGCAAAGCCGGGGAGTTTGTCCGCGGAAGGAGTGCCTTCCAGGCAGGGCTGGCCTCCCAGGCTGGAAAGCGCGCTGTTCCTGCTGCTGGTCTGCCTGGAAACTACTCACCTGCTTTACCTGACCGCTTCGCTTCGGCTTGTCACCTACGACACACTCAATTATTTTTTTCTTCAATACTATTTTTTTAATAACGCGGCTTTAACAGGGGAAATCGCCCAGTGGATTCCCCAGGTGACCCACGGGACACCGGCCACGTTCTGGCAGGTGATTTTGGGTGTGAACGGCATCCTGGCGTCCGCCCTGCTGAACATCGCGCCTTTATTCAAGGGTGTGAATTTCCTTGCGATCTTTTATGCAGGCATTTTATGGGACAGGTTCCTTTTGCTGACGGGGATCTGGCTCCTGGGGCGGAGGTGTTTCTCCTCGCCGTTGTCGATCTTCTTTGTTGCGGTTACTGTGATGTCCTCCAGCCTGTGGATGACACAGGTGTGGTTCAATTTCCATTTTTATTACGCGATCCCCTTGATATTGCATCTTGGGCATGCCTTTCTGGATTCCGGGAAATGGCGGTATGGTTTCGGCGCGGTCAATCTGCTGGGCGTTCAAATGCTCGGCAATTGCGCGTATTTTTTGCCGATCGTATGCTTGACCATTCTTTTGTATTTTTTATTTTATGCCGGGATCCATTGGGACGAGACCCGGCAGTCCCTGAAACGCCTCCGCTGGGGAATCGGCGGGTGGGGGTTTTTGCTCGGGACGGCGCTGACCGCGCTATGCGTGTACAGCCTGGTCCATTTTTCCGTCGACAAAGAAATGGTTTTTGCCTCTTTCGGGAGAGGGGCGGATGCCACTGTCGGCTTGAAAACGTTCTTAACATATGGGGGGAACACCAACCTGAGCAAATGGCTGGGGCTGTTCCTGCCTTTTTCCGTGGACGTGGACCATTCGCTGTACATCGGCGTGTTTGCCGTCCCTTTTTTGTTCATCGGGCTGATCACTCCGACCCGGAAGAGCTGGCCTTTTTTGCTGGCTGCCGTAGTCCTTTTGCTGTTTTCCGTTGGAACGTGCGTGAGTATCTTTTTGTATCAATGGATTCCGGGGATCAAGTATTACCGGCATATCGCTCTGGTGTCATCTCTGGTACGGATTTTTTTGTGTTTGTTGGCCGGGTTTGGTTTTGACGGGGTGCTGCGAGCGGCGAAGGCAGGTCGGTCCGGATCCGCGGGCCGGAGGGGCCTCGCGGTCTGCGTTTTTCTGATGGCGGCCTGCGCGCTTCTGCTGGCCGTGGCCAGGGACCCTGCCGTGTTAGAGCCGTTCTTTCTTGACCTCGATGCGAAACAATGGGGGCCGCTTAATTTTATCGTCTTGCGGGATGTCGCAGGTCTGTCCGGGATGGATGTGTTCAACGGGGTCATCCGTCCGTCTTGGATGGCATTGTTCTTTTCGTCGTTGCTCGTTGCCGCCCTGTGCCGGACAGGGCAAAGATTCCGGGGAATTCTCGTCGGCATAATTTTGGCCGGGCATGTTGTGAGCGGCTGTGCCTATATGGCCTTTGAAGGGAAACGCTGGACCTTGCCGCTGGGCCAAGGAGAGGCCTTCATGCTGGCTTTTCAACAGATGCCCTTTATGAAGCGTCGGCCGATGGCCCTGGACAGGTCCCACCCCCGATGGATATTCCCGAAGGACATGAAATATGTTCCCTGGTTTATCCCGGTCCAGCCGTTTCTTTTTTACGATCAGCTGGGAACCGATGTGAAGGTGGAGTTCTGGCTCAACCCCCTGGACCAGTTGATGAAGGTCGCTGTCGGTTACTCCCTGGACCAAGACGTGGATGTCCGCGAAAGATTAATAGGGGAGGAAAAGAAGAATCTCCTTTTTCCTTCTCAGCGCGCCGGGGTGAGGAAATTTTCCGGGTTGGACGAGGAGAAGGTCCAGTTTTTCTCAGCGGCACATGATTTTCAGGACATTGCCGCGCTGGCGAAGATCGTGGGCGATGAGAATTTCTCCGGCGACATGTTGCTCTTGCAGGCACCTCAATCCCGGCAGCGGCCGGAGGGGGCCCTGAGGTGGACGGGAAAGCTGCCTTTGTCAAGAAATCAGCGTCTGGCGATCCCTTACACGGTCGAACGTTTCGATGCCAACCATTTTGACGTGACGGTCCGCAATCCGTCTCCGGGTCCTGCGTGGATGATGTACAGCGACGTGTGGCACCCCTGGTGGAAGGCGTTTGTGAACGGGGACGAAGTTCCGGTGTATCGTGCAAACCTGGCATATAAAGCGGTGAAACTGAAACCAGGGGAAAATCATGTGAAGTTTTATTTCCATTCCGGGATATTGGAATGGTTGCTGAGGGGCATGGGATGGCAGGCGCTGGCATGGGTGCTCCTTGTCCTTTATTGGATGGCGGGGATCATCCGCGCTCCCGCGGGGAGGGCAGAGGGATGAAGAGGGTTCGGGTGGGAGTGATTCCGGCGGCCGGAAAAGGAGGCCGTATCAGTCCTTTGGGCCGGATTCTGCCAAAGCCGATGCTTCCGGTCCTGGACAGGCCCATCCTTGAATTTATTTTGAGGCGGATGGTTTACGAATTCGGCGTTGAGGAAGTTTATCTCATTGTGGAGCGCCTGGGGGGCCTTGTTCAAAATTATTTCAAAGACGGCCGGGATTTTGGCGTCAGGATCAAATATGTCCGGCAGAGGCAACCCCGGGGGATCGCTCACGCCGTCAGTTTGACCTCCCGGTATATCCGCGAACCGTTCCTTGTCATTCTGGGGGACGATTTCACCCTGGGCAGCGCGAAAGGCCTCATGAAAAAGTTTCGCGAGAAAAACGCCGGCGCGGTGGAAGCAGTCATCAGAGAAAAAGACCGGGACATTCTTCGAAAGACATGCTGCGTAACGATTGACTCCGCAGGAATGATCCGCCGGATCGTTGAGAAACCCTCCAGGCCGATGTCGGACATCCGGGGCTGCGGATTGTATCTGTTTGACCCGATGGTTTTTGATTATATCAAAAAGACCCCGCGAAGCTCGGGGCGCCAAGAGGTCGAAATCACCGATACCATCGGCCTGATGGCGCGCGAAGGCAGGGCCTTCGCGGCTTTCATCCGGGGAAACAACATCAATATCAACACGCCGGACGATCTTGTTCGCGCCAACATGATGTTTGTCCGGATGTCCGGAGATCTTTCCGGCCCCTTTTGGGGCCGACGGGGTCGCTGAAGCCAAATGTATAAAAATCAGACAATCTGCGTTATTATCCCCGCTTATAACGAGGAGCTGTCGGTGGGCCTGGTCGTGAAAGAATTGCAGGGCCTCGGGTTTGTCGACAGGGTTCTCGTGGTGGACAACAACAGCCTGGACAGGACGGCGGAAAACGCTCAAAAGGAAGGCGCTGTCGTAATCCGGGAGGAGAAGCCGGGGTATGGGCACGCGGTCAAAAGGGGTCTGGATGCGGCCGGAGAGGATTTGTTGATCTTGACGGAAGCCGACCTGACGTTCTCCGTCCGGGATATCGAAAGACTCCTCTCCCGGATCGATGAGGCGGATTTGGTGGTGGGGAGCAGGACAAACCCCCGGATGATCGGTCCCGGCGCCAACATGGGGCTTTTATTGCGGTGGGGCAATGTGGCGATGGGAAAGCTTTTGCAGATTTTGTACGGGGCGTGCGGTTTCACGGATGTCGGGTGCACCTTGCGGCTCATGCGCCGGGAGAAATACAAAAGGATTGAGCCATACCTGACATCAGGCGGCACGGCCCTTTCGCCTGAGATCATGGTTGAAGCGGCCAAGGCCGGGATGAGGGTCGTTGAGATCCCGGTTTTCTACGGCGGGAGAAAGACGGGAGAATCCAAGAATACGCCCGGGATGGCCCGGGCGCTCCGGAACGGGTTGGGGATGATGGGCTTGATCATCCGGAAGCGTTTCGAGGGGCGGCTATGAGAAGGGTTTTCTCCTTAATCCGGTTAGAAGGTTTTTTGTTCTTGACGCTGGCCTGCCTGGAAACCGCCCACCTGCTTTACCTGATCACCTCGCGCCGGGTCGTCACGCACGACACCCTCAATTATTTATTTTTTCAGTATTATTTCTTCAACAATGCCGCCGTGTCCGGAGAAATTGCGCAATGGATGCCCCAGCTCCTGCACGGGACCCCGGCCGCGTTCTGGCAGTCCATCCTGAGCATGAACGGTATTTTGGCGTCGGCTTTGCTACCCGTCGCCATGCTGTTGAAGGGCGTTAATTTTCTCCCGATTTTTTATGCCGGCATCCTGTTTGACCGGTTTCTCCTGCTGACCGGGACTTGGTTCCTGTCCCGGCGGTATTTTTCATCACCGTTGTCCGTTTTTTTTGTCTCGGCGGCCATGATGTTTTCCTGTTTGTGGATGACGCAGTTCGGGTTCAACTTTCATCTTTACTATGCGATCCCGCTGCTGTTGTATCTGGGGCATGCCTTCCTGGATTCCGGGCAATGGAGGTATCCTTTCGGCGCCGTCAGCCTGGTGGCCGTCCAGACAATGGGGGGCAACGCGTATTTTCTCCCGGTGATTTCTTTAACGGTGTTCCTGTATTTTCTGTTTTATGGGCTGGCCAATGGGAGGGATGCGGTGCGCTTTGCACGCCGACTTCGCTGGGATCTCGGATTTGCGGGATTTTTAGCCGGGACGGCGTTAACGGCGCTGGCGCTGTGGGGACTGTTTTCTCTCGCCCTGGATGAGGACATCGTTTTTGCCTCCCTGGGGCGCGGGCGGGATGCCGGCGTGGATTTGGAAACATTTCTGGCCTATGGCGGGAATACGCATTTTATAAAATGGCTCGGTCTGTTTCTGCCTTTTTCCGTTGATGTCAATTGTTCCCTGTATATCGGTGTCTTGACGCTGCCGTTCTTGTTTTTAGCCCTGACCGCCCCGAACAGGAAAAGTTTTGCCATCCTGGCGGCCGGAGGAATTCTCCTTCTCTTTTCTCTGGGGACATCCGTCAGTGTCTTTTTTTATCATTTTTGGCCGGGGATGTTTTATTTTCGCCATATCTCGCTGGTTTCGCCGATTGTTCGGATGTTTCTGTGCCTGTCGGCGGGTTTCGGCTTGGAATCGATCTTGAAGGCGGTTCAGGAAGGCGGGTTTTCCAAAAGCCTGAGATACAAAATGGGAGCAGCCGTTTTCGTCTGCTTGACCGTGGGCATGTTTTTTGTGGTTTTTGTTAAGAATGCGAGATTCCTGGAGCCTTTTTTTCTCAATTCCGGGAAGAGCGCCCCCGCCTTTCAATTCATCGTCCCTCAGAATATTGATGATCTTATCTTGAGGGATTCTTGGCCGGCCCCGGTCCGCGCCACATGGGCCCTTCTGGCCCTTGCCCCTGCCGTGATCATCCTTTTGCTCAGAGGCGGGCATCGGGTGCGGACTGGCCTGGTTGCGGTCCTCCTCGCCGGGCATATTTTGACCGGATACGGTTATATGTTTGCGGAGGGAAACCGCAGAACTTTCCGGTTGAGCCGGGGAGAGATGACGGTCTTGGAATTCCGCAGGATGCCATTTATGCGGCAGCGGCCTATTTTCCTGGATCGTTCGAATCCCCGATGGGTCTTCCCCCAGGACATGCAGGATGTCCCGCGGTATATTTCGGTCAATGCCTTTCTTTTTTATGACCAGTTGGGCACAAGTGTCAAGGTGGAATTTTGGCTCAAGCCCCTGGACGAATTGATGAGGGCTTACTCTTGGCAAGCCTTTGATGACTCGTCGGGCATTCCGGCAGGGATCATTCGTTGGAAGACCAACAGCCTGAATTTTCCCATCGGACATGTGGCTGCGCGGAAATTCTCAGGGCTGGATGAGGAGAAGATCCAATTTTTCAGCCGCGCCTATTTTTTTGCCGATGCATCCGAATTGGCCGCGAAGATGGCCGCTCAAGATTACCTCGGCGATATGCTGTTTTTGTCTGCACGGGACGGGGGACAAAGGCCGGAGGCTGCGGCCGCAGGGGAGGGGGACCTGTCGCTGTCGCAAAATCAGCGCATGAAGCTTTCCTATAAAGTCGACCGGTTCGACGCCAACCATTTTGACGTGACGGTCCGTAACCCATCGCCGGATCCTGTCTGGATGATATACAGCGACGTGTGGCATCCCTGGTGGAAGGCGTTCGTGAACGGGAGGGAAGTTCCGGTCTACCGCGCTAATCTGGCCTATAAGGCGGTGGCCCTGGAGCCGGGAGAGAACAGCGTGCGGTTTTATTTCCATTCCCGGCTGCTGGAGTGGCTGTTGAGGCTCATGGGGCTCCAGGCGTTGGCATGGGTGATGCTGGTGTTGTGGTGGATGATGAGGATTGCGACTCGATCGTCCTTGGCCCCCGGCCCGGCCTCCCGGTCCTGATGAAGGGAAATTCATGCTGGATTCATGCCCTCTTCATGTGATTTTTTTCATAATGTCCCTTACGAAAGATGTTCGTAAGCCAACAGAAAGGGGGACAAAATGAAGAGAATGATCTTAGGTGCTTTGGGTCTGGTTTTGTTAGCCTCGTCCACAGCGTACGCGCTGTGGGGGCAGCAAAACTTCTTGCAGGGGACGATCAAGGACATCCAATCCAACATGATCACCCTGATTGTCGAAGAGCCCGAGAATATCCAGGAGGTGGCGATCAAAATCAACGATCAGACCAACTTCCAGGAGTCGGCGTCTCTGGATAGTCTGCAGGAAGGGGATAAAGTGAAGGTGGATTACAAGGAAGAGGGAGGGCAAAAGGTGGCCGTGGCCATCGCCAAAGTCGTGGAGGCGAAGCCTCAGCCTCAGGAGAGGATATAGGCAAATCCTTCTGCTCCCCTGAGAATACCCCGCGGCCCTCTCCACATGCGTTGGAGAGGGCCGTAATTTTTCCAACTCCCGCCGTAAAATTTTCCAATATCTGGTAGAATAAAGCCGGTTTGAATTCGATGTCGTTATGCCGGTTTTTTACCGCATTCCCGGCTGCTGCATTTCCAAGAGCGATTTACGAAACGAGAAAAGGCCATGTCCATGTGCGGGAAATGCTTTAAGAGATGACGCGCCCATCGATCAACGGGTGGATTGTCTTGGCGGTTGCGGCCGCGGCCTGGTACGTGATCCTGTGCCTTTTGCACTGGCTCAACCCGCGGGCGCTGTGGCTGGATGAATACAATGTGTTTCGCAGTGTCGCGCTTTTTGCCCCCGGAGATTTTTTCCGTGAAGAATTGATCACAACGCAGGTTTTTCCCCGGCTGTATTTATTTTTGATTCACACGGTTGCCCAGCCGTTCAATTTTCATGTCTGGAGCGTGCGTTTCCTGCCGTTTGTCAGCATGGTCGCGGCTTTCTTTGTCTGGCTGAAGCTGGCGGGATATGAGCTGAAAGACCGGAAAAATTATTTTTTATTTGTCCTGTCCTGGGCCGCGTCTGTTCCGCTCATTTATTACGCGTCGGAACTGAAGCAGTATTCGATGGACGTGCTGGCGGGTTCGCTGTTTTTGTTGTTCATTTACCGCGGAGAGGAACTGAAAGCCGGGAGCCGGGTCCTTTACATCGCCGCCCTTTCGCTTTTGCCTTTTTTGGCGCTGTTTTCCTATCCGTCGTTCCTCTTTATGGGTTTTCCGTTATACAACCTGATCCGCCGGGAGGAGGAGGGCCGGTTCCGGAATCAGTGCCTGCTGGTATACGTTTTCGCCGTGCTGGCGGCCGCGCACGTTTTTTACCATTACGATTTCAAGGTTTCCGGAGCCAGGACGCAGGGCTTTGACGATTATTTCATTTCCTTTGCGTCGGCCGGGGAATTTTTCAAGACGTTCGGGGAAGGGGTGAACAATCTCATTTCCCGCTGGTTCGCGGAACAGCCTCGGTTTATCAAGAAGATTGGGTTGTTTTTTACGCCGTTCGGGATGATCTGTATTTTTGTGTCGTTTTTTCGGAATTTCCGGAAAGACGGGTACCTGTTCAAGTCCGTCAACACCGTCGCCCTGGCCCTTTTCGCGGAGCTGTTCATCCTGGGCGCGCTGAAAAAATACCCTTTCTCGGTCCCGCGCACTTCGTTGTTCTATTGCCCGGTTGTCCTGCTGATGACCATCAAAGGCATTGACGCGTTGAGGGTTGTCCATCCCTGGATCAGCCGGGTCATCCTGGCGGTTTACGGGGCTTTTCTCGTTTTTGTGATGGTCGGCATCAGCCGGACGGTATTTTCCTGGAATTTGAGCGCCATCCCCAAGATCTGGTAGAAAAAAGGCTGTTCCTATATTATGATGAAGATGCTTCCAGCCTGATGGGGAGCGGTTTTCCAACCTTAATGGGAGTACCATGACAACACCTGCAACGACCAGCGCCGCCCGGACCCTTCGGGGCCTTCGTTCCACTCTCATCGGGATCATCGTGAATGTCGCACTGGCAGTCACAAAGATCCTGACCGGGGTCGTGGGCAGCTCCTATGCCCTGATCGCGGACGGCATTGAATCTTCTCTGGACATCTTCGGTTCCATCGTGGTCTTCGGAGGGCTGAAGATCGGCGCCAAGCCGCCGGATGATAATCATCCGTTCGGCCATGGCCGGGCCGAGCCCCTGGCCGCGATGATTGTTTCTTTGGGCCTGCTCGGCGCGGCAGGCGTCATCGTGATCCAGAGCGTCCGCGAAATTTTGGCCCCGCACCACATGCCCGCGCCGTTTACGCTGTATGTCCTGGTCGGCGTGGTGCTCGTTAAAGAAATCCTGTTTCGTTCTGTTTTTAAGGTCGGGACCGAGATCGACAGTGTTTCTGTCAAGGTGGACGCCTGGCATCACCGTTCGGACGCCCTGACATCGGCGGCCGCGTTCATCGGCATTTCGATCGCCCTGCTGGGCGGGCCGGGGTTTGAGAGCGCCGACGACTGGGCCGCGGTGTTCGCCAGCGGGGTCATCGCTTTCAACGGCTTCCGGTTGTTGAAAGGAGCGGTGGGCGAGATCATGGACACGGCCGTGTCCCCGGACATGGACCAGAAAATCCGGCAGATCTCCCTGGGGGTCCGGGACGTCCGCAACATTGAGAAATGCCGTGTGCGTAAAAGCGGTTTGAACTATTTTGTGGAAGTCCATGTGGAGGTGGACGGGACCATGACCGTGCACCGCGGGCATGAGATCGCCCACAACGTCAAGGACGCGCTATTGGGCTCACCCCTGGGCATCATCGACGCCGTCATTCACATCGAGCCGGTTCCGATGAGCCAGGGGGGGCGATGAGCGACCATCCGGACGTCATGACGCGTCCGCCGAACATTTATTTCGGTTTCTTGATCCTCGGGATGGTTTTGCAAATCCTTTTCCCCTGGTCATTTCTGCCGGCGGCAGTTCAATGGTTCGCCGGGTCTTTTGTGTTCGGGCTGGGACTGGCCCTGATGTCGGCCGGGATACGCCAGATGAAAAACGCCGGGACCGGTCTGAAAACGCACGAACCGGCCGAGACGGTCCTCACCGAAGGGTTGTACCGTTTTTCTCGCAATCCTCTCTATGTGGCCACCACCCTGATGTATTCCGGTATCGGGCTGATGTTCGACAACGCCTGGATCCTGATGTTGATTGTCCCTCTCTTGGCCGTCATGCATTATGGCGTGGTCCTGAGAGAGGAAGAATACCTGGAGAAAAAGTTCGGGGACCGGTATCTGCGGTATAAGTCTTCCGTCCGGCGCTGGCTGTGAAATGGATGTGGTCCCCGGACCAGTCCGGATGGATTCAGAGCCATGGCGCCCTTTTATTCATGCAAAATCATTTAGCTCATGACGGCGTTTCTGTTCCCGTCACCGGCCTTCTGACGAGGGTCGAGCGATGGGAAACGGACTACCTTGAAATTCTCTCCGACCGGAACATGAGGGGGGATCCCGGACTGGCCCTGCTCTGGCGGCTGGACAGATCTTTTCAAAAATTTTCCCGCGGCCTGCAAGGCCTTCTCGAAGGCCGGGAAGCCGTCCGATACCCTCGGCTCAGGAAACTTCTGGCACAATATGCGCAGGAAGCGGAGCGTCTCCACCGGGAAAACCGCGAATGGCTGGCGGTCTATCTGTGCTTCTGCCCTTCGGCTCCGGCGGTCGTCTCCTGGCGTTTCCGCTATTTGGGCCGGAAATGGAGAGATGATCTCCGGGTGTTTGCCGAAGAGACCTTGAACCGGTGGACCCGGGACCCCGGGGCGTGGGGCCGGGAGCCGGCGCGGATCCAGGATATCCTGCATTGGAAGGGCGCGTGCGAGGTGGTAGGCCGCGGTTCTCCGGCCTGGGGAAAGGCCCGGCGCCAATGGAGCGAAGGGATGCGCGGGCATCTTTCCGCCATCCTCAAGCGGAACAAGGCCGCTCTCCGGCGTTTGTTCAGAACTTTTTTTTATGACGAGGTCCTGAAATCTTTCCGTGACGGGCCTGCTTCAGATCTGAGGTCGCGCCTCCTGTCGGCGTTTGACCTCCCGGACGAGGCCCGAGGGCCGGACACGGTGACGTCCGCTGTCCGGAATTTGGTCTGCGGGTATTGGCATCCGCGAGAGGGGACGGCCCAATCGTTGTCTTCTGCGACGGACCGGGTGCTCGGAGAGGAACTGTTGCACTGGGGGCTTCGTCAAAAGAGCCGGACATTTTTAAAGATTTTGCTTGTGGTCATGGCAGGGGTTTGCGTGGCATTGTCCGCGGCGGCTTTTTCCTGGGATGAGCATCTGTCCGGCTGGTGGCGGTCCTGGGCCAGCGGCTGGAGCGCCGCCCAGGCCGGCCCCGGAGAGTTGAGCGAGAAAGAGCAATTTCTCCGGCAGGAGATCCTCGACGCTCCGTTGGAATATCCCCCTTCGCTGGTCCGCGAACATACGCGGCGTTTTGTTGCGGAAGGCCATGCCCAGGCCCGCAACGGCTATTTGCTGTTCGCAGAAAATATCCTGAAGGGATTTCTGCTGAACCTCGCCAATCGTGAAGCGGACGGGGCGCTGATCGCCGAGGTCTTGAATGCCTCTCAATCCTTGTCTACGGATCTCCGCGGCCGTCTGGAAGAGATCGTCAAGCTTTACGCGCGTGATACCATGAAGGAATCCGTTTTGCGGGAGCGCCTTCTGGATTTGCGCCGCATTTTTGTTCCCCGGAACGTGTATCCGTTTTTTTTCATGACCGTGCGGGGGGAATCTCCGTATATCTTGCTATACGCCGAGCCTATTCACGCCCGGCTTTCCTTGAAGAAACGCCATTTTGAGCGGCTGGACATCGATCCCCGCCTAAGCGCGCATTGGGAGAAGATGCCGACCCAGGCCCTGTTCGTCCGCGGGCAAAAATATCCTTTTCATAACGCGGCCGGATATTTCGAGGGGGAGTATGCCGTTGTTCTCCAGGAACTTTCGGCCCGGCCGGAATGGACCGCCTGGCACGAACTGGGGCACATGGTCGAACAGTTGCGCCACACGTACGAGAGCCGTTCATTTTCCGCCAATGTCGAGCTGAACGCCATGCTTTTCCCCGCGCTTTTTGTCCCCGACGCTAAAGAATATGTCCTTTTTCACATCCTGCCGTTTCTCCAGCGTAAAGACAAAGACGACTATTACGCCCAGGCCGCCAAGGGGATCGTCAACGGGTTTCTTTTGTTAAGCCGCTCGCCGGGCCGCCCGGATCCGGATGAGCTGATCAGCAATCATTTCGAAGACGACCGGATCAGCGCCGCAAAGACCATTCTGGAATCAAAATTTTCTTCGGAACTGCGCGCCATGGCCCTGACGATGTACAAGAATCCGCGGAAATACCTCGGCACGGCCGGTAAAGGACGGTATAAAGGCGTTGTCACCAACGCGGAGGAGATCATCCTTGGGGCGGACATTTCCCCGGATAGGGAGGTGGTTTCGATCCCTGACCCTGACGGCGGGCCTGCCGGCGGTCCGCGTCTGATCCGTGACGGGGAGGGGGATGACGAAGGGGGGCCGTTCAATGTCCAGGCGTTTTTCACGGCCATCCTGGTCTTTTTGGGTTTCGAGATCTCCATGGTGCTTATCCACCGGCTGGGCGGCCCGATCCGTGAACGCAAGATGCACGGCCTTTCCTGGAAATATCTTCTGCCTCCGGCCGCGGGGAACATCAATCGCAGAAAGCTCGAGCGTTTGGTCGGGTTGTTCATGAAAGACGGATGGCACCTGGACCCCAAGACCCGTCAGGAGCTGGAATTGTTCCGATTGACCGCCACAGCCGCCGAACTGATGACTTTGAACACGTTGCTCCTGTATGCCCCGGCCGCCCCAAGGGCATCGAATATCACGAACGAAGCCCACCAGCTGTTGTTTTATATCCCTTTTGTCGGTCCGTATGTGGCCAGGTCCTCATGGCTGTGGCCTGCCCAGCGGGTTTTCAACGAGCGCGACAGATTCAATGCCGGACTCGCGTCGTTGGCTGCGGCGGCTTTGAGAGGGCTTTCCTCGGAGCGCTGGAAGGCCCTGGCAGAAGAGGCGTTGAAGACATGGAAAAAGGGAGGTCCCCGCGTTCCGGGATCTGAGGAGATCCTGGATGACCTGGAGAAGACGGTGGAATCCTCTCTGGACAGCAGTGTCCGCCGGAAAAAAAAGACCAGGGATTTGCTGTCCCGTCACAACCGCCTGTTTATGAACCATGTTCAGGCCCGGGTGGATTTTGACCGTGTGGACAAGTATATGCCCGGTGATGATGTGAGGGATATCGATTGGAACGCCACCGCGCGGTCTGCGGACCGGGACCTGCTGGTGCGCAAGCGTCCGCCCCAGGGAGAGACCGAGATCAGTTTTGTTTTGGACATGGGCGGGCTGGACGACGAGGATACCCGCCGGGTATGGGCCGAAGAGATGGTCAAATCGCTGAAGGTCCTGGGACGGGGAAAGACGCTGGATTACCTGATCTTTCTGATGCCTGACGGCAGGAGCTTTTCCGCCGGCCTGCATTGGAGGCATTTGACCGGGTTGAGAAATCTTTTCATCAAAATATTTAGAGAGATCCGTGAGCATTATCCGAGGGGCGGCGCTTTGGGCGGCTGGATGGCCGCGGTGGAACTCGGGTTCTACGCGGATGAGGAAAATCAGGATTATCTCCGGCGTCAGAGGCTGGTCCGGGCCGCCCGTGATGAGAGGGAGGAAGCCGTTCTCCTCGGTCCTGTCCAGGGGCAGAACCTCGTCCTGGTCGGGGTCCCGCCGGAGAGAAGGAAGGCCTTGTATCACGCGGTCGGGCGGCGCAACCGGCTGTTTTTCTGGCAAGGCGGCCTGCTGAGCCGCATGGCGGAAACGCACACAATCCGTTGACAAATTGAGAAAATGAAGCATTTTTTTATGCCAAGAGACACGTTGCAATAACACAAAAGGAAAGGAGTCCTTGATGACCGAAGAGAAAAAGGGTGATTCTTGTTGTTCAACTGAGAAAAGCGGTTGCTGCTGTTGCGGCAAAAAGGCCGTGATCAGCATTATTCTGGCTTTGTTGCTTTTCTCCGCGGGCTATCTTGTGGGCAAGTCAACATATTGCCCCATGATGAAAACCTGCCCGATCAGCCAAGTGCAGAAGTAGTTTCTTTCACCGTTTCGTCCGGGCCCCCCTGTTTCTTCCGGGGGCCCGGGGAGACGGATTCTCCCGCCCCCTCACGTTCGTTTTTTCCGCCAGACAATATTTTCATTTCCTGTATTTATTCACGGCAGATATGGTTGTATACTTAAGGCGTTAACCTGGGCAGCAAAGGCGGAGCTATGATCGAACCAAAGAAAATGGTGATTTTTTTTGTCATCCTGATCGTCGGCGTGAATATCCTCAAAGAGAAAATGTTCGATGAATCCGTTCACCGGGGAGGATGGTACACGGTTGTGAAACCGGTGGGGTGGAACGAACGCAAGGAAGAGAACGAAATTATTTTTGAATCGCCCGAGACCAGCGTTATGACCGGCATGCCGGAGGCGATCTTTTCCATCTATTCCGTGAAAGCGACCGGGGCCCTCTTCCTTGAGGATTTGTTCGGGGAGGTGATGGCTTCCCTCCGGCAACTCAAGGGAAAAGTGCTGGACAAAGGGCAGCTTAAGATTGACAACCAGGACGCCCGGTGGGTCTTGTTTTTCCACCGGGACCCGGATTTATTCATTCTGACGTTTTACATCGCCGATGATTTTAACCGTTTGACAAAGATCCAGTTCATTTCTACGCCGGAGAAATTTCCGTCATACCGGTCCCAGTTCGAGGCGTTTAAGAACAGCATCCGGTTCAAGAAAATTATATAGTCAGCCCAGGCCGGGAACAGCGTTCTTGTCATGGAAATATTGACCCTGATCCTCATCATCGTCGGTCTTTGTGTCTTTGAAATCGTGTCCAGTTTTGACAATGCGGTTGTCAACGCGGACGTCCTGTCCACGATGCAGCCGCGTTACCGGCGCTGGTTCTTGGTCTGGGGTATCTTTTTCAGTGTGTTTTTGGTCCGCGGCCTTCTGCCGTGGTTCATCGTCTGGCTTTCCAGCCCGGCCCTGGGATGGTGGGGGGCCCTCACCGCGACTTTCAGCAATGATCCTCATATCGCCGAAGCCCTGAGAGTTTCCGCGCCGATGCTGCTGTTGGCGGGCGGGATTTTCCTCATTTTTCTTTTTCTGGAATGGCTGTTCCTTGAACCCAAGGAATACGGCCTTCCTGTGGAGCGGTTTTTCAGCAAACAAGGGGACTGGTTTCCCGCCATCGTTTCTGTCCTTTTGACCGCGATCATCTGGTTTGCCATCCAGCAGGACCCCAAAATGGCGTTTTGCGCGTCTCTGGGCGCAGCGGTTTTCTTCATCACCCATGGCTTCAAGGCCTTCGCGGCCCGGAAGGAAAAGGAGATGAAGGAGAACAGGAATCTTTCCGATATCAGCAAGCTGGTCTACCTGGAAATTCTGGACGCCTCGTTTTCCATCGACGGAGTGATCGGGGCTTTTGCCTTCACGATGTCGGTCCCGCTCATCATCATCGGCAACGGGCTGGGCGCGGTCGTTGTCCGCGAGCTGACCATCAAGGGTGTGGACAAGATCAAGAGTTATGTTTATCTGAAGAACGGGGCCATGTATTCGATTTGTTTCCTGGGGATTATCATGGTGCTTGAGAGCTTTCATGTGGAGATCCCGAATGCCGTCCCGCCGGTCGTGACGATCGGGTGCGTCGGCTATTTCTTCCTGAAATCCCTTCAGTTTAACCGGCGGCGGAAAGTTTGACGCCGTTTTTTTTCTTGTCATTCCCCGGAGGCGTTATGAAAATGCGGATGATGACGGTGTCCTTGCCACGATTTTTTGTCCCGGGCCTTCTGATATTTCTTCTGCTGTTCAGCACCGGATCCTGGCTCTCCCAGATTAAACCCCTCTGGAACGACGAGATCTTCACGCAGATCCACAACATTGAGCGCAAGTCCTACACGGACATCCTCCGGGGCCGGCTGGAAGAGGCCAACCCCTGCCCGCTGTTTTATCTGGTTCAAAAGGCCGTCATCGACGCGGCCGGATACCGTTTCCCCGGGACATGGGACCATGAGTGGACCATCCATGATCCGTCTTCCCAGCGGATCCTGCGGTTTTTCCCAAATGTCATGATGTCCTTGTCCATGGTGATCCTGCTTTGCTTTTTCGCCAGGGCCTTCGGATGGCCTGTGGGAATGTATGCCCTTGGGGTTGCCCTGGCCTCTCCCATGGTCTGGGCCTATTGGGCCGAAGCCCGGCCGTACGCGCTGTGGTTTTTTCTCACGATCGTGCAATCCGTCCTTTTTGTCCGCGCGGCCGGCCCGGAGCGGCCGTCCGGGGGGACGTGGAAAGGGCTTTTTCTTGTTCATGCCTTATTGGCGTTGTCCGTTGTTTTTGGTGTCGTCCAGGCCGTTGTTGGCTCTTTCCTGATTTGGTATGCTGTTGACCGGAATTGGAAAAAATGGCTGTTGCCGCTGGTTGTCCCGCTGGGGCTCGCGCTTTATTATTATCCCGATACCGCGGCGTTCAAATTCCGGCTGGTGCACTCGTTCTCCCTGATTGCTGCGAATATCCCGCCGGAACGGCTGGCGATTTTCTTGATATACGGGGGCCTGGGGGCATGGGGGATTTTGAAGAAGAAGAGAGACGTTGACCAGCCGCTCTCGCGGGCCGGGAAGTATTTTTTTCTGTTCATTTCGCTGATGCTGCTTTTGGCGTTGGCTATGCTGGGGATATTCAAGGTCCGTTCAGCCCCGGGGTTGGAAGGGTTTGAAGTTTCTGCGCGGTATTTCCTTTTCCTGACGCCGCTGGGGATCGTGGCAACCACGGTTTTTTCCGTCCATTTTTTGCAGCTCTTCAAAGCAAGATCGTGGATGTGGCTGAACACGCTGTTGGTTCTGGGGGGACTGCTGATTATCCGGCTTTTGCGGACCGTTTGGGAATTGATCGGCGCGTTGTTGTCCTGAAGCATTTTTGCAGAAACAGGGCGATCAGGATGATGTAGAGAGGCGCGAGCGGCAGGACATAGCGGTTGAGGATGAAGAAGAACGAATAGGAGATGATGTGGGCCAGGATCAGGGCCGTGATCCATCCGGTGATCAGAACGCGGTCTTCCGGGGGCGGGGACAGACAGAATACAGCGCGCCGGCCGCGCCAGGAAACGAGGATGCCGTACCCCAGGGCCAGGACCGTGAGGATCGCCAGCAGATAGCGCAGGCCGTGTTTGAACAACGGCAGGCTGTGGGCGGCGGAAAGCCAATCGGGGTAGGCCACAAACCCGATCCCGGTGGATTCCCAAAAGAACATTTTTAATCCTTCCACGGCCATAAGGATCGCATATTGTGCGGGATTGTGAACGGCTTTTTCAATGGAGAACCGCAGGAGGGTGCGGTTGATATCCTGGTTGGACATCCCTTGTCCGATCAATTCATAGAGTTTGTTGACGCCCAGATCGTCCGAGGTCCGGTACGACCAGAACACGCAGTCCTCCGGATTTGCGACCTTTCCGCAAAATTCCTCGCCTGGAGCAAAGGCGACGGCTGCCAGCAGGCGATGCCCCGGCAGCGGTTCCATCCGGCGGGCCGTGCTTCCGTAGAGGGCCCAGGCGCCGCGGTCCGTGAACGTGAACGTCCCGTTGCCCGTCCAGTTGGCCCACTTGTAACAGGTCACGGCTCCCTGGTAGACCAGGACGAAGGCGGCCAGAAAACAAAGGATGTTGCGAAAAGTTTTTGGTTGTTTGCGAAGGACTGCGGAGACGGCCACAGCGGCAAACCCGGCTATGAACAGCGCGGCCACAAGCTGAAAAATGGCTTTGGACAGCGTGGCGAACACAAAAACAGCCCCGAGTCCTGCGCCGCCAAGAGCGGCCTTCCGGGGCGGCGCCTCGGCGAGTGATGTCCAGACCCGGCCTCCGGCCAAAACGATGAGAACGGCAAACGGGAATGCGGCGATTTCCGAATACAAGCTTAACGCGGCGTTGACGAACGCAGGCGAGATTCCCATATAAAAGAGGCAGATCCCCGTCAGCACAGGGGAAATGTTCAGGCGCACCATCAGCCGCAGGGCCAGCAGCTGCGTCAAAAAAAGAAAAATGAACTGGAGAACTTTGAGGACAGTTTGATAGGATAAGGACATCCCTTCCGCAAGGCGCATCGCCAGGGCAATGAGGATCGGGTAGAAGGGTTCTCGGTGGGGGCCGGTTTGAAAATACGCGGGGAAGCCCTGGTCCTTGATGAGCCGTCCCAGAAATTCATAATTGACGGAATCGTGCACAACGATCATTTGGGTCACAAAGGACAGGTAGGCCCAGTAGAGAAATAGGGCCGGAAAAAGGACCCAGAGGAAGAGACGGAGCTGACGCCCGGGATCGGGACGATGGAAGGATTTTTCCGGCATACGGGCATTCATTATATCATTTCCGGTTTTTTGCGGCCGGGAAAATGTGAGGAATCGGATTGATGGAAAAAGGGATGAAATACCTGAAAGGCGCTGTCACGCTGGCTGTCGCAACGGTCCTTCTCGGGGTGATCGCCGGCGATGCCGCGCGTATCCGCGAACGGCTGGGGGGAAGCTCGCTGGTCTCGGCCCTTGTGGCCCAGCGTGAAAAGGTGAAATCCAAGGCCCGGGCTGTCACGCTGAACCAGCTCATGCCTTCGGCCGAGGACTTCCGGTCTTTGCTTGAGGGCGGGCCGTCTGATCCCGGGAAAATCCGGGATTGCATCGTTTATTACGAGAAGGTCGCTGAATACATGCCGCAGAGCGCCGAGGCCTATGGTGTCCTGGGATACTTGTATGACCGCCGCGGGGATGTCCAGCGGGCGACGTTTTTGCTGGAGAAAGCCCTGGGGATGCAGCAGCGTTTTCTGCCGTTCCATTATAATCGCGGCGTTCTCGCGTACCGCCACGGCCGGTTCGCCGAAGCCGAGCAGTCGTTTGCCGACGCGGTCGCGGTCCCTTTTTCGGAGAATCTGAGTTTTGTCGTTTCATCGCGGCTGTATGTCCCGCTGTTCGTTGATCTGCCTGAAAAAGAGAAATGGCTGGTCCTGCGGCTTAAAGACGGATATCGCCAGAGTTATTTGATGATGATCCAGAGCCGGTATCACCGGAAAGATTACAGCGGGATGATGCGCGCCGCCGCGGACGCGATCGCGGCCGGGTTTGACCAGGGCGGGGAATTTTATTATTTTGCCGGGATTGCGGCCCAGGGGATGAATGATCCCCGGGAAGCGGTCAAGGCATTTGAACAGGCCATCAAGCGCGACCCATCGTGGGCGGATCCTTATGAACGGATGACGGAGTCCCTGCGGGCGCTCGGAGAGAAAGACGATGTCCTTCGCCAATTCACAGCCCAGGCTGAAGTCCTCAAGAAGGCCGGCACCCCTAATCCCAAAGGGCAGGAGCCTTCTTTGGACTTAAGGATTTTTTAGTCTTTTGGAAATTTTTCGCGAATATTGGAAATGTTTTCAGCCAGCCAGGTTTGCCAGCGGATGAGGAGTTCTTGTCCGCCATGGATCATTTTTTCATCACCCCGTTCGGCCCCCCCGATAAATAATTCCAATCCGGCAAGAAATTCCTTCTGGAAGCGGTCCCCCAAATCCGCGTCAATCCCGGAGAGAGCAACGATGTCCACCATTCGGGCTTCCTGCAGGGCCTGCCTCTGGAGCGTGACCGCCCGGACAATGGCTTCCGACGGCTGTTGGCCCGGAGCCGGGCCTTCGTTCAGCAGCCGCGCGGCCTCAAACGACCGGCTCAGCGCGTTGTTAAAATGGCGTTCGATCAGCCTGACGGCCAGGTCGCCGCTGTCGTCCCTGGTATAAATTCCAAGAAACGCAAAAGTTTTTTCTTTGTAGTAGGCGCGATTGTTCCAGATCCGTTTCGTCTCCCCGGTGTTTCCATCATCCAGGATCAGGCAGGGATCAAATTTTCCCAGAGGATAGGCCCAGGCCGAGGTGACGTTTTTAACAAGGACGTGCTCGATACGGACAGGACGGCCGAGGACATGGCGGCTCAGGGGCCACAGGGGATACTCCCAGGAATCCCCGCCGAACGCCAGCCCGATGTCGCGGCAGTTGTGGGCCTGGGCTAATTTGACGGCGCCGAGATAGGAATAAACATATCCGGGATTGTTGGCAAAATATTGCTCAAGCCGGGGTGTCTGGAAGATGTTCCCGGCTCCTGCCAGCGGGCGCGACGGATTAAAGACCAGCCAGGGAGCGGCGCACAGCCAGGCTGCCAGCCCGATAGCGGTGAACGTTTTTCGTCCTGCCGTTTTTTCAAGCACGACGGCGACAAACGGCATCATCAGGACAAAGAAGGGAAGGTGAAGCCGGCTGTGCCAGGGTTGCCATTTGACCAGGATGTTAAACAAAAGGACCAACAGGATGAATCCCCCCAAGTATCCGCGGAGAAACGGCAGGGACCGGACCGCCGGTTTGAAAAACAATCCGCAGGCAGAGAAGATCAGGGCCAAGTGTACAAGATTGGACGCATGGTCTTCGTGGAACGGATGCCGGAGGATGCGGAATTCCTCGGCGCCGAACGTTGTCCGCGGGTCGAGCGGAGAAATGGGCAGGATTGAATGGATTTTCATGGCCGCCTGCTCGATCGCGGTGTTGAACCCGGCCGACGGCGTGCCCATCTGCAGGGCCAGATTGCGCAGGAGGTTCGACAGAACGGCTTGCGGCGTGAACGTTTCGTTGGAAAGGGCCGAGAGTTCGGTGACTTTTGCCAGATCCCGCTGCGGTGCGGAAAATGACCGCAGGGCGTGACCGCTATTGACAACTGCGGCGCTGATCAGGACAAGGCCCACAAATCCGGCGGCGGCGCGCGGGTGCCGGCGGCCGCCCGGCATAACGCCCAGGGCCAGCAGGGGGAGGACGGTCAACCAGGCCGTTCCTTTGGTGAGGATGCCGAGGGCCGCGGCAAAGCCAGCTCCTAACGTCTCAATCCCGCTTGAACGCGGGGTGCGGAGCCATGGCAGAAGGTATCGCACGAAACAGACCAGGGCGAAGGTCAGGACATAATCGTTTTGGGTGCTGGAGGACTGCAGGATGCCCATGGGCAGGGTTGCGGCCAGGAGCGCGGCAAGGATCTGGCCGCGGCGGTCCGCGCCGAGGAGTTTGGAGATCAGCGAAATTCCGGCGAGCGATCCTGCCATGCAGAACCACTGGACCAGGTTCGCCCAGCGGTCGTTGCCGGCCAGCAGTTGAAAATGCAGGATCACGAATTCGGCAAACGGCGGATAGACGATTTGCCGCACGATGGGCGTGGGATAAGGGGCCAGCGTTTTGTTTTGGATCCAATGCTCCACCCGGCTCATGTGGTAGGTGAGGGAGTCCCAGGTGTTGGGGGCCGCCTGCCAGGCGGTCAAGCCCGTGCCCAGGACTATGGCGGCGATGCCGCAAAGTCCGGCGATCTCCGGCAGGCTGAGGTGTCGCAAAGGGGGCGCTGCGGCTGCGGGACGGGCCTTGCGGGAAAGAGTGAAAAATGTCCCTCCGGCGATGATGATGGACCAAAACAGGGCACAGCCGCCCGGCGTGAGGTTTTTGAAGGCCCCAAGGATCTCGGTCCCGGCGGAGAGGAGGATTCCCCAGAAGAGCGCGGAGAGCAGAAAGGCGTCGCGTCCGCCCAGCCCCGGTTCCCATCGGCGCAGGCAGAACAGGAGAACGGCAAAAGCGATCAACGGAATGATGGGTAACATCGCGATATTTTTTTCAGGACGGAGTCGGGCCGCGGATCATCGCCCGAAACGGAAACGGAAAATACCCGCGTACATGCTCACGGCCTTGATCCAGGTGATTTTTTTGCCTTCTTCGACGGACCTGGCCGCGTAATCGATCGGGACTTCCGTGATGGCATATCCCCTCCGGACGAGCTTGGCGGTCAGTTCGGTATCGAGTCCGAAATGGCTGGTTGTGATGTCCATGTCCCGGAAGGCGTCCCGCGTGAACACCTTGAAGCAGGTGTTGATGTCGGTGATCCGTGTGCCGTACAGGAGATTGAACGTGATGTTGGAAACCCTGTTGGCCCACCGGTTGACGGGACGCATGCCGAGGATCCGGCCTTTGAACCGTGAGCCATAGACCACGCTGGCTTTGTCCCGGAGGATCGGCTCCAGGAGCCGGGGATAATGGGAAGGATGATATTCCAGATCCGCGTCCTGGATCAGGAAGATGTCCCCGGCCGCGGCCCGAAGGCCTGTCAGGACGGCCGCGGTCTTCCCTCTGTTCCGGTCGTGTCTCAGGATTTTGACATGTTGATCGGAACGGAAGCCCTCCAGGATATTGGGGGTGGCGTCTGTTGAACCGTCGTCAACGATCACGATTTCCTGTCCTACGCCCGGCGGCAGGGGGGCCTGCTGGACCATCGGCAGGATTCGGGGCAGACTGTTCTCTTCATTGTAAACGGGGATGATGACGGACAGTTTCATGCGTTTCGGAGGCGCGGAACTGGTTATGAATTCCCGGTTTGTTCCCGGTGTGAATGTAATCATCATACCAGCAAAATCCTGAGGGGCAAACGTTTATTGAGATATTCTGGACGATCCGGCAAAGAAAAGGGGAATGCGCTTGACGCCCGGAAAAGCGGGCCCTATAATGCCTACGTCGCCGGAGAAACGCCGTCATGACCCTCAGCTTTGCCAGGTTCTCACGTTCAGGAAGCGCATGAAATTCCCCTTCCCATTGAAATTAACCAGAATTTTTTCTCCCCTTCCGGTGCTGTTCGCGGCGGCTTTTTTCATCTGGTTCCTGTCCCTGCGTTCCTATTTTTTCGGCGATTACGCCCTGATGTCGGACGCGATATCCTATTACGACCATATCAAGTATTACATGGACAGCATCGCGCGCGGAATGTATCCGCTGTGGGACCCGTTTTATGAAGGAGGGGGCGTTCCCAATGAATTCTTTCTGCGCCGTGCCGGCACGTATAATCCGTTTCTCTATATTTATCTTCTTTTCCACCAGGCCGGCCTGCCGGCCCGGCTGGCCTACCTGTGGTTTTTGGGTGTTTATTATTTCATAGGCATGATCGGTTTTTATCTGCTGTCCCAGCGTCTCCTCCGGGACCGCGCCGCGGCGTTCCTGGCTTTTCTTCTGTTGCTGTTTTCGGCTATGGGGACGCGGCTGTTCGATTCTTATATCAATTTTACTTTTATTCCGATGATTTGGTTTTTTTACTTTGGGGTGGCATTTTTCCAGTCCCCAAGGCGGTATTCCCTGCTGGGCATGACGCTCTCGATGATGGTCCTTCTGACCACGTACATCCCGTTTTATTTCCTGGTCATTGTCCTTTCGTTTCTCTTTTTTTTCTTCGTTCTTTACCCCGGCCAGGTCAAGGCCGTTGCCGTGAGATGCGCGGCATTCATCGCCAGGAACAAAATGCTCTCCCTGATGTGCCTGATGGCCCTGATCCTGGCCCTCGTCCCCGGAGTGATGTTTTTTCTTTCCGGGAGGGAAGGGGAATTCGTCCTGCCGGCGCGCAGCGCCGAGGCGCCGGTCAGACATGCCATGGGCGTGGACCGGGACATCGTCATGGACTGGGCGATTGCGGAGGACTTGCTCTATTCCTTTTTTTATTTGCTCGATCTGCGGTCGTTCCGGTTCGCGGTGTTTTATGTCCCCATTTTCGCCGGGGTGATCTTTCTTTTGGGGTTGATCACGCCTTTTAACAGGAGACTCTTGTTTTATCTGCTTTGGGGCGGCGCGATCCTGACCCTGGGGAGCCCGGAGTCATCCGGGTTATACGCTTTCCTTTATGAGCATATTTTCTTTTTTAAATATTTCAGAAACCTCCACTTTTTCCTCTGGTTTTTGATCCTTCCGGTCTTGATCCTGTTCCTCGCGGAGCAGATGAAGCTGTTTTTTGAGCGGCGTCCGCAGACGGCGCCGGGGCGTTACGCCCGGATCGCGTTCATTGTTCTCGTCCATGCCGGGCTCGCCGTTTTGGTGTCCTGGAAGGGGGACCCGATCCGGTCCACCTATCTCACCCTGGGGTTAAGTTTGGTTCTGTTCCTGGGGATGGAATGGGCGGGAAGGACCCAGGTCGCGTCAACGGGACATGCCAGGGGGATGCCGTTCCTGGTTGTGTTGTTGGCCGTGGTGGCCCTTCAGCCGGTTGAAGTTTATCAAGGTCTCAAGGACAGCGCCCCGGAAGATACCCGGTTGGATTTTTATGACCGGAACCCCCTGTATCGATATTACAAATATGAGGGGATATATGACCGGTTTTCATTTCTGAGGCCCCGGAAATTGGAAGTGTCCCCCGAACGGGGGGGCACCGTCAAGGCCTCCATTGATTCCTACTATGCGTCAAAATGGGTGAATGCGCTTCGGGGGAAAATGGATCACGACGTCTATCAGGACTATACGGTTTACCGGTTTATTCTTTATGACCGGGTTGACGTGTTTGATGACCTGTTTGGCGATGAGATGGTGCTTGAAGAGTGTCTCAGGAAATTTTGCGGCACGGCCTATGTTCCACTTCACAGCGGTGCTGTTCCTCCGCCCGGCGGGCATCCTCCGGAACAGTCTTCCGCTGAGCCAGTGGAAGAATCGTCGGGCCGGATCCAGCTCCTGAAATTCGGGGTCAATGAGGTTGCCGTTCACGCGCGTTTGGATGCTCCCAAGTTTCTTGTTTACAATGACGCCTATCATAGCGGCTGGCGGGCCTTCCTGGACGGGAAGGAAATTCCGCTGTTTCGCGCCAACATGGCCTTCAAGGGCGTTTGGATCCCAGTTGGAGAGCACAAGGTGACGTTCCGGTTCGGGAGTCGGTGGCAGGAAATCGGGAATTGGGCCCTGATCGCGCTTTTTGCGGCGATGCTGGCAGGGACGGCGTTCTGGTGGAGGCGGGCCAGTGAGGAGGAGGAGGAGGAGGGGCGGAATGCCGTTCTTTAAAAAGGATTCTTTTAACATCAAATGCCTGCTGCGGCGATCCCCGCCGGCGTTGCTTGTTTATATTTTGGTGGCGGCCCTGTCTCTGCCCTTGATTGATTACCGCAGTCTCCTGTTTCACGCGGCCGCCGCTGTCCTCAGCCGCCTGATGCCTCCGTTTGACTATCTTGTCGCTTTCAGCGAGGGAAAGGAAACGATCAATCCGCAAAAGCTGGAAGAATATGAGCGTTACTATGAAAGCGTCTCTCTTTTTATGCCGGACCGCCCGGACACCAACGGGATGCTGGGGTATTGCTATTATTATCTCGGAAAGCATAAAATGGCCCTGTTGGCCTATCGGGCGGCGGGGGAGTCTCTTCCGGGTGTCTTCAATTATGCCTATAATACCGGGTTGATATATTTTCGCAGAGACCATCACCGGGAAGCCATCGAATATCTGCAAAAAGCCCTGGGGACCACGCTCGATGACAACCTGAACTATGTCACGTCCTCGCGGATCTATTTCCCCATGCTCCCGGAATCCAGCAACCTTGCCAATGATCTGAAATTCAAGTTCAGGGACAATTACCACAACGGGTTTAAGCTTTTGGTCCTCAGCCATGTCGCTCTTCAGGAGTGGCCGCAGGCCGCCTTTTCTTCCCAGCAGGCCATTCTGGCGGCCTTGGAGGGAGACGGATTTTTTTATTACCATGCCGGATACGCGTTGTACCAGATGAAGGATTATCCCCAGGCCGCTTATTTCCTGAAGGCGTACGTAGAGTCGTATCCGCAGGACCCGAACGGACTTTATTATTTGGGAAAATCCCTGGCCGCCATCGGGAAGATCGAACAGGCCCATATCCTGCTGGAGCGGGGCCGGGTTCTCGCTGAGGCCGGTTTGAGCAAAACGTGGGACACCCAGGACATCCGGCTCGCCCTGTATTAGATGGGTCCGCCGTCCGCCCGGCTGTTTTGTGAAAAATACCAGTTGCCAACCGCTCGGTTGAGGGATTAGAATAAAATGGTCACCGGATCCGGCGACGGAGAAGCCGGCCGAAAATACGGTATTGTCCTGCCCTAAGGGGAACCATGGACCGTAAAAAGATTCTCATTGTCGATGACGATACGGTGATCTTAGATATCTTGGAGAAGAAACTTCTGGCTGAAGGGTTTCAGGTGATCAAGGCCAGCGGCGGCCGGGAGTCCGTGACCAAGGCCAAATATTATCTGCCGGACCTCATCCTCATGGACATCGTCCTGCCCGATCTCGACGGGCCCGAGGCCGTCCGGCTGATCAGGGAAAACCCGTCCTTGGCGCACATCCCCGTGCTGTTCCTGTCCGGGATTGTTACCAATTCCAACAAGACCAACATCGGCGAGATCACGGTGGCCGGCCGGCAGTACCAAGCCGTTGCCAAGCCGTTTCAATATCACCAGCTCCATGGTGAGATCATGAAAATTTTGAAGTAACGCGTTTTCCCGGATTCCTGTCCAGGAGGGCCCATGGAGTATTCATGCAGTATCTGCGGCGCGAAAATCAGCGCCGATATGCTGATTTACAAGGATCATCTGGAATCCCACATCGTCGACGTCATTAAGGCCCGTCATCCGGACTGGGCGGAAGCCGGCGGGGTCTGCCCGAAGTGCCTGGATTATTACCGTTCCGAGTTGAAAGGGGAGGCGCCTTCCGGCGCCGCCTGTGCCGGCCGCCGGCGGAGGATCCGGACGTTTTTCAGTACGCTGGTCGCGCTTTTTCAGCGCCGGCGCAGAAAAAGGGGATGATCCCCCATGTCCGGCCCGGAACATTTTCCATCCCCGTCTCCGCCCCGTCCCGCCGGGGTCCTTCTGTTCAGCATCCTGCTCCTGATCAGTTCGTTCGTCCACGTCCATAAACTTGTTGTGGATCATTCCTTGTACCTGGACTACTATGCCTACTGGGGCAAGGGACTTGCGCTCACGCGTTACGCGTTTTCCTGGTTTCAGAGGATTTTGGGGATTTCCTCGGCCCTGGCCATGCTGTCCCGCCGGGATTGGGGCCGCAAGCTGGCGATCGTCATCGGCCTGTTCACTATGGCCACGCTCTACTGGAAGCACCCTTATCAGGCCTTCAAGAACCATACACAGTATTTGGACCAGCTTTTGGGCGGCCTGTTCTATGCCCTGGGGGTATCCGGCGTCACGTTCGAGTCCCTGACCATCCCCGCGCTGATTGTGCATTATTTTCTCGATATCCTGTTTTGTTCTGCCATGATCTACTACCTCACGCGTCCCGGCGTTAAATCGTATTTTCGCGGACCATGAATCCTTTGAAGGGCATCCATTACCGCAGTCCTTTTGTCTACCGGTTCCTGACGTGGCTGAAACTGGGGGCCGGCAGTTCTCTCAGGTTCCGGATCGCCGCCGAATACGCGGCCGGACATGTATCCGTCCTCGATATCTGCGCCGGGGACGGAGGCCTGCGCCGTTTTCTCCCGGCTTCGTGCGAATATCATGGGATTGAGGCCAGCCCGTCCTTCGCATCCAGGTTATCCCGTCAGGGGATTCCCTGTGACCGCCGCGATCTGCATGACGGCCTGGGCCGAATAGGGCGGTCCTATGATCTCGTGGTGATGCTGATTTCCTTGTGCCATTTCCGGGAGACCTCGGCCCATCGCCTGCTGGAGGAGTTCAAGACAACCGCCCGGCGGGTCCTGATCGTCGAGGACGTGTTGGACAAGCCGCGGCCGGTCGGGTCCCCGGTCCAAAGGATCATGAACTATCTTTGCGCCCTGGATTATTTCCGGCCGATGCAGTTGTACACGCGGGGCGAGTTTTTCGAATTGATGCGCGGGCACGGGTACTCGTGCTTTCCCTATAATCAGCGGTATTGGATCGGATATTATGAGCCGGAACAAGACTCCTGAAAAACTTGAGATCCCTTTTGCCAGGCCGTCGTTCGCCGGGAAGGAGAAGGAATATCTCGCGGACGCGCTGTCATCGACGTGGGTGTCCGGCGGCCCCTATGTGGAAAAATTTGAGGAATCGTTCGCCGCGTTTCACGGCATGCCTTACGCTGTCATGACGTCCAGCGGCACCGCGGCTTTGCACCTGGCTCTGCTGGGCTGCGGCATCGGCCCGGGCGATGAGGTGATCGTCCCCGGACTGACGTTTGTCGCCCCGATCAACATGGTGATCGCCGCCGGCGCCAGGCCTGTCTTTGCGGATGTCGATCCCCGGACATGGTGCGTGGACCCGGCGTCGGTCAGTGCCTTGATCTCGGACAGGACCCGCGCGGTCATCGCGGTGCACCTTTACGGGAATGTCTGCGATATGGCCCGGTTGTCGGAGATCGCGTCCCGGCACAGCCTTCTTCTCCTTGAGGATGCGGCCGAGGCGGTGTTCTCCAGGGACCACGGTCAATACGCCGGGACCTTCGGCGACGCCGGCTGTTTCAGTTTCCAGGCGACCAAAACGATAACGACGGGAGAGGGGGGGTGCGTCCTGACGCGCCGCCCGGAGCTTTATGAAGAGATGCGGATCCTTCGCGATCACGGCATGACGCCGGGCAAACGGTATTGGCATGAAGCGGTCGGATACAATTTTCGTCTGACAAACCTCCAGGCCGCCGTCGGGTGCGGACAAATGGACGATCTTGAGAGGATTGTTGCGCGGCGAAGGAATATCCACCGGCTTTACCGGTCCAGTCTTGAAGGGGAGACCGGCCTCACGCTTCAGCATTTTTCGTCTTCGGTGGATCCGGTGATCTGGGCCCTGGGAGTGAAGATCGATGCCGCTGTTTTTCCACAGGGACGCGACGCGCTGATCCAGGCCCTGGCGGCGGAAGGGATCGAGACCCGTCCCGGATTTTATCCCGCCAGCGTCCTGCCGGTTTACGCGGCTGCCCCGCTTCCCGCTGCCGAAGATATAGGGAAGAGCGTGATCGTCCTGCCCTGTTTTCCGGGGCTGGGGGACGGCGAGGTCGAGGCGGTTTGCGCGGGGTTGAAGGGTTTACGGAAAGGGTTGTCATGACAAACTCTCGGGAGGGCATGGTTTCGGTGATCCTGCCGACATACAATGAGAAGGACAATGTTGTCCCTTTGATCCGGGAGATCCACGCCTGCCTGAACGGTTATGAGCACGAAATCCTTGTCATGGACGACAACAGTCCGGACGGGACGATGCAGGCGGTCGAAGATCTGTCCCTGCCTTTTGTCACCGGCATCCGGCGGTTGGGCGATCCGGGGTTGGCCGCGTCCATTGTCGACGGCATCCGCTCCGCAAGCGGGGCCAGGGTGGTCGTGATGGATTCGGACTTTGACCATGATCCCCGGCACTTGCCATTCATGATCCAGCAGTTGGAAGCCCACGACTGCGTGGTGGCGTCGCGTTTTCTGCAGGACGGATCTTCGGGAAGTTTCCGTCTGGTCTTGAGCCGGATATTCAATATGTTTGTCCGCGCGGCGACCGGCAGCAGGATGACGGATAATCTGTACGGGTATTTCGCGGTCCGGCGAGAGGTCCTGTTCCGACTGCCTCTGGAGACAATTTTTCGCGGTTATGGTGATTATTTCATCCGTTTTTTGTGCGCGCTCCAGGACCGGGGATTCCGCGTCCGGCAGTTCCCGGCCCGGCATGTTCCCCGGAGAACACGGGGGCATGTCCGGCTGATCGGAGTTTTTGGCCAGTACGTCCTGACGACGCTGCGGCTGGCCCTGCGCAGGAGGGCGCATGGCTATGTTTAAGGCCGTCACACGATGCCGCATCTGCGGCTGCGAGGACCTGGCCCCGGTTTTGAACCTCGGCGTTCAATCGCTCACCGGGATTTTTCCTGCCAGCGCGGAGGAGCCTGTTCCCCAATGCCCCCTGGAATTGGTCAAATGCCTGGGCGGCTGCGGCCTGGTCCAGTTGAAGCACACGTGCGAATTGCGCCGCCTTTACAGCCCGCGATACGGTTACCGTTCCGGGCTTCAGCCGTCCATGGTTCGCCATCTGGAGGCCATTGTGGCCCGGCTGGAAGATTTTGTCCCCCTGGAGCCAGGGGACCTCATCGTGGATATCGGCAGCAACGATGGGACTCTGCTGAGATCCTGGCCGCAGGGAAAATTTCAGTTGATGGGGATCGATCCGATCCTTGAGAAATTCGAGGGGGATTATCCGCCGGAGATCTCGAAGGCGGCTGAATTTTTCACCGCCGACCTCGTCCGGAAGCATTTCCCGGGGCGGAAGGCAAAAGTAGTCACCGCGATCGCGATGTTCTATGATGTGGAATCGCCCCTGGACTTTTTGTCCCAGGTCTGCGAGGTCCTGGCCGACGACGGGGTCTTTGTGTTCGAGCAGTCGTATTTGCCGTTTCTGCTGTCCCGCAACGCTTACGACACGGTCTGCCACGAACACCTTTCCTATTACGCGCTGTCGCAGATCGTCTGGATGGCGGAACGGGCCGGGTTGAAAATCGTGAACGTGTCTTTAAACGCGGTCAACGGCGGGAGTTTTATCGTCACGGCGGCCAGGGCCGCGTCGCCCTATCCGGAAGGGCGGGACGTCCTGCGCCGTTTGCTGGAAGCGGAGTCCCTCCAGGGATTGGATCAGCCGTTCCTTTATCAAAGATTTGAGTCGGCCGTGCGCCGCCACCGTGACGCCTTGCGGGATGTGGTCGGGCAATGGGCGCGAAGGGGCCGGCGCGCCGTTGGTTACGGCGCCTCCACGAAAGGGAACGTGGTCCTGCAATACTGCGGCATGACCCCGGACGATCTCTTGTGCGTTGCGGAGATCAATCCGGAAAAATTCGGATGTTTTTGCCCCGGCAGCCGGATCCCGATCGTCCCCCAGGACAAGGCCCTGGAGATGGATCCGGATGTCCTGCTCGTTTTGCCCTGGCATTTGAGGGATGATATCATCGCCCGGGAACAGTCTTTTCTCAGGGCCGGAGGAGAGATGCTTTTCTCCCTGCCGGAAATGGAATTTTTCAAATTTCGGCCTTCCGTCCGCCGCCAGCCGCTCGGAGTCTGAGCCTCCTGTTTTTCTCGACGGCAATAATTTTGTTTTGCTCCAGCCCTTGGCCGGGCACGGCAGCAAAGATTTTGCCTAAAACCCCTTTTCGTTAGATAATAGAGATGTTCTCAGGCGGATTTTGTTCAACGGATCGCGCAACCCAGGTCTTCTTTGGGAGGTGGCATGATGAGGAAAGTCATACCCGGGATCATCCTTTCGGTCATGATGGCCATCGCCGGCAGCGGATGCGCCACGTTTGATAAAGCTCAGCGCGCGGATCTTTTGGAAAAAGAGGCGGCGGCCTTGCGCGCGGAATTGAAACAGGCCCGGAAAGACAAAGAGTCGGAACTCGCCCGGCTGCGGGAAGAGAAGGACCGGGAGATCCAGCGCTTGGCCTCGCAGAAAAAGCAGGAAGTCGAGCAAGTGAAAAGATCCAAGGAAGAGGAGTTGTCCGAGTTGGAAAAAGCCAAAAGGGACCTGGAGTCATCCTTGTCGCAGGAGCTTAAAGATTACCAGGCCAAACTGGAAATGACGGAACGGGGGCTTGTCCTGACGTTCTTGGCGGAAATTTTCTTCGATTCCGGCAAAGCCGATATCCGCGAAGACGCGAAGCCGACCCTGCTTAAGGTCACGGAGATCCTCAACCGCGACGTCAAGGATTCCAAGATTGCCATCGAAGGCCACACGGACAACGACCCGATCAAGCACTCCGGGTGGAAGTCCAACTGGGAATTGTCCGCGGCCCGCGCGCTGGCCGTTTTGCACAATTTTATCAATGACGGCAGTGTCGACCCGCTCCGGGTTTCCGCGGTTGCCTACGGGGAGTATCATCCCCTGGTCCCCAACGACGCTCCCCAGGGCCGGCAGCAGAACCGGCGCGTGGAGATCGTGATCCTGCCTGCTCAGATGAAGAAAATCAAGGAACCCGTAACCCCTTAAAGAGGGAGTTGCCTAAGCTTGAAAATTTCGTTTTTCCCCCGGGCCAGCGGGAAGCGATGATCTGGCCCGGGACGCGGGCGCATCAGGGTTGACAGGTCTTCTTCTCGGACAGATGGTCAAGATTGAAGGGAGGGGTTTATGACGCAAGCGGTCAAGAGCAAACAGTTGATCATAACGGTGAATAACAAGGTCGGGACCCTGGCGGAAGTCACCCACATTTTGTCATCTTCCGCGATCAACATCATGGCGATCTGCGCTTATGCCGTGGACAACCGTGGCGTCATTATGTTCGTGGCCGAGGACCATGACCACGCGAAAAAGCTTCTCAAGGCCAAAGGATATGACATCCGCGAAGAGGACGTGGTCCTGGTCAATGTCGAGAACAAGCCCGGGACCCTCCAATCCGTCACCCAGAAAATCTCCGATATCGGGGTCGACATCAATCTCCTTTACGGAAGCGTGGACAAAAAAGGAAAAGTGACCCGGATTGTCCTCATCGCCGAAGACAATGAGACGGTCCTGACAGCCCTGAAAGTGTAATATTGCCAAGCATTTACAGAGGAGCAGCTACAGGGCAGGTCTCCTCGGTTTATTTTCCGCCGCCACTTTCCTTTTAAAGAGGAAGTGATATAATTAATTTAGGGTTTTTTCCCACTACCATCGACCAGGGGATGAGCATGGGGGAGATGCGTCTTAAGAACAAACTGGCCGTGGCTTGGGTGGCCCTGGCCGTCTTCCTCATCTTTGTGGTCGACCTCATCACGCCGTTAGGGATCATCCCGGGCATTCTTTATCTCGCGGTTGTTTTCACCGCAGTGGGATCCTCCAATCTCCGTCTGCCGTTGTTCGCCGCCTGTTCCGTTTCAGCCTTCCTTGTCGCCGGAACGGTCATTTCCTGGCCGCAAAATCACAATCTTGTCGATCTTTTGCTGAACCGTTTTTTTGTCCTGACCGCCATCTGGGGCGCGCTGGCCTGGGGTGCACAGCATAAGCGCCAGCTGGGCATGAAGTCTTTTTTGGCCGCTATCGTCGATTCTTCCGATGACGCGATCATCGGGGAAACTCTGGACGGCAAGATCTCCACATGGAACAGGGGAGCGATTGAAACATTCGGGTACACTGCCGAAGAAATCCTGGGGAAACCCTCAGGGGGCCTCCTCCCGGAGGGAACCGGCGATGAAACTCCTCAGCTGATCAATCTGTTGAAATGGGGCCGGCGGATCAACTATTACGAAACCGTCCGCCGCACAAAAAGCGGTCGGATGATCGATGTCTCCCTGACCATTTCTCCCATAAAAAACAGCGCCGGTGAGCTTATCGGCATCTCCAGCATCGCAAGGGACATCACCCAGCGCAAGCAGGCCCGGGAGGCGGTCAAGCGCGAGAGGGACCGGGCCCAACAGTATCTGGACATCGCCAGTGTTCTTTTGGTTGCGCTCAATACGCGCGGAGAAGTGACCCTGATCAACAAAAAGGGCCTCGGTGTCCTGGGGTATCCGGAAGAGGAGATTCTCGGCAAGGACTGGTTCGGCACATTTCTTCCCGGGCCGATACAGGCGGAAACCCGCAAGGTTTTTCACCAATTTTTGTCCGGAGAGGTCCCCCATTTGGAGTATTACGAGAACCCGGTGGTCACCCGTCTCGGCGAAGAGCGATTGATCGCCTGGAGGAACACCCTGGTCCGGGATGAGGGCGGGCAAGTCATCGGGACCTTGAGTTCCGGCGAAGACATCACGGAAAAACGGAGGGCCGAAGAAACCCGGCAATACCTTGCTTCCATCGTTGACTCTTCGGATGACGCCATCATCGGCGTTAACCTGGAAGGGAATATCACCAGTTGGAACCGCGGGGCTGAGCAGATCTACGGTTATAGCGCTCAGGAGATCATCGGCAAGCCCGCGCACACCCTGTCCCCGGAGCACAAGCAACAGGAATGCCATGACCTGATTTCCCGACTGAAACAGGGGGACCGCGTGAAAAATCTTGAAACGGTGCGGCAGGACAAGAGCGGCCGCCAGCTCAATGTTTCCCTGACGATTTCCCCGATCCAGGATTGTTCCGGGAGCGTCACCGGGATTTCCGTGATCGCCCACGATATCAGCGAAAGGATCCGGTCGCAGGAGGACTTGAAAAAACTCAATGACCGGCTGGACCTGGAGAAGACGAAACTCGAGGAGGTTCTCAGCATTGAAGAGGGGCTGAACGCCACGCTCAATCTGGACCGTCTGGTGGATTTTGTGGTTGAGAAGACCGTGAGGGTCCTGGATGCGGACCGGTGTTCCCTGATGCTCCTGGACGACAAGACCCGGGAACTTTGCATCAAGGGGTTTACCGGCCTGAACGAGCGCCACATCCTTAACAACCGGCTGCGGGTGGGAGAGTCCGTGGCCGGGCAGGTCGCTCAGCAGGGGCTGCCGGTGCTGGTGACAGACATCGAGAGTGACGAGCGGTTTTTGAGGAAAAACCGGCCGTCCTATAAAAGCAAATCTTTCATTTGCGCGCCGATCAAGCTGGGGCATGACATCATGGGGGTCTTGAGTGTCGCGGAGAAGAAACCCAACGGGACCGAGTTCTCGGACTTGGACCTGAAGATCCTCTGCATGATCACCCGGCAAGTGGCCGTGGCCCTGGAGAGCGCAAAACTTTACAAGGAACTCAAATATCTCACCATCACGGATCCGTTGACGAACATGTACAACTACCGCCATTTCGCCAAAAGCCTGGACCACGAAATCCGGCGGATGAAACGGTACGGCGGGGCTCTTTGTCTTTTGATGATGGATGTGGATGATTTCAAGATTTATAACGACACGTTCGGCCACCTGGAAGGCGACGCCCTGCTCAAACAGCTCGGGCAGATCCTCAACGAAAATCTGCGGGACGTGGACATCGCCTGCCGTTATGCCGGGGATGAGTTCGTCGTGATCCTGCCGGAAACAGACCTTTCGGAAGCCGAGGTCGTTGCCGACAAGCTCAAACGGAGGGTCGAGGAATATGCCTTTAAAATGAAGATCACTCTGAGCATCGGTGTGGCGAGTTTCCATGAGAACATGGACCGGTTTGAGTTCATCCTCAAGGCCGACACCGCTCTGTATGAAGCGAAGCGGGAAGGGAAGAACCGAGTCTGCGTCCGATAGGCCGTTTTACGTACCGCTTGACAAGCCCGGTGCTTTGGTATACAACTGAACTATCTATGCGTCATCATCGTTCCATGATCGTGTCTGTTCTGATGGTTCCATTTCTTCTGGCGGTGCTGCTCTGCTGTTGCCTGGAGAAACAAGCCATGGCGTCTCCCGCCATGGGCGCCGGGCATTCCTGCCATTCGTCGCCGGCGTCTTCAGGGGATTCGGGTTTGAAGGCCGGTCAGACAGACGGCCACGGCGAATGCCTGTGCACGAAGATCATCCAGTCCGAGCCGCAGAAGCAGAGCGCCCCTTTGTCGGGGCCCGGCTCTGTCGCGGCGGTGCTGGTCCTGGTGTCTGACGCCTCCTCGTCTGATGTCCGGTTTTTCGGAGGGGTTCCGCAAGGCCCTCCCGAAGACCTGTCGCTGCTTCCTCTGTATATCCGCCATTCTGTTTTCCGCATTTAATCCAAAGACATCCTTATGGGGGAGTCCCTTTTGGCAGGGGATTCTGTGTGTTTTTCCCATTTTTACGTAGCAGTGAACGCAATTCTCTCTATAATGAAAAAGGATGTCACAATGAAAAGAATAATCCGAATAGGGCTTTTAACCGTTGTCCTTGCGGCTGGTTTAGTGCGGCCGGCTTCGGCTCAAGACGCGGTTACCACTGGCCAGAGGGGGGATGTCCTTGTCGGATTTCTCCAAACGGCCAGGGACAATAATCCCGAGATCAAGGCGGCTTACAATGATTGGAAAGCCGCAGAATTCCGCGTTCCGCAATCGTCCGCGTTACCGGACCCAACGGCCGGGACGGCGGTCATGGGGCGTATGCTCGAAACACGCCTTGGGCCGCAGGAAGAGGTGTACGAATTCGAGCAGATGATCCCGTTCCCCGGGAAGCTCATCCAGAAACGGAAAATGGCCAGGGCCGAGGTCATGGCGGCCGAGGCGCGCTATAAGATGGCTGAACGAGAAGTGGCCGCGAAAGTGACCCAGGCCTACGCCGATCTTGCAGCGCTGGATTACACCCTCCAGGTCACCGAAGAAGTTTATGAGCTCTTAAGGAAATTTGAATCCGCGGCCCAGGCCCGTTATGCCAGCCAGCAGGGGGAGCAGAGGGACGTGGCCAAGGCCCAGGTCGAAGTCTCTGAAGCCCTCAAGCAGTTGTTGACCATCAGGCAGCAGCGCGAAATCCTGGTGTCACTGCTCAACGCCCTGTTGAACCGGGACCCCAAGACCCTGGTGGAACATCTGGCCTTGCCGGTCCGCCCGCAGTTGGCCCACTCCTTGGATGATCTGATTGTTTTGTCGAAATCCAACCGCCCGGAGATCCTGGAAGCGGAGGCCATGAAGGACAGGGAAATCCATGCCAAAGCCCTGGCCGGGATGGAAAACGCCCCGGACTTCACGGTGGGTTTTCAATATTCGCGGATCGGCGAGGGGATGACATCCGATCCCGAGGACGGCCGCGACGCCTGGATGATCCCGCTGAAAGTGACGATTCCGCTCTGGAGAAACCGGATCAACGCTGCAACGCGTGAGGCCCGGGAGAACCTGCGCGCCAACGAGGCGCGGCTGGCCCTCAACGGAAATCTCGCCGATTATGAAATCAAGAACGCCTATTATCAGTTGACGGCGTCGCTGCAGGTCGTGGACCTTTACGAAACCGCGCTCTTGCCGCAGGCCGAGCTCGCGTTCCGTTCCGACCAGGCCGGATACGAGTCCGGGCGCACGGACGTCCTGAATCTGATCGACAGCGAGCGTTCCTATTTGAACGCCAGGATGGCCTATGCCCAGGCCCTGGCCGATTCTGTCAAAAATTTGGCGGCCATTGAACGCGCCGTTGGGGTTGATCTTTCGACCCAGGGAGGAAAATCTGATGTTGAAAAATAAATGGCTGATTTTGATCCTCATCGCCGCGGCGGCCGGCGCGATCTTCGTCCCGCAGGCGTTGCGCAAACCGTCTGCGACGGCGGAAAAAGCGCTGTATTACTGCCCCATGCATCCGGCGGTGACCAGCGACAAGCCCGGCGACTGCCCGATCTGTTACATGAAGCTCATCAAGCGCGAGGAGACAGAAGCGCCCTCCGACGCCCAGAAAGCCCAAAAGATCGCCGCGGATATCTGTGTCATGCACAATTGCCATAAGGCCCACGGCGGCAAGCCGTGCCCGATGATGGTCGTGGCCAAGATGGGAGAGAAGGTGACCTGCCCGGTCTGCGGGACGCATGTTATCGGCGAAAGCGACGAGAAGAAGGAACGCAAAATCCTTTATTGGACCGATCCGATGATTCCCGGTTATAAGTCCGACAAACCCGGGAAATCCCCGATGGGGATGGACCTGGTTCCGGTTTATGAGGAAGATGATTCTTCCTCCCACGAGGGCGCGGCCATTCCCGAAGGTTACGCGGCCATCATGCTCACGCCGCAGAAACAGCAGTTGATCGGGATCCGGACGTCGCCTGTTGAAAAAAAGCATCTGGTGAAAACCATCCGGACCGTCGGGACCGTGGCCCATGATCCGGAATTGTACCAGGCCCAGGCCGAATACATTCAGGCCCTGGCCTCGGTGGAACGCGCCCAACAAAGCTCTATCCCGGAAGTCGCGGAGCAGGCCGAACGCCTGGCCGAGTCCACGCGCATCCGGCTCAAGCACATGGGATTGAGCGAGGACATGATTAAAGATATCTCGACCTGGAAAACCCCTGAGCACAGTTTGCTGTACGCCACCCCGGGAGAGCCGGTGTGGGTCTACGCCAAGGTTTATGAATATGAATTACCGCTAATCAAGATCGGGCAGGAGTTGGTGGTCGAGGCCGCGTCCCTATCGGGGAAGGCGTTCACCGGGCGCATCCGCGCCATTGATCCGATGGTGGAAGAAAATACGCGCACGACCCGGATCCGCGCCGAGGTCGAAGATCCCAGGGGCGAGCTGAAGCCGGACATGTACCTGAATGTTTTCATCCGGATCGACGCCGGGGAAAAATTATCCGTTCCCGTCGAGGCGGTTTTTGACACCGGTTCCAAGAAGATCGTGTTTGTGGACAAGGGCGACGGTATCCTGGAGCCGAGGGACGTTGTCCTCGGCGTCAAGGCGGAAGACGTTTACGAACTGGTGAGCGGCCTGCAGGAAGGGGAATCGGTCGTGACGAGTGGGAATTTTCTCATTGATTCCGAGAGCCGGCTGAAGGCGGCCTTGGACGGCATGGCGTCCGAAGGTGGGGACGAGTCCGGGGGGTCATCCGGGCACAGCGGGCACGGAGGGCAGTGAGATGAACAACAACCTCTCACAGGAAGATTTTCACCCCGGCGCCGAAAAACCTGAGGGTCTTGTTGAGAAGATCATCGGGTTCTCCGCGCGGAACAAGTTCCTCGTCATCCTTCTCGTTGTGGCTGCGATGGTCGGGGCGGTCTGGTCGGTTAAAAACATCCCGCTCGATGCCATCCCGGACCTCTCCGACACGCAGGTCATCATCTACTCCCGCTGGGACCGCAGTCCCGATATCATCGAGGACCAGGTCACGTATCCGATCGTCACGGCCATGCTGGGCGCGCCCAACGTTAAGGCGATCCGGGGGTTCTCGGATTTCGGGTACTCCTATGTTTACGTGATCTTCAAGGACGGGACCGACATCTACTGGGCCCGCAGCCGAACCCTGGAGTATTTGAGCAAGATCAGCTCGCGTCTTCCGGAAGGCGTCAAGACCGAGCTCGGCCCCGACGCCACGGGTGTGGGCTGGGTGTTCCAGTATGCCCTGGTCGACAAGTCTGGAAAGCAGAGCCTGCAGGAACTCCGTAGTTTTCAGGACTGGTATCTGCGCTATCATCTGCAAAGCGTGCCCGGCGTCGCGGAAGTCGCTTCCATCGGCGGGTTCGTGAAGCAATACCAGATCACGGTGGACCCCAACAAACTGCTGGCTTATAACATCCCGATCACAAGCGTTATCGAGGCCGTGCGCAAGGGCAATAAAGAGACCGGCGGCCGGCTCCTGGAATTCTCCGGCGCCGAATACATGGTCCGCGGGCACGGGTATGCCAAGTCGGTCGGTGACCTGGAGCAGATCGTGGTGGACCTCCAGCCCGACGGCACCCCGGTCCTGGTCAAGAACCTTGCGAACGTGGTGATCGGCCCGGACATCCGCCGGGGGCTTTCGGATTATAACGGCGAAGGGGATGTCGTGGGCGGCACGGTCATCATGCGGTCCGGTGAAAACGCTTTGAGCGTGATCAAGCGCGTGAAGGCCAAGATCAAGGACATTGAACCGTCTCTGCCTCCTGGCGTGAAGGTCGACGTGGTCTATGACCGCTCTGAGCTGATCCTGCAGGCGATCGATACCCTCAAGCATCAGTTGATCGAGGAAATGATCATTGTCAGCCTGGTCATCCTGCTTTTTTTGTGGCATTTCCCGTCAGCCGTGATCCCCATTGTCACGATCCCTGTCGCGGTACTGTTGTCCTTCATCCCGCTGTATGGCATGCACCTGACGTCGAACATCATGTCGCTCGCCGGCATCGCGATCTCCATCGGTGTCCTTGTGGACGGCGCGATCGTGGAGGTGGAGAACGCCTACAAACGGCTCGAGCAGTGGATCGAGGGCGGGAGGAAGGGCGATTTTCATACGGTCCGGCTCAAGGCCCTCAAGGAGGTCGGGCCTTCGGTGTTCTTTTCTCTCCTGGTGATCGCGGTCGCGTTCATGCCGATCTTTACGCTGGTGGACCAGGAAGGCCGGTTGTTCAAGCCGCTCGCCTGGGCAAAGAACTTGGCCATGGCCATCGCGGCCATCCTGGCCGTGACACTCGACCCTGCGATGCGGATGCTGTTCACGCGCATGGACCCGATAAAATTGAAATGGCCGTGGGCGTCCAGGGCCGCGACAGCGCTGATGGTTGGGACGTATTATCCGGAGGAGAAACATCCGATCAGCAAACAGCTGTTCCGGTTTTATGAACCCATCTGCCGCTTTGTTTTGAAAAAGCGCAAAGCCACGATCATCACGGCGCTGATCCTTGTTTTGACCACGATCCCTGTTTATTTGCGGCTGGGCAGCGAATTCATGCCGCCGCTCTGGGAAGGGAATCTTTTGTACATGCCGACGACCCTGCCGGGGATCTCTGTCACCGAGGCGCAGAAACTCCTGCAGACCCAGGACAAAATCCTGAAAGGGTTCCCGGAAGTGGAGAAGGTGTTCGGCAAGGCCGGGCGCATCGAAAGCTCGACGGACCCGGCGCCGTTTTCCATGATGGAGACGGTTGTCCTGCTCAAGCCCGAGAGCGAATGGCGCAAGGTCAACCGGTGGTATTCGTGGATGCCGGAGATCCTGCAAAAGCCGTTCCGCCCCGTTTGGCGGGACCGGATCGCGCGTGAGGACCTGATCAATGAAATGGACAGGGCGCTCAAGATCCCGGGCACAAGCAACGCCTGGACCATGCCGATCAAGAACAGGATCGACATGCTTTCGACGGGCGTCCGCACGCCCATCGGCATCAAGATCCTGGGGGACGACATCAAGAAGATCGAAGAGCTGGGGATGCAAGTTGAGACGATCCTGAAAAAGATCCCGGGTACGCGCAGTGCTTACGCCGAGCGTGTCGCCGGAGGGTACTTCCTGGATTTTGACCTGAAGCGGGAAGAATTGGCCCGTTATGGGCTCTCCGTGGACGACGCGCAGATGGTGATCGTGTCCGCCATCGGCGGGGAGGAGATCACCACGACCGTGGAAGGCCGGGAGCGGTATCCGGTCAGCGTCCGGTACCCGCGGGAGATGCGCAACGATATGGAAAAACTCAAACGCGTCCTGGTCCCAACGCCTTCGGGCCAGCATATCCCGCTCGCACAGGTCGCCGACATCGTCCTGCGTTCGGGGCCGGCCATGATCCGCAACGAGAACGGGCTTCTCGCCGGGTATGTCTTTGTGGACATCACCGGCCGGGACATCGGCGGGTATGTGGCCGAAGCCAAGCAGAAGGTGGGCAAGGAGCTGAAACTCCCGGAAGGCTACGGCCTGATCTGGAGCGGTCAGTTTGAGAACATGATCCGCGTCAAGGAACGGCTGAAGGTCGTGATTCCTCTGACGCTGTTCATCATTTGCCTGTTGCTGTATTTCAACACCCGATCCGTCGTCAAGACCGGCATTGTCCTTCTGGCTGTGCCGTTTTCTTTGATCGGCGCTGTGTGGCTGTTGTGGATTCTGGGGTATAATATTTCGATCGCCGTATGGGTCGGGATGATCGCCCTGATGGGACTGGACGCCGAAACCGGTGTCTTCATGCTGCTGTTTTTGGACCTTTCCTACCAGGATGCCGTGAGGAAAGGCCGGATGCGCACCATCGTGGACCTGGAAGAGGCCATCGTCCACGGCGCGGTCAAGCGCGTGCGGCCGAAGATGATGACGGTCATGGCGGCCTTCATGGGTCTTTTGCCGATCATGTGGGCCACCGGCACGGGCGCGGACATGATGAAACGGGTCGCGGCACCCATGGTGGGAGGACTGGTTACGTCATTTGCCCTGGAACTGCTGGTTTATCCTGTGGTCTATTTCATCTGGAAATGGCATTTCGAGATGAAAGAGGGAAAAGCCGCGTGGATCGGGAAGACTGCGGCCACTTAAGAAACGGAGGGGTTTTCTATGGGACGCATCAACAACATGAAGCCCGAGGAACGATTCACCCGCACGGTTTTTGGAGTTATCATGATCCTGGCCGCGTTTGTGAGTTGGGGGAAATGGGTCGTGATGGTACTGGGCGCCTTGTTTCTGGTGTCCGCCTGGCAGGGGTATTGCGTGACCTGCGAGATGTATAAGAATTCTTTGAAGAAGTAAAACAAATCCGAACAAACACGAAGGAGGAGTACAGATGAAAAACGCACTCATGATGATGGCCCTGTTGGCCGTCCTGGCCGTGCCGTCTTTGGCCCTGGCTGAGGAGGGGGAGCACGTCGGCCACGATCACGGCGCAGCGGCGGCGGAAGAGGCCCCTGCGGTCCCGTCCGCAGCCGTGGACGTCGGCAACAAAATCTGTCCGGTGAGCGGGCATAAAATCGGGGGGATGGGGGACCCGGTCAAGTACGAACACCAGGGGAAGGTCTACAACTTCTGTTGCAAGATGTGCCTTACGGATTTCCAGAAGGACCCTGAGAAGTACATCGAGAAGGTCAACGAAGAACTCAAGGGCAACAAGTAAGGAGATCCTGTCATGGACATGCCGATGACGATTCATCCGGTCGCCGTCCATTTCCCGATCGCTCTGTTTGTGGCGGCGGCGGGTGTTGAAATCGGTTCCCGGATTTTTAAGAGCGATGCCTGGCATCGGACAGCCGTGCATCTGTTCATCCTGGGGGCCCTGACAGCGCCGGCCGCCGTTTTTACGGGACTGGGGGAAGAGGAGCGGCTGCATCTGAAGCATCCATTATTGGAAAAACACGAACGGTTGGGGTTTTTGACCACCGGGATCGGGATCGGCGGGCTTGCGGTCCTCTGGTGGCTGAATCGTAACCGCAGACCGATTTTCCGCGTTGTTTTTGTGTTTTTGGTCCTGGCCGCAGCCGCGGCCGCGGTGGCGACCGGCTATTTCGGCGGGCGCATGGTTTATGAGTACGGAGTGGGCGTCGTCCATTGAAACCGAGGGGCGATGTGGTATGGCGATAACTTTATGAACCCCGTCGTTTCAGACTGAACAGAAAGGATGCCGTTGTTCCATGAAGACCATCGCGTTATTAACCGTTTCTAATATTTTTATGACCTTTGCCTGGTACGGGCACCTGAAGTTCAAGTCATCACCGCTGTTCAAGGTCATTTTGATCAGCTGGCTGATCGCGTTTGCGGAATACTGTTTTCAGGTTCCGGCCAACCGCATCGGCCACGCCCATTTCCCCGCGGCCCAGCTTAAAACCATCCAGGAAGTGATAACCCTGATCGTCTTCTGCGTCTTTTCTGTGGCCTATCTGAAGGAAGAACTCAAGTGGAATTATTTTGTTGGGTTCGCCCTGATCATTCTGGCCGTATTTTTTGTTTTTAAAAAATGGTAGAGACCCTTCCCCCGACAGATCCACAGGCCGCAGGCCATCCTTCTTGCTGCCGTCCGGCCTCCGCGGGCCCGGTGTATTCCAGGGCGCTTATTGTCGCATGCGTCTTGGCCGTGTTGTGCGGTTTGTCTTATCTTCTCCCCTTCCTCGAGCCTTTCCGGCACAACCTGTACATGTATCTGCGGACCATCTGGTGGGCCGTGCTTTTGGGGCTGGTCCTCGGAGGGATGCTTGAGCATTTCGTCCCGAAGCAGTATATTTCGCAAGTCCTGGCCCGGCGAAAACGGCGGACGATTTTTTACGCCGTCGGTTTGGGGTTCCTGGCCAGCGCCTGCTGTCACGGGATTTTGGCCCTGTCCATCCAGCTTTATAAAAAAGGCGCGTCCACTCCGGCGGTGGTGGCTTTTTTGCTGGCCAGCCCATGGGCCAATCTGCCCCTGACCCTGATCTTGATCGGATTTTTCGGCGTGGTAAAATCGCTGTATATCATTTTTGCGGCGGTGGCCGTGGCCCTGACGACGGGCATGATCTTTCAGTTTTTGGAATCGAAAAACGGGGTGGACAGGAACCCGAACACGCTGGAGTACGACAGCGCGTTTTCGATCGGGGAGGATTTTTCGCGCCGCGCAAGCGTTTACCGGTTGACGGGGGCCCAGTTCATCAGCGATGTCCGCGGCGTCATGCGAGGGGCCTGGGCGTTGGGAGAGATGGTCCTGTGGTGGATATTGATCGGCATGGGCCTCGCGAGCTTGGCCGGGGCGTATATTCCGGCTCATGTTTTTCAGCAATACATGGGGCCAGGAGTTCTCGGGATGACGGTGACCCTGGGCTTGGCCACGGTCTTGGAGGTTTGTTCGGAAGGGACCGCGCCGCTGGCTTTCGAGATCTACCGCCAGACAGGGGCTTTGGGCAACAGCTTTGTTTTTTTGATGGCCGGGGTCGCGACGGACTACACGGAGATCGGCCTGTTGTGGCACAATGTCGGCCGCAGGACAGCCATCTGGCTTCCCATCATTACGGTTCCCCAGATCATCCTTTGGGGGATTCTCGCTAATAAGATTTTCTAATGAGTCCCAAATTTGCGGAGCCGGGGCGAACGTAAATTTGTCGGACGAACCCACTCGTTTCGTTCAGGATGGTTTGGCCCATCTGGGCCCAAGCATCGCAGGCCCCAGCCGCCTTCCCCTGCAAAGCGGTCAGGGCAGTCGGGGCAATATCCTGCGCTGCGGAAGAGGTCTATTTTTTCCTGAGCCCAAGATTCGTCAGGAAAGGCATGAAAAAGATCGCGGTCAGCGCGGCGATGACCGTGCCGTAAACGACGGCGGCGCCGAACCGCTGGGTGGGGGGAAAAGTCGAAAAGCAGAAGATCCCGAAGCCCATCGCGATAATCAGCATCGAGCCCAGGATCGCTTTCCACAGATGCTGGCGTGTTTTCAGCCAAGCCGCGGTATTGTTTTGGCTTTCTTTCCGGAAACGCCGGAAATTCATTACGGAATGGATCATGGAGTCGATGCCCATGCCGATCGCGATGTTGGCGGCCGGCGCGGCGATGACGTCAAAAGGGATTTTCAGATTTCCCATGGTTCCCAGGATGCTCAGCGCGATGGCCCCGACACTGGCTGTGATGGCCAGGGTCAGTTTGATGGACCGCGAGATGATGAGCCCGATCACCGTGAAGATCAGCAGCAGGTTCCCCAGCCCATAGACCAGGCTTGAAGCGACCAGCTGGGCCAAGCGCCCCTGCAGGATGTAGACCCCGCCCGAGAGTTCCGGCACAAACCCGTGCAGCGACACGATGTCTTTGAGTTCCTCGACCACATCAAGCCGGGACGTTTTTCGCCCGGTCTCCTTCATCCTTAGCAGGAACAATCCGTATTGCCGGTCCTGCGTGACAAAACTGTTGGCGATCCGGCCGAAGTTCGGCTGTTCCAGGATATTGAGCAGCCATTCCCAGGACAGGAAGAAGGCGAACGGCGCCCGCTTGGCCTCGGCCATGATGACCGGCAGAGAGACGATGGTCCCCACCGCCGGATGCCGTTCCAGGTCCGTCTGAAGGTCCCATAATTGTTGATAAGCGCGGCTGCTGTTCAATTTTTCGCCGTTGGACGCCCTCAGCACAATGATGGCGGGGCTGCTTCCGCCGTTGCGGTCGATATAGAGTAATCCCTGGTGGATTTCGCTTTTGGGAGAAAAATACGAGAGAAGACTGGGGTCGGTCTTGATTTTCCTAAGCCCCGGGACCGAAATGACGCACAGCCCTATTAACAGGAAAACAAAAATTTTTTCGTAACGGTTGAAAAGAGCGAAGGAGGACGGTCCGAAACCCGATCTTTGGAGCCCGGGTTTCTGGTGGTTCTGCGTGGACACAAGACGGAGGAACGACGGATACACGCCGTAGGCGCTCATGATCGCCACGAGGGTCCCCAGGGCACCGGAGATCCCCAGTTCGCGCAGCGGTTTGGCCGGGACCAGGAGAAGGCTTAAGAACCCCAATAATGTCGTGACCATGCACCAGAACGAGGCGTGGAACGTCCATCTGACGGCCTTGTTCACGGCCGACTTCGGGTCGCTGTCCTCGATATGCTGCCAATTGTTTGTCAGGAAAACAATGTGCGAGATCGTCAGCACAAAAACGATTGTGGCGAGGTTGGCCGTGAGGATCCCGATGCGGATCTGTAAAAGGTCGGTCAGCACCAGCGTGAGCACGCAGGTCATCAGAGCCGATATGATCGTGCCGGTCAGGATGATCCGGGAGCGGAAGATGAGGCTGATGACGATCCCGAAGGAAACGAGCGCGATCAGGGTGAACATCCGCAAATCGTGCAGGAGGTAGCGCCGGATCAGTTCCGCGATGTAGGGAAACCCGGAAATCTGGACTTGAAAATCTTCGGTGGAGAACGTCCTCGCGATTTCCTCGACCAGGGGAATGTAGTCTTTCGGGGATGTTTCGTCCACCATGACGATCAGATTGCTGGACCGCTGGTCCTCCGATATGAGGAGCCGCCGCCACAGCGGGCTTTTGAGGGCTTCCTGAACGCCGTTGGGCCCATAGGCGAGGCTTTTGAGGCTGGTGACCTGGGGAATGGTGAGCAGCGCCTGGCTTAGCTGTTCGACGCGGTGGAGGTAACCCGTTGAAAAAATGTCCCCCTTGGCGCTGATAATGATCTGGGAATCCGTCCTGGGAAACAACCGGGAGATCATCTTCTCCGACTGGAACTGGGGGTCGTCGCTCGAGAAAAAGAATTTGTCGTCGACCTGTGGCTCGAGGTTGACAAACCGGAACAGGACCAGCAGGGCGAGCGCGGTCAGCGTCAGGAAGCTCAAGGTCTCTTTGGAAACGGGAAGTCTCATGGCGTTTGCGTCTCCTGTTTCCGACGTTTGTCCGCCACCCAGAATTCCATGGGGCGCCCCATCATCATCCGCGTCTGGGCGTCCAGCGCCGGCAGGGCGTTCAGGAACACGAGGATGATTGGAACGGACAGCCATTCCAGGGAGTGGATCAGTTTCATCTTCCAGGAATATTTTCTTTTGCTCTTGGGCATCAACAGCACGCTGAGGACGATGGAAATCAGGAGGGACAGGGTCGCCAGATTGAAGATCGTCCCGGCCACCTGCGGGGCGTTGTAATACATTACTGATTTGGCGAATTCGCCCCTGCCGAAAATGATGGGCAGCCAGCCGATGAATGAAAGCAGAAATCCCCATGTGGCCCAGGACACGTGGCCTTCGAAGAGCTTGACGCTGTGCTTGATCCTGTTGACCAGGGGGATCTCCCTCGCTTGCAGGAAGGCGCGCAGGACGATCGGAAAGTTCTCCACTCCCCAGGCCCACCGCCTTTTTTGCTTGTAAATGCCCCGGGCGGTTTTCCACCAGTTGGCGGCCGCCACGACGTCCATGGAGAGGGTGATATACATGGGCACCGCCTTGTAGTGTCCGTTGAAGTGGATATAGGCCTTCCAGAAGATCGCCGAGTCGTCCGAGATCATGTCCACCGGCCAGTATCCGACGTCGACCAGCGCCTTGAAACTCATGCTGTGGCTGGAAAAGGTGACGAGTCTTTCCGGGTTTGTGGCTTCGATGAGCTGGAAGAACGATGAGCCGGACTCCATGACGCGCGCGAAGCCGGGGACATCCCAGATGTTGTTATGATAGACGGGGATCGGCTGAAAGCTGGCCTGGGTCCGCCGGGGCGTCACCATGAAATGGTAGGTCAGGCACGCGAAATAATTGGGTGGGACGATGGTGTCGGCGTCAAAGCAGGAGACCAGGACGTTTTCCAGCGGGATCTTTTTATCCCGGAGATATTCCGTGACCCGGCGGGCGGCGCAGGTGACATTAGCGCCTTTGACCCTGGCCTCTCCCGGAATGCCATCGGGATGGAGGACCATCATCATGTCAAAGAATTCTTCCCGGTATTGGTTTGCCACGGCCTGGGTGTCTTTCCGGACTTGTTCTGTGGCCCGTTCTTCCACGGCCAGGACAACGATCAGCTGCTTCGGCGGAAAATCCTGGGACGCGAGACTGCGGATCCCGGACTCATAGATGCCCCGGGGCTCTTTGGAAACGGGAATGATCACGACGTGGAAGATGTCCCTCGACAGCGCCGGGAGGTCCCCCGTTGTCCGCAGGGTTTTCAGGTCTTTGCGGTAAAAGTGGCGGGAAATGAATCTCTTCGGCCCGCCGTTTCCCAGGGAAGGAGGACGGCCGTTTTTGATCAGCGCGTCAACGGCGTGGACGCGTTCCACCCAGGGGGTCCGGCTTTCGATGATGAGCCTCGCATAGGACAGCACCAGAAAAATCGTCATGTAAATCAGGCGCAGAAACCAGTAAAAATCGAAGGCGATGATCAGGATGGCCGCGGTGAGAGGCCAGGAAATGGAGAGGATGGTCATTCCGACCAGGATCATCCAGCTTGTCAATCCGGGCAGGATTTCCAGGGCCCGCTGGAGGGCGGCTTGCCGGCCGGACAGGTTTCTGCGGGAGTAGGCAAAGGTCATGGCCCTTCCTCCGGAAGGGGCTCTGTCCCGGCCCCGTGATTTTTTTCTCCGGAACGGGGAAAGGAAAACAGCTCGTAAGGGGGCACAAGCTGGATGCTCATGAGCGTGTGGTCACGGTCGTCGAGATAATAAAGCCGTCCGTTGGTTTCGGAAAAGACGACGGCGCTGTTCCTTTTGACCGTCAACAGTTCCTGGGTCAGCGGCGCTCCCGAGGTCTTGATCTCGCGAAGAAAAATTTTGTCCTGGTCGCGGTACAAGAGATAATCTCCCCTGTTGACCCAGAACGCCTGTTCGATGTTTTTGCCGTTGATCTCCAGCCACGTCACCCACAGCTCCTTGTCGAAAAGTTTTTCCGCGGAGGGCCTGGAAAATTCGACAAGTCCGATCTTGCGGTCGGTCCAGAACGCCAGCCGTTTGGTGGGGGCGTCAAACGCGAAGCCCCGGACACCGGTTTCTTCCAGCCGGTAAGGGAGGCGGTTGGAAAGGAGCTCTCCTTTTTCCCCGAGCATGACGATGACGTCGTCGGCAAGGACATGGATGTCAAACCGGACATCTTTCTCGATGTCCCCGAAGACCGGCCGGGTGTCCCGGAGGATGATGTCCTGAGCCGTGCCCTCGAAATCCATCTTGATGAATTCGTTGTTCTCGGTCAGGGCGTAGATCCTCTGCCGGAAGAGGCCGAATCCCCGGATCCCTTCCGCAAGCTTTGGAAAGACCGCGCTGGTGCTGATATCCAAGCGGTGCAAGATGGATCCCTCGCTGAGAAAGATATTTTGGGGATCTTCCGGATCCCAGGATATCCCATCGGGTTTTTGGAGGAATAAATTCGAGACATCCCTCATGACCGGCGGTTTGGGTTTGAGATCAAACCAGAGAAAGTGTTCCTGCCCTTTATAGACGGCATGGGCCAGGAGGCAGGAACTGTCCCGGGCTGTCACAAGAGACAGGATCTTGGCGTCGCCGTAGGGGGAGTGGGAAACGGTCAGCGGGATCAGGGCGGTCCCGTCCGGGACGCCCGCCTGGGGCGGCATGGCCGGCTCGGGCTTGCCGCTTGTCGCGCGGAAAATGGTGCAGTCTTTGAGCAGGGGGCCCTGTCTTATAAGGAACAAGGATCCATTGGCAACGGGAAGCAGCGTCTCAAAGGCCCGCAGATCCAGTAACCGGGCGTCCCAGCGCTCGGGGATGAGGATGATGTTTTCCAGGACGGTCGCTTTCTCTTTTTCCACGGAGACGATCTTTTGCCAGGGGCGGTAATTTTTCAGTTCGACTTTCAGGGAATACTGGCCCGGGGGGAGATTGCGGATCATGGTTGGTGTTTTCTGGGGATAACGGTACCGGCTCAGATAGACCCGGGCTCCGGGCGGGAGGGTGGAAAGGTAGACCAACCCGGTCTTGACGATGTTCTGTCGGTGCTGCGGGGATATGACGATCCCCAGAGTGTTCAGGATAATGAGGGGACAGAAAATCACATACGCCAGGCAAAAGAGGATGAAAAGGATTCGTCTCAACAGCATCATGGCCAAACTCTCCGTCAGCAAGAAGGGCGCGGATAATAAACGCCTCTATCATAAAGAATTATGAGTGCAGAGTCAAGGCATGGTCAGCGCGCCATAATTTTATCGAACCAAGGGGCGGGTTTCTGTTAAAATGTCTCTGTCCCATGAAAAAGAAGATTTTTATTATTTCTATTTTAATCATTCTTTTCGCAAGCGGCATCCTGGCCTGGGCCGGCCTTTGCACGACCCCGGGCGCCCGTTTGCTGGCGGAGTATTTGGTCCCTGCCGCGACCGGATACGGACGGTTGAGCATCGGCAGAGTCGAGGGGACCGTTGTCCGGGGACTTAATCTTAAAAATGTTAAGATCACTCACCTCCGCGGCTTTCCTCCCGGAAGCGTTCTCGCTATCAAGACTGTGTTTTTAGACCCGGTCCTGTGGGGTTCCCGGCGTCTGGTCCTGGAGGTCGTTGACGGCCGTTTGTCGCTGCCCCGGTCTTCCGAACCGGTTGTGATTTTTGGAAAAGTGGACGATGGCCGGGTGGATTTTGATATTTACGGCCGGAGTTTGGATGCCCAGGATATTATGTCCTTTTTCCCGCGGGCAACGGCGTTCAAGCGCCTGTCCGGGACCCTGACGGAAGTCGATCTGCATCTTGAAGGCACGGCCGCCGAATTTTTCATCACGGGCAGCGGGTTTTTCGAAAAATTACTCCACAAAGGATTTCTCCTTGAGGACTGCCCGGCCCTTGTGAATGTGAAACTCGTGAATCCGCGGCGGTCGCCGGAACTTTACGGTGAAGTCTTTCTGGAGAGCGGTGTCGTGCGGTCCAAACGGATGAAAGTTTACCTGGACCCCAGCAAGATCCGGTATGACGGCAACCCCCAAACGCCAGTCCTCGATCTCAAGGGACATGCTGCCGTTGCGCAGACCGACATCAAGATCTCCCTGCGGGGTTCGCACAAAAAACCGGAGATGTTCTTGTCGTCTCAGCCGCCGTTGCGGCAGGAGATCCTGCTGTTGATGCTGGTCACCGGCAAGGGCTGGAAGGGCCTGGAGGAATCGGCCGGGCGGGGCGCCATCAGCCCGGATCTGGCCGGTGATTTCGTGGATTATATTTTTCTCGGAGGCTCTGGCAGCCGGCTGGCCCAGCAATTGGGGATCAGCGACGTGTCTTTGACCTATGACCAGAGCAAAAAAGGCCTTGAAGTCAGGAAAGACATTTTCGGGAAGATGAAGGTCGGCTACGGGATCGAACAGGAATTGGAGTCCTCCCAGTCCGCCACGGTCAGCCAGAAGATGGGAGGAGAGTATCAAGTGACGGATGAGGTCTCGGTGGGCGTTGAGAGGGAGATCAAGCAGTCCTATGATCCGAATACAAGTGAGAAAACGGACGTCCCAGCGGAGGACGACAAGGTGCTCCTGAAATATCAGAAGCGTTTTTGACGGCGATTTTTTTATACGCGTTTACGGCCGTGATGGTAAAATAGTTGCGTTTCCTGGCGGAATGCCTGTCCCTCAACCTGCACCAAAGGAGAGTTCGTTATGATCCCGTGGATAGGAAGATCAGGTCGTGTCGTGCTCGCGGGCGTTTGGCTCGCGGCTTTGGTCCCCGTTCTTCAGGCGCAGCCGTTTGATGAAGACGTCCAGTATGCCTTCGGCGCGGTCGTGAAGGCCTCGGCGGAGCGGCTGACGGTCCTGGAGTACGATTATGACAAGGACCAAGAAGTGGAGATCTCTTACGCGGTAAGCCCGGAGACAAAATTGATCCGTCTGACCGCCCTTGCGGAACTCACTTCTGAAGATGTTGTGGATGTTTATTATAAGGAAACCGGGGGGCAGAGGGCCGCTGTCATGATCGCCAAGGAAGAACCTCTGGAAGAAGAGTCTGAGGCCGAGAACGAGGACGGGCCGCCGGTTGATGAGGGGACGGTTTCGGAATAGCGGACTCCACGGCACCTCCCGGGATCCGGCGTCCGGACAACCCTTTGCTTGCAGATGGGACAGCGCAAAAACGGAATGGCAGTTGACAAACCGGGGAGGGAATGTTAGTCTTATATCAAGTCAGTTAAAGGAGTGGAAATTTCAGGATGTTGCACAGAAGAACCGCAAGCTATGTTTTCGTAAACCCAAAGCTTGCGGATTTTTTTTGTGCATCACAGCCCCTGGAGTTTCCTAAAGAACAGGGGCCTTCACATGGCTAAGGGATTCTTTGCGGCTTTGAGGCCCGGAACGCTGATTTCCAAATGGTTTGGAAATATCAGTCAGAAGGGAGCCAAAAACATGGTCAAAGGCAAAGTGAAGTGGTTCAACAACAAAAAGGGTTACGGCTTCATTTCCTCGGAAAGCGGCGAAGACGTCTTCGTGCACTTCAGCGAAATCCAGGGAGCAGGGTATAAGTCCCTCGATGAAGGCCAGGAAGTTGAATTCGAGGTGGAGAAGGATTCCAAGGGCCTCAAGGCCAAAAAAGTCAATAAAGTCGGCGGATAGTCAGCGCATCGCCGTTTTTCCAATGGCATCCCGGGAGGCGGGGGCCGCAAAGCTTGGCAGTCTCCCGTTTCCCTTTATATTTCCTATGATCAAACCTGAGCTCCTCAAAATCCTCGTTTGTCCTGAAAGCCACCAGGATCTCGAACTTGCGCCGCAGGCGCTGGTGGACAGGATCAATGCGCTTATCCCCCAGGGAAAGGTCGTCAACCGTGCCGGCAAGGCCGTAACGGAGAAAATCGACGGCGGCCTGACCCGCAAGGACGGGAAATATGTCTATCCCGTCCGGGGCAGCATCCCGATCCTCCTGATTGACGAGGCCATCCCCGTTTCTTCTTTTTAGCCTCAGCTGCCCTCATCGCTTTTTAGGGCAACCCGGCTGGGGCCTTCCGTCCGCACGTATGGCTTACGTCGCCTATGGCTCTGTAAGTCACATGTCAGGCACATTCCCTCTGCTCCGTCACCGCTCGCCCGCAGGCTCGCTCACATGTGGCAGGGTTAATTCGCACAGAGACTTGCGTTCACTTCGTTCCGCAAGTCGCGTGCTCATTAATCCGTGATATGGTGTTTGATGATTTTGCCGTCGACCATGTAGATCACATCTTCGCAGATGTTGGTCGAATGGTCGCCGATGCGTTCGAGGTTTTTGGCGACAAGGATCAGGTCGATGACACGCTCGACCTCGGGCTGGTCCTCGGGCTTGCACTTGAGGAGTTCCATGAAGATTTCATGGTTGAGGTCGTCCACTTCGTCGTCCCGTTTGCAGACCTGGTAGGCAAGCTGGGAGTCCTTGTTGACGAAGGCGTCCAGGCTGTCCTTGAGCATCTGCTGGGTGGCCGTGGCCATCTTGGGGATGTCGAGGCGCAGTTTGAGAGGGGGGACTTTGATCAGGTCCAGGGTCCTTTCGGCTATGTTGACGCCGAGGTCCCCGATCCGTTCCAGGTCGTTGGTGATCTTCATGGCCGAGGTGATGAAGCGCAGGTCGCCGGCGGTCGGCTGATAGAGGGCCAGGAGCTTCAGGCACAGGTCATCGACCTCGATCTCCAGCATGTTGATCGCATCGTCCGATTTGATGACCCGGTAAGCCAGGTTGGAATCCCTGTCCAGCAGGGCCTTGGTAGCTGAGCCGATGCACTCCTCCACCAGGCCGCTCATCCGCAACAGCTTTTCCTTGAGGTTTTTCAGCGCTTCGTCAAAATGTCTTTCCATCGGTTCCCGATCCTTCCCTGTTAAGAGTAGGTCAATAGTTTACAACATTTTCCCTGATTTTGCTATCCGAACCTTCCGGTGATGTAGTCGTGGGTCTTCGGGTCCCGGGGCATCATGAAAATGTCTTTGGTCGGCCCGAATTCGACCAGCTCCCCCAAGAGCATGAAACCGGTGTCATCGGAAACCCTGGCGGCCTGTTGCATGTTGTGGGTCACGATGATGATCGTGTAGTTCTTTTTCAGGACCCACATCAGCTCTTCGATCTTTTCCGTGGCGATCGGATCGAGGGCCGAGCACGGTTCGTCCATGAGCAGGACCTCCGGCTTGATCGGCAGGAGCCGCGCGACGCACAGCCGCTGCTGCTGTTCCAGCGAGAGGTTCAGGGCGTTGGAGTTCAGCTTGTCTTTCAGTTTGTCCCAGAGCAGGACCGCCTTTAAGCATTCCTCGACGATCCGTTCATAGTCTTTTTTGTTCGCCGTCTTGTGGATTTTGGGGGCGAAGAGGATGTTTTCGGCGATGCTCAGGGGAAACGGATTGGGCCGCTGGAAGACCATTCCGACTTTTTTGCGCAGGTTCACCAGGTCTGTTTGGGGGGCAAGAATATTTTCCCCGTCTATGAGGATGTCCCCCTCAACCCGGACACCCTCGATGAGATCGTTCATCCGGTTCAGGGTGCGCAGAAAGGTGGACTTGCCGCAGCCCGAGGGGCCGATCAGGGCGGTGATGTAGTTTTCCCGGATATCGACCGTGACGTCCTTGAGGGCGTGGAAGTCGCCGTAGTAGAGGTTCAGGTTTTTTGTTTCGACGATGGGCATATGGTATTGGCTTCTGCTATACGCGTTTTTTGTCTCATTATTCCCGCATGATTTGCTGACGCAAATCACAACTGCGGGACTAATTCGCCCAGCACATTTACGTTCGCTGTCGCTCCGTAAATGTGGGGCTCATTAGCCGAAACGTCCGGATATATAATCATTCGTTCTCTTATCCGCGGGGTTGGTGAACATTTTTTCCGTCTTGTCGATCTCCACCATCTCTCCCATGAGGAAGAACGCGGTCCTGCCGCTGACCCGCGCGGCCTGTTTGGTATTGTTGGTGACCAGGATCTGCGTGTATTTCTTTTTGAAACGCAGCATGGCTTCTTCGATCTTGGCCGTGGAGATGGGGTCCAGCCCCGAACAAGGTTCGTCGTAAAGGATGATGTCCGGTTCAACGGCCAGGGTCCGGGCCAGGCAGAGCCGCTGTTGCTGTCCGCCGGAAAGCTTCATCCCGTAAGTGTGGAGACGGTCCTTGACCTCGTCCCACAGATAGGCTTCCCTGAGGGTACTCTCCACGATCTCGTCCAGCCGTTTTCTGCTGTTGATGCCGTGGCGGCGGGGGCCGTAGACGACATTCTCATAGATGCTCAAGGGCAGGGGGATTGGCAAGGCGAAGACCATGCCCACGCGTTTGCGCAGGAGGCCGATGTCGATGTCCTTGTAGATATTTTGTCCGTCAAGAGTGAGGGTTCCGTTCATGCGGAAGGACGGGCTGAGGTCGTTGAGCCGGTTCAGAGTTCGCAAGAACGAGCTTTTGCCGCTGTTGGCCGGGCCGATGATCCCGAGGATCTCATTTTCAAAAACGCTGAGGTTCACGGAGCGGAGGGCCTGGGAGTCCCCGTACCAGAGGTTGAAATCCGTGACCTGTATTTTGATTTTTCCGTCTACCATTTTTTCATCTTTCGGAACTGGGACCGGACCACGATGGCCACGGCGTTCATCGAAAGCACCATGACCAGCAGGACCAGGGCCGTGGCGTAACGGATATCCTGGCTGACGTTCGGCACCTGGGTCGAGATGACGTAGAGATGATACGGGAGGGCCATGGCCTGGTCGAAGATGGATTCCGGCAGTTTGGGCAGATAAAAAGCGGCCACCGTGAACAGGATCGGCGCGGTTTCTCCGGCCGCGCGGCTGACCGCCAGGATAACGCCGGTGAGGATTCCCGGCAGGGCGTGGGGGAGGACCGAATGGCGGATTGTCTGCCATTTGCTTGCCCCCAGTGAAAGGCTCACTTCCCGGAAAGCCTGCGGCACGCTGTCGAGCGCCTCTTTGGTCGTCGTGATGATGATCGGCAGGACCATGATCGCCAGCGTCAGCGAACCGGCCAGCAGCGATGACCCGAATTTGCAGAACATGACGAACATCCCTAGCCCGAAAAGCCCATAGACGACCGACGGAACTCCGGCCAGGTTGATGATCGCCAGTTTGATGAGCCGGGTCAGCATGTTGTCCCTGGCGTATTCCGTCAGATAGATCGCGCCCAGCACGCCCAGCGGCAGGGCGAAGGCCAAGGTCCCGATCACCAGATAAACCGTTCCGACGATCGCCGGGAAGATGCCGCCGGCCCGCATGCCGTCTTTGGGCATGGCCGTGAGGAATTCCCAGGAGATGGCGCTGATGCCTTTTTGGATGATGATGAAGATAATGAAAATGACCGGGAGAATGACCAGGACGTTCGCGAGGAACAGCAGGGAAAAAGCGATTTTTTCGGATCTGTGGGGGTTGTGGCTCATTTGATCTTCCGGTTTACGGCGAAGTCCGCGATCAGATTGATGATAAACGTGATGATGAAGAGGACGATCCCGATGGCAAACAGGGCATGGTAATGGGTACTCTCGCGCACGGTTTCTCCCATCTCGGCCGCGATGGCGGCCGTCAGGGTTCTGGCCGGCTGGAAAATGGACTGGGGGATATGCGTGGCGTTTCCGGTGATCATCATCACGGCCATGGTTTCGCCGATCACCCGGCCGATGCCGAGCATCACCGCGGCCACGATGCCCGTGGACGAGGCGCGCAGGATCACCCTCCAGATCGCCTGCCAGCGCGTGGCTCCGAGGGCGAGCGCGGCCTCCTTGTATTTCCGCGGGACAGCCGTGATCGCGTCCTCGGCGATGCTGACGATCGTCGGCATCGCCATGAAGGCCAGCATGATCGACCCGGAAAACGCGGTCAGTCCGGTCGGCAGATTCAGGAGGTTTTTAGCCAGAGGGACGATGGTGGTCATGCCGATAAATCCCAGAACCACGCTGGGGATGGCGGCGAGAAGCTCCACGCCGGATTTCAGGATTTCCTTGATGCGGGGGGACGCGATCTCCGCGATGTAGACGGCGCTGGCGATCCCCAGCGGTACGGAGATCAGGGTCGCGCCGAGCGTCACATAAAACGACCCGACGATCAACGGGAGGATCCCGCATCGGGGCGGGTCGGAAATGGGATACCAGTGCCGTCCGAACAGAAAGTCCGGCAAGGACACGGTTTTGAACAGCGACAACCCTTCCTTGAGAAGGAAGCCCAGGATCAGGACGACAAAAACGATCGAGGTCACCCCGCAGGCCAGGATGGCTTTTTCAATGACGGCTTCTTTGATTTTTTTGATGTTCATGGCCGGTTAAAGGACGGGGACAAAATCGATCTCTTTGACGATCTGCTGCCCTTCTTCGCTTTTGATGAACTCGATCATGTCTTTGACAAGGCCCTGGGACTCGCCGTTGATGTACATCAGCAGGGGCCGTGAAATGTAGTATTTCCCTTTTTGGATGTTTTCGATCGTCGGCAGATAGTATTCGCTCTGGGCGTCCCGGGCGATGGGCAGGATTTTCTGGGTCGGGTTGGAATATCCGATGCCGAAATAGCCGATGGCGTTGGGGTTCTGGGCTATCTCATCGGCGATGGCCTGCGACGACGGCATCAGGAGGGAGCCTTCATCGAATTCCTCTGTGCCCTTGGCGTCGCCCTTGCGCAGGACATGTTCTTTGAAGTACAGGTGCGTGCCGGAATTGAGTTCGCGGGACAGCAGGACGATCGGCCGGTCTTCGCCCCCGATCTCTTTCCAGTTGCGGATCTTGCCGGTGAAGATGTCCGCCACCTGGTCAATGGTCAACCGGCTGACGGGATTTTTAGGGCTGACGGTGACGGCGATCCCGTCCAGGGCAACGGTCATTTCCTTTGGATCGATGTTCTTCTTCTTGGCTTCTTCAACTTCTTTTGCTTTGATCTCCCGGGAGGCGATGGCGATGTCGCAGGTCCCGCTCAAAAGCGCGGCAAACCCAGTTCCGGAACCTCCCCCGGTGACAGCCACCAAAACATCCGGGTGGTCGGCCATATAACGCTCCGCCCAGGCCTGGACAAGATTGACCATGGTGTCCGACCCTTTGATCTGGATCGAATGTTGGGATGCCCCGGAAGAATGAGAAGATTCTCTGCCGCCGCAGGAGGCGAGCAGGAAAATCAGGGGGATGAACAAGGCATGGGAAGTGGGGGAGCGCATATTAATCAATATTTAATTGTATCTTAATAGATTAAAATGCGATTAAGGAATTATTAAGATTATGTTAAATGTGACGATATCTGTAAACCTATTAAATATATGCTTTTGTGAAGCTTTAGATTTTTGGCGGGGATTAAATGATGGTTTTTTTCAGGCGATCGGCAGGAAAACAGAAAAGACCGAACCTTTGTCGGGTTCGCTCTGCACTGTGACGTTGCCATTGTGGATTTGGAGGATGTGTTTGACAATCGAGAGCCCGAGTCCTGTTCCGCCCATTTCCCGGGAACGGCCTTTGTCCACACGGTAGAAACGCTCAAAGACACGGGGCAGATGCTCCGGGGCGATCCCTATTCCGGTGTCCGTGAAATGGACGCGGACATAATCGTTTTCCCTGTGGGCCGCGATCTCGATTGAGCCATCGGGGGGAGTAAATTTAATGGCATTGTCCAGGAGATTCACAAAGGCCTGCTCGATCTTGACGCGGTCCACAAGAACAGGTGGCAGGTCGGCCGGGATCCGGACCCTGATTTTGGGGCCGTGCTTTTCCAGTTGATCTTTATAAAGGTGCAGGACGGATTCCATCATCAGGTGAACGGGTGTTTTTTCCAGGTTGAGTTTGATCTCGCGTGTTTCGAGATTCGAGAGACTCAGAAGGTCATTGACCAGGTATTCCAGCCGCTGGGCGTGTTCCTGGATGATGGAAATGAATCTGCGGGCGGCATCTTTGTCATCCAGGGCGCCGTCCAGGAGGGTCTCGGTGAAGCCCTTGATCGTGGTGAGCGGTGTCTTCAGCTCGTGGGAGACGTTGGCGACAAACTCGGAGCGCATCCGGGCCAGCCGTTTGAGTTCGGTGACGTCGTGAAATACGGCAACGATGCCGGCCAGTTCTCCCTCATCGGAGAAGATCGAAGAGACCTGCATGGAAAATTGGCGCTCGGCCGGGGTGATGATCGAAACGTCTTTTTTTACCGAGTGCTTATGGGTCAGGGCTTCGCGCAGCAGGGTGTTGATCTCTTCGTTGCGGATGATTTCCCAGTACGGCCGGCCGATGGCATCTTTGGTCCGCAGGTCCAGCATGAGATCAAGGGGGTTGTTCAGAAGCAGGACGCGCTCGTCGCGGCCGATGACAAGGACGCCCTCGACCATGCTGGACAGGATGGTCATCAATTCGTTTTTGTCCCGCATGATCCGCCGGATTTTGCCCTGCAGTTCGTCGGAAACCTGGTTGAGCTGCTGGGCCAGGTCGCGCAGCTCGTCCCGGCGGGAGAGGTCAAATCGGTGGGTGAAGTCGCCCTGGCTCATGTTGGCGGCGGCTTTTTGCATCTGACGGATGGGGCGCAGGAGGATTTTGCCGATAATGACCCGCAAAAGCGCGGCCATGAACAGGCCGGCCAGGAGAAATGCCGTGTAATGGAACGAGGGGACACCGATCAGGGCCCCGAGCCCGGCGAGGCAGAGCCAGATCACGCCCACCATGACAACAAAGAGTCTGTCGAAGATTTTATTCATGCCCCTCGTGGATGTCCTTGAACCGGTATCCGACCCCGCGGACCGTTTCGATGTAATCCGCGGCTTTCTGGAGTTTTTTGCGCAGCCCGCGGATGTGGACGTCGACCGCGCGGTCAATGATGTATTTGCCCTCTTTCCAGACCTTGTCCATGATTTCGTCGCGGCTGAACACCCGCCCGGGGTGGCGGGAGAGGAACTCCAGGATGTTGAACTCGATCGTGGTCAAATCCACGGGTTTTCCCTGCCAAAGGACCTTGTGTTTGGGGATGTCGATGACAAGGTCCTCGATGCTGCGCACCTCCGCGGGCCGCGGTTTTTCCGAAGACCGGCGCAGGAGGGCCTTGATGCGGGCGAGGAGGACCCTGGGGCTGAAGGGCTTGGTCACATAATCGTCGGCCCCGACCTGGAGCCCTACGATGACGTCGGATTCCTCACTTTTGGCCGTCAGCATGATGATCGGGATGTTTTTCGTCTTGTTGTCCTGCTTGATCAACCGGCAGGTCTCCAGCCCGTCCATGCCGGGGAGCATCAAGTCCAGGATGATCAGGTCCGGAAGGTCCCGTTCCAGGGTCTTGATCCCGTCTTCGCCGGTGCGGGCGGCGGTGACCTGGTAGGCCTCCCGCTCGAGGTTGTATTGGACAAGTTCCGCGATGTCTTTCTCGTCCTCAACGATCAGGATTTTGGCTTTGCGCATGGTGTCCCTTTCTGCGATGATTCTTATTATACTTCAAAACCGCGCCGCGGCATCAAGAATCCTGCGGGATTACAGCTCCCTTCAACCATTATCCTGAACCCTTCCAGTGAAGTCCCAGCTACCACTTTGATTTTATCCAAGGGAAGTTGTGGGGTCCTCTTTGTGATGGCTGATCACTTTGCCTTCCACCATGAAGATCACGTCCTCGCTGATATTGGTGGAGAGGTCGGCGATGCGCTCGATGTTGTGGGAAATCCGGATCAGGTTCAGGGCCCGTTCGATGGTCGTCACATCGGAAATCATGTACGTGACGAGTTCCCGGAAGAGTTGCTCCAAAATATTGTCCACTTCATTGTCGCGCGGGCAAACGTCCTTGGCCAGTGCGATGTCTTCGTTGACGAAGGCGTCAATGCTGTCCTTGAGCATCTTGCGCGTTATATCCGCCATGCGCGGAATATCGATCAGAGGTTTGAGCGGCGGCTTCTCCAGCAGGAACAGCCCGCTTTCGGAGATATTGACGCTGTGGTCGGCCATCCGCTCCAGGTCCTTGGTGATCTTGGCGATCATCATCACCGTGCGCAGGTCCTTGGCCTTGGGCTCATACTGGGCGATCAGCTGGATGCAGTCTTCGTCGATCTTGGATTCATACCCATTCGCGCGGATCTCATCTTCCTGGATCAGGGTGGACAACAAGGCCTTCTCGCGCTTCAGCAGGCCGGTGATGCTTTTTTCGATCATCCCCTGGACCAGTGTTGCGAAAAAGATGAGTTCTCGTTTGAGCAAAGACATTTTTTCTTCGAGCATAAAGTTCTCCTCAAAAGATGATTTGAGTTAAGTGAATGTTTGTTGGACAGGCAGCGGCTGTGTCCCGTGCTCAAACAGCGATCCCGCTTTATTCTGATTTAAAGTCATGGTAAAGCGGTCTCGAACTGCGCGCGGGACACAGCCGCTGCCCTCATAGAGCCATTAACCGAATTTCCCAGTCAGGTACGCCTCGGTCCGTTTGTCGGAAGGGACCGTGAACATTTTTTCCGTCAATCCGTATTCGATGAGGTCGCCCAGCAGGAGAAACGCCGTGAAATCCGAGACCCGCGCGGCCTGGGCCGTGTTGTGGGTCACGATGGCGATGGTATAGTTTTCCTTCAGTTCCGAGATGAGTTCCTCGATCTTGGCCGTGGCGATCGGGTCAAGGGCCGAACACGGCTCATCGAACAGGATCACGCGCGGCTTCACCGCCAGGGCCCGGGCGATGCACAGCCGCTGCTGCTGCCCTCCGGACAGGGACAGGGCCGATTCCTGGAGCCGGTCCTTGGCTTCGCCCCACAGGGCGGATTTTTTGAGGCTTTCCTCGACTGCTTCGTCAAGTGTGCCGCGGTCCGTGACGCCCTGGATGCGCAGCCCGTACGCGACATTCTCATAAATGCTCTTGGGGAAAGGATTGGGCTTCTGGAACACCATGCCGATTTCCCGGCGCAGTTCCGTGACATCCACGTCTTTGGAATACAGGTCCGTGGATTTGTAAAGGATGTTGCCCTCCAGCCGGAAGCGCGGCACCAGGTCGTTCATCCGGTTCAGGCAGCGGATCAGGGTGCTTTTTCCGCAACCGGACGGCCCCATCAGGGCCGTGACCGATTTCTCGAAGATCGAGAGGTTGATGCCGCGGAGGACCTGCTTGGTCCCGTAAAAAGAATTGACGTTTTGGATGTGAATGACCTCTTGCTTCTCCATGATCACCACCTTCTTTGATTTTTGTGCCTCAGATAGATGGCCAGCCCGTTCATCATCAGCGTGATGAACAGCAGGACGATGATTCCCGCCGCGGCGTCGGTGAGAAACCCTTTTTGCGGCCGGGAGACCCAGTTAAAAATCTGGATCGGCAAGACCGTGAACGCGTCCAGGAATCCCTGCAGGGAAACGTGCAGGAACGGGAACTGTTTGGAAAACGAGACAGGGTTCGTCGGCAGAAACGGGATGTACGTCAGGGCCCCGATGGTGATGAGGGGAGCAGTTTCTCCGATGGAGCGGGACATGGCCAGGATGATGCCGGTCAGGATATTCCCGATCGCGGCGGGCAGGATCTGCTGGCAGACAGTCTGCCATTTCGTCGCCCCCAGGGCATAGGACGCTTCGCGGATGGACGACGGGATGGCCCGGATCGCTTCTCGGGTGGCCAGGATGATAACAGGCAGCGCCAAAAGGGCGAGCGTCATGCCGCCGGCGAGGACGCTGCGGTCCAGGTTGAGGTATCGGACGAATAATCCCAGGCCCAGAATTCCATAAATGATGGAGGGAACGCCGGCCAGGTTCGCGATGTTGATCTCGATAAAATCCGTGAATCTGTTGCGGGGCGCGTATTCTTCGAGGTAGACGCCGGACGCGATCCCGATCGGGATAGCCAGCAGCGCGGTAGTGATCATGATCCAGACGGTCCCCACCCACGCCGACAGGATCCCGGCCTGTTCCGGTTTGCGGGAAGGGTAGCTGGTGAAGAAGTCCCATCTCAGGCGGCTGCCCCCGTCGATGAAAACATCGATGATCAGGGCCGCGAGGACGATCAGGCCGAAGAGGGTCGCGCTTAAACCGATGATCTTGAAAATGTCGTCGGCTTTCTTATGGGCCGAAGCGTTCTCCTTGCTCAGAATAAGGCTGTTGGCGCGGTTTGCGGAATCCGTCTTTTTAGTCATAGACTTCCTGGAAGCGGCGCCGCAATTGGAAGCTCACGACGTTCAGCGCGAACGTCAAAAGGAACAGCGTCATGCCGCAGACAAAAATGGTTTGATATTCAATGGTGCCGTGAGGGGTATCCCCCAGGCTGATTTGCACGATGTAAGCGGTGATGGTCTCGACCGGCACCAGGGGGTTGAGGGTCAGCCGGGGCTGCTGCCCCGCGGCAATGGCCACGATCATGGTCTCGCCGATGGCGCGGGACACGGCCAGGATCACGGCCGCGGTGATCCCCGACAGGGCCGCAGGGAAGACGATCTTGAACGCCACCTGGATTTTGTGCGAACCCAGGGCGTAGGCGCCCTCGCGCAGGGCCATGGGGACCGCGTGCATGGCGTCTTCGCTCAGTGAGGAAACGAGGGGAATGATCATGACCCCCATCACGAGGCCCGCGGACAAGGCGTTGAAGCCGGAGATGCCCGGCAGGATGATTTTGAGAAGCGGAGTGACAAACAAAAGGGCGAAATATCCGTAAACAACCGTCGGGACCGCGGCCAGGATCTCCATGAGCGGTTTGGCGATGTCGCGGGCCTTGGCCGAGGCGTATTCGCTTAAATAGATCGCGCTGATGAGCCCCAGCGGCACAGCCACGGATATCGCGATCAGCGTGGTCAGGAACGTCCCGCACAACAGGGGCAGGATGCCGAAATGCTTGTCCGTGAACATGGGTGTCCACTGGGTATCCGTGAGAAATTTCACAATGGAGACTTCCTTGAAAAATCCGAGCGATTCGGAGAGGAGGACATAGATGATCCCTGCGGTGGTCAGGACGGACAGGAGGCTGCAGGCGAACAGGATATGCTCGATCAGCCGTTCTTTGATTTTTTGCAGTCGCTTTTTTTGAGGAGAAATCATTTTTTAAAGGGAGTTCCCCGCCGCAGGTACGGCGGGGAACCGGGCCATTCGACTCCCCGGAGAACATGCTGTTCTCCGGGGAGGGGATCAGTTGGACTTCAGGATCTCGACCATGCTGCGGCCGGCGGTTTCTTTGGCAAACACAGAGCCGCCCATGCGGTTGTTGAAGCGGTGGAGGGCCGCTTCGTAGGACTCGTCCGTGAGCGGAATGTAGCCGACTTCCTCAACCAGAGGAGCGCCGTTCTTGAGGTAATACTCGATGAATTTCTTGATGTATTCTTTTTCGGCCGCGTCCTTCCGGACGTAGATGAAGATGGGCCTGGCCAGCGGCTGGTAAGTCCCGTCCATGACGGTTTTCAGAGAAGGGGAGATGGGGCCTTCGCCGTTGGACGACTTGCCGTCATCGATCGGGATAAGTTTGAGCTTATCTTTGTTCTGCTCATAATACGCAAGGCCGAAGTAGCCCAGTGCGCCCTTGTCGTTGGCGATCCCTTCCACGAGGACGTTGTCGTCTTCGCTGGCGGTGTAGTCGCCCCGGCTCAAGCCCCCTTTCCCGTTAATGACTTCGGTAAAGTAATCGAAGGTCCCGGAATCCGTTCCCGGCCCGTAGAGCGTGATCGGTTCATCCGGAAATCCGGCCCGGACTTGGCTCCATTTTTTGACGGTGCCCTGCGCGGCCGGTTCCCATATTTTCTTGAGCTCGGCCACGGTGAGATGATCCACCCAGGTGTTTTTCATGTTGACCATGACGGAAAGCCCGTCATAGGCCACCGGCAGTTCGATATACTCGATGTTGTTTTCTTTGCAGAGAGCCACTTCCTTGGCCTTGATGGGACGGGAAGCGTCGCTGATGTCGGTTTCCCCGCGGCAAAAGCGTTTGAACCCGCCGCCGGTCCCCGAAATTCCGACCATGACCTTGGTCCCCCCTGAGACCTTTCCGAATTCCTCGGCAACGGCCTCGGTAATGGGGAAGACCGTGCTGGAACCGTCCACCTTGATGAGGTCTCCGGCCGCGTGAGCGAGACCCGCAGCCCCGCTCATGAGGCCGACCAATAAACTGATGAGTAATTTTTTCATGAATTTCTCCTTGGTATTTATGTTGAATTTTGGGAATCCGGATTTTGCAACAGCAAAATCCGGATTAACCCCGCCTGCCCTAAAGCTGTACGGCAGGCGGCCAAAGGCGAATTTTGCATGACACTTTTCTGGATATTCATGATTGATAACAATGGAGGTGTCATGCAAAATTCGGGTTAAAATTTGAAGTTCAGGTCCGCCTGCATCACTTGGGCTCGGTTTTTCGCCCCGGTGATCCGCTGGTCCTGGTAGTAGTCGAATTCCAGAAAGACGTTCTTGTTGACCCCGACGGTCAGGACGCCTTCGTGCCCGTAGACATCGGTGGCGCCCCCCAGGCGGTCGGAGTCCGGCAGGGCATCGAACCAGGCGTCTTTCCCGAGTTTGGTGAACTGGTATCTGGCCTGCCACTGTTTTTTGTTGGTGACCTTTTTGTGCCCGAACTTGACGCCGGCGGCAAAGCCGTTGGCGTTGTCGCTGGGGTCGAAGTTGTGGATGTAGTCGCCGAACAGGGAGATCCGTTCGTCAAAGCTCAAGGGAAGCCCTCCGAACAACTGGTTTACGCCGACTTCCAGGGAGCCGCCGACTGAGTCAAAGTCGTAGATGGGCGCTCCGGTGCACGCGCCGCTTGAGGTCGATCCTGACGTTCGGCCCGTGTTTGTTCCGGCGCACCAGTCGAGATTCGAGCCTTTGACGGCGTTGAAGCCGTAGTATGTCCCGGCCAGGGTGGCATCAACCTTTTCGGATGAATTCTTCCATTTCGTCCCTCCCTGGACATAATGGATGAAGGGATCCGGCTTGTCGGATGACGTGCTTTCATCCAGTACAAAGAGACCGGAGTTGAGGAACCCTTTGGTGTTGCCGACAAGTTTCCGTTCGAGATGAACGGCGCCGCCGGTAGGGTTGATATCGGAATCCCAGAGCATGTCGTCCGGGGTCCAGAGGTATTTCTTTTTCTCAAAAACACCGCCGATGATGCTGATCTCCGGGGAGGGAGAGTACTCTCCGTAGGCGTAATTGAGCCGGACATCTCCGCGCTCAAAGGTGTCCTGGAACGTCTGGTTGGTGGAACGCGGATCTTCGGCGCCGCTGGCAAGCCCTGCGCCGACCTTCACCTGGTCATTGACTTTGGATTCCAGGCCCAGGCGGTAACGGTACCGGCCGCGGTCCCGGGAGTCCGTGTCGTTGGCTTTTCTCTCATATTGGTATCTTGCGCGAAAGTCTCCCTTGAGTTTCGTGTTGTGCACCCATTCGGGGAGCATGCGCTTCAATTCATCTTCGCGTACAATATGCGCGTCTGCCGCGACTTCTGCTTTGAGTTCGATGCCTTCATTCTTGCTGAGGACGCCTTTTTCCACCAGCTTTTCAATCAGGGCATCCACTTCCGATGCCGCCCAGCTTGCTTGGGGCGTTGACACGGTAAAGGCCAGAACCGCCATGAATCCTACGACCGTTCTTTTCATTCCTCTCCTCCTTGACTATTGAGTTTTTGAAATATTGTGGCGCAATGATTCGGACCCTTTTCGACATTGCGGATGTTTTCATTGTTACGGTCGAAAGTATAAAGGGGGGAGATGAAAATCAAATAAAGCTTGTGTTAACTTTCGGTTAAAGAGCCGGCAGGAAGCGCCCGGCGGGCGGAAAAGGGCCTGCGGAATCCGTAAAAATGGTGAAGATTGACGGTATTATAACGGGAGAAGATGAAGAAGATTGTTGAGGAGAAGCATGGCGCAGAGGCCGGTCATAACGCCCCAGGCGGTCAGGGTGTGCCCGCCTTCCTGAAGCGCGTCCGGGATCAGTTCCGAAAACACCAGATAGATCATCGCGCCGCCGGCAAAGCCCAGGCCCAGGGGAAGGAGCGGCTCAAAAAGCCATGTGAAATAGGCCGCGGGAACGGCCATGACCGGCTGGGGGATACTGGTGAGAATGGAAATGACGGCGCACTTGAACGTGGAGTTCCCTTCCGCCTTAAGCGGCAGGGACACGGCGATCCCTTCGGGGATGTTGTGGACGGAGATGGCGATGGCCATGATCATGCCGAATTCAAAATTCCCGGTGGCGAATCCCACGCCGATGGCGATCCCTTCCGGGATGGAATGGATGAACATGGCGACGAAAATGAGGAGGCTTTTTTTCGTGAACCCCCGTCCGATGGACTGGTCCTGCAGGTCGTATTGGCTGACAACGCGTTCCGTGATCCAGAAGAAGAGTGCGCCGGCCAAAAGCCCGACGATCACGACGTAGGGGGAGGAGGGGAAACGGGTTTGCAGGCTGATCGCTTGCTGCACCAGAGAAAACACCGAGGCGGAGATCATCATCCCCGCGGCAAAGGCGGAGGAGAACGCTCTCACCATCTTGGAATTGTTCGGCATGAAGTGGACGGGGATCGCGCCCAATCCGGTGGCCAGGGCGCTGATGATCCCTGAGGTGAGAGTCCAGAAGATGAGAGAAGATTGATCGATCATGGCCGGGGTATTTTAAATTCAATATTACCATAACATAACCCGGGCAGGCGACAAAGGATTTTTAGACATTCCGCCCCCGGGCGGAGACGGCGTCATCCCGGATACGCAAAACTGCATTCCGCAGCCCTTAGGCAAGATTTATATGCTATAATTTACTCCAAAGATAAACCGTGAATATGAGAGCCCCCCAAAATACAGTTCCCGTCAGCCCGCCATATCCCCAGCCGTTTGAGAAGCTTGTCAAAGAGCTGGGGGACATCAAATTCGCCCTCGATGTTTCTTCGATCGTGGCCATCACCGACCAGACCGGCAAGATCATTTACGCCAACGACAAATTTTGCGAAATTTCCAAATATTCCCGCGATGAACTGCTGGGACAGGACCACCGGCTCATCAATTCCGGGCTTCACCCGAAGGAGTTTTTTCGGGACATGTGGCGGACGATCGCGGCCGGCCAGGTGTGGAAAGGCGAGATCCGCAACCGGGCCAAGGACGGGAGCCATTACTGGGTGGACACGACGATCGTCCCTTTTTTGAACGGCAAGGGCAAACCCTACCAGTATATCTCGATCCGCAACGAGATCACGAAACGCAAACTCATGGAGCAGGAACTGGAAAAGTTGCCGCAGAGGATCATCCAGGCCCAGGAGTCCGAGCGGGCCCGGATTTCGCGGGAGATCCACGACGACCTCGGTCAATCGCTGGTCACGCTGAAAATTCTGATCCAGTCCACCTGCCAGGAATGCGCCGCCAACCCCCAGGACAGGGGCAGGGGGGTCAAGAAAATCATCGGATATCTGGACCAGATCGTTGAGAAATCCCGGACCATGGCTGCGGTCCTCCGGCCTTCGACACTGGATGTCCTGGGTCTGACCACGTCGGTCAAGTCCCTGGTGGGCGACTTTCAGAATAAAAAAGGGCTGAAAATCAGGGCCGCCGTCCCGGACATGGACGACCTGGTGTTCGAGGGAGAACCGATCAACCTTTATCGGATCATCCAGGAGTCCTTGACCAACATCGCCAAGCATGCCCAGGCCAGGAATGTCGACCTGATCCTGCGCCGGCAGGAAACGAATTTGTCCGTGACGATCCGCGACGACGGGAAAGGATTTCCTCAGCCGCAAGCCAAGGGCGCCGGCCTGCCCGGCCTCGGGCTTTCCACGATGCAGGAGAGGACCCGCCTGCTCAAAAGCTCTTTTGAGATCGTGTCCGCCCCCGGGGCGGGGACCGTGATCAAGATGATTGTGCCCGTGACGCAGGGAGAAAAGAAAAATGCAAAAGTCTAAGATCGTCCTGGCGGACGACCACCAGATCTTCAGGGCCGGCCTGAAGAGTTTGATCGACAAGGAATCTTCCCTGCAGGTTGTCGGAGAGGCCGGGGACGGGGAAGCCCTTCTGGCGAAACTCGGCGTTGTCCGCTGCGATCTTGTTGTTCTGGATTTGACCATGCCCAACATGGACGGGGTCCAGGCGCTCAAGATCATCCGCGAGAGATTTCCGAAAATCCGGACCCTGGTGCTGACGATGCAGAAGGATCCCGAGCATTTTCGGCACGCGATGAAATTCGGCGCGTCGGGGTATATGCTCAAGGAGGACGCGTTTGACCAGCTATTGATGGCCATTAAAATGATTTTGAAAGACAAACAGTTCATTTCTCCGGCCATTTCCACGCTCATGACGGAACGGTATATCCGTTCTTTGGACGATTCCGAGGCCCCGTCGGTCGAAATCCTGACCAGGAGGGAATTGCAGATTCTCCGGCTCGTCGCCGGTGGCCATGCCAGCAAAAATATCGCCGAGAAGCTGAAGATCAGCCCCCGGACCGTTGAAACGCACCGGGCGAACATGACGAACAAGCTGGGGATCAAGACAACGTCGCGCCTTGTCAAATACGCAATTCAAAAAGGCCTCGTGTAGCGTTTTGACGGAAGGGAAGATACCTGTGTGGACTAAGCTGCTGATCATTGAAGACCATGACGATTTCCGGGAGATGGTGAAGTCCTATCTGAAAAACCAGGCTCTCAAACTGACGGTCCTGGAGGCGTCGTCCGCCGAGATCGGGATCGCCATCGCCCTTCGCGAACAGCCCCAGATCGTGCTCATGGACATCCGCCTGCCGGGGATGAACGGGATCGAAGCCGCCGGCCGGGTCAGGGTCCACTGCCCAAAGTGCAAGGTCGTGATCCTTACGATGTTTGAAACGGCCGCCTTCAAGGACGTTTTTAAAAGCGAGGACATCTCCGCCTACCTCGGGAAGAGCGAGCTGTATGACAAGCTCGTCCCCACGTTGCTGAAGTTCATCGGTAAATCAGAATCCGCCAAATGAAAATCCTTTTTAAAGGACCCGTGATGCCGAACCCAGGGAACGCCCTTTTGATCGTCGACGTCCAGAATGATTTCTGCCCGGGCGGCGCCCTGGAGGTGGGCTCGGGAGATCAGGTTGTTCCTGTCCTGAACACGTATGCCCGCCTTTTTGAAAAAGGCGGGTGTTCTGTTTTCGCTTCCCGCGACTGGCATCCGTCCCGCACAACCCATTTTCGGGATTTCGGCGGGGACTGGCCGGCGCATTGCGTCCAGGGGACGCGCGGGGCGGCCTTTCATCCGAAGCTGAAGCTACCCCCAGGAGCGATGATCATTTCCAAGGGGATGGACCCGGAAAAAGACAGCTATTCCGCGTTTCAGGGATTTGATGAGAAATATGTCCCTTTCCCGCAGGTGCTCATCCGGGCCGGGGTCACGGCCTTGTTTGCCGGCGGGCTCGCCACGGATTATTGCGTCAAACAGTCCTGCCTGGACGCGGTCCGGCATGGATTGGCCGTTTATCTGCTCGCCGACGCGGTCCGCGGGGTCGACCTCAAACCGGAAGATTCCCGGAAGGCCATCGAGGACATGACGCGGGCCGGCGTCAAGTCTGTAAACCTGAAAGATGTCAAGGCCATCCTCGCAAAGGACACGCAATGAGTTCCGACGCCCTGCTCACGGACCTTTACGAGCTCACCATGTCGGCCGGGTACTGGCAGAACCGGGTCGAAGCCCGGGCGACGTTTGAACTCTATTGCCATACGATGCCCGGTCCGCGCGCCTTTTTGGTCGCCTGCGGATTGAGGCAGGCGCTGGATTACATCCGGGGTTTGAGATTCACTCCCGACGACATCGGCTACCTGAAAGCCCAGCCGGCCTTTCACAACGTCCGAGGGGAATTTTTTGAAACCCTGTCCGCGTTCCGGTTCCAGGGGGACGTTTGGGCCCTGGAGGAAGGGGAGATTTGTTTCGCCTCTGAGCCCATCCTCCAAGTGGAGGCGTCTGTTATGGAGGCCCAGATCCTTGAAACGTATCTCCTGTCTGTTTTCAACATTTCAACTCTGGTGGCGAGCAAGGCGGGCCGCGTTGTCCATGCCGCAGGGCAGGACGGGAGAGAGCGGATGGTGATCGACTTCGGTTCCCGCCGGGCGCACGGGCCGCAGGCCGGCGTCCTGGCCGCGCGCGCCGCCTATATCGCCGGGTGCGCGGGCACGTCCAATGTTTTCGCGGGTAAGGCCTTCGGCATTCCCGTGTTCGGCACCATGGCGCATTCCTGGGTCCAGGCCTTTGACCGGGAGGAAGAGGCCTTTGAAAAATACGGGCACGTTTTTCCCGACCACACCATTTTGCTGATCGACACGTATGACACCCTGGAGGCCGCCCGCAAAGTGGCCGCGATGAAGCAGAACATCCGGGGTGTGCGCCTGGACAGCGGGGATTTGCTGGCCTTGAGCCGGAAGGTACGCAGGATTTTTGATGAGGCTGGCCGGACAGACATCCGGATCTTTGCCAGCGGCAATTTGAACGAATATAAGATCGAACGGCTGGTCAAGGCCGGGGCGCCGATCGACGCCTTCGGCGTGGGAACGGAGATGGTGGTCTCCCGTGATGCGCCGGCCCTGGATTTGACTTATAAACTTGTTCAGCTGACCGATCCGGACGGCACCGTGAAGTTCAAGGCCAAGCGCAGCAGGGGCAAGCAGACCGTCCCGGGCCGCAAGCAGGTTTACCGGCATTTCAACCGCAAGGGTTTGATGACGCGCGATGTCATCGCCCTGGCAACGGAACAGTCCCCGGCCGGATTTCAGCCGCTGCTCAAACAGGTCATCCGCGGGGGGGATCTCGCGGAGCCGCTGCCGTCCACGGCAGAAATCCGCGCTTCGGTCCGCGATAAGCGCGGTGCCTTGGCCCCGGCGTTATTGAAATCCCGGGGTTTTCCTGCCTACCCTGTTGGCTTCAGCCGGGAGATTTTAAGGTTGAAGAAATTATATAAGTAGTTATATTCCAACGCCTTAAGTTTATTCACCCCCGGGACGGTAAATATTTCCTCGTAATCCCGCCGGGAATGTTTTATACTTGCATCAGAAACGCTTTTCAGATCAAATATACCTGGAGCCACTCTTCGGAGGGGCCGGGGAGAATCACCGGAGGAAGACCTTATAGGTTTTAAAGAATAGCAACTGACAACGCATTTACCAAAAAGCCTATTCTTTTTCTAAAGGAATGGGCTTTTTGAGCTTATAGAGACTCGCCGGCCGTTCCGGCCGGCGATAGGCGTTCCGCGAGGAATGCCGCGGTTGAAAGAGGTGGGCGTATGAAAATCAAAGGACAATTGGGATGGCTGACCCTGTTGTGTCTCATTCTTGCCTTCTCCTCATTATCGTGCGCAAAGCTCAAGAGGGATCATTTTTTGAGCACGGCATCTAAAGCTCATGATAGCGGGAATTACGAGAAAGCGATTAAAAATTACAAAAAAGCCCTCGAAATCAGGCCGGATGACATTACCGTTCATTGCAACCTGGGAGTCGCACACCTTGAGTTGGGGCAGATGGCGAAAGTCAGAGTCGAGATCGCCAAGATCGCAGAGCTGGGTGATCAGGAAACGGCCGATTATTTGAAGAATTTGATTAGGAAGAAAGCGAAACTCGAATAAGCGGAATTGTTGTTTTTTGGGAAACCCCCTCCCGCCCGGACAGCGGGGAGGGTTTTTTATTTGCGCTGAGCATCCCTTCGGACATAGAAAACATTAGTATTTGTCCCCGCGATTCAGTATAATTTTCTTTCTATGCGGGATCTTGCGCAGGAATAACCCAGGACAGCATTCCTTTTTTATGAAATCCTTGTCGATCCGTCAATTGAGCAAGACTTACGCCAGCGGCACCCAGGCCCTGAAAAATGTGGATCTGGACGTCGCCCGGGGCGATTTTTTTGCCCTGCTCGGCGCCAACGGCGCGGGCAAGACCACGCTGATCGGGATCGTCACCGGGTTGGTCAACAAGACCAGCGGCAGCGTTGAGGTTTTGGGCCACAGCATTGACACGCGATTTTCCAAAGCCAAGAAATTGATCGGCGTTGTCCCCCAGGAGTTCAACTTCAACATGTTTGAAAAGGTCCAGGACATCCTGGTCACACAGGCCGGGTATTTCGGCGTGGACAGGAAAGAGGCCTTGAAGGAAACCGAGGCCATTCTCAGACGACTGAGCTTGTGGGACAAGAGGAGTTCGCCGTCTCGGCAGCTGTCCGGGGGCATGAAGCGCCGGCTGATGATCGCGCGGGCCCTGATCCACCGCCCGCAGTTGCTCATCCTGGATGAGCCGACCGCGGGCGTGGACGTGGAATTGCGCCACGAGATGTGGGAGTTCCTGCGGGAGATGAACCGCGGAGGGCTGACGATCCTGATGACCACGCATTACCTGGAAGAGGTCGAGCAGATGTGCCGCCACGCCGCGATCATCAAGAACGGCGAGATTATCACCAACGACTCGGTCAAGCGGCTGGTCCAGCTCATGGACACGGAAACGTACACCGTGACGGTCCGGGAGACCAAGGGGCTGGAGGGGCTCAGGGGTTTTCACCCGAAAGTGGTCGATGAGAATTCTTTTGAGGTGGAACTGGACCGCAAAGAGAGTCTGAACGGTTTCGTGTCCCAGCTGACAAACGCGGGGATGGTGGTCATGGATATCCGCCCCCAGGGCCACCGCCTGGAAAAGCTGTTTCTGAAGATATTGAGGGAGTAAGAGATGATGCGAGACCACTGGATCGCTTACAAAACCATTGTGCGGCGGGAAACGACGCGTTTTCTGCGTATCTGGTCGCAGACCTTTGTGCCCCCGGTGATCACGCAGACGCTGTATTTCGTGATTTTCGGGAAGTTCATCGGTTCGCAGGTCGGCGACGTGCACGGCGTGAGTTACATGGCCTTCATCGTCCCCGGGCTTGTGATGATGGCGGTGATCAACAATTCGTTCGCGAACGTGGTGGGCTCGTTCTACAGCTCAAAATTCCAGCGGAGCATCGAAGAGCTGCTTGTGTCCCCGACTCCGGAATGGGTGATCGTCGCCGGATATGCCACGGGCGGCGTCCTGCGCGGGGTGGGTGTGGGTCTCCTGGTCTTTCTGGTCTCCGTCTTCTTTACGCACCCGCAGATCCATAATCCGCTGTTGATCCTGGCGTTTATCGTGCTCACCGCGCTGGTGTTTTCCCTGGCCGGGTTGATCAACGCGATCTTTGCCAAGAGTTTTGATGACGTTTCCATCGTGCCGACGTTCGTGCTGACGCCGTTGACGTATCTGGGCGGGGTGTTTTATTCCATCCACAGCCTGCCGCCGCTGTGGCAGAACGTTTCCCTGGCCAATCCCATCCTTTATATGGTCAACGGATTCCGCGCCGGGTTTTACGGATTTTCGGACGTCTCGATCGTTCTCAGCCTGGCGATCCTGGTCGTCCTGTCCGCGGCGCTGGTGGCCGGGAACCTTTACCTGCTGAAAAAGGGCGTGGGGTTGAAGAGCTGACAGTCAGCCGTGAAAAGATAAAAATTTTTTACCCTCTCGCCGGAAATTCTTTATAATAACAACGATTTATAACAGATTTCCCAAGGATAATGACGATGGCCCAAGAATTGCGCGTCCTGCTCCCGCAGGACAACAAACCCATTCAGAATCTCGAAGAGTATAAGGCCGCCAGCGGCCTCAAAGGCCTCCAGCGAGCCCGTTCCATGGCTCCCCGCGAAGTGATTGATGAGGTCAAAAAAGCGGGTTTGAGGGGACGCGGCGGCGCGGGTTTCCCGGCCGCGATCAAATGGACCACGGCCTTCGAAGATACCAGCTCCCGCAAATTCGTCGTCTGCAACGGTTCGGAGGGAGAGCCGGGGACATACAAGGACCGCTATCTGATCCAGAAGAATCCCTACCAGCTCGTGGAAGGGATCATGATCGTTTCGCACGTGGTCGGGGCGGAGCAGGCCTTTATCGGGATGAAGGCCAAGTTCATTCGCGAAGTGGCGCGGGTCAAGAAGGCGATCGAGGAGATGACCCAGGCCGGGTTCATTAAGCCGGGATATCTTGAAGTCGTGCCCGGGCCGGACGAATATTTGTTCGGCGAGGAAAAGGCTCTCCTGGAAGTGGTCGACGGCCGCGGCGCCCTGCCGCGCATCATGCCGCCGTTCATGCAGGGCGTGCGCTGCGCCCCCGGCGAATACAACCCGACGGTCGTCAATAATGTGGAGACCCTGAGCCACGTGTCGCATATCATGGCCAAGGGGGCGGAATGGTTCCGCTCGATCGGCTGCGCGGACACGCCCGGGACGATGATCTTCACCCTGTGCGGGGACGTCAAGAGGCCTGGGATGTATGAATTGCCTCTCGGGACAACGTTGCGCGAATTGATTTATGATCTGGGCGGCGGACCGGCCGGGGGCCATCCGATCCGCGCTGTGTTCTCGGGGGTGGCGAACAAGGTCATGACCCCGGAGATCTTCGACACGCCCATGGCGTTCGGGACATTAAGGGAAGCCGGCGGCGGGTTGGGATCCGCCGGGTTCATCGTTTACGACGAAAGCATGTGCATGGTCAAGGCGGCCGCGATGTTTTCCTCTTTTCTCGCGCGCGAGTCCTGCGGCCAGTGCGTGCCGTGCAACACCGGCGCGCGCCTCATCACCGAGCACCTGCGGTTGTATGAGTCCGGACAGGCCAAGTCCCATACGATGGAAGACATCCTGACCGAATGCGGCCGGGTGACCAACCAGACCCGTTGTTTCTTGCCGGCGGAAGAGTCCATCCTGATCTCCAGCATGGTGAGAAAGTTCGTCAAAGATTTTGAGGCGCACGTCCAGTCGCCCTGTCCCCATTCCCGGGAGCCGCAGTTGCCGCTCATCGACAGCTATGACGAAAACACCCGGCAGTTCACCTACGCTCCACCGAAATAATATTCATGAAGAGGGCCGGAGGCTGTGTCCCGCGCGCAGTTCGAGACCGCTTTACCATGATTTTTTGTTAAGAAAAAAGCGGGATCGCTGTTTGAGCACGGGACACAGCCTCCGGCCATCGAGAGAATTGCTTTACAGGATTGGGTCTTAACATAACCCGTTGACAACAGAGGGTATTTCTTCTATCGTTATCAATATGAAATTACCGTTCCCATCACATCCGCTCCACGGGCTTTTGCGAAAGCGCATCCTCATCCTCGACGGGGCCATGGGCACCATGATCCAGAAATACAAGCTGGATGAGAAGGCCTACCGCGGGAAACAGTTTGCCGATTATGCGCAGGACCTCAAGGGCAACAATGACCTGTTGTCCCTGACCCAGCCGCAGATCATCGAAGAGATCCATTCCAAGTACCTCGAGGCCGGCGCGGACATCATCGAAACCAATACCTTCAGCGCCAACGCGGTCAGCATGGCGGATTACAAGATGCAGAACCAGGTCCCTGCCTTGAACCTGGCCTCGGCCAGGATCGCCCGGAAGGCCGCGCAAAAATTCAGCAAAAAAAATTCCGCCAAGCCGCGATTTGTCGCCGGAGCCATCGGCCCGACGACCCGCACCGCGTCCCTGTCCCCGGACGTCAACGATCCCGGTTTCCGCGCCGTGACGTTCGACCAGCTGGTGGCGGCCTATTCGGAACAGGTCCGGGCGCTTCTGGAAGGCGGGGTGGACCTTCTGCTGGTGGAAACGATCTTTGACACGCTGAATGCCAAGGCGGCGATTTACGCGATCGACAAATCCTTTGAGAAAACCGGCAAATCCGTTCCGGTGATGATCTCCGGGACGATCACCGACGCCAGCGGCCGCACCCTGTCCGGGCAGACCACCGAGGCGTTCTACACTTCGATTTCTCACGCGGACCCTTTGGCCGTGGGCTTGAACTGCGCCCTCGGCGCAAAAGATATGAGGCCTTACATTGAAGAGATGTCCCGGATCGTCCCGTGCTATGTGAGCTGTTATCCGAACGCCGGGCTGCCGAATCAGTTCGGGGAGTATGACCAAAGCCCGGAAGAGATGGCTGGCCTGGTCCGCGAGTTCGCCCAGAGCGGGTTTTTGAACATCCTCGGCGGCTGCTGCGGGACGACCCCGGAACACATCAAGGCCATTGCCGATGCCGTGGCGGGGGTCCCTCCCCGGAAGGTCCCGGACATCCCTGCGACAACATGTTTCAGCGGGCTTGAGCCGCTGATCGTCCGCCCGGACTCCAATTTCATCAATATCGGCGAGCGGACCAATGTCACCGGGTCCAAGCAGTTCGCCCGGCTCATCCTCTCCGGGGATTACGACGCGGCCCTGGCCGTCGCGCGCCAGCAGGTGGAGAACGGCGCCCAGGCCATCGACGTCAACATGGATGAGGCCATGCTCGATTCCCAGGCCGCGATGGTGAGATTCCTGAACCTCATCGCCGCGGAGCCGGACATCTCGCGCGTTCCGATCATGATCGATTCTTCCAAATGGCCTGTCATCGAAGCGGGCCTGAAGTGCGTTCAGGGAAAGTCCATCGTGAATTCCATCAGCATGAAGGAAGGCGAAGAGGCCTTCCGGCAACAGGCCAAGGAAGTCCGGCGCTACGGCGCGTCTGCGGTGGTCATGGCCTTCGACGAGCAGGGCCAGGCCGATACGGTCGAGCGCAAGGTGTCCATTTGCCGGCGGGCGTACGATATCCTGACGGAGGACATCGGATTTCCTCCGGAAGACATCATTTTTGACCCTAACATCTTCGCGGTCGCGACCGGGATCGAAGAGCACAACGATTACGCCAAGAATTATTTTGAGGCGACGCGGATCATCAAGCAGACCCTGCCCCATTGCCGGGTGAGCGGCGGAGTGAGCAACGTCTCGTTCTCTTTTCGCGGAAACGACGCCGTGCGGGAGGCCATGCATTCGGCGTTCCTGTATCACGCGATCAAGGCCGGGATGGACATGGGCATCGTCAACGCCGGCATGATCGCGGTGTATGACGAGATCCCCAAAGACCTTTTGGAGCTGGTGGAGGATGTCCTTCTGAACCGCCGCCCTGATTCGACAGAGCGGCTCATCCGGTATGCCGAAACGGTCAAGTCCCAGGGCAAGAAAACCGAAGAGGACCTTTCGTGGCGGCAAGGACCTGCCGAGGAACGCCTGTCGCACGCGATGGTGAAAGGGATCACGGATTACATTGAACTGGATGTCGAAGAAGCCAGGCTGAAGGCCAGGCATCCCCTGGAGGTCATTGAAGGCCCGCTCATGGCCGGGATGAACATCGTCGGCGATCTTTTCGGCGCCGGCAAGATGTTCCTTCCGCAGGTCGTCAAAAGCGCGCGGGTCATGAAAAAGGCCGTCGCGTACCTGACGCCCTTTATCGAAAAAGAAAAGAAGCCGGGCGAGGCGCATCATGTCGGACGGATCGTGATGGCCACGGTCAAGGGCGACGTGCATGACATCGGCAAGAACATTGTCGGCGTTGTCCTGGCCTGCAACAATTTCAAGATCATCGACCTCGGCGTGATGACGCCCTGCGACAAGATCCTGAAGACCGCGCGCGAGGAAAAGGCCGACATCATCGGACTGAGCGGACTGATCACGCCGTCCCTGGACGAGATGGTCCATGTGGCCAAGGAGATGCAGAGGGAAGGGCTGGACCTGCCTCTGATCATCGGCGGCGCGACCACGTCCCCCAACCATACGGCCGTCAAGATCGCTCCCGGATATGAGCAGCCGGTCATTCACGTCAAGGACGCTTCCCGGAGCGTGGGCATCTGCCGGGCCCTGATGGACCCGAAGCAAAAGCCCGCGCTGGTGGAGAAGACGCGGCAGGATTTTGCCCGCCTGCGCGACGAGCACGCCAACCGCCAGGCCACGAAGAAATACCTCACCATCGGGGAGGCCCGCGCCAAAGGACTCAAGACCGACTGGGAGAAGGCCCTCATCACCAAGCCGTCGTTCCTCGGGGTGAAAGTTTTTGAGGATTATGATTTGAGCGACCTCCGGACACGGATCGACTGGTCGCCGTTTTTTATGACCTGGGAACTGCCCGGCAAGTATCCGAACATTTTCAAGGACGCCAAGATCGGGGCCGAGGCCAAAAAGCTTTTTGACGAAGCCCAGGTGATGATGGAGGAGATCATCAAGAATAAACTTCTGCGCGCCAGGGCCGTGATCGGGTTTTTCCCGGCCAACAGCGTGGGGGACGATATCGAGGTCTACACGGACGACAGCCGTCAAAAAGTCCGCATGGTTTTTCACACCCTGCGTCAGCAGACGCTCAAGCACGAGGAGAGCCCGTATTACGCCCTGGCCGATCTGATCGCGCCCAAGGACACCGGTGTTGCGGATTATCTGGGCGGCTTCGCAGTCACCTCCGGCATCGGCACGGACGACATGACGGCGAAGTATGAGAAAGACCACGACGACTACCGCAGCATCATGGCCAAGGCCCTTTCGGACCGCCTGGCCGAGGCCTTTGCCGAGCGGATGCACGAGCTTGTCCGTCGTAAATTCTGGGGCTACGTGCCGCATGAGACCCTGACCAATGAAGACATGATCCATTGCGCGTACCGCGGCATCCGTCCGGCGCCGGGATATCCGGCCTGCCCGGACCACACCGAAAAGCCGCTGTTGTTCGATCTTCTGGACGCGGAGAAAAACACCGGGATCCGCCTGACCGAGACGTACGCCATGATCCCGGCCTCGTCCGTGTGCGGCTGGTATTTCGCACATCCGGAGGCCAAATATTTCTGGCTGGGGCAGATCGCCAAAGATCAGATCGAAGACTTCGCCAGGCGCAAAAACGAGGACGTGAGGTTTGTCGAGAAATGGCTCTCTCCGTATCTCGGCTACGATGCTGAATGACCCTCCCGGGAGTCCTTTGCGAAGGGGACCACGGCAACACCGCCCTTGACAAAAAATCATCTTCCGATACAATCGAAGGCGTCAGTTTACGCTGATGTGTTTTATCGTTCTTGACCAGACCGAACGGAGAAAGTTTCCGTGAGACACGGAACGCTGTCCGGCAGCGGTAATGCCCCGCGAAATTGCGGCGGGGACGAGCCCGAATGTCTGTTCACCCAATGGCCGTAACATGAGCAGGGCGGCCGGCGGGGTATGTCTGGGGAGTACCTTCTGTAGAAAGGGAAATAGGGTCGTGTTTTGATGGCTTGCCGCCGGTTTGGATGGGAATTCCCCCTTTGCCGGAATCAGAGCACTTTACAACGCCAACCTTTCTACAAGGTTGGCGTTTCTTTTTTTCAGCCGTTTTCCGGAGAAACGGCGGAAAAAAAGTCCTGAGCGACCGTAGGCCTTCATCTTAGGAAGGAAAGGCCGGAGGGAGTCGAAGGATTATCATAGTTTAACAACGAGAGAGGTGATTATGAAGACCTATGCTTACGGTTTCCCGCGGTTGGGGGAGGACAGAGAGTTCAAAAAGACGGTCGAGGGTTTTTGGAAAGGCGAGCTGTCCGAAATCGATGCCCGTGCGGCGATCCAGTCCCTCCAGGACGGCATGGTTGCGGCCTATGAAAAAACCGTGGATTTTTTTCCATCCGGCGAAATCACTCTTTACGACCAAATGCTCGATACGGCCGTCAAGGCCGGGGTGCACCGTCCCGGCAGTTTGCAGGAATATTATGATCACTGCCGCGGGAAGAACGCGTTGGAGATGACCAAGTGGTTCAACACCAATTATCATTATCTGGTCACGGATTTTTCAACGACGCCGCTGAAGTTTTCGCCGGAAGGGGCTTCGCCGGTTCTGTTGCAGCGGACGACGGCTTCGGGGCTGCCGTTTTTCATCGGGCCGTTCACGTTCTTGAAATTGAGCAAAGGCCTGACGAAATCCGGATTTGCCGCGGCCTTGAGGGATTTGGCAGCGGTTTACCGGGAACTGTTGAGAAATTGTCCCGCCGCTCACGTCGAGGAGCCGGCGTTTGTCCTGGATCTGACAGCGGCCGAGGTCCGTCTGATCCGGCAGGCCTATCGCGTGATGGCGGAAAGCGGCTGCAAGATCCATCTGATCACCTATTACGGTACGGTGGATTTTTATAAAGAGCTCTGCGGCCTGCCGGTGGCTGCGGTCGGGCTGGATTTTGTTCAGGGTCCGGAGAACCGGAAAAATCTGATAAAGCACGGATTTCCCAAAGATAAGACGTTGATCGCCGGGCTTGTGAGCGGGCGCAATGTGTGGCGGACGGACGTCACAAAGGCCGTTGCCCTTCTCCGGCAGATCACGAAGGCCGCGCCGTCGGCTGTCGTTTCCAACGCGGCGCCGCTTTACCATCTGCCGATCACGCTTCAGTGCGAGGACAAGCTTGAGCCGCAGTTGAAACAGGCCTTGTCCTTCGCGAAAGAGAAGCTGGATGAAATCCGCCTGATCGCCGGGGTTTATGACGGGAGAGGGGCCGCCCCGGCCCTGCCAAAACTGACCATCGGGATCAACGGGGCTGTGCGGCGCAAGGTCAAGGCATTGAAGCCGTCTGACTTCACAAAGAAAATTACGGCGGTCCGGCGCAAGAAAATCCATCGGGAGATCCTGGGCCTGCCGGCGTTTCCCACGACAACGATCGGCAGCTTCCCGCAGACCGCCGAGGTCCGCAAGATGCGCGCCGAGGCCCGTACCGGACGGATCACGCAGGAGCATTACCGGGATTTTGTGCGTTCTAAGATCCGCGAATTGATTGCCCTGCAGGAATCCTGGGGGCTGGATGTTTTGGTGCACGGCGAGTTCGAGCGCACGGACATGGTGGAATTTTTCGCCGAGAAATTGGACGGGATCGACACGACGGCCAAGGGCTGGATCATTTCTTACGGCACTCGCACTTACCGGCCGCCGATCATCTTTGGTGATGTGTCCCGACCAGCGCCCATGACCGTGGATGAAATCGCTTATGCCCAAAGCCTGACCCGTAAACCTGTGAAGGGCATGCTCACCGGGCCGGTCACGATCATCGCCTGGAGTTTTGTGCGGGAGGATATCCCTCTCCGGGACGTGGCGTATCAAATCGCCCTGGCACTGCGTGCGGAAATCCGGGACTATGAGAAACAGGGGATCCGGATCGTCCAGGTCGACGAGCCGGCGATCCGCGAAAAGGCCCCGGTGAAGCGCCGCGACTGGCCGGCGTATTTCGACTGGGCGGTCAAATCGTTCCGTCTCACGGCGAACACCGACCCGAAAACGCAGATCCACACGCACATGTGTTATTCGGAATTCGGCGAGATCGTGGATCAGATCGGGAAGATGGACTTCGACGTTATCTCGATCGAGACCTGCCGCAGCCGGGGGGACATCATCCGCAGTTTTGAAAAGATCCGGTTTAACCGTCAGATCGGCCTGGGGGTCTGGGACATCCATTCGCCGGCCGTTCCCGGTATGGAGCAGATGCGTGAGGTGGTCGGCCGCGCCCTGAGGGTGATCCCGAAGGAGAATTTCTGGATCAATCCCGACTGCGGGTTGAAGACGCGCGATTGGCCGGAAACCACGGCGTCGCTCAAAAATTTGGTTGCCCTGGCCAACGAGCTTCGACGCCGCTGAGTTCACTTCGCGGGTGGGCGCCTTCCTGAGCCGCTGCAGAGGTTTGCAGCGGCTTTTTTTGTGTCGGAGCAATCCGCCACCTTTTGTCTTGTTTTCAGGATTCTTCATGGTTAAAATAAGACACTATGACAGAAGCGCTCAAGACGAAAAAGGTCCTGGTTGTCGATGATGATCCCACCGTCCTGAAACTGCTGGAGAAAGTTTTCGCCTCGGGAGGATACGAGGTCGTCTGCAGCAAGGACGCCCCCTGCGGGCTGGAGATGGCCCTGAAGGGCAAGCCGGATCTGATCATCCTCGACATCATGATGCCGATCATCAACGGCTATAACATCTGCCGGCTCCTGAAATCCCAGGAGGGGCAGAAGCACATCCCCGTGATCCTGCTGACGTCCAGGGCCGGGGATGAGGACAGGAAGATCGGCGTTGAAGTCGGCGCGGACGCGTATATCCCCAAGCCTTTCAAGACGGAAGACCTGCTCTCTAAGGCCCGGGATCTCCTCAACCCCTGAAGGTTCTTAACATCACAGCATCGGAAACGCCTCCATGCTCATACTGAGGTTTTTTGAGAACATCGGATCCCGGGTCAGGGAATGGGTCCAGATCCTCCTCGAGTTTTCCAATCTTTGTTACCAGACGGCCTACTGGATCATCCGCGGCCCCGCGAAGAACAAGCCCATCAAACGGCCCGCCGTTTTCGAACAGATGGTGTTCATGGGGGCCAAATCCATCATCATTGTTTTTTTTGTCACCCTGTTCACCGGCATTGTGCTGGCCATGCAATCCGCGTATCAGCTGACCAAGCTGGGCGGGACCATTTACGTGGCGAGCCTGGTGTCCATTTCCATCTGCCGCGAGCTGGGGCCCGTCCTGACGGCGCTTGTGATCGCGGGCCGCATCGGCGCGGCCATCACGGCGGAGATCGGGTCCATGAAAGTCAACGAGCAGATCGAGGCGCTCGAGGCCATGGCGATCAACCCGATCCGTTTCCTGGTCGTGCCCAAGGTCGTGGCGCTCTTTCTCATGCTGCCCTGCCTGACGGTCATCGGGGACGTTTCGGGGATCTTGGGCGGATATCTGATCGGGGTGTATAACCTGAAGATCAATTCTTACTTGTATATGCAGACCGCGTTCAAATATCTCGCCCTTAAGGACATTTACACGGGTCTTTTGAAATCGTTTGTGTTCGCCGTGATCATCGCCATGGTGGGCTGTTATCAGGGGTTGAGCACCAAGGGCGGCGCGGTCGGGGTGGGCCGGGCCACGACCATCAGCGTTGTGACGAGCTTCATCCTGATCATTATCGCGGACTGCGTGATCACGGGGATCTTCTTTTTCGCCAAAATGTGATCTGCTAAATTATGTCTGACCAAAAAATCGCCATTACGGTCCAGAACTTGTCCAAGTCCTTTGACGGCCGGCCGGTCCTGAAAAATATCTCTCTCGATGTTTACAAGGGGGAAATCTTTGTCATCATGGGCGGGTCGGGTTGCGGCAAGAGCACCCTGCTGCGGCACATGATCGGCGCCATCAAGCCCGATTCCGGAAAGATTTTTTTTGAAGACAAGGACATGACGGACCAGTCTGAAGAAGAGATGGAGCAGATCAAACGGCTGTTCGGCATGTGCTTCCAGAACGCGGCCCTGCTGGATTATTTGACGGTTGAGGAAAACGTGGCCCTGCCCCTGCAGGAGCATACCAAGCTGGACCCCAAAATCATCAGCATGATCGTCCAGATGAAGCTGAACCTGGTGGGGCTGCATGGGTACGAGAACCTGATGCCGAGCATGTTGTCCGGCGGGATGAAGAAGCGCGTGGCCCTGGCGCGGGCGATCTCCATGGATCCGGACGTGGTGTTTTACGATGAGCCTACCGCGGGGCTGGACCCGGTCGTGTGCGCGGTCGTGGACCGGCTCATTCTGGATTTGAGCAAGAAACTGCTTCTGACCTCGATCGTGGTCACGCACAACATGGAAAGCGTTTTTCGCATCGCCGACCGCGTGGCGATGCTGTATAACGGGAGCGTTTTGCAGATCGGGACGCCGGAGGAAATCAAAAATTCCAGTGACCCGATCGTTCAGCAGTTTATTCACGGCAACCTGGAAGGCCCGATCCAGTTCGCGGACCGGGACTGATTCCTCACGCATCAGGCGGGGAGTTGATGGCGACTTCTCTGGCGGCGGTTTTTCGAAAAGATTGAAGGGAGAATCCACATGAAATTGACCAATGAAATGAAAATCGGAGTCCTGGTGGCCGTGGTGGCCGTGCTCTTGGCTTTCCTCACATGGAAGGCCGGCAACTTTAAGGTCATGGTGGGAGGGTATGCCATCAAGGTCAGGTTTCAGAACATCGAAGGCGTCGAGACCAATGCCCCGGTCCGGTTGAACGGGCTTGAGGTGGGACGGGTCCAGGAGATCGATATTCTTTATGAAGCCGTGCCCAAAGTCGAGGTGACCCTTTGGATCCAGGGCGACGTCCAGGTCCCCAAAGGCGTCAAGGCCTATGTTAAGAACATGGGTTTCATGGGCGAAAAATACATCGGGCTTTACGCCGAGAACGTGGACGGCGGTTATCTGTCGCAGGGTGAGACCATTTCCGGCCATGAGCCGGCCAGCTTGGAGGAGATGATGCAGGACGGCCAGGAGATCGCCGAGAACATGAGGGAAATTTCCAAGGAAATCCGTTTGCGGCTCCAGGCGAACAGCCAGACCATTGATGAAATCCTCGCCAATATGCGTATTACGATGAACAACGCGGCTTCGATTTCCGGGAACCTAAACGAGCGGCTGGCGGCCAACAAACATCTCGTGGACGACACCATCGTCCGGGTCAACTCCCTGAGCAGGAATTTCGAAGAGATGAGTTATGACCTCAAAATGAATCCCTGGAAACTGCTGTACCGCCCCAAGACAAAGGCCGTGCCGGCGCCGGCAAAATGATCCGCGTTCCCGCCGGGGAAGCGCATGAGTTTTTAGCCGTTCCCGTCGGTTTCTGTTTTATCTGTTTTATCAAGAGCCCCCAGAGACATTGTCAACCCCCCTGTCCGCCGCTGTCCTCCGCAGTTCCGCAAAGTTGACGAATCCGGTTATAATTTAACTTATTTAAAGGGCTATGTTTGCGGCAACCCGCGCGTGCCGGCGACGCCTGCTTTTCCGTCGGGAAAGCGTTTCCCGGCCGCTTTCGACCCCGTTCACTCCGACGGGGAAAGGCGTGCTATATTTGAATTAGACGCTTTGTGTGGGACAACGCACAAAACGCTGGAAGAAGAAAGGAGGGGAGTCAAATGGCGACCATCAAGACATTCATTATTGTTCCGTTTCTTGAAATGGTCATGAAGGTTGCAGATTTTATCCCCGCTTTGGTCAGCGTCGTGTTGATCCTTGTCCTCGGCCTCATCCTGGCCAAAGTGCTTCATGCCGTGATTCACCGCATCTGCAAGGAGATTCCTGTCGACAAGCTGTCGGACAAGATCGGCTTAACGGGTCTCCTTCGCAAAGGGGGTATTAAGCACGGGCTGGGTGAGTTGCTGGCCGGGTTTGTGTATCTTGTGGTCACGCTGAGCTTCCTTATTCTCGCCTTGGAAGCGATGGGCGTGACGGCCGGGCGCGGCCTGATCGTGCTGCTGATGGCCTATGTGCCGAGAGTTCTCTCGGGCGTCTTTGTTCTGGTCATCGGTCTGCTTATGACCAAGATCGTCTCTGTTGTGATCCATGCCGTCGCCAGCAACCTGGATCTGCCGAAACCAAAACTTCTGGAACGCGTGAGCCGCTGGGCTGTGTTGTTCACCACGGCCAAGATGGCTTTGGAAGAGATGGGCTTCGGGATCCTGTTTACCGGCACGGTGTTCCATATCTGGTTTGGCGGAGTCGTGTTGGCACTGGCCCTGGCCTTCGGCCTGGGCGGCCGCGACGCGGCTGCGCGTTATCTGGCCAAGAAAGAATAACGGCCGGATTCCTGCCGGAACATGCAAAGACAGCGCCTTCTCAGGCGCTGTCTTTTTTGGTCCGCCTTTGCGGCTTTTATAAATGAGGATTAAACGCCCGCTCCCCTCTTCCAGATAAGTCCTTTATTTTTTTAAAGAGTGATTATATAATGAGAGGCATATTTTCAGGCCAACATCGGAGGCGGCGGGTGGAACACCTTTCAGGCAATTTTCTCGATTATTTTGCGGTCTTCTGGGCAGGCGTGCTGGTCAGCTTTACCCCATGCGTCTACCCGGTCCTGCCTGTCACCGCCGGATTGATTGCCGGCGCCAATACCCAGGGCACCAAGCTGAGCGGTTTTTGGCTGTCCGTGGTTTATGTCCTGGGCCTGGCCGTGACCTATTGCGTTCTTGGAGTGGCGGCTGTGCTGACCCGCAAGGCCTTCGGTCAGTTCCAGCAGCACCCGCTGGTTTTTCTGGCGATCGGAAACACCCTGCTGGTCTTCGCCCTGGTTATGCTGGATGTCATCCAACTGCCCTTTCTCGGGTTCAATCTCCGTAACAAATCCAAGCCCCGCAGTCTATGGACCATCCTCCTGCTGGGAATGGCGGCCGGCCTGATCGTCGGCCCCTGCACGGCGCCCATCCTTGGGACGCTCCTGCTTTACGTGGCTTCCAAGGAGAATCTTTTGCACGCGGTCAGTCTCCTGTTCGTCTTCTCTTACGGGGTCGGGGCGTCGCTGATCCTGGTGGGGACCTTCAGCGGGGCCTTGAGCGTCCTGCCCAGATCGGGAATGTGGCTTAAGCGCGTTCAGCAGGTTTCGGCCCTGATCCTTCTGGCCGCCGCCGAATTCTTTATTATCAAAGCTGGCCTTGCCTGGCAATAATTCCACCCTAGACCATTATTTCTTCCAGCTTGACTTTGACAGGGGGGTTTTGTAGAATGTTCCCTTCAATTGCCCAGATGCTTCATGGGGGCGGATTTCTGTTGTTAAAAAATTATTCATAAGCGGGCTGAAGCTGCCTGACGTAAGCCCGTGCAACTGGTTTTGGTCACGCTCCAGTTCCGTGATGAAAACTTCGTCTAAAAGGGGGGAGATCAGGTCAATCGCACCAGGTTTTAGGTTCTCGATACAGTTTTAAAATTTCGCAGTTAATCCAAAGTATTTCAACGGACAAGGAGAATTAAATGAAAAAGCTTACAATGTGGATTTTCGTGTTATTGGCCGTGGCTGCCTGCGCGCAGGTCATGGTGAAGGGCGTTGTGGCTGAAGAGATGGCCGCCGACGTGGTTGAAGAAATGGCTGAGGATGCCGTGGTCAACATGGAAGATGGCCTGAACGCCGTCGAAGAGGGCATGGCGGAAGAGATGGGCGAAATGGAAGAAAATGCCGGCCCGATGATCGAAAGCATGGAAGATCATATCAAGTCCATGGAAGAACCGAAGGCCGAGTAATTCTTCGTGTTTTTCTCTGCAGGATACAGAAGGGGTTAGCCTCACGGCTAACCCCTTTTTTTTCACCAGGGCAACGGAAGAATCCGGAACCATCCCGGAATCCGGAGTTCCGTTCAACACGGGACATTTTCCCCTTGAGGAGCGGGGGGTCCTCTGATAAGATTCTTATATTCCCAAGAAGGAGCCCGCTCCCGGGGATAGTTGGGCATGGTTTGAAAGGAACCTTTGATGCGGTTTTACGCTGACGTCCATCTTCACTCCCATTATTCCCGCGCCACCAGTCCCCAGCTCAACCTGGAACACCTTGCCCTCTGGGCCCGGATGAAGGGTATCCAGGTCGTGGGAACCGGCGATTTCACCCATCCCAAATGGCTTAAAGAGCTTCAAGAAAAACTCGAGCCCGCCGAAGAAGGCCTTTTCAAACTCAAAGACAAGTATGACAAAGCCACCCGCAAGGAACTCCCGCCGTCCTGCGCCGGGACGGTGCGCTTTCTGTTGTCCTGCGAGATTTCCAATATCTACAAGCGTCTGGACAAGGTCCGCAAGGTCCACAACGTGATCTTTGCCCCGAGTTTTGCGGCCGCGGCAAAGATTCAGGCCAGGCTGGGCGATATCGGCAACATCTCGGCGGACGGCCGGCCCATCCTGGGGCTGGATTCGCGGGACCTCCTGGAGATCACGCTGGAATCTGATCCTTTGAGCTATCTCATCCCGGCTCACATCTGGACCCCGTGGTTCTCGGCGCTGGGATCCAAAGGCGGGTTCGACCGGATGGAAGACTGTTTCGCGGATTTGACCAAGCACATTTTCGCCGTTGAGACAGGCTTGTCGTCTGATCCACCGATGAACTGGCGCCTGAGCCAGCTGGATCCGTATGTGCTGGTGTCCAATTCCGACGCCCATTCTCCTCCCAAGCTCGGCCGGGAAGCCACGATCTACGACACCGAAATGTCCTATCCGGCCATTTACAAAGCGCTGTCGGACCCGCAGGACAAGGGGCTGGCCGGCACCATTGAATTTTTTCCGGAAGAGGGGAAATACCATTACGACGGCCACCGCGCCTGTGACACGCGGCTTCATCCGCGGGACACGATCAAGAACAAAGGGCTTTGTCCCAAATGCGGCAAGCCGGTGACGGTCGGCGTCATGGCCAGGGTCGAAGAACTGGCCGACTACCCGGAAGGCCGCAAGTCCAAACGCTGGCGCCCGTTTTATAACCTGATCCCTTTGCCGGAAATCATCGCTGAGGCCAGGGGCGTGGGGCCCAACTCGTTGAATGTTCACAAGCTTTACATCGAGGTCCTGTCCAAGCTGGGCAACGAACTGTATATATTGAGAGAAGCGTCTTTGGGGGACATTCAGCGCGCGGCCGGAGGGCTTGTGGCCGAAGGCGTCAGGCGTGTCCGCGAGAGCAAAGTCCATATCGCCGCAGGTTATGACGGCGAATACGGCGAGATTGACATTTTTTCGGACGAAGAGCGTGAGCAGGCGGAAAACCAGTTGATGTTATTTCAATGAGCCCCAAACTTACGGAAGTCCCGCTGCCCCTTGCGCGATAGCGGGGTAAGAAGCGGGACGAACGTAAGTTTGCTGGGCGAACCCGTTCGACTCCGCTCAGGGTGGTTTGGCTCAGAAGGGCCAAACCATTGACCCTCAGTCCTGATTTGCGTTAGCAAATCAGGAGGGGTCATCAAGCTTATCGGTAAGGACAACAAGGTTAATTCCTGCGTAATAAGAAGGAGGGTTGGATGAATAAATGGTCAATGGGCGTCATGGGGTTAGCCGTCATTCTGATGCTGAAGGGGTTTTTGGACCTGACGCTATCATACGTCTTCCTCGCGAATTATGACCCGCCCCCGTTTCCCCTGATGGTCATCTATCTCCTTTTCTTCCTGAGCGTCCTGCTGATCCTTTCCGGAACGGCCCTGGTGCAGTTCAAAAGCTGGGGGCGCGTGCTGGCGATGTATCTGGTCCCCATGTACGCGGCATTTAAGATTTATTTCATCAAGGCCTACGCCCCGGTCTTTCATGATCTCTTGCAAGGGAGCGGGCAGGAATTTCTGGCCATGTATTTCGATGAAAGGGCCTGGGCGCTGAATTTTGTGTTCATCCCGATCGGGGTCCTGATGGCTGCGGCGATTGTACTTTTTCTGAGCAGGGGAGAGGTCGCCAGCAGTTTGAAGGGCGAGATCCACAGCATCGGTAAAGATGTTTTACAGTCCCGTCCCTGAGTCATTTTCCCGGGTGGAGGACGATCAAAAACGGAAAGAGCCGGATTCGTGCCCGATCATTCTTTTCGCGACTTTGTGCTGGACCAGCTTTCCGGGCTGGACGTGGATTGCCGGAGGATGTTCGGCGGGGAGGGGCTGTATTTGAGGGGAAGGTTTTTCGGGATTATTTTCAAAGAAGCCCTTTATTTCAAGACCGATGAAAAATCCCGGCCGGATTATGTGAAGATGGGCTCCTCGGCGTTCAAGCCCAACGCCAGGCAGACATTGAAAACCTATTACGAAGTCCCGGTGGATGTCATCGAAGACCGGCCCCGGCTTTTGGAGTGGGCCGGGAAGGCCGCCGCGGTTGCCAAACAGCCGTGAGCACAATTTTCCTGTCATGACTTTCCGAAGGAGCGAGGCCCATGCCCGGGTTTCCCGATCCGCCCAAAGCGTTTAATCTCAACCGCGCCCTTTTGATCGGGCTTTTTTTGATGATCGCGGCCGGGGCGATGCTGCCCGGGGGGATCGTGTCGCAGTTTTCGAAACCCCGCAATCTGCTTCCTCGCGAAAAGATCACTGATCACCTGCATATCTATTCAGACCTCTCCTCCCGGGATCTCGATTTTTATTCCATTTTTTTTGAGGAATTTACCCTCTATTTCAAGCTGAAATTTTTTCAGTTTGAGCAGGACAAGCCGCTGGACATGTATTTGTTCGGCACCCAGGGAAAATATGAATTTTATAACAACCGCGCCGGCGGGCCCAGGACGCCGTTCGGTTATTACCGCGGCCCGGAAGCCAATCTGATTGTCGTGAGCCTGGAGAGCGGTTTGGGGACGGCCACTCACGAGCTTGTCCATCATTTTATCGTTAAGGGTTTTACCCGCCAGCCGTGCCCGGTCTGGGTGGCCGAGGGGCTGGCCATGTTCTTCGAGAAATTCATGGGCTACATCGACGATGAGGGCCGGCTGTTCATCAGCGTCGGATATTTCAGCAACTGGCGGTTTCCCCAGGCCAAGGCGGCCGTCGAGAAACTGACCCTGGATGACCTGCTGAACAACCGGCACATCGCGGCCGAACGGTCGTTCATGCTGTTCCTTTACAAAAAAGGATATCTGCAGACGTTCATCAATCTCCTGCGCGAGCAGGACAATGATCCTCTCGGCCTGGAAACCCTCATCCAGGTTTACGGAAAAGACAAAGCCCGGATCGAGCAGGAATGGAAGGAGTGGGTGCGGGCCCAGCCGATCGATGCGAACGTGAACCTGGTGGAAAGGGCGTTCATCCTCGACCAAAAGGGATGGGACGCATGGCAGGAAGAAAATAAAGGCCGGCTGGACTGGGACGAGCGGGAAGATATTTTTGTGGTCAGGCCGAAGGAGTAACGGACGGTGACAGTGTGAATACAATTTTGGAGGGACTCAACCCTTCCCAGCGCAAAGCCGTTGAACACGAAGGAGGACACCTCCTGATCGTCGCCGGTCCGGGCACGGGGAAGACCCATACCCTGGCCTGCCGGATCGCCCGGCTGGCGCCGTCCCTGGCCAAAGATCAAAAGGTCCTCGCGATCACGTTCACCAATAAAGCCGCTGAAGAACTTCGCCAGCGGCTTTTGTCCGTTCCGGGCGCGGCCGGGAAAGTCGTGGCCGGCACGTTTCACAGCTTTTGCCTGCAGGTCCTCCGCGAGTTCATCGGCTATACAGACCTGCCCAAGGATTTCCGCGTGGCGTCCCTTGAGGAGATTGAGGAATGGGCCAAGGAGATCTGGCCGGATAAAAAGCCGCGGGAGCGCCGGGAGGCCCTGGAGATCGTCTCGGCCTGGAAATCTTCGATCGGCCCGGGCGACCCTCCGGAAGAGGTGAAAGCTTACAGCCGGAAACTGCGCAGTCTGTCGGTCCTGGATTTCGACGACCTTCTTCTGGAAGCGCTGTATCTCCTGCAGACCAGCTATGACGCGGCCCGGGACATTCAGGGCGCTTACCGCCATGTTTTTGTCGACGAGTATCAGGACATCAACGCCGTCCAGCACGCCCTGCTGAAACAGCTTGTCCGCAACGAAGTGCTGCTCACGGCGATCGGTGATCCCAACCAGGCCATTTACGGTTTCCGCGGATCGGACGTGCGGTTCTTTAAGACCTTTGCGGCGGATTTCCCGGCCGCGGCCGTGCTGTCCCTGAGCGAAAATTACCGCTCGGCGCAGAATCTTCTGTCGGCCTCCAGCCAGGTGATCGCCAAAGCCCGTTTTCAAAACGTGCCGGAACAGATCGCGAAGATCCTCGAACAGGGCCGGTTGACCATCCACGATTCGGCCACGGACAAGGCCGAGGCGGAATTCATCGTGCATCAGATCGAGAAAATGGTCGGGGGCACGAGTATGTTCTCGAAAGATTCCGGCCGCGTTGCCGACGAGGGCCGCGCGCAGAGGAGTTTCGGCGATATCGCCGTCCTCTACCGCCTGAACAGCCAGGCGCGGGAGCTGAAGCTCGCGTTTGAGCGCAGCGGGATCCCGTTCCGCGTGTCCGGCGAGGAGCGGGACGAAGACAGGGATGATGTCTGCCCGCCGCGGAGCAGGGAAGCGGCCTTTGAGGCGGAGAAGGTGTCCCTGATGAGCCTGCACGCGTCCAAAGGATTGGAATTTCCGGCGGTTTTTATCGCGGGCTGCGAGGAAACGCTCCTGCCCCTGAATCTGGAGCGCATGACAGGAGATCCGGACGAGGAGCGGCGGCTTTTTTACGTCGGGATGACCCGGGCCAAGGAACAGCTTTTCCTTCTGAGGGCCCGACGGCGGCGTCTTTACGGGAAAATGCGCGAGAACGCGGCTTCGCCGTTTTTGTCCGACATCGCCGAAGCCCTGAAAGAATATGAGAAGGCGGCCGGGGCCCGGAAACGTCCGAAAAAGGGCGAAGGGCAGATGACGCTTTTCGGATAATCCCTGGTCTCATTCCTTGCGGCAGGGTGATGCGCGAACGGGGGTCCCGATTTTAGTGGAATTCGGAAAGTATCGTGATAGGATAGTTTCTGATCGCGAAAGCGGCGCAGAATTCTTTCGGCCGGGCCTGAGGATGAGAACCGGTTTGGATATCGGATCTAACATGTTTTTTCCAGGAGGTGTATATGGTTATGCGTTGGGACAAATTTAAGAACGCGGACATCGTCAAGTCGCCCCGGATGCCGGACCTCGGCGGGCTGCTGATCCCGATCGTGATCTTTATGGCCGTCTGGTTCATCGCGAACAACTGTCTGGTTTATATCCGTCCGAACCAGTACGGCATCAAACAGGTCAATGTCGGGTTCAAGAAAGGGATCCAGAAGGAGGTTTACGGCACGGGACTGCATTTCATCATGCCTCTGGGTTTTGAGGTCATGCACCGTTTTCCCAGGAACATTCAAGTTTTTGAGCTGACCAATTTTCCTGGCACGGCGGCCCGGGGCGCGCGTATTGAAAAAGCGGCGCACATCCAGACCTCCGACGGTTTTTTTGTGGACGTGGACGTGAGCATTCCCTACCATATTGTCGATCCCTACGCGGTGATCACCACCCTGGGGCCCGGGAAGCTGTATGAAGACAACGGCATCGTGCCGCGCACCGAGGCCAAGCTGAAGGAGGCCCTCGGCGAGATGACGACCGAAGAGTTTTACAACAGCCCCATCCGCGTGGCGAAAGCCAAAAAGGCCAAGCAGTTGTTGAACGAGGAGCTGCGAACCAAGGGGATCGAGGTCGTAGAGATCCTGATCCGGTATTTCAAATACAGCGATGAGATCCAGAAAAATATCGAGGAGAAGAAACTGAAGGACCAGCTCGTGTTCACCAACCAGGCCAAGGCCAAGGCCTCGGGAGAAGAGGCCCTGGTGCGCAAGGTCCGGGAGGAAGGCGAGGCCAAGATCAAGGTCAAGCTGGAGGAGGGCAAGGCCTATGTGGTCAAACGCAATGCCGAGAAAGACCTTTACGTGAGAAGCAAACGGGCCGAGGGTGATCTTCTTGTGAAGCTGTCCGAGGCCAAGAAGACAGAATTGATCAACCAGGCCTATCAGAGGCAGGGATCGGAAAAATATGTCGGGCTCAAGATGGCGGATATTTACAAGGGGCTGGACCTGATCGTCCTGTCATCCACCGGGGAGAACGGCCTTAACCCGCTGGACCTGGAGAGCTCTTTAAGAATGTTCGGCATTGCCAACACGGAGGAATAAGACGATGGGACCAAAACCTTCTTCGATTTTCAAGCTTGCTCCATTCCTGATTGTCCTTCTGGTCGTCGGCTTCTTTCCCCATTCGGCGAAATCCACGGAAGTCGGCGTGCGGGTCATCAAGTGGTCGCCCATCGGCAAGAGGGGGCTCGACAAGGAATATTACGCCCCGGGCGCCACGTATTTTTTCCCGCTGTTCATCAATGAGTGGTACACCTTTGACACCCGCCTGCACAACATCGAGATGACGGCCGGGCGTTTCGGCAACCGCAAGGAGCGGGATGACCTGCTGTTCAAGACGATCGACGGGAACGACATCAGCCTGGATGTGGTGATCTCCTACCGCATTGATCCCAAGATGGCGCCCCAAATTCTCGAGCGCGCGGCCGTGAGTAACTATGAACTGGAAGAAAAAGTTATCCGCACCGTGACCCGCAGCGTCACGCGGGATATCTTCGGCGAGTTGAAGACGGAAGATTTTTACGTGGCCAACAAGAGAACCGAGAAAGCGGACCTGGTCAAGGAGGCGCTCAATAAAACGCTCAATCCCTACGGAGTGATCGTTGAGAGCGTCCTGCCGCGCGATTACCGTTTCAATCCGGCCTACCAGAAGGCGATCGAGGAGAAAAAGATCGCCGACCAGATGACCGAGCGTTTCAAGTCCGAGGCCAAGGCCACGGTCGAGGAATATAACCAGCGGGTCCAGCAGGCCCAGGGCGAGGTCAACAAGCTGGTGGCCGAGGCGGACGGCGAGTTCCAGAAGGCCAAGATCTCCGTGGATGCGTATTATGAGCAGCAGGCCATGATCGCCCAGGCCATCGAGAAGGAAGGCCAGGCCGAATCCCAGGGGATCGAGAAAATGGTCGAGGCGTTGAACAGCCAGGGCGGCAAGACCATGGTGAAGATCAAGATGGCCGAGGCCTTGCAGGGCAAACGGATCCTTCTTCTGCCGTTCGGGCAGGCCGGCGGGATTGATCTGAAAACCACCGACGTGAATGACCTTTTGAAGGTTTACGGGGTCAAGAGTCTATCGCAATAGCCGGGGTGTTCCGGCGGCGGGGCAGGGGAAATCAGCGCCGGACTTGCTTGAGGATCTCGTCCACGGGATGGACTCTGTTGAGGGAGTAAAAATGCAGGCCCGGCGCGCCGCCGTCCAGAAGTTCCCGGCACTGGCGGACCGCGAACCGGATGCCTTCTTCGAGGATCTTGTCCTTGTCGTCCTGGATCGGTTCAAAAATTTTCTTCACTTCGTCCGTGATGTCCGTTCCGCAGTTTCCGCAAAAACGCACCAGCCCGTGGTAATCGGTGACGGGGAGGATGCCGGGGATGACCCGGGCCGTGACCCCGATCCTCCGCAGCCGTTTCACATAATCGAAATAGTCCTGGTTGTTAAAAAAAAGCTGGGTGATCACAAAATCCGCCCCGCTGTCGATTTTCATTTTCAAATACCGGGCGTCCTGCTCACGGTCCCGGCAGAGGACGTGCCCTTCCGGAAAGCCCGCCACACCGATCCCGAAATGGCCGCTGAAATGATCGCGGATGAACTTGACCAGTTCGGAGCTGTACCGGAAATTGTGCTCGCCGGGCGTCCAGCCGGGGTTGTCTTTCGGCGGATCGCCCCGCAGGGCGAGGACGTTGCGGAGCCCCCGGTCTTTGATGCCGGTGAGGATCCCGAGGAGCTCTTCGCGCGTGTGGCACACACAGGTCAGGTGCGCGACCGCGAGGCATCCGTGTTTGTCCTGGATGTGCTGGGCGATATCGAACGTTTTGTCCCGGCTGCCGCCCCCGGCCCCGTAGGTGCAGGAGATGAAATCCGGTCTGAGCTTGCAGAGTTCGGAGATGGTCCCGTGAAGTTTCTGCAGGCCCTCTTCGGTTTTGGGAGGAAATATCTCGATGGAAAACGTGCGGGGCTGTCCGGCAAAAAGGTCCGGCGCCCGCGCGGCCATGTATTTTTGATTGAATGGATCGTTCATAACGGGTGCATTATATCATGAGAGTTTTCTCCCGGCTATGGACAAGACGAGAAAATCTGTTTTACGGCCGGCGATTTTATATTACAATAAAGTCCTTTCCATAACTCCAAAGGGACCTAATGACGCGTAAGCCCATGTATATCCTCGGGATCAGCAGTTACTCCCACGAATCTTCCTGCGCCCTGATCAAAGACGGCCAAATCCGCGTCATGCTCGAAGAGGAGCGCTTCAACCGGGAAAAGCACACCTGGAAATATCCCCGGAACGCCATCGAGCAGTGCCTTTTGATGGAGGGGATCTCCATCCGCGAGATTGACCACTTCACGTTTTTCTGGGTCCCGATGCGGGAGATTTGGGGGAACATGGACCATGTGGCCCGTTTTTTTCCGGCCAGCCTGCGTCTTCTGACCGCCACCTCCGGCGGCGACGAGCTCTCGTTCAAAGAGCGGGTCCTGGCGATGCACAACATCGGGCGCGAACTCCAGCGGCACTTCGGCCTGGAACGTCCTCCCAAAGTCCGCTTCGTCGAACACCACCTTTGCCACGCCGCCAGCGCGTTTTTTGTCTCGCCTTACGAAGAGGCCGCGATCCTGACGCTCGACGGCCGAGGGGAATCCACCAGCACCATGATGTCCGTGGGGCAGGGGACAAAGATCGAAAAACTCAAAGAGATCAAGGTCCCCCATTCCCTGGGGCACTTTTACGCCGCGATCACCGATCATCTGGGCTTCCGGCCGTTCCATGACGAATGGAAGGTGATGGGGATGTCGGCTTACGGCAAAGACACGTATGTCCGGGATTTTGAGGACATGATCCGCTTCACGGATGACGGCGGGTATCGCCTGAATCTCCGGTATTTTCAGTTCCACACGCACGGGCAACGAAAATGGATGAGCGATGCCTTCCTGCGCAAGTTCGGTCCGAAACGCGCTGAGAAAGCCGAATATGAACAGAGGCATTTCGACATCGCTTTCGCCCTGCAGGCGGTCATTGAAAAGACGGGGGTTTCTCTCGCCCGGCACCTGCGGGCGATCACGGGATTGCCGAATCTCTGCATGACCGGCGGGGTCGTGCTGAATTGCCTGATGAACAAGCGGGTGGTGGAGCAATCGGGTTTTGAAAATTATTTTTTTCAGCCGGTGGCCAACGATGCCGGGACGTCCCTGGGCAGCGCGCTTTACCAGTATCATCATGTCCTCGGGAACCCGCGGGCCTTTGAATTCGAGTCGGTCTACTGGGGGGTTGGGTTTGAAAATAAGGACATCGAGCCGGCCCTGCAGGCGAAGGGCCTGCGGTACCGCAAGAGCGACAATATCGCCCGAGACACGGCGCGTCAGATCGCCGACGGCAAGATCGTCGGATGGTTCCAGGGCCGCATGGAATCGGGGCCTCGGGCGCTGGGCAACCGCAGCATCACCGTGAGCCCCCTGGATGCCGGCATGAAGGACCGTCTCAACGAGCGCGTCAAGAAACGCGAATTTTTCCGCCCGTTCGCCCCGTCCGTTCTTGAGGAGAAGGCCGGGGAATATTTTGTGATGCCGAAAGGCCAGTCTTCGCCGTACATGATCCTGATCGGCGACGTCCGGGAGGACAAGAAGTCCGTCATTCCGGCCGTGACCCACGCCGACGGCACGGCCAGGGTGCACACCGTCAGCAAGGGCAGCAACCCGCGGTATTGGGAATTGATCACGGAGTTTGAAAAGATCACCGGCGTCCCCGTGCTGGTGAACACGTCGTTTAACGAAAATGAACCCATTGTCTGCACGCCCGAGCACGCCGTCAATTGTTTCCTGCGGACGGATTTTGACGCGCTGGCCATCGGGGATTATCTCGTATTAAAAGAAGAACAGCCGCGCCGGGAGGCCCCGTGAACATCGCCCTGATCACCGGTTCGGCGGGGCTGGTTGGATCCCAGGCCGCAGAATTCTTCCTGGAAAAGGGATTCCGCGTCGAGGGGGTGGACAACGACATGCGCCGGACGTTTTTCGGCGATGAGGCCTCCACGATGGGAAACCGGGAACGTCTCCAGCGCCTGCCGTCTTACGCGCACCATGACATCGACATCCGTGATTCCGCCGCCCTGGAAAAAATCTTTCAGGAATTCCGGCAGGACATCATGCTGATTATTCATGCCGCAGGCCAGCCATCACACGATTGGGCCGGCCGCGACCCTGAGACCGATTTTCATGTCAACGCCGTCGGCACGTTGAATCTTCTGGAGTTGACGCGGCGCCACTGCCCGCAGGCGGTGTTCATCTTTTTAAGCACGAACAAGGTGTATGGAGACCGGGTGAACGAGCTCCCCTTGACCGAGCAGGCCACCCGCTGGGAAGTGGATCCCCGGCATCCCTGCCACAACGGCGTTGCCGAGACCATGGGCATCGACCAGTCGATGCATTCGTTTTTCGGCGCTTCCAAAACAGCGGCTGATATCCTGGTCCAGGAGTACGGACGGTATCTCGTCATGAAGACCGTGTGTTTCCGGGCCGGCTGCGTGACCGGGCCGTATCAGTCCGGCGCCGAACTGCACGGCTTCCTCGCCTATTTGATCAAATGCTGTGTCCTGGGCCGGCCCTATACGATATTTGGATATAAGGGGAAACAGGTGCGCGATAATATCCATAGCCATGATCTGGTGAGCGCGTTTTTTCACTTTTATAACAACCCGCGCCCCGGAGAGGTCTACAATATCGGAGGAGGCCGGAAGAACAACTGTTCCCTCCGTGAAGCGATCGAACTCGCGGAAAAGGTGACCGGACGGAAACTGAAAACCGATTATAACGAGCAGAACAGGCCCGGCGATCATATGTGGTATGTGAGCGACCTGAGAAAATTCAAGGACCATTATCCCGAATGGGAGCAGACGTTTGACCTGCAGAAAATGGTTCGGGACATTTACCTCCAGAGCAAGGACCGCTGGGAGGAGAAAGGGCGGACAGGATGACCACCCGGGAGATCCGAGACCATTACGACCGTCTGGCGGAGCGGAGGGGGGCCTTCCTTCGGAAGAACAGGTATTATTATTCCCTGCTTTTCAAACAGTACCGGTTTTTCATCCCGCCGGGGAAGAAGGTCCTGGAGGTCGGTTGCGGCACCGGGGAGCTCCTGAACGCCGTCGCCCCCTCGCTGGGCATAGGGATCGATCTCAGCCCGGAGATGACTGCCATCGCCGCCCGGCAGTTCCCGGGCATGAAATTTTACGCCGGGACGATCGATGATTATCCGGGGCAGGAGCGATTCGATTACATCATCTTGTCCGGGCTGGTCGGTGAAGTGGACGATATCCAGCAGTTGTTGGCGGGGCTCCGGAAATTTTGCCATCCCCGCACGCGGATCATCATCGAATATTACAGCGCCCTCTGGCAGTCCATTTTTCGGTTCGCGGAAAAATTCGGGTTCAAGCTTCCCCAGAAACTCCAGAATTGGGTCACTCACGGAGATATCAGAAATTTCTTGGCCCTGAGCGGTTATGAAGCGGTCAAGATTGAGCGGAGCATTCTCTTTCCCATCCAGATTTGGGGCCTGAGCTGGCTCCTCAATAAATATGTTGCCAAGCTTCCCTGGCTCAACGCCCTCACGCTGGACCATTTTGTCATCGCCCGCCCGCTGGGGGAACATCCGGGTGATTTTTCGGCCACCATCCTTGTCCCGTGCCGCAACGAAAAGGGAAACATCGAGCACGCAGTGACGCGCACCCCGGAGTTCGGCTCGCGCCAGGAATTCATTTTTGTCGAGGGTGGGTCGAAAGACGGGACCTATGAAGAGGTCGAGCGCGTGATGAAGAAATATCCGCAGAAGGACATCAAGCTGTTCAAGCAGACGGGCAAGGGCAAGGGTGACGCGGTGCGCCTGGGGTTCAGCAAGGCCTCGGGAGACATCCTGATGATCCTGGACGCGGACCTCACGGTCCCGCCGGAAGACCTCCCCAAATTTTACGAGGCCATCCGCCGCAACCGCGGCGAGTTCATCAACGGCAGCCGGCTGGTGTATCCGATGGAAAAGCAGGCCATGCGGTTTTTGAATCTTATCGCCAATAAATTTTTCGGGGTCTTTTTTTCCTGGCTCCTGGGCCAGCGTTTCAAGGACACGCTCTGCGGGACCAAGGTCCTGTTCAAAAAGGACTACGAAGAACTGGTGGCCAACCGCGCCTATTTCGGCGATTTCGATCCTTTCGGCGATTTCGACCTGATCTTCGGGGCGGTCAAACTGAACCTCAAGATCATCGAATTGCCCATCCGTTACCGGGACCGCCAGTACGGCACGACCCAGATCCAGCGTTTCCGCCACGGCCTGCTATTGCTGCGGATGTGCCTGTTCGCGATGCAGAAAATTAAATTCATTTAATAACGGAACGACGTGAGCGTAAGCTTTTTGCGCGAACCCATTCATTCCATTTAAGGTGGTTTGGCCCAGAGGGGCCAAACCATTGATCCCGCGGTCCCCGCCATCGGCGGGGTTGCGGGATGAGTGCCCGGCAGTCCCTAACGCTACGAAGGCCGGGGCTGTATCCCGTGCTCAAACAGCGATCCCGCTTTTCTCTGATTAAAAATCATGGTAAAGCGGTCTCGAACTGCGTGCGGGACACAGCCCCGGCCCTCGCATCGCAGGTGAAGTGAAAGGTTGAATCGCCGCTAATTTCCAATCTTGTACCGTAACCATGCCCCATTCCCCAAAATTTCTTTCCACCGTCATTTTTTTCATCCTGTTCACCGCCGGCCTCATTCTGGCCGCCCATCGCCCCCTTTGGAACGACGAGCTTTACACGGTTGTTTCCAGTGTCCATAGTTTGAGTTACGGCAAAATTTTTGCGGGGCAGGTGGATGAGGGCAACAATTGTCCGCTGTTTTATCTCATGCAGAAAGCCCTGGCCGGCCTCGCCGGCTATCAGGTCCCGGCAGCATGGCTGCAGGGGCAATGGGATGTTCGGGATTTCCCGTCCCAGATTCTTTTGCGTTTGGTCCCTGATCTCTTCATGTCTCTGGCCTTGACCGTGATTTTTTATTTTTTTGCCCTGCGTTTTTCGGTTGTCACCGCGTTCCTGTCCCTGTTTCTGGGGCTGACGAACCAGATGGTCTGGTGGTATTGGGTGGAAGCGCGGCCCTACGCGCTCTGGGTCTTTCTGACCGCCGCCCAAGCCGTGGTATTCCTCGAGATCATTTTGCGTTCCGGCGAGAAGCGGCCTGTTTCGGGGCTTTGGCGGCTCCTGGCCGGAGTTCATCTGTTATTATCATTGACGGTCGTTTTCGGCGCGGTCCAGGCCGCTGTCGCCTGCGCCCTGCTTTGGGCGTGGGGACACCGGAGATGGACAGATTATTCTCTGCTTTTGGCGCTTCCGGTCCTGATCACGGCCGGTTATTATTCCCAGGCCCCGCGGTATCCGCTCTGGTTTCATCAGACGCCGGAGCAGCTGATTCGGGACAGCATCTCGCGGGACCGTTTTTATATTTTTTACCTTTACCTGGCGGCGCTGGCGGTTTTCGGTCTTCAGAGGATGACGGGCCGGTTGGGATTTTTTCGCGGCGACGCGCTGTTGAAAGCCGTTCCGTTCGCCGCGCTGACGGCGGGGATGCTTCTGTCGGCGGCGGCGGTCCTGGCTCTTCTTTTGGGGAAGGCCTCGGAAAGTCACGCCGGGTTCCCGGTGTCCAACCGGTATTTCATCTATCTCGCGCCCGTCGGCGTCATCGCCGCGACACTGGCGATCCACAGCGTCTGGCAATCTCTGGACGGGAAGATCTGGGCGCGCCTGATTTTTCTGTCCGGGACGGGGTATCTGTTGGCCCACCGGTTGTGGAAGGTGATCCCGTCCATCGCGGGCCATTATCCGGGGGTTTTTTCGCCATGAACAAGCGGTTGTCACTTTATACGGCCGCTGTCCTGACGGTCCTGTTCTTCGGAGCGGGACTTGTCCTGGCCAAGCACAGGCCGGTGTGGAACGACGAGATCTATTCGTCCATGCGGTCGCACAACATCTCGTTCCTCGACATCCTGCGCGGAGACCGGCAGCAGGAGGGGAACAATTCGCCGTTATTTTATGTGGCCCAGAAGACCCTGATGCTCATCGCGCAATACACTCCGCCGCGGGAGTGGGCATCTGGGGACAACTGGTCGTACCGTCACCCGCCGTCGCAGATCGTCCTGCGGTTTATCCCGCTGGCCTGCATGGCGTTGATGATGGGGATATTGTTTTATTATTTCTCGCGCCGTTTTTCGGCCTGGGCCGGTGGATACGCCCTGGCTGTGGCTCTGAGTTCGTTCATGGTCTGGGCGTACTGGGCCGAAGGCCGGCCGTACGCGCAGCTGATGCTGTTGACGACGGTCCAGTCGCTATTGTTGATCGATCTTGCGGGGAAAGCATCATCCTCGTCCGCTCGCCGCTGGCTGTCCGTCTGCCATTGGCTGCTCGCCTTGAGTTCGTCGTTGTCCATGATCCAGATCACGGCCGCCGCGGTCGTTTATCATGTTTCCGGAAAACGGGCCTGGAAGGACCACCTGGGGATGACGCTGGCCCCACTGATGATCTGCGGGTTTTATTACGCCACCTCGCCCAAATATCCTTTCTGGTTCGCGGATTCACCGGTCCAGCTTATCAGCGCGTGCGTGCCGAAAGACCGTGTCTTGCTTTTATTTTTGCTGGGGGCCTTTGTTGCGTTACGTTTTTTCCGGGGGCAGGGAAAGACGGAAGATGTGAAGGTGGGGATGAGGTATCTGTTTTTCCTCGGGATGGTTTTTGCCGGATACGTCGCGGTGATTGTCATGCTGCTTCTCAAAGAAAAAGAAGGCACGGAGGGTTTCCAGGTGTCGAACCGGTACTTTATCGCGCTGGCCCCGCTGGGGATTGTGGCCACGACGCAACTCTCCGCGCTATGCGTGCGCCTCCTGCGTGGCCGGCCGTTGCTGCAGAAAGGGGCGATCCTGGGCCTGGCGGTTTTATTGGCTTTCCGTTCCTGGAAAACGTTTGAGCACGTGCAGTCGCTTTACCGGGGGATTTTTTCGCCTTAGTGCCCCCTCCCACTATTTTGTGGGTATTAAGAAAAGGGGCACGTATGCCGCTGTTGGCAATTAACTTCTTAACAAAGTTAATTGCAGCGGCATTAGCTCCGCCGGTTGAAGCAGCTGTCGATCAAGACGGCGATCAGGACGAGGTAAAGCGGCGCCAGAGGAAGGATGTAGCGGGTGAGCACGAAGAACGGCGCGTGGAAGGCGGCGAAGAACAGGACCATCAGGAGCACCGGATAAATAAGCTCGTTTTCCCCGCCCGGTTCCTGTTTCCGCCGCCCGGTCCAGAGCCGGACGGCCGCGAAAACGATGGCGGCCAGCGTCAGGATCCCCATCAAAAGCCGCAATCCGTTTTTCAGCCAGACTGTATCGAAAAGTTTTTCCAGCCAGACCGGGTATGTCACAAACCCGAGTTTCGTGGTTTCCCAGAAAAGCATCTTCGCCGCTTCCAGAAATCCGAAGAATCCATACTGCAGGGGCGCTTCGCCGGCTTTTCGAACGCTCAACCGCAGCAATTCTTTGTCCAGTGTCCCTCCGGACAGCCCCCGGCTTTCCAGTTCTTTCAGCTTGTTGAATCCGAATTCGTCGGATTTCCCCGCCGACCAGAACCGGCACGCCTCGTCATCCAGAAGCGATTTGCAAAATCCCTCTCCCGGCGCGTAAGCAACGGCCGCCAGCAACAGCTGTTTGTCCATGACCTGTGTGCGCCGGGCCGTGTTGCCGTAAAGCGCCCAGGCCCCGCGGTTGGTCAGGGTGTAATTGCCGTTATGCCGGAGATTGGCGGCCTTGTACAAAGAAAGGCCATTATAGAAAACAAGCAGGGCCGCCGCCGCGAAGACGATCGCGCTGCGCGTCCAGCGGGGATGGGGCCGGAACTGTAAAACGGCGGCGACGAGAAAGCAGGGAGCGATCCCTTCAAAAACCCCTTTGACGAGCGTTGCGAAAAAGAAGAACGCCCCGGATCCCGCCCCGCTGAGGAACACGAGGCCTATCCGCCCGGACCGGCCCGCGACGCGGGCCGCCGCCGTGAGCAGGACAATCGTGAGCACGAACGGATAAACCGCGATTTCGGAGTACATGCTCAGGGCCGAATTGACAAGGGCCGGGGAAAGCCCCAGGTACAGGACCGTCCCGGCGGCGACCAGCAGATGGACTTTCAGCCGTTTGAGGAGCACCAGGGTCATCACCTGCGTCACGAACAGAATGGACAACTGGATCATCGCCAGGACGCGGACGTCCGACATGGCTGTCCCGTTGCTGATGGCCATGGCCAGCGCCACCAGGGCCGGGTAAACCGGCTCCCGGTTCGGGCCGGTGATGAAATATTCTTTCCATCCCTTTTCCTGGATGAGGATTCCCAGAGACTGGTATTCCAGGGAATCCCAGCGGATCTCCATCCGGGAGTTGAAAAGGAGATAAATCCAGTAGGCCAGGGGGAGGAGAAAGCCGGCCAGGATCAGGATGTTGAAATTTTTGATTTTGGGCAGGGAGTTCATGACAAGGGCGTAGTTTTCCCTACATTATATGAAATTTCAGTTGAAAACAACAGTTTGTTTGGAAAAGGGCGGGGCGAGGCGGGGCGGGGCAATGGGGCCTGATCCCCGGAGGCTTTTCCCCCGGGTAAAAACGGTCTTTTTAGTCCTTGACAGGGTATCGGCGGGCTTATAATATTAACGTTATCTTTATTCTATTTATCCCGAAGGGGGATCGTTGATCCCCCCATTCCTTTTAAGAGGTTCTGCCCCATGCTGAACGGCAAATCCATCCTCATTACCGGAGGCACCGGATCATTCGGAAAGAAGATGATCCAGGCGGTCCTGTCCCACTACAAACCCAAACAGCTTATCATTTTCAGCCGCGATGAACTCAAGCAGTTCGAGATGGCCCAGAAGTGGAGCCCAACCAAACACCCCTGCCTCAAATACGTTCTGGGAGACGTCCGCGACCGCGAGCGGTTGCTCCGCGTTTTTGACGGCGTCGATTATGTGATCCACTCCGCGGCCCTCAAGCAGGTCCCCACGGCCGAGCGCAACCCGGAAGAATATATTAAAACCAACGTCCTGGGCGCGATGAACGTCATCGACGCCGCTCTGCACAACAAGGTCCCCAAGGTCGTGGCCCTTTCGACGGACAAGGCCTGCAACCCGATCAATCTCTACGGCGCGACCAAGCTTTGCTCAGACAAACTTTTCGTGGCCGCGAACAACATCTACAGCAAACCCGGCGGGACCCAGTTTCTGGTCGTGCGTTACGGCAATGTCCTGGGCAGCCGCGGCTCGGTCGTGCCGTTTTTCAAGGAGATGGCCCGCACCGGCGTTTTGCCGATCACGGACGAGCGCATGACGCGGTTCTGGATCACGCTTGACCAGGCGGTGCATTTCGTCATCCGCTGCCTGGAACGGGCCCAGGGCGGGGAAATTTTTGTCCCGCGGATCCCGTCCATGCGGATCATGGACCTGGCCAGGGCGATCTGCCCCAACTGCCGGCTGGAGGTCAAGGGCATCCGTCCCGGCGAAAAGCTCCACGAGATCCTGATCAGTGAGGACGAGGCCCGCAGCACGGTCCGGTTCAAGGAATGCTATGTGGTCCAGTCCGACGCCCGCCTGCTCGCCGGCCTTTTGAAAGGCCATGCCAACGGCGGCGGGGAACTGTGCGCGGAAGGGTTCAAATACACGTCGGACGCCAATACCGACTGGCTGACAGCCGCGGAGCTCAAGGTCCTGACCGAGAAAATTTCCGAAGATTATTCCATTGAGAAATCCCGCTGGTCGATGGACGACATCCCGCACGAGAAGGTATGGGGCAAGCAAAAAACAAAACGAAAGTCCTGATCACAGGCGTCAGCGGGCTTCTGGGAAACAGCCTGGCCAGGGCCTGGAAAGACACGTGCGAAATCCTCGGGATTTATTGCGAGCATCCCTGGCACCTCCCCGGGATTGAAACCCGGAAACTCGATCTATTGCAGGAATCCGCCGTCCGGAAGGCCATCGCGGAATTTCAGCCGCAGGTCCTGGTGCATACCGCGGCCCTGACGAATGTGGACGTGTGCGAGGAGCAGCCGCAAAAGGCCTTTGACGCCAACGTCCGCGTCACGCAAATCCTTGTGGGCGCGATCGGCGCGCTGCCGGCGCGGTTGGTCCATCTTTCAACGGACCTGGTCTTTGACGGGGCCAAGGGGCGGTACAAAGAGAATGACCCGGTCGCGCCGCTGAACGTTTACGCCCGGACCAAGCTTGAGGCGGAAGGGGCGGCGTTGAAAAACAGCCGGGCCCTGGTCGCCCGGACAAATATTTTCGGATGGAACGTCCAGAACAAACGCAGCCTGGCGGAGTGGGTCATCGATGAGTTGTCCCACAAGCGCCGGATCAAGGGTTTCACGGACGCTGTTTTTTCTTCGATCTACACCATGGACCTGGCCGACCTGTTACGCGCCGCGTGGGAGCGGGAGTTGACAGGCGTTTATCACGTGGCCAGTTCCACCGCGATGAATAAATATGATTTTGCCTGCCGGGTCGCGGACCTGTTCGGACTGGATAAAAGTTTGATCGAGCCGTCCCGGGTCGGCGATTTCGCGTTCAAGGCCAAACGGGCCAAGGACCTGTCCCTGGACACCTCAAAGCTGGCCCGGGCCCTGGGCCGGCCGGTCCCGACGATGGAAGAGTCTCTGCAAAGGTTCCGGAAAGACGCCGAACAACGGCTTCGCGCCGGGTAGGACCTATACCGAAGGAAAGGAAAATATGGAAGTCCCGTGGTCAAAAATGTATTTTGACGATGACGAAATGAAAAACGTCGTTGAGGTCATCAAATCGCGCTGGGTGGGCACAGGCCCCAAGGTCAAGGAGTTTGAGGCCCGCATGGCCCAATACGTCGGCGTCAAGCACGCGATCGCCACCAGCAACGGCACCGCGGCCCTGGATGTCGCTTTCAAGTGCCTCGAGATCCAGCCGGGCGACGAGATCATCATCCCCGCTTTGACTTACATTGCCACGGCGCACGCTGTCTGCTATCAGGGCGCCGTTCCGGTTTTTGCCGACATCGACCCGCGCACGTTCACCATCGACCCCGCCGACATCGAGCGGAAGATCACCAGGAAGACCCGTTGCATCATCCCTGTGGATTACGCGGGGCAGGGGCCGGATTACGACCGGGTCCTGGCCATCGCGCGCAAGCACAAGCTTTTTGTCGTCGAGGACGGAGCTCCGGGGCTGTGCGGGGAATACAAGGGCAAGAAGCTCTGTTCCTTCGGGGACCTGGCGATCACCAGTTTTCACATCGCCAAGATCTTCACCACGGTCGAGGGCGGGATGGTGTTCACGAACAGCGATGAATACGACCGCAGGGCCAGGATCATCCGCTGGCAGGGGGAGGACCCCGACCATAAATATATCCATCCTCTTCTGGGGTTCAACCACCGGATGACGGACCTCAATGCCGCGATCGGCCTGGCCCAGACCACGGCCGAGCGCATCAAGAACGTCCTGGCCAGCCGCAAGCAGGGCGCGGACTATTATTTTTCCAGACTGCGGGGCGTCCCGAACATCACCCTGCCGCATGTCGCCCCTGACGTGACTCATCCCTGGTTTTTGTTCCCGGTCCTGGTCCCGAACCGTGACAAGGTCCAGGCTATGCTCCTGGAGAAGGGGATCCGGGTCAACGTCTCCTGGCCGCTGGCGGTCTATCAGCAGGAGCCGTATAAAAAATTTAAACGCGAAGCCTGCCCGGTCGCCGAGCGGGTCACCCGGGAGGTCATGTGCCTTCCTCTGTTTTATCAGATCAGCCGGGAAGAGCAGGATTACGTGATCGAGCATCTTCAGGCCGTTCTCGAAAAATGCTCCGGAATGAAGAAGCAAAAGGTTGCCAAGTAATTTATGTTTAAATCCAGTGTCAAAATCGCGGACCGGCGGATCGCTTCCGATCAGCCGGTCTTTATCATTGCCGAGGCCGGGGTCAACCACAACGGCGACCTCGGTCTGGCCAAGAAACTCGTCGACGCAGCCAAGAAGGCAGGCGCCGACGCGGTGAAATTTCAGACGTTCAAGGCCGAGAACCTCAACACCCGCAAGGCCCCCAAGTCCACCTATCACGTTGAAACCACCGGCAAGGCCGGTTCCTGGTTCGATCTTTTGAAGAGTCAGGAGCTCGACCGCACCCAGCACGAGGCGATCATCCGCCATTGCCGGAAGGCCGGCATACTGTTCCTTTCAACGCCGTATGACGAGGAAAGCGCGGACTTGCTGGACGACCTGGACGTGCCGGCGTTCAAGGTGGCCTCAACCGACGCCAATAATATTCCTTTTTTGAAATATCTGGCTTCGAAAAAGCGCCCGGTCCTGCTGTCCACGGCCATGTGCACGATGGAGGAAGTGGGCGCCAGCGTCCGGGCGGTCGCGAAGGCCGGCTGCCGGGAACTTGTGCTTTTCCATTGCACGGCGAATTACCCGACGGCCCCGGAGAACGTGAACCTGCGGGCCATGAAGGACCTGGAAAAATTTGGCGTTCCGGTCGGGTATTCCGACCATACGATGGCAACGGTCACGGCGGCGGTTGCCGTGGCGCTGGGCGCCAGGGCGTATGAAAAGCACCTGACTTTGGACAAAAATTTGCCCGGGCCCGACCATCGCGCGTCGGCAACCCCGGAAGAGTTCGGCGAAATCGTCCGGACCATCCGCGGCGCGGAGAAGGTCCTCGGCGACGGCCGCAAGCGTCCTCTGGCCTGCGAGTCGGAAAACAGGAAGAAACTGCGCAAGAGCGTTGTGGCCCTGTCCGACCTGCCCGCCGGAAGCTTTTTGACGCGGGCCACGATCGGGGTCAAGCGGCCCGGCACAGGGCTTGAGCCCAAACATTTTGAAGCGTTGCTGGGGAAGAAAATAAAAAAACCTTTAAAACAGGACGACCTGATCACATGGCAAAATCTCTCATCCAAATAACGCCGCGGTTTTCAAAGAAAATCCTTCGGACGGTGATCTTCGGCGCCGGCGGATACGCGGGCGAAGTCCTGCCGTTGCTGCAGAAGCGCAAGGACCTGAATATCTGCCTTTTTGTGGACGTCAGCCCGATCCAGCCGGCCATCGCGGGGATCCCGGTCATCGCCGAGAAGATTTTCTGGGAGAATTTTTCTTTAAAGGATTATGACGCGGCGGTGGTGACGCTGGGCGACCTTTTTCAGCGGGAAAAAGTGTTCCTCAAGGCCGAGAAGGCCGGCCTGAACATGATCTCGCATGCCGATCCCTCTGCGGTTGTCCCGGCCGGGACGTCCATCGGCGCCGGGACCGTGATCTATCCTTTGGCCTGCGTGCAGACCGGCGTGACGCTGGGCAAGGGCGTGCTCCTTAACGCGGGCTGTACCATCGGGCATGATACCCAGATCGAAAATTTTGTGACGGTCAATCCCGGGGCCAATGTGGCCGGCAACGTTGTTCTGAAGAAGGGGAGTTATGTCGGGATCGGCGCGAACATCATCGAAAAGCTGACGATCGGCAAGAACGCCGTCATCGGCGCCGGGGCCGCGGTCATCAACAACATCCCGGACAATGTCGTGGCCGTCGGCGTCCCGGCCAAAGTGGTCAAAAAGAGGGGCCTTTGAGATGCCCGCGTTTGTTTCCACGTCTGTTTTTCCGGACGGGATCCAGGCGTCCGAAGCGGTCCGGCAGATGGTGTCCTGGGGGATCAGGAACATTGAACTCGGGTCCACGCACCGCGCCGAGGACAGGCTGAAAGAAAAACTCCTCCGGTTCCCGTTCACGGCGATCACTCACAATTTTTTCCCTCCCCGGAACAGCCGGTTGGTCCTGAATCTTGCATCGCCGGACGCAAGAATCCGAAAAGCCACGCTGTTATTCATGAAGAAGGCGGTGGATTTCGCGGCCGGCATCAACGTCAAAATTTACACGGTCCACCCCGGGTTTCTCGCAGACCCGGTGGGGGAGGGGAGGACCAAGGGGAGCTACGATTTCCGTTTCCCGAAAACCGGCGTGAAACGCCTATCCGCGGATTACGAAAAATGTTTCGGCCATTTTCTCGCCGGGATCCGGGAGCTGGAATCCCACAGCCGGGGCAAAGGCGTCAGGATCGCCGTCGAGACCCAGGGGTCGGTGGAGAAAAAGGACTATGTCTTGATGGCCAGGCCGGAAGAGCTGGCCCGTTTTTTTGAGGCAATCCCGTCCCCGGTCATCGGTATCAACCTGAACCTGGGGCATGCGGCGCTCGCGGCCAAGGCCTGGGGATTTAACCGTCGGAATTTCATCGAAGCGGTGAAGGCCCGGGTCCTGGCGGTGGAGGTGACGCACAACAACGGCCGGACAGACGAGCACCGGCCGCTGCGCGCGGACGGATGGTATATGAATGTTCTGAAAGACAGATTTTTTGCGTCTGTCCCGGTCATTTTTGAAGGGCGCAACGTTAACCGGGGCCAGGCGATCGCGTCGTACCGGTTGCTGCAGGGGGTTTGCGGGTCATGAAGAAAACCACGGCCAAAAAGAAATTGTCCAGAAAAGTAATTGAACGCTTTTCCAAGCCCATGGACATGCGCAAGCTCAACCGTTCCACGGACTGGCGCGTGAGCGCCGCGACCCGCCGGGCGCAGGACGCGCGGCGTTTCAGCGCGGAAACGGTGGAAGTCCCGTGCCCGGTCTGCAAGTCCTTGCCTCACCGCCCTCTGGCCGAGGTTTACGGGTTCCGTTACGTGACCTGCGATACCTGCACGCATGTGTATGTCAAGAATGTGCCTGTGCCGGAGCGGCTCAAGGCGTTCTATGAAGGGGCCCTCGAAGGCGTGGCCATGCGGCCGTCGGAGGACCTGGTCCAGAAAGACCTTTACCTGACGAGGGTCAAGGATATCTCCATCCCGAAGGTCGAGTACGTCACGAAATGCCTGGGGAAAAAGGGGCGGTGGGTGGACATCGGCTGCGGTTCCGGCGAGTTGTTGTATGCCGCGCGCAAGCGGGGGTGGGAAACGACCGGCTATGAGATCGACCCGGACGAGATCTATGTGGCCAAGGACGTTTTTAAGCTGGACGTCCGGCGTGGATACCTGGACAGGGCCAACGCCGCGAAGATGCTCGAAGGCGCGTCGGTGGTCTCGTTTTTCAGTGTCCTGGAGCACGTGGCCGACCCTGTCGCCCTGGTCCGGCTGGCCGGCGAATTTGCCCCGAAGAACGCGGCCCTGGTCCTGGAACTGCCGCATCACCCGTCGGTGAGCGCCCTGACCAACATGGCGTTTCCAAATCTGGTGGCCCGCCACATGTTGCCGCCGAACCATTTGAGTTTGTTCACGGATGCGTCCGTGCGCCACATGCTCAGGCAGGCCGGCTTTTCGCCATCGCATGTCTGGTATTACGGACAGGATTTTTACGAGCTGATCGGCACCGTGAGCGCGCTCGCCGGGTTCCGGGACGAAGAGGCCCTGAACAAATTGCTGGACGCGGCCGGCGAATTCCAGAAAACCATCGACGCGCGCAAACTGAGCGACGAAGTGATCGTGATCGCCCGGCGTTAAAGGAGCGGCAGGTGCTGCGGCAAGATCTGGTGCTTTTCCGGAATGACAGGAAACCCTATCTTTTGCTGACCCCCGGGCAGGAAGCGGTCCGGCAGATGGTGTTGCGGAAGATCAGGGACGGGATCTATTCCTTTGTCCCGAGGTCGTGTCTCTGCGGATCGGGAGAGAACCAGGCGGTTTTGATCTCCGAGAAAGACCGCTATGGGATTTTTCAGCGGATCGTGATGTGCACGAATTGCAGTCTTATCTATAGCGTTTTTCAGATGGATGCGAGCTCCTCCAAACGATTTTATGAGGAGGTCTATCGAAAGCTGTACGACCCGGACGGTTGGACCGCCAGCCAAGCATTTCAGAAGCAGTATCAGCGCGGCTGTGAAATTCAAAAATTGGCGAAGCCGTATTTCCCCCCGGGCAAGCGGCTTCATGTCCTGGACATCGGTTGCAATGCCGGGGGATTTCTGAAGCCGTTCGCGGACAAGGGAGACGATGTCTGCGGGATTGATCTGGATGACAGGTATTTTGCGTTTGGAGAATCTCAGGGAGTCGGCAATCTTTTCAAGAGTTCCCTGGCAGAGTTGATGCCGCAGCAGAAGTCATTTGATTTGATTCTCGACTCTCACGTCCTTGAGCATACGGACGATCCCGTCGCGGAGTTGAGAAGGATCAAAGCGCTGCTGAGCGACGGCGGTTTTGTTTACCTCGAAGTGCCGGATTTTGATCCTGCAGTCAAGGCCGATCTTCTGGCGGAGATCGAGAACGCGCACAATTGGTATTTTGACGAATTTTATTTGATGCAGATGCTGGCTTCAATGGGATTCCAGGTTATGGAGGTGCGCAAGCCGTTCCACCTTGGGATCCTGGCCCGCAAGGGTCCGAGGGATGTCCCGGAGACAGCTCTCTACCGAGGACCTTTCCCGGAACGCTGCCGGATAAAGATCGAGGCATTGCGCAGGATCTCCCTGAGAAATCGGTGGTATATGCCGGTACAAGGGGTTCTGCGTTTTATAAGGAAAACGAAAAGGGTCGTCATCCCGGCCCTGACCTGCTGAACCGTTGGAGCGTCGTATGAGTTTCCCGAATATCGTGGCTGTCATCCAGGCCCGGATGGGCTCCAGCCGTCTGCCCCAAAAATCCATGATGCCGCTGGCGGGCAGGCCGCTGGTGGACCACGTCATGGAGCGGGCGAAGAAGGCCGGGTCCCTGTCGCAGGTGGTCATGGCGATCCCGGTGACCGTGGACAACGACCCGATCGCCGAGCGGGCGAGGGCTCTGGGGGTGGAGGTCTTCCGCGGCAGTGAGAACGACCTCGTGGACCGGTATTACCAGGCGGCCAGGACCCACCAGGCGGATGTCGTGGTCCGCATGTGCGCGGACAACCCGCTCATCCATCCGGAGGAGGTGGATCGGATCGTGGGCGCGTTCTTGAAGAGCGATTACGACTTCATGTCCAACGTCGGGCCGGTGATGGGCAACAATTATCCGGACGGGCTGGGCGCGGAGGTGTTCCGTTTCTCCTGCCTGGAGTGGATACACTCCAACATCAAGGACCCCCGCGGCCGCGAGCACGTCCATGAGAATTTTTACGGCCACCCGGACCGTTTCCGGCTGGGCACGGTCCCCTGCCCGGAGGAGTTCGCGTTTCCCGACATTGTGCTGGATATTAATACCAAAGAGGAATATGATTTTATAGCGAAACTTTTTAACGATTTGTCCGGGGAAGACCGGTTGATCACCATTTTCGACATCATCCCCTGGTACCGGGAGCATGAACATTTGCTGCCGCCGACGTATGCGCGGCACAGGGATTCTTTGAAAAAATAATCGAGAAAGGCGGCGGCTGGGGTATGCCGGGCTCAAACAGTCCTCGCGCCTCAGCTTTTTCTAAAGTAAAAATTTAGGAAAGCTTCGGGCTGCGCCTGCCTGCAGGCAGGCAGGGAACTCGCGCGGCACACCCCAGCCACCGCCTTTATCAATCAAAGGACAGAACTATGAAAAACGGCAAGCTGCAACGGTATATCGCCTACGTGGACGGCCAATTCGTCGACCACAAGGAAGCGAAGATCTCGATCTACGACTCGGCCTTGATGTTCGGGGATATGGTCTTTGAGATGCTCCGCACGTTCAACCACAAGCATTTCATGCTCGATGAGCATCTGGAGCGGCTTTACGCCTCCATGCGTTACGTCAAGATCCCGTTCCCAATGTCTATCGAGAAGATGAAAGAGCTCTACAACGAGACCATGGAGCGCAACAAGGACCTTTTTGACGAGAAGGAAGAGCTCCGCCCCCTGATCAACGTGTCCCGCGGCATCCTGCCGATCTACCATGACGTGGACGGCCATTCCCTGCGTCCGAACCTGATCATCGCGGTGTTCCCTCTGCGCTGGACCATCGGCGCCACGTACCCCAATTATATCAACGGCATCAGCATGTATGCCGCGAGCCAGAGGGCGATCCCGGCGGACCTGCTGGAGCCCAAGGTGAAGAACCGCAGCCGCCTGCATTACCAGATGGCGAACCTGGAAATGCGGGAGATCGGGCCGCACGCCTGGGCGCTTCTGCTGGACACGGACGGCTTTTTGGCCGAGGGCACGGGTTCGAACCTGTTCCTGGTCAAGAACGGCAAGCTTCTGACTCCCGAGGGCCGCAACGTCCTGCGCGGCATCACCCGCGATTACGTGATGCAGTTGGCCAAAGAGCTGGGAATCCCCTGCGAGGAGAAAAACTTGAATCTTTACGATATGTACCAGGCCGATGAGGCCTTTGTCACCAGCACGCCGTATTGCATCGTCCCGGTCACCAGCGTCAACAGTGTTGCCATCGGGACCGGAAAGCCGGGCCCCGTGGTCAAAAAATTGCTCGACCAATGGAGCCAGAAGGTCGGCGTGGACATCGTCGGACAGGTGAAATATTTCTTTGAAACCGGCACGCAGTCTTCCTCGAACCCGTTTGTGGAGTTAAAACGCTAATGACGGCTTGACTTGCGGAACGGCAGTGAACGCAAGTCAATGCCGGAATTAGTCCCGGCGTCTTGCCGAGCTGTAGCGAGGCAGCCGGGAATAATGCGACGGAGTTATTCATTCGTCATTTTTACTATGCATAGTTCACTTTTCGATCTTCGTAACAAAACGATTCTTTGCACCGGCGCCAACGGGTGGCTGGCGGGGGGGATGCTGGAGGGGCTGGCGTCCCACGGCGCCCGGCTGATCCTTTTGGACAGCAATCCCGGCGTGGAAAAGACGGCCGCCTCTTTGAATAAGAAATTCAAGGTCCCGGCTGCCGGCATCGCCGTGGACATGTTCGACCGGGGGGAGTATCTCCGGACCTTGCAGGGCATCGCCAAAGAAGCGCGGGTGGACGCGGTGATCAACAACGCCTTCAGTTTCGGTTCGTCCAACGTCGAGACAGGCCGCGAAGGGGATTGGGAATCCTTGTCCGACCTCCAGTGGCAGACGGCCTTTGAGTCCGGAGTCCTGTGGGCCGTGCAGACCATCAAGCCGTTTTTGCCGTCCATGAGAAAAAAGCGCGGCGGCTCCATCATCAATATTTGTTCGATGTATTCCCTGATCGCGCCCAATCCGAAAATGTACCAGGGCCCATGGAAAAAATATTTGAGCCAGCCGACCTACACCGCGGTGAAGACCGGCCTTTTGGGGCTGACCCGTTACTGGGCGTCGTTCCTGGCCCCGCACGGCATCCGCGCCAACGCCATCGCGCCCGGCGCGTTTTCCAAGCCGGCCACGGCCCCGGCCTTTGTCAAAAAATTGCGGGACGTGATCCCCATGGGCCGCATCGGAAAGCCGCAGGATTTGGCCGGCGCGGCTGTCTTCTTGGCATCGGACGCGTCGTCCTACATGACCGGCCAGTGCCTGACCGTGGACGGCGGCTGGACGGTCAGGTAAAGATTTCACTATTTTATTAATTTCTTAAAGAGGAGTTTTTGATGGTTGCAAAAAATGAAGTCATTCAAATTATCTATTCTGCGATTGATGAAATTAACAAGGATTTACCCGAAAGAGATCGCCTGGTAAAGTCGCCTCAGACCGTTTTGCTGGGAAGTGAAGGCAGGTTGGATTCGTTAGGGTTCATCAATTTTATTGTAGCCTCCGAGAAGAAAATAAGGGAGAAATGGGGGGTAGCCGTTACCCTGGCTACCCAGGAAGCGATGTCCTTAGAGCACAGCCCTTTTCAGACCGTTGAGAAGTTGTCCGAATATATTATCGCGTTGAAACCAGGAGCGCGGGAAGATGCCTGAGCAAAAGGTTATGGCCATCACTGGAACCAGCCGGGGACTTGGACGATATCTGGCCGAATACTATACCCGGGAAGGTTTTCAGGTCATTGGGTGCAGCCGCCATCCTTCTGATTTTAAAGACAAGCATTACCGGCATTTTTGTCTGGATATTTCCGATGAGGGAAAAGTTAAAGCGATGTTCATGGACATGGACAAACAATTCAATCGTTTGGATGTCCTGATCAATAACGCGGCAGTACACGTGGTGAATTACGCTTTGCTCACGCCCTTGAAAACCGTACAGGAAACTTTAAATATTAACGTCGGCGGTGCATTCGTATGCTGTTGTGAAGCGGTGAAATTGATGAAACGAAACGCTTTTGGAAGAATCATTAATTTCTCATCGATAGCCGTGCCGATGGGGGGCGAAGGCAGCTCTGTTTATAGTGCCTCTAAATCCGCCTTGGAACAGTTGTCGCGGGTTCTGGCCCGTGAGGTCGGCCCTTATGGTATTACCGTGAACACCCTGGGGTTGTCGATCGTCGAAGAGACGGGGATGAAGAATAATTTAAGCGAAAAAGTCATAGCCGGTGTCCTTGGCCAGACTATCCTTAAGAAGAAATTGTCGCCTCAGGATGTGGCGGATATCATCGACCTTGTGATATCGGAGAAAAGTACGCAGATCACCGGGCAAACGGTTTATCTGGGTGGGATTTGAGCGGCCTTCCTTGAGGGGATTTAAAATGAACGCGGGAATTCAGGATATTTTTTATCATTTGCCAGAGCGGGCCGTGGACAACCAGGCCTTGCAGCAAGAAAATCCCTCGTGGGACATGTCCCGGTTAGAAAAGCGAATCGGCGTCAAGAAAAGGTATATCGCCCAGGAGATGGAAACCGCTCTCGATTTGGCCACTCAAGCCTGCAATAAACTTCTCACCCAGCATCCCCAGCTCTACAAGAGAATAGATGGAATCATTTTTTGTACGCAAAGTGGAGATTATATTATGCCCCCCAATGCTTGCATCCTCCATAACCGTTTGAATCTTCCAGATCATGTCTTCGCCTTCGATTTTAATCTGGCATGCTCGGGGTATATCTACGGACTTTTTCTCGCGCGAGGCCTGATCCGATCAGGCAGCGCAGAAAATATCCTCCTCATCAATGCCGATACGTATTCTAAATATATCCATCCGCAGGACCGTTCGGCCAGGATGCTTTTTGGGGATGGGGCGGCCGTTTCTTGGATAACAGTTTCCAAAGCATCAATGGGTAATATAAGAGATATCCTGTGTTATACATCAGGAGCTCAGCATGATAAATTTATCATTCCGGCGGGAGGATGCCGGCTGCCTAAAAATAAAGTTACCGCTGCCCCTATAACCGATAAGAGCGGGAATGTCCGCACCCTGGAGAATATCCATATGGACGGCCTTGAGATTGTCAGCTTTGTGAATTCCAAGGTTCCGGCGCAAATTCAGGAAATTTTGGCACGAAACGATCTTGGTGTTGCCCAAATTGATCTTTTTATTTTTCATCAGGCAAGCCGTTTGGTTTTGGACTATCTCAAAGAAGCCTTGAACATCCCTAAGGAGAAGATGCATGAGAATCTTGAGGAGATCGGAAATACGGTTTCCGCTTCCATCCCTATTGCGTTGAAGGAAGCCTTTCGGCAGGGGAAAATTCGAAAAGGCGAAAAAGTCCTTATCTCGGGTTTTGGCGTCGGGTTATCTTGGGCAACGGCTATCCTCGAGTTTTGACGGTATTTTTATAAGTCTCCATATGAATGACAACATGCAAATTAAAGCGTACCAGCGCGAAAATTTTGACAAGTTACGGGTGTTCATCGACCAAAACGTAGAACGGGATCATTTATTCGCACGCGATGAGCGTTATCTCTCGTGGCAGTTCGACTCGGCACGTTCTCCCCGTAGTATTTTTAAAAATCCTGCGCTCCTCCTTGCCTGGGAAGGCCCCCGGATTGTGGGGATGATTGGGCTGATATCCTGTGCCCTCAATATTCAAGGGAAGGTATTTCCTGCCGTTTGGATATCTACCTGGTTTTGTTTACCGGAAGCCAAAATAAATGGAGCTGGGCTGAATCTTTTTCTGAAGGTCCATCAGTTGGGATATGAGGCGGTTTGTGTCTTGGGGATGTCGGAGCTGGCAAAAGGGATTTACAAGGCCTTTCATTACGAGATGATGGAGGATGTCCCTCGGTGGATTAAAGTGATGGATTTCGAGAAAACGGTAGGACTCCTTGAGGAGGTTTTGCCGCAGTATTCTTCGGGAGCAATCAAAATATTCTGCAAAAATTATTTTAATCAGGACAAGGGAGCTGTGAAGGACAAGGCGGACATCGTGGTTGCTCCTTTTGCCGGTCCGTTCACTCGAGATTGGGATGAAAGCTGGCGTGAAAATTTTGCCCCGGGATTAATATCCACAAATCGAGACGCCGCTTATTTGAACTGGCGATATGTCCAGCATCCGTATTTTTCTTATATTGCAATTGTTGCCAGAGCAAAAGAAAACCGGAGGATTCTCGGATTGGCCGTTTATCGCATAGAGATTATCCATGGGAGGGAGGACAAAATTCTCAGGATTATGGAATTCCTTTCTTTGCCGGAGTGTGCTCAACAATTGACCAGCGCCATCATCAGAGACGCTGAGAAACATGGGGTATTGTTTATTGATTTTTATTGTTCAAATCATAAGGTCGGGAAGTCCTTGGAATCCGGTGGGTTTAAGTATTTTTTATGCCAGGAGAGGGCCCTGTTTTTCCCGACGCGCTTTCAGCCGTTGGAAAATGCATATTTTAAGACCACGGCCGCCATCTGGACATCTAAATTTTTAAAAAATAAATATGGTCACCTGTTCACCGAAGAGGCATTGTATATTACAAAATCAGACAGTGATCGAGATAGGCCGAATTGAACCTGCAGAGGAGGGATTTTTATGGGGTATGTCGAAGGGATCAGCCAGTGGAGCCAGAGTGAGAAAGAATTTAACCGTTTGCGGGGACAGATCCTTTCGCAAAAAGCGGCAGATTACATCGACGACTTCCCTGTGACCGCCCGGCGTCAAAGCATCTGCCGGATGCTGGCGCGCATCAAGCTTTTCGAGAAGGTTATGGACGTCAAGGGCGCTGTCATCGAGTGCGGTGTCCACCGGGGCGCCGGGCTGATGCTGTTCTATCATCTTTCCAGCCTCTGGGAGCCGTATGCCATCAACCGCCGGATTTACGGGTTCGACACGTTCAACGGTTTCCCGAAAAGTTCTCCCGAAGACCCGCTCAAGGTCCATGAGGGAACTCTGTCCTCCAGCAATTACGCGGTCCTGCGCGAGATGATCCCTTTGCATGACATGAACCGCCCGCTGTCCCATATGCCAAAGGCGGAGCTCATCAAGGGCGACGCGACGGTGACCATTCCCGAATTCGTCAAAAAGCATCCGGAGCTCATCGTGTCCCTGCTCTATCTGGACTTCGACTTGTATGAGCCGACCAAAACCGCTTTGCGCCATTTTCTTCCCCTGGTTCCCAAAGGCGGCGTCGTGGCTTTTGACGAGCTCAATGCCCCCAAATGGGCGGGAGAGACGCAGGCGTTCAAGGAATTCTTCAACGTGAACAAGGTGGAGTTGAAAAAGTTCCCGTTTGATCCCTATATTGCCTATTCCGTGGTCTAAGATGCGAAACGCTGCATCATCGACAAAATCCGTCTTTTTTATTTCACATATTGATCCCATCGTTTGGCCGTTCCTTGCCTTATTTATCCGTCCTTTTTTTCAGATCGCGTGTTTCCAATCCCGCGGGGTTGCGGAGAAAGGTTTCCATCGCCTGAAAATCTCGGACCTGTCGGCGGATGAATTCCAGAACGACAACGTTGCGGGCGTCCGTTTCGCCAAGAAGCACTGCTTCAATCTCGCCTGTATTGCCAAAATTTCCTGCGGAGCCCGGAGCTGGGACCTCACGAATTATTTTGCCAAGGACGCCCTGCAATTCACAACGGATCTGTATCACGCGGCGTCCATTCTCGCCAAGACCCGGGAGACAGGGATTTTTGTCCTGAACGGCTGGGCCGGCGACGAGAAAACAAAAACGGCGTTGGCGTCTGAATTCGCCGAACGGGGAGGACTGCGTTACAGCCCTGGCTGGGACGGCCTGATCGGCGGCCTTTGCGGCGGCGTCCGGTTCCTGATCCGCAACGGGGTGTTCTGGGGCAGTTTTTTTCTGCTGTTGTTCAAACGGCGCGGCGGACGGCCCCGGGACCTTAACGGCAAGGTCTTGTATATCTCCACCATTCCCGGCGAGCTGGAACCGGATTTTTTCCGCAACCTTTCGGCCGGATTTTTTATTGACGATGCCGCGATCGCCAAGAAGGACGTGATTTTCATCGGTAAGGAAACCCCTCAGTCGCAGCGTTGGCGGCTGGCCGGCTACCGCTTTCACCAGATGTTCGACTTGGCCGATGGGACAATGCTGGTGCGGGCGGTTGTCCTTTTGGCGATCTGCTGCCTGCGGTCCCCCCGGACCGTGACCCGTTTTATTCTGCGTTTCCCTCCATGGTGGTTTCATCACTTGGTTCTCACGGAGCTTCTTTGCCATCGGTGGTCTCTGAAAGGTGTTATGTACACCAATTCCGACGTTGGGCTTGAGCCCATCCAGGGCGTGCCTTTTCGCAGCCGCGGCCTTCCGGTGGTCCTGTTTTTTTATTCCGCGAGCCTCTTTAATCATCCTATGTGGGCATATCTTCAAGCCAATCCCATTTTTGTCTGGAATAGCAAAATGATCGAGTTTCTTGAAGAACATCCTCAGTTGCAGAAGAAGGATTTCATTCGTACGGGACCTTTGATGCAGGTGGAGGATTGTATTGAAAAAGAAACATTCTCTGAAATCGGTAGTGGATTTTATCTCAATGTAATTTCATCCAGGGTTTTTACAGTTGGTGTTTTTGATAGTCCCGCTGTGCGGTCAGAGATTTTGGAAGATCTCCGATTTATTCAAAGCCCTAGTGTAACACCCCAGATTCATAAGGACTTTCTGTTTGATGTTTTTTCTTTACTGGAAGTGGATAAGCATATCCGTGTTGTCATGAAACCCAAGCGGTGGACGAAGAAACACGACATTGATTCACAGGTTCAAATGGGCTTCGATCAATGGGGGGATCGGATTATTTTATTGCCGCCCTCAGTCAATCCCCACATAGCTATTCAGAACAGCGACTTTGTGATATGCATTCCTTATACCTCTATTTTTTTGTCTGCTTTGCAAAAATCTGTCCCGGCCTATTTTTATTATCCACAAGAGGATCCTGTCTTTAAGAAGTTCCCTGAATTTCAGAGGTTTTTGATATGCGGACGGCAAGCTCTGCGGAAGAAATTTTATTCTGTCTATCGCCATGGTCAATCCGATTTGCCCACGTCACAGGAGTATGACGACCTGGTCGGCATCCCGAAAGAAGAATCGGTCCGGCAGGCGTTCATCCGGGAACTGGCGGCGTCCTTGAGCGCGGCGGGGAAAGCCCATGACTAAAGAGCGGCAGATCCGGCACGGCATCCTTTACCTCGGCGCCACGGTCGCTGAAAATTTTGTGCCGTTTTTGACCCTGCCAGTTTTTACCCGCATTTTGACCGAGCAGGACTACGGCGCGCTGGCCCTGGCCCAGGTCTACGGCCTGCTCGCCGGCGGGGTCGTCAACTGCGGGTTGACCGTCGCCTACAACCGCAATTATTTTCAATACCGGCAGGACAAGCTGAACACCTCCCGGCTGTTGACCTCGGTCCTCGCGTTCGTCGCGGCCGCCGGCACTGTCCTGGGCCTGGTCACGTTTGTCCTGCGGGACGCGCTGTCCGGGCTGTTCATCCGTTCCCCGCATCACGGCGACCTGCTGTTCTGGGCCTTTGCGGCGAATCTCCTCATCAATCTCAAAACTTATCCGCTGTTGTTCCTGCGCAACGAGGAACGGGCGCGCGATTTTGTGTTCTACAGCGTGCTCGCGGCCGCGCTGTATCTCGCCGCGTCCGTCGGGATGGTGGTTGTCCTGAAATCCGGCGTCATCGGGCTGGTGATCTCGCAGGCCGCCGTGTATGCCGTTGTCCTGGCCCTGGCGCTGGGACAGTGTTACCGCCAGCTGCCGGTTTCCTTCGACGGGAAGATTCTCAGGGACGCGCTCGGCATCGGGTCGCCGCTCCTGCCCACGGTCTTTCTGGGCACCCTGGGCAACAATTTCGACAAATACATGATCGGCCTTCTGGGAACGATGGGGGGCGTGGGCGTTTACAGCATTGGGCAGAAGATCGCGGCCCTGGTCTTTACCCTGATGACATCTTTGCAGAACGTGTTTTCTCCGCAGATTTACAAGAGGATGTTCGACCTGAAAGGGGAGGAGGGGGCGAAGTCCGTCGGGCGTTACCTGACCCCGTTCGCTTACGCGGTGATCTCGGCCGCCCTCTTGATGTCGCTGTGCGCGGACGAGCTGGTGTGGCTTCTGACGCCCCCGAATTTTCACGGCGCGGCGGACGTGATGCGGGTGCTGGTCCTGTATTACGCGGTTTTGTTTTTCGCGAAGATCAACGGCGAGCAGCTGGTCTTTGCCAGGAAGACGCACCTGACCACCGCGCTCTTCGTGGCCGCGATGGCGTTGAACGTCGGGCTGAACATCCCGTTCATCCTGACGTGGGGCGCGATCGGCGCGGCCTGGGCGACGCTGATCGCCCGGATGATCTCCGGCGCCGTTATCTTCGCCGTGGCCCAGAGGCATTATCCGGTCCGCTGGGAATACGGCCGGCTGGCGTTCATTTTCGGCGTCCTGTTCGTCTCGGCCGTCGGGATCATCGTGATGAAGCACGCGGGGGCCCCTTATCCATTCCTGGCCGGCTGTAAGGCCGCGGCGCTTGCCGCCTACGCCGCCGGCGGGGTCCGGCTGGGCATCCTCACGAAAGACTATTGGGACGCGGTGAAGAATCTTGTCCCGGGAATAAGGAAGGGGCAATGAAAGCGGTCTGGATTATTGAGAATGTCTGCGGGCTCCCGAAGCATTTTCCTGCCGACGGGAAAAAGCGCTATCTCGGCCTGCGGGCGCTCACGGTGGGTGAAGAAAAGATCCTGAAAGACGCCGGGTTCGCTCCGGCCGCCGAGCCGGTGTTCTCGCCGGAAGACAGGGAGCTGTTTCTCCGGGACTATGTCAATCTGATCGGCGAACTGAGTTCGGAATTCAACTCGCGGCTCTGGTGGGCCACGGAGCTGTCGTCCAAAAACCGCTTCAATTCCAACCTGCCGTTTCTCCTGCAAAAATTCCTGACCGCTGTCCGCGCCGTTCAGCGGGAAGATGGCGACACTTTGGTCATTGCGGGCGCGCCATGGGAAATTGTGCCGTCCCTCAAAAAATTCTTGGGCCATTCGAAAATATCCTGCCGTGTTGTGATGAACCGTCCCTGGATCGAACTCAGACTGTTGGCGGGATGGCTCAAGCGGATCCTGTCCGTGACCCGGCAGATACTCGACAATCTGGGGAGGTGGGCCGCGGCCCAGGGGCTGGGGAGCAGGATTCGCCGTTCGCTCAAAGACGGCCCGTTCTATTGTCTCAAGACGTTCATCTACGACAGTTCCTTCGACGCGGACGGGAATTACAAGGACGCTTTCTTCGGCCCGCTCGTGCCTTTTCTGGAGGGCGAAGGAAAGAAGGTCCTGATTTTCGCCAACATCCTCGGTAACTACGCCGGCTGTGTGAAGAAGATCGCGGCCTGCGGCCGGCCGGTGATTGTTCCGATGGAGGCGCTGGCTTCACCGTTCGCCATTGTCGCCGATTCCCTCCGGGCGCTTTTTTATCACGTCCGCTCCCGCAAGGACCTGCGGTTTTTCGGCCAGGGTGTCCGCGACATCGTCAACAATGAATTGAAAGCGAGCTATTGCCGGATCAGCCCTTATCAGATCCTGCATTACGGCTACACGAAAAGTCTGCTCAAGGCCGCGAAGATCGAAACGTTCGCGCTCACCTACGAAAACAACCCCTGGGAAAAAATGTGCATGACCGCCCTGCGCGAGGATTCGCCGCAGACAAAGATCGCCGGTTATCAGCATACGGTCGTGCCCCAGGCCTCGGCCAACATGTTCATCAGCAAGGAAGAGGAGAAGCTCATCCCCAGGCCGGACGTGGTCCTCACCGTCGGGGAAGCGCCGAAGGAGATCATCGGGCGTTACAGCCCCAGCCGGACCGTCCCGGTCCACGCGGCCGGCGCTCTGCGGTATCAGTATCTGTTCTCTTTGCCGCCGCTTCCGCGGGTGCGGGAGAAGAAACTCCTGCTGGCCCTGGAAGGGATTTTCGACGTTTACCACATGGTCAATTACGCGATGGGCCAGCTGAAGGGCTCGGATTGGCAGGTGACGGTCCGCACGCACCCGGTCCTGCCGCTGGATGCGATCCGGCACAAGCTCGCGTGCCGGCCGGAGGATTTGCCGAACTTCCGGCTGTCGCAGGGGACCTCGCTCAAGGAGGACATGGAGAGATCGGACGCGGTCATGTACTGGGGCAGCACCGTGGCCCTGGAAGCGGCCTGGGCCGGCAAGCCGGTGGTGCATTTCAACCTGCAGTCGGTGCTGAGCTACGATCCTCTGTTTGAGTGCGGCGCCTTCAAATGGGTCGTGACCCGCAACGATTCCCTCCCGGCCGCCCTGTCCGCCATCCACGCCCTGGATGAGCCGTCCTTTGCGGCCCAGCGGGACAGCGCCAAGCAATACCTGCAGTCCTATTTCCATCCCGTCACCCCGGATTCCCTTCGAAAGTTCCTGCTTCGTTAGCGCTGAAAGCCGCCTTATATAATTATACTAATTTAAAAAACTCTCAATTCCCGCCTTTTTCCCGCCCAGCAAAGACTGTATATTGAAATTGACTATTCCCGCATCTTTCGGTAGAATTGTGATGCGTTTATCTGAAGCGGTCCCAGGGGCCTTGAGCGGTTCCCGGCCGCGCATAACTTGTAGTCCTTTCTAAAGTTACATCCAAGACAACATGTCATCCAAAGTCCTCAACTGCGGGATCATCGGCTACGGCTACATGGGGGAAATCCGCCGCCAGGTGATCGAGCGCCATCCCGAGCAGATGCGCCTGATCGGGGTCTGCGAGCCCAATTCCGCCACGCGCGGCAAGATCCATGGCGTGGCCGTCTTTGAAAAGTTCGAGGACCTGCTCAAGGAAAAGCCGGACGTGATGTTCGTCTGCACCCCCAACTGTTTTTCCCCGGAAATTTCCATCAAAAGTATGCGTGCCGGCATCCACGTGTTCTGCGAGAAGCCGCCGGGCCGCAATCTGGAAGACATCCGCAACATCATGGCCGAAGAAAAACCCGGCCTCAAGCTCATGTTCGGCTTCAACCACCGTTTTCACCCCGGCATCCTCAAGGCCAAGGTCATCGTGGACACCGGCCGCTTCGGCAAGGTCATCAACATGCGCGGGCTGTACGGCAAGTCCGGCGGCAAGCAGTTCCACAAATCCTGGCGCAATAACAAAGAGATCTCCGGCGGCGGCATCCTGCTCGACCAGGGCATCCACATGCTGGATCTGTTCCGCCATATCTGCGGGGACTTCGACGAGGTCAAGTGTTTCACCAGCAACGAGCACTGGAAATTCGACGTTGAGGACAACGCCTACGTCATCCTGGCCAACAGCCACGGCCAGCACGCCGTCTGCCATTCCTCGGCCACGTTCTGGAAGCACACCTTCCGGCTGGACATCACGCTGGAGCAGGGCTATCTCACGGTGGAGGGGCTGTTGTCCAAGTCCGGCAGTTACGGGAGAGAGAAGATCATCGTGGCGACTCGCCAGTTCGAAGACGAGACAGCCGCGGTCGGCAACCCGTCCGAGGAAGTCACCTATTTCGACCGCGACCTTTCGTGGGACCTGGAAGTGGAAGAGTTCTTCCGCTGTATCACCGAAGACAAGCCCGTGACGATCAGTTCCTCCCGCGACGCGTTCAAGGTCATGGAGATCATTGACAAGGCCTACAAAGACGCGGCCTGGGCGGCGACGAAAGAACAAATAAAGAATAAAATTTTCTAAAGGTCCCGCGCCTTCGCGCGGGATTTCTCTGGGATAGCGTTCGATTTGATTCACACCGTTAATCTGGCCGTTGAAATGCCGTGAGGCGTTAGAAACGCGAGTTGAGGAAATGAAAAACATCGTTGTCCACGACGAATTCAATCAGACCGACCTGAAGCCCACGGACCTGTTCCGGGAGTACCTGAAGCTGACCGAGCAGGACGTGCGGCAGATCCTGGCTTCATCCAAGACATTGAAGGAATGCGCGTGCCCGGGATGCGGCGCCGGCGGGGGGCGGACGGCCTTTGACCGTTACGGGCTCAAATACCTCGAATGCCCGGGGTGCCGGACGCTTTACGTGTCCCCGCGGCCCGAGGACAGCGTCCTCAACGATTACTACACCAAAGGCAAGGCCCGCACCTTCTGGCGCGACCAGCTGTCCAAGACCACGGACCGCAAACGCAAAGAAAAGATCGTCAAGCCGCGCTTCCATTGGATCCTCGAATCCATCGCGGAACACCTTCCCGCGGCCCAGGCCTGGCTTGATCTGAACACCACGCAGGACGCTTACATTGACGGCATGTGCCAGGCCAAGCAGTTCACCAAAAGGATTCTGGTCAATCCGTATATCCATCCTGATTCACTGAAGGGCAAGACATGCGTCGAGGTTGTCGCGTCGCCCTGGTGGAAGACTTCGGTCAAGGCGGAGATGGATGTCGTGACCCTGTTCGAGGTCGCGGACCACACCTCGGACGTCTCCGGCCTCTTCGCCAAAGTGACCGCCATGCTCAAGCCCGGCGGCCTGTGCTTCATCACCGCGATCCTGGGGTCGGGGTTCGACATTCAGACGCTGTGGGAGAAGGCCGAGAACCTGTATCCGCCGGACCGGCTCAACGTGTTTTCCACCGAGGGCTTCCAGGCGCTGTTCAAAAAAAATAATTTTGAAGTCCTGGAATTCAGCACGCCCGGCATTCTGGACCTCGAGATCGTGGCCAAGGCGGCCAAATCCGGCGCGGAAATTCCCCGGTTCGTCCGTTACCTGCTCGACAGCCGGGAAGACAACATCAAAGGCGCGTTCCAGGAATTTTTGCAGTCGAGTTTGCTGAGCTCGTACGGCCGCATCTTAGTCAGAAAACGCTAATCAACCCGGAGATTCCATGTCCTACGTCAACGAATACTGCGAAGAAGCGATCACCATCCTGAACAAGCTCAACCGTTCCGCCATCGAACATATGATCGGGCTCTTGCTGCAGGTCCGCCAGCAGGGCGGGCGGCTGTTTTTCCTGGGCGTGGGGGGAAGCGCGGCCAACTGTTCCCACGCGGTCAACGATTTTCGCAAGATCGGCGGGTTCGAGGCCTACACGCCGCTGGACAACGTCTCCGAACTGACCGCCCGCACCAACGACGAGGGCTGGCACACCGTGTTCGCCGAATGGCTCAAGGGCTCGCAGTTGTCCGAGAAGGACGCTGTCATGGTATTTTCCGTGGGCGGCGGCAGCAAGGAAAAGAACATCAGCGCCAATCTCGTTTACGCGCTGGATTACGCCAAAGAAAAGAAGGCCAGGATCTTCGGCATCGTGGGCCGCGACGGCGGATACACCGCCAAGGTCGCGGACGTCTGCGTGGTGATCCCGCCGGTCAACCCGGACACGGTCACCCCGCATACCGAATCGTTCCAGGCCGTTGTCTGGCACATGATCGTCTCCGACCCGCGGGTGATGGTGATGAAAAATAAATGGGAATCGACGGCGGGAGCGAAATAGAATACCCAATCCAACCCCCGGGGTTGGCAAACGGTTGCGTGCGTAGAGTTTACAAGCAGGAATTAGAATTTGGGAATTTATTTAAGGGAGGACATGCATGGCCATATTTCTCGACACGAGCAACATTGACGACATTAAAAAGTATCAGAAGATGGGCATCATCCGGGGGGTCACGACCAATCCCACGATCCTTTTGAAAGAAGGGGTCAACGGCGGGCTCGAAGGCGTGAAAAAACGCACGGTCGAGATCGCCAAGCAGATCGACCCGTATCCGGTCTCGGTCGAGGTCACCACCAACGATCCCCACGCCATGGCCGAGCAGGCCAAGGACATCGCCCGCTGGGCCAAGAACATCGTGGTCAAGATCACCATCCACGGCCCCAACGGCGAGCTGGACAACCTGGCCCTGGTCCACGACCTGGAAACCAAACACAACATCCGCATCAACGTCACAGCCATGATGAGCGCCCAGCAGTGTTTCCTCGCCGCCATGTCCGGCGCCAGCTACGTTTCGCTTCTGGCCGGCCGCGTGAACAACATGGGTTACAGCGCGTCCGAGGAGATCAAGAAACTTCGCGCCCTTTTGGACCATCACCAGCTCAAGGCCAAGATCATCGCGGCCTCCACCCGAGAGATCATCAATGTCATCGAATGGCTCGGGGCCGGCGCGCACATCGTCACCGTGGTTCCGGCGTTCCTGGACGGCATGATCGTCCATCCCTATTCCAAAGAGACCGTGAAGATGTTCCTGGACGACGCGGCGAAGGCGGGGGGGAGATCTTGAGAAAAGCAGTTTTGCTTTTAATTTTTTTGGTGGTGCTTGGGATCTATGTGCTTTCAACTGTTCAACCGACTTTATTCCTAAGATTCACTAAAAAATGTATCCCCGCGGAATATTACCCTGATGGAAAAGTTAAAGAGGAGGCCTGTTTAGATGAAAAAGGCAAATTTCAGGTGCAGCGGACTTATTATGCCAATGGTAACGTGTGGGTGGAAAGATTTTATGAGGGGAGGGGTTTCGTTGCTTCGTCAACAAAAGTATATGATTTGAATGGCGGTTGGACGGAATCAAAAGGGGACGGCAAAATCAGAGCATTTGATCCAAGCGGGAAGTTACTCCATACCATCGGAGTTTCGTCTAAGTATTAGTATAATTCTAAAAGCTTGTTTGAAGGTGAAAGGAACCCCATGCCTCTTTCTTTAAAATTTCGTTCCGTTCTCAAGAAGAAACTGCGAAACCGCCAGAAGGCCTTCGGCGCGTGGACCTCGCTCGCGCATCCGTCCATCACGGAAATTTTCTGCCGCATGCCCATTGATTTCCTGGGCATCGACATCGAGCACAGCACCATCAGCCAGGAGCAGTCCCAGCGCATCATCGCGGCCTCGCAGGCCGCGGGCGTGGCCTGCCTGCCCCGGATCGCCTCGCACAACGCCGAGATGACCAAGCGGCTCCTGGATTCCGGCGCGGACGGGCTCATCGTCCCCATGGTCAATTCCGTCAAGGAAACCCAGAAACTTCTCAAATGGTGCAAATATCCGACCTCCGGCGCCCGCAGTTTCGGCATCAGCCGGGCGCAGGGTTACGGCTATGATTTCGACGATTACGTGAAGACCTGGAACGATTCCTCCGTGTTCATCCCGCAGATCGAGTCCATCGAGGCGGTGGAGAATATCGAAGGCATCCTGGCCGCCGAGGACGTGGACGGGGTCATGATCGGCCCGTATGACATCTCCGGCTCGCTGGGCATCCCGGGCCAGCTCGACCACAAAAGGGTGGTGGACGCGGCCCAGAAGGTGATCGCCGCGTGCAAGAAGGCGGGCAAGGCCTGCGGCACGCAGGTGGTGGACCCCGATCCCAAGAACATCCAGGCCGCGTTCAGCGCCGGCTACACCTTTGTGATTTTGTCTTCCGACGTCTTTTTGCTGTGGAATTGGACGGAGAAAGTCGGGCGGATGGTGAAGAAGTGGGCATGAAGGGACTGGGCTGTGCCTCAACCCCCGGGGTTGAGCGGGTTCCAACCCCCGGGGTTGGATTTGGTATGAATAAAGATTTAAAAGCGATCGTTCTGGATTACGACGGTGTTGTGGTGGAATCGGTCGGCATCAAGGACCGGGCGTTTGAGATCCTGTTCAGGGACGAACCGAAGCACTTGCCGGAGATTTTGGAATATCACCATACGCATAACGCCGTGATCCGGTATGAGAAGTTCCGGCACATCTACGAAGGCATTTTGAAAAAGCCGTTTCCCCCGTCTGTCCGGGCGGATTTGAGCCGGCGGTTTTCGGAGATCGTGGTGAAGGAGATCATCGCGTCGCCCGGGGTCAAGGGGGCGAAGGAGTTCCTGGAAAGTTATTTCGGCCGGGTCCCTCTGTATCTGGCCTCGATCAACCCCGAGGATGAGTTGAAGCACATCATGCGCAACCGCGGGGAGGAGAAGTATTTTAAGAAGGTTTACGCGTATCCGTGGCTGAAAAAAGACGCGCTCCGCAAGATCCTGAAAGCGGAGAACGCGAAATCCGAAGAAGCCGTTTTCATCGGCGACAGCCCGGAGGACTACGAAGCGGCGCGGGAAACGGGCGTGACGTTCATCGGCCGGCAGAGCAATAAGTTTTTCAACGGGGCTTCCATCCCGGTGTTCAAGGATTTTTTTGAAATCAGCAGGCATCTGGAACCATTTCTGAAATGAGCGGCGCAGAGATCCTCGATCAACTGTACGAGAGGTATTACCGGGAGGACTATGGCCGGGAAGACGTGTCGCCCCATTGGAAACAGCTCCAGGGCCGTTTCCGCGTGCGCCGCAATGACGACGGCCGATTGGAATTGCACGGCGAGGGTTTCGGGGACCTGGAAAAAGTTTCGTTCTCCAGCCGTCTGTTGTCCGGCATCACGGCGTTCAGCTATTTGATTCATTTGTCCCTGCGGCTGGAGATTTTTCTCCTGCTGCCGCGGGCCCTGGTGGTCTTGAAGGCGATGGGGCTTTCGTTCACCTACGACGGCTTCCGCCAGATCTGTTCTTTGGCTTTGATCAAAACGCGGATGAGCCCGGCGTCCTCCTTCACCGTGATGGTGATCGGCGACGGCTACGGGTTTCTGTCCTGCCTGATCAAAAGCGTCTGGCCGGACAGCCGGATTGTTCTGGTGGATCTGGGCAAGACCCTGCTCTTTCAGGCGCATTTTTGCGGCAAGGCGCATCCGGGCGAAGCCCGCCGGCTCGTTCAGCCGGGGACGGACGCGCGGTCTCTTCCGGCCAGGGGGTTTATTTACTGCCCCGCGGAACATCTTGCCTGCCTTGAGGGCCTGCGGCTGGACGGCGCGATCAACACCGCCTCGATGCAGGAGATGACCTCATCCGCGATCGCGGGGTATTTTCAATTCTTGCGGCGCAACCTGGTGGAGAACGGCTGGTTTTACTGCTGTAACCGCGAAGAAAAGGAATTCCCCGGCGGCGAGATCGTGCGGTTCGCGGAATATCCGTGGGACAGCGGCGACAGGCACTTGGTGGACGAAGAAGCGCCGTGGTACAAATATTTCTTTTCCCTGCACAAGACCAGGCGGGGCTTGCGGCTGGCCGGCGTGCGGGTGCCGTTCATCAACGCCTTCGACGGCCCTGTCCGTCACCGGTTAAGCGTGCTTAAAAAGTTTTCGTCTTAAGGAGCGGTATTGATGGCTGACTATCTCACCGAACTGTTCAACCTCAAAGGCAGGACCGCTGTTGTCATCGGCGGGGCAGGGCATTTGTGCAGTCAGATGGCGCTGGGCCTGGCCAAGTGCGGGGTCGGCATCGCGGTCATCGACAAGGACCCGGACAAGATCAAAGAGATCATCGCGAAGATCGAAAAAACCGGGGCCAAGGCCATCGGCGTCACCTGCGACGTCACCAAAAAAGACGAGCTCATCTCCGCCCGCGATCAGGTGCTGAAAGTGTTCGGCGGGGTGGACATCCTCATCAACGGCGCCGGCACCAACGCGCCCACGCCGTTCTTCCAGATCACGCTCGAGGAATGGAAATCCATCCTCGATTCCCACGTTACAGCGACGTTTTTGGCCTGCCAGGTGTTCGGCGAGGTCATGGTGAAACGGCAGAAGGGCAGTATCATCAACATGTCATCCGCCTCGGCCGGCCCGCCGTTGTCCAAGGCCTTCACCTATTCGGTTGCCAAGTCCGGCGTCAAAAACCTCACGCAGAATCTGGGAAGAGAGTGGGCCAAGTCCAACGTCCGCGTCAACGCCCTGCGCCCCGGCTTTTTCCCGACCGAGTGGAGCATGAAGAATTTCATTGATAAAGACCGCGAGACCGCCATCCTCGGCCACACCCCCATGGGAAGATACGGCAAGCCCGAAGAATTAGTCGGCGCCGTGTTGTGGCTGTCCTCTGATGCCGCCAGTTTCGTGACCGGGGCAGAGATCACGGTGGATGGGGGGTTTACGGGGATGACGATTTAAGAGGAGCGCACGGACGCAGGGATACAAGTCACACGTAAAAGTGGGATGGGTTGAGAGGTGATAGTTATAAGCGATTTGGGGTTTTCGAAAAGGGACAAAAGATGAAATTAAGATTAAGATTAAAATTAGTGATACCGAGCCTTATTACATTCGTTATTGGTTTCATCGGATCGCCACTTTTTACTAATTGGTATTTTCGTCCGGTAATTGTTGTCGATATTAAGGAGTTTGATCTTCCGAAGGAATATTTCGAAATTGTAGGTCGGGAAGAGCTGTCGGGGATTCCTCGAATCTCATTAATTGAGATTACTAATATTGGTAAGTCAAAAGGTGATAATTTAACGCTCGAGTTTAAAGCAAATAACAATGCATCGATTTCCGGTGCAAGCGTGGAAAGTCGCAGCGATGCTATTTCTCATAAAATTGAAAAATTAAAAGACGGTTCAGCGCTATTGAAATTGGATGCTTATCACATTAGGCCACAAGAAACAATACTAATCAAATTGTTAACAGACATCCCGGCGAATTTTTATTTAAAAGAGAAGCTCATAGATAACGGGGAGTTGGTCCTAAAAGAAGAATACGAAAGACGGCAACAATACATTAATGTTTTTTTAGCCTACATTTTTGTTTTCGGCTTTATGTTAATTCTGGCCATATCCGGTTTCATTTTCATGGAAGTTAAAAAGTGGCTCCTGAAGGGCCGGGTCTCTGGGAGCAGTTGAGCGAGTGGGGAGTTCCGGGGACACATGACATAATTCAATAATTGCGACTTCTGGGGACACACGACGAAACCTGAATTGTGGCACGGATCCCGTCGATGGTGCCAGGAGGGAAACGGATGAAAATGAGATTGATCGGTTTGGGGGTGTTGACGGTGGCTGTCCTTGCGGCTCCGCCGCTTTTTGCCGAAGACGCCCGTCAAGCGCGTCAGCAAGCCGAGATGCAGAAGGCGCGCTCGCAGATGTCCGCCGAAGAACTGGCCTACTGCGACAATGTTTTGTCCAAGATCACGGCAGTTTCCACCGAGGCGGAGGTCATCGCGTTACTGGGAACGCCGTCCCGCGATATCAAGGTCCCGGGGGCGGGCAGCAAGAAGAATTGGTGGGTGACCCTGGGCGGGAAACAAAGCCGGGTCGGCGTTTATTTTTCAGGCGAAGGCATGGCGACAGAGGTCGTCCTGGACGGGAACGGCCGGTTTTATTATCGGTATAAGTTGTAATGCCGCCGCCCTGTGTCCCCGAGACGGATTATGTTGCGATTGAGAAAATTTTTTTCGTTCTTTGTCCTGGCGTTGTCTCTATCGGTTTGGGGTGCCGGGTATTCGGCAGGAGAAGGCAAGGCGGTGGGGGCGGTTTTGATCGTCCTTGGCAATGAACCTCTTGATGGACAGACGCCGACCCTGGACATGGTGGCGCGCGTTAAAAAGGCGGCGGAGTTTTTTAAGGCCAACCCGGATTCTGTGCTGATACTGACCGGCGGCCCCACAGCAGGCGGTATTTCGGAAGCCCGCATGATGGCGGACCTGGCTTTGGCGGAGGGGGTTCCGGAAGACGTCCTGCTCCTGGAAGAGCAGGCGAGGACTACCTCGGAAAACGCCGATTTGGCGGCGGGATTGCTTCGGGGCAGGGATCCCGGCCGTATCCTTATTGTCAGCAAAGCCGACCATCTGGAATGGGCGGTGCCGATCTTTCAGGAAAAGGAAGTTTTCAAAAACGCGGAAGCGCTGGCTTGCGAAGTTGACCGCGCCGACTCCATCGCGCAGATGCGGGAATACCTGAAAGGCCATCCGGAGAATCAAAGGGTCAAGGCCCGCCTGGACGCGCTGGTGCAAGGTGTGAAAGGGACGGATTAAGCGTTCCCGCGGCTCTAAAAGGGATGGTGAGAAAGATTCCCGCGGCGCGACGAGAATCTTGAGTTCCGGGGACATGACATAATTCAATAATTAAGTCTCGAGGGCCCCGAATTAGAGAAATCTGCGAGGTGACGGATGAAAAAGCGCTTATCGATACAGGACAAGGCCGAGATCGCCCTAAAAAGGGCGGTGCGTGAGGTCGTGGAGCGGCACAAGAAAACGGGCCGCCCGCTGGTTGTATGGAAAAACGGCAAGGTCGCCCGCATTTCTCCGCACACGGTGAGGTAGAATGCCAAAACCAACCCCGGGGGTTGGCAAGTGGCCCCGGAATTGCAGGATTGAAAAAAGAGAAGGCCATTGGAAATAATGAAAGGGACCAGTTTGCTGTGCTCATTTGTGTCGGGAAGAAGGTTCGATTTCCCTCCCGTGCCCGCGCGTTATAAATATCTCCTGTCCGCCGTGATCACTGTGATCCTGGGCCTGAACATCGCTCACCGGTGCGACGCGCCGCCCTACGGGTTTCCCTTCAACGAGCTGAGCGATAATTACTGGGGGGTCATCATTGACATCGCCCGCCGCTGGCGCAGTCTCGATTTCGGGTTTTGGAATGCCGGCATCGCCGGCGGGATCAGTCTTTTCACGACAGGGATGTATCCGATTTTCAATCCCACCAACCCCGCGGCCGTTTTTCTCAGCGACGACCATTTTTATCTGTTCAAGATCATCGAGCCGTATGCGATGGGCGTGTTTTTCATGACCGCTCTTTTGTGGGATGAGTTCAAGGCCAAATGGTATATCGCGCTTTTCGGCGGCCTGGCCTATATGGGGCTCCTGCTGTCCAAGACGTTCTCGCTCGCCGCTTCGCCGTATCTTTTGTACGCCTGCGGGCTTTTCCCGGCCATGGCCCTTGTGGCGGTCAAATTGTTGCGCAGGCACGTTTACCTGGCCGCGACGGGCGTGGGGGCCTTGCTGGCCTTGCAGTTTTTGGGCCAGAGTTCCATCCAGACGCCGCAAATGCTGATCTGGTGGGCCATTTTTTTCTTCATCTATTCCGTCACGGTCCGGCCCGGGCCCAAGAAAGCCGCCGCTGTTAAAAACGGCGTGGTTTCGGTCATGCTGTTGTCAGTTTTTTCTGTGGGGCTTTGCGCCGTTCAAATGCTGCCTTCGTTATACTTCCTGAGATTCGGGTCCAGCCGCATGGCAGGGTATTATCCCATCAACAACTTCGACCTTTTCAGCAATAAGGAATTTGCCCCGGGCCTCTGGCAGATCTTTTGCAACGGGGTCCTTGACGCGGGCCCGATCCGGTCCAAGGCCTTCGTCGTCCTGGGATTGGTCAGTCTGGCCCTGGCCATAAAACATTTCGGGAACGTATTTAAGAAACTCCCGAACAGCGCGTTCTTTTATCGGATGTGGATCGCCCTCGCGGTTTACTTTTGTATCCCCGACGCCGCGGCCACCCTTGCGATGGTTTTCCCGCCCTTAGAGAAGTTCTTTTCGCCCCTGACGTATTTTACGTTCAAATATGCCCTGCATGTCCTGGATTTCGCGATCGTCCTCGCGGTCTGTCTCATCCTGAGCAATGAGGAGTTGTCGTTCCTGAAAAATGGAAAGTCGCCCCTGAGGGATTTCCTGGCCTGGGCCGTTTTATCCCTGGCCCTGGCCGCCGCCGCTCTGCCGGTGATTTTTGCGTTGTCGAAGAGCGTCCTGGACTCTCTCGGGGCCGCGCCGGTTTTTCACTATTTCGTCCCGGAAAATTTGAAAAATGCCCAGCGTATCCTGGTCAAGGCCCTGATCCTTGTCCCGATATTTGCCTTAAGGCCGCGTCACATGATCGCCCATCTCGCGCTGGCGGTCATTCTCCTGGGCGGGGGCTTTATGATGACGCTCGACTGCTTTAAGTGGTATGACAAAGGACAAAGGAACCACCCGGAAATGTACCAGATCGGCAGTCCTGAGCAGGTTTTTTACACCCAGGCCCGGGGGAAGTATCTCCTGCCGTTCCAGGCGGAGCCGGATTGGATCATGCACAATTTTAATCTTTTGTATGGAGTGCGCGGGACAACCGGATTTTTGGGCGCAACCCCGCTCAGGCAGATGAAGTTCAAGTTTTATTATGAGGCGCAGGACAAGGAAAACTGGGAGAGCATTCCCTATGCCGGGAACCATCAGACCAAATTCGGCGCTTTCCGGGGGAGCACGCCCGCTTCCTTGAGCACGTATTTTCCGGCCGACTTTACGCTGGTCAAAAAGGGAGAAGCTTTTTCTTGGCCCGGTTTTGCCAAAACTGTTCCCGGGGACGTTTATGACATTTATGAACGCCGGGGCTTGCAGTCCCCCATTTATGCCCTGGGCAAACTGCAGGTCGTCGATTTTTTTACGTTGATCAGGAATTTTGAGAAACCCAGAGCGGGCACGGTCTATGTCAGCGCGGAAGACGCCCGGTCCAGCGGCGTGACGGCTGAGGACTTCGGGCGTACGGGCCGCGCCGATATCAAGGATTTCCAGAGGCCGAGAGAGAACAGGGTGCTGTTTCGCGCCGATTCCAAGCGTCCGTTCTATGCCGTGTTCCCCGAGACGTTTGATGCCGGCTGGCGCCTGAAGATCGACGGCGAAAGGGCGGGGATATTCCCGGCATTTTATCTTTTTAACGGGTTTAAGGTTCCGTCCGGCGAGCATCGGATCGAATTGACCTTTGTGCCCAAGTGGTTCGAGGCCGGGGTGGTCGTCAATATTTTCAGCGTGATCCTTGCCGGCGTTTTGTTCATCAGGATCTGGCCGCGCGGGATCCCGGGGACGCATGACAGCATTCAATAATTAAGTCTTGTGTCCCCAGAATTAAATGTTTTTACAGCGGGGTGGATGATGCGGATCAGGTCCGGGATTTTGGCATTGGGACTGTGTTCGTTGTTATGGCTTTGCGCGGCCCCGGTCTTGGGGGAACTTGTCCGGCCGACGTTTTATCCGTTCAGCCTCGGGCCGCATGAACCGGGCGGGGACCGGATCAGATTCGAATTCCCGGAGGGGGAGGACCTTCTGTATGTCTTCCACGAAATTGAGGCGCCGAAGGTCCTGCCCGCCGGCACGTGTTTGCGGGTGGGGCTGTATGACAGCAATTTTAATCAAGTCGCTGACGCAACCAGCCCCTGCAAGACTGAGCAGGACACCCTGTCGTACGGGGCCATGATCTTTTCCGGGATGACAAAAGGCAAGACTTCCGATGTGGCGTGGTTTTCATCCGTTGTGCAGGAGTGCAAAGCCGGAGAATAGACGGCCGCGGCCGTTTGACAAATCAGATGCACGGGCTTTGCCCGTGGCTTGATGCAGTACTTGGCCGTGGTCATGCCACGGCCAAGTGGCGACCCGAAGGGTCGTCCCTTGACGCGTGGTTTTTATTAATTTTAACGGAGGCAATCTCATGATACCCATGTTGATCCTGGCCGGGACAGTTATTGTCGTGGCGTTGTGCGTCATTATCAGCTCGGCCCAGAGCGAGCGGGCGGCCGCGGAGGCCAAGGCCCGGGAGAACAGTTCGAACCCGCTGGGAAGGACCTTCGATCCCTCTGCCCAGCCGGTTTATCAGGGCAGTGTCGTGGATTCCATCGGGCCGATCGTCATCTTGCTGGTGTTGTTCGGGGGCGGGTTTTATTATCTCAAGAACTCGAAACTGATCCCGGAGCCGCAGGAGATCGTCCTGCCCGGACAGGTCGTCCCGGAGCAAACGGGCGTGGCCTCGACCCCGGACAAGATCCTGGATGAATACGAAGCCCTCGTGAACGAGTATGTCCCGAAGTTCCAGCATGCCAAAAGCCGCAACGACCGGGCGGCTTACGTCGCGCTGGTGGACAAGTTGACGGTCCAGGTGCAGGCCCTGATCGAGCGGTTCAACCAGAGCGCGAAAACCATCAACCCGAGAGATTTCAGCCGTCTTCAGGCGCGGCTCACCCTGATCAACAATAAATACATGGCCCTGTGCCAGGTCAGATAAAGGAAATCAGGAACGAATGAGCGCAAGGATACACGGACATGCAGATCCAGGAGGGAGGACGGTTTTCCTCGCCGGTGCCAGCGCGCACCCGTGTCCCATGAGGGATTCTTTTAACCTATGAATTATATTTTGATCATAGCTTTCATCCTGATCGCCGGCGGCCTGTTTTTTATTTTTGGTCCGTCGAAAGGGAACGGGCGCGCCTCAGGCCCGGCCGGCCCCGCGATGCCGAATCTCCTGGATTGGCTTCAGGAGAACGGCCGGTCGGCCCTGGTTGTTGTTTTTGCTGTTTTGTTGATCGTGGTGGTATGGCTGTATTTTTCCCTGCCCCAGGAAGAGGCCCCCGGGCCGGACAGGGGGGCGCCCGCGGCGAAGGAGAAGATTTTCACCGCGTCCGGCATGGCGAGAGATTATCTTGATGAATACGAAGCCAAACTGATGGAATACATCCCGAAACTCAAGAAAGCGAAAAACAGCGAGAACCGCGCGGAATATGACGCCCTTGTCGAGCAGATGCGGTCCGAGGTCGACCCGATCGCCGAACGGTTCAAAAAAATTCTCAAGGCCCTCACGCCCAAAGATTTCAATCCGGTCTATGCACGGTATCAGCGTATTCATAAAACCTACAACGCTTTGCGCGGGGGGAGATAAAGCCCGGGGGGGATGGAAGAGGGAGGACGGAAAATAGAGGGGTGAGACGTCAGGGATTATCGGTTTTTTTGCGGTGGAGCGGAATTTTTTAATTCCATCGTCCATTTTCAATCTTCAATTTTCGATAAGAGAGAATCTATGAAAACACTCGTCATTACCGGCGGGAACAAGGGCATCGGGGCGTCCATCGCCCAGGCGTTTTACGCGGCCGGGTATCACGTCGTGATCGGCGCCCGGCAGGACAACGGGTTCGCGGCCAAATTGCCGTTTCGCGCGAAGTTTGTGAGGACGGACGTCCGCAGGGAGAAGGACCATGTGAATCTCGCGCAGGAGGCGCTGTCCTGGGCCGGGCAGGTGGATGTCTACGTCAACTGCGCCGGGTTTTCCCGCTGGAGGCCGCTTTCGGCGATCGATGAGAAATTTTGGAACGAGATGCTGGACACCAACCTCAAGGGAACGCTCTGGGGCTGCAAGGCCGCGGCCAAGGTCCTGCGCAAGGGCGGGTGCATCATCAACATTTCCAGCCTGGCAGGGAAAAGAGGAGGCGTTAATAACTCCGCTTATTGCGCGTCCAAATTCGGCGTGACCGGGCTGACCCAGGCGCTGGCCAAGGAACTGGGGCCCAAAGGCATCCGCGTCAACGCCGTGTGCCCGGTGTATGTGGAAACCGCAGGCCTTATGAAAGCCCTGAAAGAGAAGTCGTCCCCGGCCAAAGGCAAAAACACCGCGGCCTATTTGAAAAAATTCGCGCAAGAGCAGTCCGCGCTCCAGCGCTTGCCGTCCGGCCAGGACGTGGCGAACGCGTGCCTCTTTTTGGCGTCGGACGCGGCCGCGTCCGTCACCGGCCAGTCGCTCAACGTGGACTGCGGGGTGTTGCCGCAATGAAAGCTAATGAGCTCCAAACTTACGGAGGCCCGGAGGGGCGAACGTAAGTTTGATGAGCGAATTAGCCCCGCCGACTCGGTTTTGTCCCAAGAGCGCGCATTTCGCTCTTGGGACAGAATAAACCGGGCGGGGTCGTTTGAGTAACAACATATTTCGGAGTTTTCATGTCAAACCAAAAAGTGATAGCCGTCATTCCCGCCCGCATGGGATCGTCGCGGTTCCCGGGCAAGCCTCTTCAAAAAATTTTGGGTCTCCCGATGGTGGAGCACGTCCGGCGCCGGGCGCTGTTGTGCGAGGCGGTCAATGACGTCATCGTGGCCACCTGTGACCGGGAGATCGCGGACACCGTGTCGGGTTTCGGCGGCAGGGCCGTGATGACCAAAGACACGCACGAACGCTGCACCGACCGGGTGGAGGAGGCCATGCAGTCCGCGTCCGCGGACGTGGTGGTGATCCTGCAGGGGGACGAACCCCTGATCGTCCCGGACGTGATCCGGATGCTGATCGAGCCGTTCCGCCACGAAAAGGGGCTGTTGTGTACCAATCTGTTGTCCGTGATCCAGGAGGAGACCGACCTTCAGGATCAGGACATCGTCAAGGCGGCGCTGGACCAAAGGAATTTTGTGATGTTTTATTCCCGGGCCGGCATCCCGTTCCACCGGGTGAGGAAAGGCCCCTGCCCCATGTACCGCCAGACCGGATTGTCGGCGTTCACGAAAAAATTCCTGCGCCAGTTCTCCCAGCTGCCGCCGACGCCGCTGGAGATCACGGAATCGGTGGACTTCCTGCGGATCCTGGAGCACCGTTTCCAGGTCCTGGGCGTTGTTTACGACAAGCCGACCGTGGGGGTTGACCGGCCGGATGACGTCGGGATCGTGGAGAATATCCTGCAGGCCGACCCGGAGCAGAAGAGGATTTATGAGAAGATCCTCGGATCGGCGTGATGGTGAGGAAATGGCCATGAGGAAATTTTTCTTGTTGCGGTGGGGCGCTCTGGCGGGGGTGTTCGCGGCGGGTCTTTTTTTAAGAGCGGGGATCGCCGCCGCCGAAGCCGCGGAGACGCCGGGCAGGAAGACAGAGGTCGTCTTCATTGCGACCCAGCATTTTATCGGTGATATGCCCGAGGGTTATACGCCGGGGCACCTGCGCGCCCTGCTCAAAAAGGTCTCTCCCGACGCGCTGCTGGTCGAAGCCCCGGGGAACGTCGCCGACCCCTGGCCCTGGGCGCCGATGGATTTGTGGCAGATCACGAAGCCGTGGGCCGAAGCGAACAAGGTCCCGGTCCTCCCGGCCGGATGGCATAATCCGGTGTATCAGGCCGAGCTTCAGAAAATGTTTGAGGCCTTTGCGCAGAAGGGTGTCTGGGCGGAATACCAGAAAATGGAGAGGGACTTCCAATCCGCCGGCGCTTCCGGATCGTGCGAAGACATGAACAGTGAAAAGGCGCAGCAGCTCTGGCGCGATTACCATCTCGCTCTCCACCGGCTGTACGGCCGGGACACGCCATGGGAGGAGTGGAATTGGAACATCCTCGGGAATGTCCTGAAGCTGGCCGAAAAGAACCGGGGGAAGCGGATCGCCGTCGTTTTCGGGGGGGCCCACATTTATTTTTTATCCGACCAATTGAAAGGCAAAGCATGGGTGACCGTCATTCCGGCAAGCCGGTATTTTCCCCTCACGCAGGAGGAAATTGAAGCGGAAACCTGGCCGGAGGATTACCTGAAGGCCCTGCGGATTTTGAATTTCGGCGTGGGGGCGGTCCCTCAGGGTTCGCTCGACAGGCTGGAACAGACCCTCCGGCAAGTCGGCAAATATCGGGAATTGGAGGAGGATTTTCTGCTGTTTGAGGGAAAATTTCTTATGCATTCCGGCCAGCCCGGGAAAGCCCTCGCCAATTTTGAAAAACTGGCCGCCCTGGACGGCCGGGTCATTTCGGTTTTTGACCGTCAGACCCCACTGAACCAGGCCGGCCTTTTCAACGCGGCCCTGGCCAAAGCCCAGATGAAAAGGTACGGTGCCGCGAGAAAAGATCTGAAAGAGCTGTTGAAACGGTGGGACACCATTCCGGAGATCAAGGCCGCGGCGAAGCAGGTCCTGATGACCTTGCCGGCGGGAAAATAGAGGGGCTTGTACCGATGAAAAAGAAAATTTTTGTTGCCCTGTCCACCTTCGCCGAGAACGGCCGCGAGCCGCTGGAGCTTTTGGAAAAAAGCGGGCATCCATTCTGGCTGAACACGACCGGAAAACGGCTCAAGGCCGACGAGGTCGTGTCGCTCGGCAAGGACTGCGAAGGCATTGTGGCCGGGGTGGAGCCGTATGATGAGACGGTCCTGGAGCGGATGACGAACTTGAAGTGCATCAGCCGCTGCGGGGTGGGGACGGACAATATCCACAAGGACAAGGCCCGGCAAAAGGGGATCGCGGTCCTCAACACGCCGGATGTGGTGGTCCAGCCGGTGGCCGAGTTGACACTGGCCATTATCCTGGATCTGCTGAGACATCTGTCCTGGCACACCTCCCGGATGAAGGCCGGGCAATGGGAGAAGAAAACCGGCGGCCTGCTGGCCGGAAAAAACGTCGGGATCATCGGTCTGGGCCGGATCGGCAAGAGGGTGGCGGAGATGATGATGTATCTGGGGGCCTCGGTGTGCGCGTCAGATGTCCAGCCGGACGAGATTTGGGCCCGGCAGAAAGGCGTGGCGATCCTGCCGGCGGATGAATTGCTGAAACGTGCGGATGTCGTGTGCCTTCATGTGAGCGCCTCGGCCAAGAACCCGTTCCGGATGACCGGGCGGGACATCGGCCTGATGAAGCCCGGCGCGGTCCTGGCCAACCTGTCGCGGGGTGACGCGGTTGACGAAGCGGCGCTGTATTCGGCTTTAAAAGAAGGGCGGCTGGGCGGGGCTGGGCTGGACGTTTTCCCCGAAGAGCCGTACAAGGGAAAGCTCTGCGAACTGGACAACGTCGTTCTCACCCCGCACGTCGCCACCCTGACCGCGGAATCCCGGCTCCAGATGGAGACCGAGGCGGTGAAAAATTTGTTGAATTATTTTCTCCAGAGACCCTGACGTCATGGCCATCCTCCAAAAAATCAAAAGCCGCCTGCACCCGTATCCCTGGGTGATGCGCCTGCACGGGCTCCTGCAGATGCCGGCCATGACCCGGCAGGAAATCGAAATTTATAAGTCCGCCCTTCTCGCGGTCAAGGACCGCCAGCCGCTGAATATTTTTGAATACGGCTCGGGGTTTTCCACCATTTATTTCGCGAGTTTTTTGAAGAGGGAAGGCGTCCGTTTCCATATGGACTCCATCGACAATCACCGCGGCTGGCACGAGAAGGTGAAGGACCTGGTGCGCCATCGGGGGCTGGACGAGCATGTGACCCTGCACCTGAAGGAATTCTCGCCGTTCTGGGAGAAGGAAGGGTGGAGTTGGGACTCGGCCCCGGCCTGCGGCCGGTTCGCCCCGCAAAGCGAGGAGGAACACAAGTATATCCATTGGCCGCTTCTGCTCAACAAGAGCTATCACATCATCATTGTTGACGCGCGTTTCCGCCGGAGATGCCTTCAACTGGCCATGGGGTGCCTGCAACCCAACGGCATCGTGCTCATGCACGACGCGCAGAAAAAGCATTATCACGCCTCGACGGCGTTTTACAACTTTTCCCGCTTTCTGCCCAGCGGGGGCTACTTCCCCGGCGAGCGGAGGAAATACCGGATGTGGGTCGGCAGCATCGACAATGTGTTCGTGGAGCGGATGTTCCTGAGGTATGCGGAGTGATGGTCCGGCCCGATGTGACAGTCCTGATGACGGTTTACAACGGCGGCAGGTATCTGGCGCCGGCGGTCCAAAGCGTGCTGAGCCAGACGTTCGGGGATTTTGAGTTTTTGATCGTGGACGACTGCAGCACGGACGGGTCCGCGGCCGTCATCGAATCGTTTAAGGACAGCCGGATATTCCTGCACCGCAATCCGGAGAACCTGGGGCAGACGAAATCGCTCAACGCCGGGCTGAAGCTGGCGAAGGGCCCGTACATCGCGCGGATCGACGCGGACGATTGGGCGTTCCCTCGCTGGCTGGAAATCCAGCACCGCTTCATCGTGTCGCATCCGCAGTATGTCGCGGTCAGCGCGCAGGCGGTGATCATCAACAGCGAAAACCGGATCGTCCGCAAGCTGGCGTCGTCTTCGGAACCGGCGGACATGGTGTTGAAGCTTTTCGCGTCCGTGCCGATCAACCACGGCGGGGTCCTGATGAAAAAGAACCGCGTCCTAGAATGCGGCGGGTATGACGAGAAATACCGGGTGGTGGCGGATTATGATCTGTGGTCGCGCCTGGTCGGGCGCGGCCATCAGCTCACCAGCACGGCGGACGTCCTGATGGCGATCCGCTTTCACGAAGCGTCGGTGAGCGTCACGGATCGCCGGACACATGTGTCGGAGGAGATGGCGGAGGTCGTCCGGAGGAACTTCGAGCTTTTGTCCGGGATCGCGATCGGCCGCGAGGACGCCCTTCTGGTGGAAAAGATCTATTATGACGGCGGTTCGGCGGAGATCGGGGAATTCCGCCGGGGGCTCGGTTTGCTGGAGCGGGCTTACGGGGCGGTCAAAAAATCGTTTCAGGTCCCCCGGCCTGCCGCCCGGAGGAAATTCAAGGCGCTTCTGCGCGCGCTGTGCGTGAAAAAGATCTTCGCCCCGGGTCAGTCCGCGGAGGGCGTGCGCCAGACGGCCCGGTGTTACGTGGAGCGTTACGGCCTGCTCAATATTCCGTTCGCGCTTTTGGTCGTTTCGTATTTCGGGGTGTTCGGGGTCCGGGCCTTGTCGGCGTGCCACCGGCTGGCGGGAAAGTTTTTGATGCGGCTCCGCCTGCGCAAAGGTTCCCTGGTCTATTGAAGGGTTTTCAAAAACAATCCATGACAAAATCCATCTTGAGAAAACAGACCCCGCCCTCCGGGCCGGTTTGGGCGCTTCCTTATAACGTTCTGACCGTGATCGGGATCTTTTGTTATTTGTATTCCCTGTTCACGTCCAATTTTGCCGAACTGCACGTCAAGCCGGCTTTTCTGAACTTCCCGATCTTCATCGGGGAATTCCTCCTGCTGGTCTGCCTGGTTCTCACCGCGATCCATGTGAACGGATCTCCGCGGCGCCCGGGTCCGCTTGTCCTGGCCGCGGTCCTGGGGTATGCCGGATGGGTGCTGGTCAAGGCCCTGCACGGTTACGCGTGTTTCGGACCGCTGGCGTTCCGCAATGCGGCGCTGTTTTATTATCCGCTGTTCGCCCTGATCTGCTACTGGAGCTATGAGCCGGCTTTTTTTGAGACGTTCATGAGGCGTTTTCTCCTGATTTTTCTTCTGGTGAACCTGGTGTTCATGAAGGTGGGTGATTATTACATCTACCCGTATATCGGCTTGATTGCCGCCATTTTGCCGGGTTTGAAAAAACGGTGGATAAAAATTGCGGTTATCATGTTCCTGGTTTTTTTCATCCTGCATCATCGATTGTTGTGGACAGGCAGCCGGTCTCATCTAATCGGGATTTTTATCTCCCTGTTATTCCTCCTCAGTTTCGTTTTTTGGGGGGTTTTGCCGTTATCAAGGCGGTATAAAGTGGTAGGGATTTTTACTGGGATCCTGATCGTGGGGATCGGCATGGTGTTTTTTATGGACAAGAGCGCTCTCCGCTCTATGACGGGGATTGAACAAATCCGGACGCAGTTTGCGGAACATGACCGGGAAATTGCACATCAACAGGCCGCCTTTGAGGCCGTCGAACTTCCCGTCCAGTTGTATAACGAAAATCAGGACAACCCTTTTCGTTTGCTGATGGCCCGAGGAGAGAAAGAGACGGCCAACCCGTGGAATTCAACCATTGAGGAAACGCAGGTCCAGCAAGAAAAAGAGCGGCTGATGCAGGTCGTTTCCAATTACTTTGTGGACCGGGTGCGGGATACCACTTCCAATCTTTATGTGACCAGCGCTGACCAGTTCAAGAGCGAAACCCTCGGCCTCTATGATGCCCAGAGCGCGAAGTCCTGGGAAACGGCAGAAATCGCCATGCGGGATGAGGCGAGCACTACCCGGGACAAGGCCATCCGTGATTTTCGGGACAAGGCGCGCAAGACCGCGGATGAGGCATTGCGGTCGCTGGAAGAAGAATCCATGCGAATTTTGGCCCGTGCGGGAGAATCCCTGGCGAGGGAGCGTCAATTTCTGGGATCGGAGCTCAACGCGGATGTCCAGTTGCAGGTCGAGAGCCTTTTCGGGCAGACCAAGGAATCGCTGGAACGGCAGAAGGACCATATCCTCGACTCTGCCCGGATGTCGTTTCAGAAATATTTTGAGCTTCTGGAGAAGGACATCACCGAAAGATTTGAGCAGAAATTGACCGACGTGGTTCAGGCGGTGCGGCAGGGCGTTGATGCCGTGACCCTTTCTGCTGAGGAGGATCTGCAGACATCCCTTGAGAAGGAAAGCGATAAGAATTTCGACCGTTTTGTGGCTGGGCTGGAGTCCCGGAGGAAAGATGTTGTCTTGAAAGTTTCTCTTCAGCAGGCGGACCGTTCCCTGGAGGTGGCCGTGAACAACATTCTGTTCCGGTTGTTCATCTGGCGGGACATGACACGGGAATTTGTGCGGGAGAACAAATGGCTGACAGGCATGAATTTCGGCAAGCCCCAACGCTCCCCGTCCATTGAGATCCTCGGCTGGGCGTCCGTGGAGTGGTACCGCGACGGCTGGATCACGCCGCACAATTCATTTTTGCACATGATCTACCGCGGGGGGCTGATGGGATTCGCCCTGGCCGGGGGGCTGGTCGTTGTGTTGGCGGGCTTGACCGCGGCGTTCCTCCGCCGCAAGTCCATCGTCGGCGGCCTGCTGGTGAGCGTCCTGATCTACTGGTTTATGTTGGCGCAGACCCTGGTCTTCCTGGAACTGCCCTATACGGCCATCACGTTCTGGTCTTTGCTGGGGATCACGGCCGCCTACGCCCGGCCATTGACAGGCAAGAAAACGGCCACTGTTGGCGCGTGACGGCAACGGACCGATGGGGGAATCCTTTATGGGAAAGAAGATGAAATATCTTGTCACCGGCGGCGCCGGATTCATCGGCAGCAATTTTGTGGAGTATCTGTACCGCCATGAGAGGAACATCGAGGTCTGCGTCCTCGACAAGCTGACTTATTCGGGGAACATCGAGAACCTCCGGCCCTTCATGGGCCGGGCGGATTTTGAGTTCATCAAGGGCGACATCTGCGACGAGGCCGCGGTCCGGAGGGCCATGGCCGGGGCCGGCGTGGTGGTCAACTTCGCGGCCGAGGCCGCGGTGGACCGGTCCATCGACGATCCGCAGGCGTTCCTGAAGACCGACATTTTCGGCGTTTATATCCTTCTGCAGGAAGCGCGCAAACTCAAAAGTTTGAAGCGGTTCGTCCAGATCTCGACGGACGAGGTGTACGGCCACATCCTGAAAGGGAGTTTTTCCGAGACCTCTGTCCTCAAGCCGCGCAATCCGTACGCCGCTTCCAAGCTCGGTGGGGAACGGCTGGCGTTCAGTTTTTTTGAGACGTACCGGCTCCCGGTGGTGATCACGCGGGCGTCCAACAATTACGGGCCGCAGGCGTATCCGGAAAAAGTGATCCCGCTGTTCATCACCAACCTGGTGGACGGCCTGCCGGTGCCGGTTTACGGCAAGGGCGCGCAGGTCCGTGACTGGCTTTACGTGGAAGACCATTGCCGGGCGATCCACCTGCTGGTCCGCCGGGGCGTGAACGGCGAGGTGTACAACGTGGGCGGCGGGCAGGAATGCGCCAACCTGAAATTGACAAAGATGATCCTTGGCCACGTCGGCAGGGACGAACACATGATCCGGTTTGTGAAAGACCGGCCCGGCCATGATTTCCGTTACAGCCTGAATTGCGCGAAACTGCGGCGGCTCGGCTGGGAACCGCGGTACCGCCTGAAGGAAGGGCTGAAACTGACCGTGGACTGGTACCGGGAGCATGAGGACTGGTGGCGTCCTCTCAAGAACAATTTAGACAAACGGTATGTGACCGGATTCTGGAACGGCACTAAGAACAAGAAGGGGAAATGAAGCTTCCCGCATTCCCCGCGGCTCGCCGCGGAGGATCCGGAGAAGGCCTCATTCCTCCGTGGATCAGCGCCCAGGCTGATTTCCCATGGAAATATGGCAACCCGCCCCAAGGGGCGGAATAGGTAAGGAGCAATCATGAGAGGCGTTCTTCTGGCAGGCGGTTCGGCGGTGCGGCTCAGGCCGCTGACCAAGGTCACGAACAAACATTTATTGCCGGTTTATAAAAAGCCGATGATCTATTATCCCCTGGAGACCCTGCTCAAGGCGGGGATCCGGGACATCCTCATCGTCACCGGCGGGGAGCACGTCGGGGACTTCTTCCGCCTGCTGGGGTCGGGCCGGGAATGGGGCGCGCGGTTTAGTTACGAGATCCAGGAAGGCAACACCGGCACCGGCGCGGCCCTTTTGATGGCCGAAGACTTCGCGCGCGATGAGGAGTTCATGGTGATCCTCGGGGACAATGTGGTGAGCGAGGACATCGGCAGATTCGTGAAGGAGTTCCAGGCGGAAAAGGACCGCTACCGGGCCAAGATCCTGGTCGCCCGGGTGAAGGACCCGGAAAAATACGGCGTTGTCGTGTTCAAGGGAAAACAGATCGTGGACATCATTGAGAAGCCCAAGAGACCGCCGACGAATTGCGTCAACACGGGCCTCTGGATGTTCCAGCCCGAAGTGTTTGAATTGCTGCGCCAATTGAAAAAAAGCCCCCGGGGGGAATATGAGATGACGGACGTCCTGTCCCACTATGCGAAACAGGGGCTTTTGTCGCATTCGATCCTCAAGTCCCACTGGACGGACGCCGGCTCGTTTGAGTCGCTGTACAACGCGACCGTGCTCATGAAAAAGCTGGAAGACCGGCAGATGAAGGCCGCACGGAGGAGGTCCGCTCATGGCTAATCCGAAAATCCTGATCACGGGCGTCTGCGGATTTGCGGGGCGCGCTCTGTCCGCGGAGCTGGCCCGCAACGGTTATACCGTGCACGGCCTGGATTCGGCTTCGCCCGGGGTCCAGCTTCCGGAGGGATGTTCGTCGTTTCACCGCGTGGACATCAGCCGGGCCTTTCCCCAGGAGGGTTATTTTGATTTTGTTTTTCACCTCGCCGCCTACAACGTGACGCATGTCGGAGACCGCAGCCCGGAGAAATACCGCGAGGTGAACGTCCTCGGCACCGAGCACGTCCTTTCGGGGGTGTCCAGTTCGCATTTTGTCCTTTTGTCGACGGTGAAGGTCTACCGCAATGAAGGAAAGCCCCTGGCAGAGGATTCCCCGCTGGAGCCGCAGGGCGAATATGAAAAGAGCAAGCTCGCGGCGGAAAATCTTTGCCGCGCGACGCTCGCGAACGGGAATTTGTGCGTCCTGCGCTGCGTGAACATCATGGGGCCGGGGCAGGCCGTCAAGGCGGTTGTCCCGGTGTTGTTCGACAGGGCCGCGCGCGGGGAACCCCTGGAGATCTTCGCCCCCAAGGAATCGTTCCTTCAATTTTTAAGCATCCGTGACCTGGTGTCGTGCTGTCTGGAGATCGTCCGGAAAGAGGGGATCTCCGGGACGTTTAACGCGGCCTCGCCGGGCAGGATCCGACTGGATGAACTGGCCTTCGCGATCCGGGATATCTGCGGATCGTCATCGGAGGTCCGGTTCACCGGCCCGCAGGCGGAACCTTTCTCGGAGGTGCTCTGCGAAAATCTCGGCCGCGCGCTCGGCTGGAGCCCCCGCATGACGATCCACGAAATGCTGGAAGACTATTACCGCGCGTGTTACCCGGACGGCCATCCCCCAAAGCCATGAGTAAGGAAAGAATCCTCATCTGCGGCATTCTCCCGCCGCCGAATTTCGGCCACAGCATGGTCTACAAGGTTCTTATGGCCTCGCCGTTCGTGGAGGCGTTCGATATCATTTTTTTTGACATGCGGTTCTGGTCATACTCCAAGCACAAGAAAGTCACGCCCGACAAGCTTTTGAAATTCATCCAGTATTATTTTCAGTTCATCGGGCTCATTTTGTGGCACCGGCCGAGGTATGTGCTTTACGCGATGAGCTTTGACAAGATGCCGTTTTTGAAGGATTTTGTGTTTTGCATGACGGCCTGGCTTTTTTTCCGCGAGGTCATTTTGCACGACATGGGACAGTACCTGCGGGAGCTGTATGATTCGTGCGGGTGGGGGATGCGGGGCCTGATCCGGTGTTTCATGCGGCGCGTCACGGCCAGCATCGTCCTGGGCGAAGCCACGCGGGCTGTCTACAAAGGGTTTCTGCCGATGGAGAGGGTGTTCGCGGTGCCCGGCGCCGTCGAGGACACGGAAGAGATCAAAACGGCTCCCGCGCCGTTGAAGCCGCAGGACCCGCACGTGCTGTATTTTTCGTTTTTGAGCCGTTCCAAAGGGGTGATGACGGCGCTCAAGGCCATCCCGCTGGTGCTTGCAAAAAATCCGCACGCGCATTTCACGTTCGCCGGCCCGGTGGAGTCTCCCCAGCTGCTGGGGGAATTCAGCGCGTTTATCCAGGAGAACCTTTTGCAGGACAGGGTGAAGTACGTCGGGTATGTCGGCGGCGAGGCGGAGCGGACGGCGTATTTCCGCTCCGCGGATATTTTTATGTTCCCCTCGCACAGGGATGTTTTCGGCCTGGTCCTGCTCCACGCCATGGCCGAACGCCTGCCCGCGGTGGCCTCCCGGGAGGGCGCGATCCCCGAGATCGTGGAGGACGGTGTGAACGGGTTTATTTTTCCGAAAGGGGACCACGAAGCCCTGGCGGCAAAAATATTGGAATTGACCGGCAACAAGCCCCTGCGGGAGAGGATGGGGCAGGCCGGCCGGGAAAAATATCTGCGCGTCTACACGCCGGAGGCCTACGGCCGGCGGATGATCGCGGCGTTTGAAAGCATCATGACATTGGAGTGAGAATATGGCACGCGGACGATTTATTTTGGCGCTGTTGCTTTTAGGTTGTCTGGGTCTTGTCCTGGACAACCATTTCTCCCGTCTGTCCCGGCTTGAATGGGGAACACGGGACCTGCCGGCCCTGGAGCGCCGGACCGCGGCTCTGGAGGCGCATTTGAGCCGCCTTGATTCCGCGGAGGCGCGTCTGTCCCGGCTGGATGCCGAGGCCGGACTGATCCGGGATCACGAAGCCGCGTTAAAAGTCCTGGCGTATGACCGCGGCCTTTTCCGGATGCTGATGACCCGGGAGGTCCTTCAAAAGGAAGGCATTGAAGTTCTCCTGACGGGCCGGGGCGCTGACGAGGTGAGCGATGTCCGGATCGGGAGCGATCCCAGCCATCAGCGGGTGAATTGGGGGGCGACGCCGGCGATCGGCACGGGCGGAGGGGACAATAACAACCGGTACCGCTCGCTCATCAAGTTTTCCGATGTCCGTTCCGGGCGCCTGCAGGGAGGAACGATCCTTGCGGCGGCGATGTATCTTTATCAGTATGACAACGCGGCAGAGGACGATCTGGCGGCCAAATCGACCTTGAATCTTTACTCTGTCCTCCGGCCATGGAACGAAGGGGGCGGGATCGGTTATGCTCCCCGGCCGCAGGAGTCCAGCTGGATGGCCGCTTCCGATGGGGAAAGGGAATGGAAAGAGCCGGGATGCTCCGGCGCGGAAGATTGCGGCCAGGAGGTCCTTGCCTCGACCGGGCCGCATGTTTACGGTAACGCGGACGGATGGGTTGTCCTGCCGTTCACGGACGCGGGGACCGCGTTTCTCCAGGCCTGTTTTGACGGAGCGGCCTCTTGCGATGGTTTTCTCCTGAAATCCGAAGAGGAGTCCTTGCCCAATACATTCACGGCCTTCCGGTCTTCTGAATTTTCCGGGCCGTCCCATTCGCCTTTTCTTGAGATTTTTTACCGGGTCCCCCGTCCCTCCGGTCTTCCGTAAGCCGCCGGGCTGGTAAAGAAATTCCTTCCCACGGATGAGACATTATGCTATTTATATAACTTATCTGTAGCGGCCGGGCGCAGGCTGATTGCAACCCGTTGCTGTTCAAAACTTTATCCCGTATTTTTATAAACATCCGGGCTTTTGGCCGGGGATGGGAAATCAACGGGATCCCCCCCTGCAAGGGCGAGGAAGAGAGGAACCGCGAGCTGTCCCTCGACTCTCACTCGGGATGGTGGGCGTGGGGCAAACCAAAGTCCGCGGGCTCCATCATGAATGAAACCCCTTCGGGCAGGCAGGAATTGGAATCTTTTACGGTTTTGGGCGTCAGGATCCACGCGACCAATTTGGCTGCGGCCTGCCGAACCGTTGAGGAATGGATCCGGACCCGGACCCGGACGTATGTCTGTGTCGCCCCGGTGTCCACGGTCATGGACTGCCAGGATGATCCCCAATACCGGGAGATCGTCAACAACGCGGGGATGACAACACCCGACGGCATGCCTCTGGTGTGGATCGGCCGCCGGCGGGGGCACGCGGACATCCAGCGGACTTACGGCCCGGATCTGATGCTGGCGCTGTGCGACATGAGCCAGAGGACGGGGTTCCGCCATTATTTTTACGGAGGGACCGGGGAATCTCTGGCCCGGCTGGCACAGCGTTTGATGAAGATGTTCCCGGCCCTGAATATCGCCGGAAGCCACGCCCCGGGAATGCTGGGGATCGGGGAACGCGAAAGCGATTCTGTCCTGGAGAAGATCAATCATTGCCGGCCGGATATCCTCTGGGTCGGATTGGGTTCTCCCAAGCAGGATTACTGGATGTCCCTGCACCGGGAACGGCTGGACGTCCCGGTGATCATCGGCGCCGGCGCGGCGTTCGATTTTCACGCCGGGAACAAGCCGCAGGCCCCTCGGTGGATGCAACGGTCCGGGCTGGAATGGCTGTTCCGGTTTTGCTGTGAGCCCCGGCGGCTCTGGCGGAGGTATCTGGTCGGCAATACGCGTTTTATTTTTCTGCTCCTGCGGGAAATGGCCTGCGGAGGGCGATGAGGAATTAGCACGAGGTCTTGGGTTCCATGGTGACGCGACGGCGAATATTTTTCATCAAATTCAGCTACATCCTCATCGACATCATCTGCGTGGGCGCGGCGATTTACCTGGCCTGTCTCCTGCGCCGGCACACCCTGCCTTTTGAAGTTTCGTTCCACAATATTTTCCTGACCCCGTCCAATCCGTTCCACATTGTTTTTGTCGTCTGGATTTTCACCATCCTGTTTTTCAATAATGCCAACGACCTGTACCAGACCCGGCGCGAGGTCCTCGAAGGGCTTGAGTTCCTGGAGGTCACAAAATCCGTATTTTATTCGTCCCTGGCCACGGTCATGGCGGTTTTTCTCCTGAAGGTCGCGGATTTTCCCCGCAGCATCCTGATCCTGATCGCGGTGTTTATCACCGTCTTTCTCGTGATCTGGCGGATCTTCAAGCGGGCGTTCGTCGAATTCATCGTCGCCCGGGGGTACAACAATTTCAATGTGCTGATCATCGGCACCGGGAGTGTCGGCGTGACCCTGGTCGAGGAGATCCGGAAAAGGCCGGGGCTGGGGCTGCGGATTTCCGGATACCTGGATGACGTCCATCCGGCCGGGTCCGAGCATGGCGGGCACAAGGTCCTCGGCCGGGTCGCGGACTTTCCGGACATCGCCCAGAGGGAATTCATCAACAAGGTTTTCATCACCACGCATCACGACAACGACGCGTTCATTCAGTTGTTGGAGCAGGCCAACGACCTGAATGTCGCCGTGCGCGTGGTCCCCCAGGGGTTTGAACTCAGCAAGGGGGAATTCTTCAAATATAACATCGGCGTCATTCCGATCCTGGAGTACTGCGACGCGGAAAACCTGCGCAAACAGGCGGGCAAGCGGCTTTTCGATTTTATCGCGTCGCTGAGCCTTTTGACCGTGCTGTCCCCGCTGCTTCTCGCGCTGGCGGTCCTGATCAAGCTGGACAGCCCCGGCCCGGTTTTTTATCTGTCCCGGCGTTACGGGCGGGGAGGGCGGCAGTTTTTTATGTACAAGTTCCGCAGCATGGTCAGCGACGCGGACCGGCAGCTCTCGCAACTGAAGGACAAGAACGAAGTGGACGGCCCGATTTTCAAAATACGCAACGACCCGCGCGTCACTCCCTTTGGGCGTTTTCTGCGCAAATACAGCCTGGATGAATTGCCCCAGCTCATCAATGTCCTCATCGGGGAGATGAGCCTGGTCGGCCCCCGGCCCTTCCCGATCGCCCAGGTCGAGAAAGAGGACCTGCGCCAGATCAAGCGGCTTGAGGTCCGTCCCGGCATGACGGGCCTGTGGCAGATCCGCGGCCGCAGTGACATCTCTTTCGACCGGCTCATCCGCTGGGACATCTGGTATATCAACAACTGGTCGTTCTGGCTTGACTGGAACATCCTGCTCCAAACCGTCCCCGTTGTGTGCAAAGGGAGGGGAGCGTATTAGTGAGCACATGGCTTACGGAGATCCCGCGAAGCGGGACGACGTAAGCCATCTGTGCGAACTAACCCCGGTTGTTCGCCCTGCGCAGCGGTCAGGGCAGCCGGGGTTAATGTCTATCTAAAAAACTTTTCCTCGGACGCCGAATTAATCCCGGCGCCTTGCTTCGCCGAAATCGTTCTTGATTTCGGGGGTTGAAGCGGCCGGGGCCAATGATCCCACCAACACCATGACCCCCCAAAAACTCATTCTCACCCTCGACCGCTCCATCTTTGTCCTCCTCTGCGCTCTCGTCTTCTGGCTGCCATACAGCAAGGCCGCCATCGAGGTCTGTGTGATCCTTTCCCTGATTCTTTGGATCGTCAAAAGGACAGTGCCGGCTGTCTGGTCCCCGGCGGCTCCCACGTTCGGGCGAAAAGCCCTGGACGCTTTGAAGGCCTTGAACCCGCCGTTCGGTTTTGCCGGAACGGCTGTCTGGCTTTTCCTGGGGGCCTGCGTTTTTTCGGTGCTGGGGAGTGTCTACCCTGAACGCTCCTGGCATGGCTTCGTCACCAAGACCCTGGAGTGGTTCGTGATCTTCTTCCTTGTGGCCGACTCCTGCGGAACGAGGAGACGCCTGGGTATCCTCCTGGCTGTTTTCCTGGTCACGTCCCTGGCCACGGCCCTGGACAGTTTGTTCCAGGTGTTTGTCTCCGGGCGGGACATTTTTTTTGGTAATCAGCTGGTGGACGGGTTCCGGGCCACGGCCGCCTTTAACCACTCCAACAGCCTTGGAGCGTATTGGGCGGGGGCCGTGCCCGTGATTTTTTCTCTGCTTATGACAAAAAGCAAAAAATTGTGGCATTATGGCCTTTTTATCTTAATATGTATATTAGTTTTATGGTCGTTGCTCCTGACCTATTCGCGGGGGGCCTGGCTGGCCACGCTCGCCGGGATGGTGGTTTTTGCGGCCATTTCGGGAAAACGGGGGAGGGTGATCCTCATCGCCGGTTTTGTGGCGGTCATCGTGACCGGCCTGGCGGGGAATGCGGCCCTCAGGAAGAATTCCCGCGTTGACGCGCCCATGATCAGCACCGCCATCGGCTGGCGGGCGAACCTCTGGCGGGACAGCTGGGAAATGGTCCGGGAACGTCCTGTCTTCGGCCACGGCATCAATACGTTCATGCCCCGCTACGAGGAATATGTCCGGACGCGGCCCAGCCGGTTGTCCGTCGGGTTTCAGCCGACATACGCCCATAACTGTTACGTCCAATTGACCGTCGAGACCGGTCTGGCCGGGCTGGTCCTTTTCTTGGGTATTGTGTTCCAGCTTTTCATGAAAGCCGCGAAGACCGTGGCCGCTGCAACACGCGCCCCGTCGAGGCACATCATCGCCGGCGCCGCGGCCGGCATGGCGGCGTTTCTGATGCACAGTGCCGTGGACACGAATTTCTATTCTTTGCAGCTTTCCGCCTTTTTTTGGCTGATGGCCGGGGGACTGGTCAGCGCCATTCGTCTGGCGGACACGCAACAAACACGTTAGGCGGGGGAGGACATATGCCCAGCAGGAAAAAAGCATTGATCACCGGGATCACGGGCCAGGACGGTTCTTACCTGGCGGAATTCCTTTTGGAAAAAGGTTATGAAGTTTTTGGCCTGATCCGCAGGTCCAGCTCGTTCAATACCGACCGGATCGACCACTTGTACCGGGACCCGCATGAAAAAGGCGTGCGGCTGAAGCTTGTTTACGGCGACCTGAATGACGCGAGCTCGCTCAACAGGATCATCCGGACCATCCGGCCGGACGAAATTTACAACCTCGGCGCGCAGAGCCATGTCCGCGTGAGTTTCGACATTCCGGAATACACGGCGGAGATCACGGCGCTGGGCACGACCCGTCTCCTGGAAGCGATCCGGGATTCCGGGATCGAGACCAAATTTTACCAGGCCTCGAGCTCCGAGATGTTCGGCCTGGCCCAGGAAATTCCCCAGAATGAAAAAACTCCGTTTTATCCCCGCAGTCCTTACGCGGCGGCCAAGTTGTATTCGTACTGGCTGACCGTCAATTACCGTGAGGCCTACAAAATTTATGCCTGCAACGGCATCCTGTTCAATCACGAATCCCCGAGACGGGGGGAGACGTTCGTCACCCGCAAGATCACCATGGCCCTGGCGAGGATCAAATTCGGGCTCCAGGACAAATTGTTTTTGGGCAACCTCAACGCCAAGCGCGACTGGGGTTTCGCCGGGGATTATGTCGAGGCGATGTGGCGGATGCTCCAGCAGCCCAGGCCGGACGATTACGTGATCGCCACCGGCGAAACGCACTCGGTGAAAGAATTTTTGCAGGAGGCCTTTGGTTACGCGGAACTGGATTGGAAAAGATACGTGAAGATCGACCAGCGGTATTTCCGTCCGACGGAAGTGGACATCCTCCTGGGGGACAGCGCCAAGGCCCGGAGGGCCCTGAAGTGGAAGCCGAAAGTCGGGTTCAAGTCCTTGGTCCGCATGATGGTGGACGCGGACATGAAATTGGTCGAGCAGAAGGTCCATGGGATCAAGGGGATGACCTCCCGGCTTAATGAGCACTGAACTTGCGGAGCGCAGCGAACGTAAGTTCATGTGCGAATTAGCCCCGGCGATTTGCCCCGCCATGCGATTGGGGCAGCCGGGGGTATTGACAGAGGACTGAATGGCAACACAATTTTGGAAAAACAAAAGGGTCGTCGTCACCGGCGGGGCGGGTTTTTTGGGCCGGGTCATCCTCGAGAAGTTAAAGAGGCGCGGTTGCTCAAATATTTTTGTGCCCCGCAGCCGGGATTACGACCTGCGCGAGACGGGACCCATCCTGCGTCTTTTGAAAAAGGCCAGGCCTGACATCATCATCCATCTGGCCGCGGTGGTCGGGGGGATCGGCGCCAACCGGGAAAACCCGGGGAAGTTTTTTTACGACAACCTGATGATGGGCGTGCAATTGATTGAACAGGCGCGGCTCGCGGAAGTGGAAAAATTCGTGGCCATCGGCACGATCTGCGCGTATCCCAAATTCACGAAAGTCCCTTTCAAGGAGGACGATCTTTGGGATGGATATCCGGAAGAGACCAACGCCCCTTACGGCCTGGCCAAAAAGATGCTGCTGGTCCAGTCCCAGGCCTACCGCCAGCAGTACGGCTTCAATTCGATCTATCTTCTGCCCGTGAATTTGTACGGGCCGTGGGACAATTTTTCGCTCACGACCTCGCACGTGATCCCGGCGCTCATCCGCAAATGCCTTGAGGCCAAGGCGCGCGGGGACGCGTCCGTGACCGTGTGGGGGACAGGCAAGGCCACGCGGGAATTCCTGTATGTGGATGACGCGGCCGAGGCGATTCTCCTTGCGTCGGAAAAATACAATAAATCCGATCCGGTCAACATCGGTGCCGGGTTTGAGATCTCGATCAAGGACCTTGTTCATCTGGTCGCCGAACGGACCGGGTTCCGCGGCCGGATCGTCTGGGACCGTTCCCGGCCCGATGGACAGCCCCGCCGCTGCCTGGATGTCGGCCGCGCCAGGAAGGAATTCGGGTTTCGGGCCAAGGTGTCCCTGGACGACGGGATCCGCCGGACCATCCGGTGGTATCTGTCCCGCCGGGACATGGCGGCATGATTTTCATGAGGATTGCAAGATGACACAGCAGAAAGCGCTGGACAGATGCGACCTTGTCATGCGATGGGCGTTTTGCTCGCTGATTTTTTTTGTGCCGATTTCCACCGCCCTGGTGGAGAGTTTCTTCGGACTGATCCTGCTGACTTTTTTCATCAAGCGGGGGGTTGTCATTATCCCCGAGATCAACGCGCAAATCCGGCGGGGAGTTTCTCCGTTTTCTCTGGAACGCTGGAAGGCCTACGCGGATTTCTTCCGTCCCTCCCCCAGTTTCCTCAACGTCCCGATCGGCGTGTTTCTCCTCATTAATTTTCTGTCAGTCCTTTTCAGCCCTTATCCGCTGTTGAGCCTCCGGGGGGTGATCTTTAAACTGTTTGAGAATATTTACCTTTATTTCGCGTTTGTGGAATGCATGACGGCGAGGCGCGCCATCAACGCGTTCCTAACGGTTTTTGTTGGTTCTGCCATGCTGATCGGGGCCAGCGGTGTCACCCAGTTTGTCACGGGAAGGGATTTCATTTACGGGAATCTGCTGGGCGGGGGGCGGGTCATGGCGTCTTTCAAACACCCCAACGATTACGGTTCGTACCTTTTGATCGCGATCTTTGTCCTCCTGGGGCTTGTCATGGCGAGTTTTTCCCGCCGCGGGGCGGAACCCCGGGGGCAGTTGGACAGGGTCCTGTTCCATAACCGGGCGCTTCTTCTCCTGATCCTTGTGGTGAACATCGCCTGCCTGGGCTTTACGTTCTCCCGGGGGGCCTGGGTCGGATTTTCCGCGGCGGTCTTCCTTCTCATCCTGCTGGACCGGAGGGGAGGGATAGCTTCTCTCATTATTCTTTGCCTTTTTTTTATGGTGTTTACGCCTCTTTTGGTTAAAAACCGCAATGTGTCTTTTACATCGGATGATGTCCGCTGGACAGAGTCCCAGGAATTGCAGAAGAAGGAACTGGAGTCCCAGTCCGCCCCTTCCCCCGGGCCGGAGACCGCGGTCTCTTCCTCGTTGAAGGAATCTGTCGGGGAGGTCATTGAGCGGATCAAGAATTTTACGGGATGCGGACGGACGGACAATTTTTGGGCGGGGGCTTTTCATGTGATCCGGAAATATCCCGTGTTTGGTTCCGGTTACAACACCTATCAAAAAGTCATTGAAAGCGACCATAAAATCCCCCAGGCGTACCCTCACAACTGTTATCTCCAGATGGCTGCGGAGACCGGCGTGATCGGGCTGGCGGCCTTCCTATGGGTCATCGGTTTGCTCATTGTTAAATCATTGGCCGCGTTGCCTCTGATCAGGGACCCGCATGTGAGCGGGACCCTGGGAGGTTTGCTGGCGGGGCTTGGCGGGTTTTTTACCCACGCCGCGTTTGATACCAATTTTTATTCTGTCCAACTGGGCAGTCTTATGTGGGTCATGATGGGGCTGGCTGTGGCCCTCAGGTCAGCCGGTCTCGCGGACAGCCGGCCGGGAGCCGGCGCCGGGGAACGCCAAGCCGGTTGACAAAAGGAACAGCTTGGATATAATAGTTGCCATTAAGAAAGAGAATTTCCCTAAATATATACATAGCCAGGCCGATCCGGTTCTATCCGGATTTTTGAACCATTTTCATAAACGTTTAACCAGAAGAAGGTTTTCATGAAAAAACAAACCATCCGCGACATCGATTTGAAAAACAAAAAGGTTATCATCCGGGTAGACTTTAACGTCCCTCTGGACAAGAGTTTGAAGATCACGGACGACCGGCGTATCCGTGCCGCCCTGCCGACCATCCAGTACGCGCTGGAGCAAAAAGCGGCCAAAGTGATCCTGATGAGCCATCTCGGACGGCCGGACGGGCAGGTCGAAGAGGATGCCCGCCTGACGCCCGTGGCTCAACAGTTGGAAAAATTGCTGGGGCAAAAGGTCCTGAAACTCGACGACTGCATCGGTCCGCAGGTGAAGGAGGCCGTTCAGAAGAGCTCTGAAAAAGTCATCCTGCTGGAAAATTTGAGGTTTCACAAAGGCGAGACCAAGAATTTCCCGGACTTTGCCAAGGAATTGGCGTCTCTCGCGGATATTTATGTGAACGACGCTTTCGGGACCGCCCATCGCGCCCACGCGTCGACCGAAGGTGTCACAAAACACCTGCCGTCCGTGGCCGGATTTCTCCTTGAAAAAGAAGTGGATTACCTTTCGAAAGCCATCGACAATCCCCAGAAACCGCTGGTCGTTATTCTTGGCGGGGCCAAGGTCTCGGACAAGATCATGCTGATCGAGAATCTTTTGGGCAGGGCTGATGCGATCCTGATCGGCGGCGGGATGGCGTATACCTTTTTGAAGGCCCAGGGCAAAAGCATCGGAAATTCCAAGCTGGAGGCCGACAAGGTCGAGACAGCGAAGACTATATTAGAGAAGGCAAAGCAGGCCAAGGTCAACATCCTGCTGTCCGAAGATTTTGTCATTACTCGCGAATTTGAAAAGCCGCAGGAGCGAAAGATCGCCGCAGGCGAGATCGCGGACGGCTGGATGGGTGTGGACATCGGCCCGGAAACCCGCAAAAAGTTCAAGGACGTCCTGGCCACGGCCAAGACCATTGTCTGGAACGGCCCGGTCGGCGTGTTTGAGATCAACGAATACGCGGAAGGGACCAGAGAGATCGCCGAATTTGTTTCCAGGCTCAAGGGCGTGACCTCCATCGTCGGCGGCGGGGACACGGCCGCGGCCGTCGGGAAATTCAATTGCGAAGCCGGCATGACCCATATTTCAACCGGCGGCGGGGCGTCGCTCGAGTTCCTGGAAGGCAAGGAACTGCCCGGCGTCAAGGCGCTTTTAAACAAGTCCATTTAATTTCAGCTGGAAGGATTCCAACATGCGAAAAACAATCATTGCCGGCAACTGGAAGATGTTCAAGACGTCCCAGGAAGCCATTGACCTGGTGACGCTCCTTAAGAGGGACTTGGCGGATGTTTCTGAAGTGGAAATCGTTGTCTGCCCGCCGTTCACGGCATTGTCCGATTTGAGCGACATCCTGTATCAAACCAATATCGCCCTGGGAGCGCAGAACCTGTTCTGGGAAGATTCCGGCGCGTTCACCGGCGAGATTGCCGCGCCCATGCTGACGGCGATCGGCGTCAAGTTTGTCATCATCGGGCATTCGGAGAGGCGCCAGTATTTCGGCGAGACGGATGAGACCGTCAATAAAAAAATCAAGGCGGCCCTCCGCCACGGCCTGACCCCGATCGTGTGCGTGGGGGAGAACCTGAAGGAACGGGAGTCCGGGCAGGCCTTCAACGTCATTAAGACGCAGGTGGACGGCTCTCTGGCCGGATTCAGCGCCGAGGACATGGAGAAAATGGTCATCGCCTATGAACCGGTGTGGGCCATCGGAACGGGCAAGACCGCTACGCCCCAGCAGGCCCAGGAAGTCCATAAATTCATCCGGGGGCTGCTGGAGCAGACATACGGGCGGGATCTTGCGGAGAAGATCCGCATTCAATACGGCGGCAGCGTCAAGCCGGACAACACCGCCGAGCTCATTTCCCAGCCGGACATCGACGGCGCCCTTGTGGGCGGCGCGAGCTTAAAGCACGACAGCTTCGTCCAGATCATCCGGGGCGGCTGCCGCAATTAATGAGGCCCCAACTTATGGAGCCGAAGGCGACATAAGTTGGTTGGCCGAATTAACCCCGCCGATTTGCTTCGTTCGGAATCGCGAAGCGATTCCGGCGGTTGAGGCAGGCGGGGCAACAAGATAGATATAATCATTACCCAAAGGAAACTCTTATGACAGGACTTGTGATTTTTGTTCATACGGTTGTCTGTATTTTTCTCGTGGCGGCGATCCTCATGCAGAAAGGGAAGGGCGGCGGGTTGGCGGAGAGTTTCGCCTCGGCCGAGACCATGCTGGGGGCCAGGACCAACGCGTTCATGGTGAAAACCACGGCAATCCTGACCACGCTTTTTATCGTGACCTGTCTGTCCTTGGCCTTTCTTTCGGCAAAAAAAGGACAGTCCATCGTCCCCAGTTCCGTGAATGTCAATCCGCCGGCCAAATCGGCATTGGATGTCATGCCGCCCCTGCCGGTCAACGCGACACCGTAGCCCTTAAGAATGCCCCGCATTCCCGGTTGTGAAAAATCCGGAACCTTCCGGACGATCCCCGCTCGCGCCAGAACCGATGTTATGTCTTTTGCCCCGGGTTTTATGAAACTTCGGGGCTTTTTGTTTCTGGCGGCTTTGTCCCTGAGCCTGGCCCCTTGCCCGCCGGCCCGCGCGGACAACAAGCACGGCGGACAGATCGTCCTGTCCACCACCTCGGATCCCCGTTCCTTTAACGACATCATCGCCAAGGAAACCTCAACCTCGGAGATCACGGGCCTCATTTTTGAAGGGCTCACGCGCACCGATCCTGAAACCCTCAAGATCATCCCCACTCTGGCCGAGCGCTGGGAGGTCAGCGAAGACGGGCTGACCTGGACGTTCCATCTGCGCCGGGGCGTGCAATGGAACGACGGGCATCCGTTCACGGCGGACGATGTGGTCTTCACGTACAATGACCTGATTTTCAATCCCGACATCCCGACCTCCTCCCGGGACATCTTCACCATCGACGGCAAACCGTTCGCCGTTTTCAAGATCGACGATCATACGGTCCGGTTCATCCTGCCGGTCAAATTCGCTCCGTTCCTGCGCGGAGTGGGCCAGGCGATCGTGCCCAAGCACAAGCTGGCACAGCCGCTCAAAGAGGGGAAATTCAATTTTACCTGGGGCATTGACACGGCCCCCCGAGAGATCGTGGGGACGGGACCGTTCCGTCTCGCGAAATACGAGCCGGGACAGCGGATCGTGCTGGAAGGGAATCCCTATTACTGGCGCAAGTCCGCCGAAGGAGACCGCCTGCCGTATGTAGACCGGCTCATTTTTTTGATCGTGCAGAACGCGGACGTGGAGCTGCTGAAATTCCTGGAAGGGAGCGTGGACGCCTACAGTTTTCGGGGGATGGATTACCCGTTGCTGAAGCCCATGGACCGGGAAAGGAATTTCACCGTTTATGACATGGGCCCGGCGTTCGGAAGCAATTTCCTGGCCTTTAACCTGAATGCCGGCCAGAACCCGAAGACCTCTAAGCCGTTCGTGGACCCGGCCAAGCTGTCCTGGTTTACCGATCCCGCGTTCCGCCGGGCCGTGGCGCACGCGGTGGACAAGAAACGGATGATCGAGATCGTCAAGAACGGTCTCGGGTATCCGCAGGATTCGCCGATGAGCCCGGCCGACGCGTTTTTTTACAATCCCGGCGTTCCTCAATACGAATATGATCTGGAAAAGGCCGCCCGTACCCTGAACGAAGCCGGGTTCAAGCGCAAAAACGGCGACGGCGTCCTGGAGGACAGCCAGGGGCGCCCGGTGGAATTCACCCTTTACACGAACGCCGACAACTCCGAGCGGATGGACATCGCCGCGATCATCCGCAACGATCTGGAAAAACTCGGCATGAGGATCAATTTTAAGCCGGTGGAGTTTAATACCCTGGTCAGCAAGCTCACCTCGACGTTTGAATGGGACGCCCTCGTCATGGGGCTGACCGGCGGGGTGGAGCCGCATTTCGGCAAGAACGTCTGGTCCTCCGACGGCCAGCTGCACCTGTGGAACCCGCGACAGAAAGCCCCGGCCACGGACTGGGAAAAACGGATCGACGAACTTTTCAGCCTCGGCGTCCAGGAGCTGGATGAGGGAAAGCGGAAAGTTTTTTATGACGAGTTCCAGGTGCTCGTGTCGCAGCAGCTTCCGGTCATCTACACGGTGTTGAGCGCGAGGATTTCCGCCGTCCGGAACAGGTTCGGCAATCTCCGGCCCACGGCCTACGGCGGTATTTTCCATAACCTTGAGGAGATCTATATCCTCCCGGAGCAGAGAAGGCCATGACGCGGTTCATCCTTCGAAGAATCCTGATCGCGATCCCCATGCTGTTCGCCATGGCGCTGTTGACGTTCATCCTGATGCGGCTCACGCCGGGCAATTATCTGGATTCGATCCGGCTGGACCCTCAAATTTCGCAGGAGACCATTGCCCGGTATGAAAAACTTTACCAGTTGGACAAGCCCGTCTGGCAGCAGTATTTTTATTGGCTGAAAAATTTGTTTCTGAAGGGCGAGCTGGGGTTCTCTTTCCATTACAACGTGCCGGTGTCGCACGTGATCGGCGGCCGCATCCTGAACACGTTCCTGCTGTCGTTCGCGAGTTTTCTGTTCACGTGGCTGATCGCGATTCCCCTCGGCATCTGGGCCGCTTTGAACCGCAATGGCGTCGTCGACCGTGTGGTCCAGTTTTTGTCGTATGTCGTGCTGTCTGTCCCGGGATTTTTCGTGGCCATGATCCTGCTGTTCTGGGCGAGCCGGACCGGCGCCTTGCCGCTGGGCGGGATGTACGGCCCGGATTTCGACCAGCTTTCCGCCTGGGGCCAAGGCTGGGACATCTTGAAACATTTGGCCATCCCGACGGTCGCTTTGTCGATGGGTTCGGTCGCGGCCCTCCAGAGGATCATGCGCGGTAACATGCTGGAGGTCCTGGGCCAGCAGTATATTTTGACGGCCCGGGCCAAAGGTCTTCCGGAGAACCGGGTGATCTATGTGCACGCGCTGCGCAACGCGATCAATCCTTTGATCACCTTGCTGGGGTATGAATTTTCGTCCTTGTTGAGCGGAGCGGCCCTGATCGAGATCATTTGCAGCTGGCCGGGGCTGGGGGCCTTGATGCTGAAAGCGGTTTTTGCCAAAGATATTTATCTGGTCATGGCGAGCATGCTGATGGGCGGGGTGATGTTCCTGCTGGGGAATCTTATAGCTGACATTTTGCTGGTCAAGGCCGATCCGAGGATTCGTTATGGTCAATGAGCCCTAAACTTACGGAGCCGTAGGCGACAGTAAGTTTGCGGGCGAATTGACGCCGGCGTTTTGCTTCGTCCCCTCAGGGACGATTGAAGCAGCCGGCGGGTGTGAAAGGTGATTCCAGAGACATGAGTCAAAGCGAATTTCAAATCCACTTGCGGCAATTCCGGAAGAACCGGCTGGCGGTTGTCTGCGCCTGGGTCCTGGCGGCCCTGTATGCCGTGGCTCTGTTTGCCGATTTTCTCGCCCCGTACACTTATCGGGATGAGGACCGCAAGTATTCCTATTGCCCGCCCACGGCCGTGCGGGTATGGGACGAGGGGCGGCTGTCCATGCCGTTCGTATACGGGATCAATCTGACCTTCAACGATCTGCACGCCCGCGTTTATGTGCAGGACAATGCCCAGAAATATCCTGTCCGTTTGTTCGCGCGGGGTGAAGAATACAAATGGCTCGGAGTCATCCCCAGCCGGACGCACCTCTTCGGCGTGGACGCGCCGGGGCGGATCTATCTTTTGGGCGCAGACGCGAGGGGGAGGGACGTCTTTTCCCGTCTGATGTATGGGGCCAGGATTTCTTTGTCTATCGGGTTGATTGGTGTCTTGATCTCCTTCACGATCGGGTTGATCGTGGGCGGGATCGCCGGTTATTACGGCGGCTGGGTGGATAACGCGCTCATGCGGATCTGCGAGATGTTCATGATGGTGCCCGGCTTTTATCTGCTGCTGGCCCTGCGGGCCGCGGTGCCGGAAAATTTCAATTCCGTGCAGATTTATTTCGCGATCGTTATCATCCTGTCATTCATTTCCTGGGCGAGTCTGGCCAGGATCATCCGCGGGATGTGCCTGTCCCTGCGGGAGAGAGAATACGTGCTGGCGGCCAAGGCCATCGGGCTTTCGGACATGGCGGTCATTATCCGCCACATCCTGCCGCACACCGTTTCCTATTCGATCGTGGCGGTGATGCTTTCGATCCCCGGGTATATCCTGGGCGAGTCGGCGTTGAGCTTGATCGGGCTGGGCATCCAGGACCCTTTTGCCAGCTGGGGCAACATGCTCACCGACGCGATGAGCATCGTGCGGATCCAGTTCGCGCCGTGGATCCTGTGGCCGGCGTTTTTTATTTTTCTGACGATTGTTTCGTTCAACATCGTGGGCGACGCTCTGCGCGATTGTCTGGATCCGCTGCTGAAAACGGGGAGGGAAGGGTAGGATGGCGGACGACCTTTTGGTGGTGAAGGACTTGACCGTAGAAGTCATCGGATCCGGACGTCCCCGGCCTATCGTCAAAGACGTGAGTTTCCGCCTTTCCGCGGCCTCGATCCTGGCGCTTGTGGGCGGGTCGGGGAGCGGCAAGACCACAACGGGCCTGTCGATCCTGCGGCTGCTGCCGCCGGCGCTGCGCATTGTCAGGGGGGAGATCGTTTTTGGCGGGCAATCCCTTCTGGGGCTTGACGGGGAGAGCATGCGGCGCCTGCGGGGCCGGAGGCTCGGCATGGTGTTCCAGGAGCCATTGTCGGCGATGAACCCTGTCTTTTCGGTAGGGGAGCAGATCGAAGAGGTCCTGCGGTTCCATACGGACCTGGCGGGGCAAAAGCGGAGAGAGGCGGTGCTTGATCTTTTGGACCGGGTCGAGATTCCCGATCCCCGGCGGGTTTATCAAAGTTATCCGCACCAGTTGAGCGGAGGGATGCGCCAGCGGGCCATGATCGCCCAGGCCATCGCGGCGTCTCCGGGCCTGATCATCGCGGATGAACCGACGAGCAGTCTGGATGTGACCCTCCAGGTGAGGATCATGGACCTTTTCCGGAAATTGCGCAAGGAGATGGACCTTTCCATCGTCCTGATCACGCACGACCTGGGCGTCGTGGCGCATCTGGCCGATGAAGCGGTCGTGCTTTCCGGCGGAGAAGTCGTGGAGTCCGGATCCGTTGCGCAGGTGCTGGGGTCACCGAAGCATCCGTACACCTGCCGGCTGCTGGAGACGTTGAAGGTTTGAGGAGGGGAATAGAAAATGCTTGTTGAACTGAAAAACATCAAAAAATATTTTCGCGTCCGCAAAGACCTGCCGTGGGTTCCGGCGCAGGATGTCCGCGCCGTTGACGGTGTCGACCTGTCCATCCGCGAAGGAGAGCACCTGGGCCTGGTGGGGGAATCCGGAAGCGGCAAGACGACGCTGGGGCGGATCCTTCTGCGTCTGCTGTCCCCGGATTCAGGCCGCATTGTTTTTTGCGGCCGGGATATTTCCGGTTTTTCCCCGAATCAGATGAGGCCTTTGCGCAAGGACATGCAGATGGTCTTTCAAGACCCGTATACAAGCCTGGACCCCCGGTTTTCGATCCGGAACACCCTGCAGGAAGCCATGACCTTTCTTCCGGATTTGTCGCGGAAAGAGCGGGACGAAAGGATGAGGGAGGCCTTGAGCGCCGTTCACCTCCCGGAGGGGGCCCTGGAGCGGTATCCCCATGAATTCAGCGGAGGGGAACGCCAGCGGATCGCCATCGCCCGGGCGGTGATCATGCGTCCCAAGCTGATTGTTCTGGACGAGGCCGTGTCCTCGCTGGACGTCCTGGTGCAGGAGGAGATCATCCAATTGCTCCAGGACCTGCGGGGGAAATACGCCCTGACATATTTGTTTATTTCCCATAATCTGCGCGTCATCAAAAAACTGTGCTTCAAGATCACGGTCATGTGCCAGGGGAAAATCCTGGAGAGCGGCCCCTGCGAAGAGGTTTTCCGGCAGCCGATGCACGGCTATACGCAGCAATTATTGAGGGCGGCCATTGACTATCAATCCTCGCCAAGAGATAATAAACCTGCCGCAGATCCCGGCGCGTCCATGGTGCACCGTGGCAACGATCACTGGGTCCTGGAATAAGCCGGTGTGATCTTTTTCTGAAAGGGAGGGACATGAGCCTGGATTTTTGGAAAAAATTGAGCATTCTGGTCGGTCTGATGGCCATCGCCATGATTTTCGGCGTTACGATCTTCATGGCCAATCTTGAGATCAAGGACCTCGACCTGTGGCTTCACATCGGGACGGGGCGCTACATCGTTGAGAACGGTTTTGTCCCCTCTCAGGACGTGCTGTCCTGCACGATCGCCGGCAAGGACTGGGTGAACCACGAGTGGCTCTTTCAGGTCCTGATTTATTGGATCGACAAGTTCTGGGGGCCGGACGGGCTGATTTTCATGCAGGTGCTCCTTGTGACCGTCACGATGGCGGTCCTCCTGCTGTTGGGGTACAACAACGAGAAACAACTCGGTGTGATTTTTTGTCTCTTATTGGTCAGTCTTATCTATCACGGTCGGTTCACCATCCGTCCGGATCTGTACAGCCTGCTCTTTTTTGCCTTGTTCATTTACATCATGTCGCTCTGCCTGGACCGCCGTTGGTCGGTCTGGGCCCTGTTCGGGATCCAGGTCCTCTGGGCCAATATGCACGGGTTCTTTTTCTTCGGGCCGCTGTTTGTGATGATCGGCCTTTTCGCCGAGTGGCTCAAACGCCATGCGCCTCTGCCCTACGAGTGGAACCATTCCGGACGGCTGACAAACGAGGAATACCGGCGGCTCAAATGGATCCTGGTCGCGGTGGTGGCCGCGTGTCTCCTGAATCCGCTGACGTTCCAGGGCGCCTGGTATCCGATCGGCGTCTTCATGCAAATTTCGGGAGAGTCCAAGATATTTTTCGACAAGATTGTGGAACTGAAGCGGCCGATCACCCAGGGGAATATTTTTTCTCTCGAGCCGTACCCTTATTACCGGCTTCTGATCCTTTTGTCGTTCATCAGTTTTGTTTATAACCGCCGGAAGCTCGACATCGGCGTTCTTGTCTTCTGGATCGTTTTTCTCGTCTTTTCTCTCTCCGCGGTCCGGAACCTGGTGTTCTTTGCTTTCGCCGCCTACCTGGTGTTCGTCACCAATGCCTTGAGCATCTCGTTGCGGGATATCGTGCCCATCCGGATCACGGACAAAAAGTTCATCCATTTGACGGCGATTTTTATCAAGGGATTTTTGATCGTCTGGATGCTTCAGTTTATCTCCGACGCGTCTTTGAACGGTTATTATGATTTCGACAAATATGAACGCAAAAGCGAATTCGGCGGAGTGTCTCAGCGCATTTATCCCCAAAAAGCCGCCGATTTTCTTGTGGACAACAAGGTCAAAGGTAACTTTTTCAATGACTTCAATTCGGGGGCGTATCTGGTGGGGCGAACCTCGCCCGACATCAAGGTCTTTATCGACGGCCGCACAGAGGTCTACGGCCCCGCGTTTTTCAAATTCTACCAAAGCATCTGGGAAAAGGACAATGACGAGGAGTTTGCCAAGGCCATGGAGAAGTACCGGATCACCGGGGTCTTTTTCAGCTCCGTCCACAGCCATATCCCCAAAAACGATCTCAATTACATGTACCGTAACCCGGACTGGTCGGTGGTCTATTTTGATTTTGACGGGGTGATCTTTTTGAAAAATATCCCCGAGCATCAGGCGGTCATCGACAAGCACAAGATTGATCTCGCCCAATGGAAAGCCAAAGAACTCAATTTGTATCGCCTGGGGGCGGCCCAGGTCGTCGCGTATCAAAACACAAACAGGGCTTACACCCTGGATGCCCTGGGCCTGGACGGCCCGGCGCTGGCCGAGGCCCAGGCGGCCGTGAAGGTGAACCCCAGCCACCACGAGCCTTATAAAATGATCGGCGCGATTTACGGCCGGCAGAAAGAGTACCAAAAGGCCTTTGAGAATTTCCGCCTGGCGGCGCTGTTCGCAACCCACGATCAGAAAATCCGGGAGAATATGGCGCAGGCGCTCTTTGACCTGAACGAATACGAGCATGCCGTGAGCCAGTATCAGCGGGTCATTGAGATGTGGCCGGGCGATCCGAAAAATTATTTCCTTCTGGCCAGGGCTTACGCGCATGACGGCAAGTATGAAGACGCGGTCAAGACGGTCCGGCAGGGATTCCGGATGAACCCCCATGCCGTTGAGGATATGATGATGCTTGGCAATTTTTTGATTGAAAAAAACCAGCGGAAGCCGGCGCAGGAAGTGTTCTCCGCTTTGTCGGAGGCCAAGAAAGAAGACGCCGCGGTGCTCCGCAGGCTGGGCGACGTCTATGAGGCCCTGGGGGACAGGGAGTCGGCCCGGGAATTGAACGAGCGGATCCTGAATCTTTCTACGCAAAATCAGGCCGTTTCCAACGGCGTCCAGCCGGGAAATTGACCAGGGCCTGGCGGGGAGAGGGACGAAAAACCCTCGATTCCCGTTGAAAACCTCCTGAGATGAACGTATAATACGGCGAATCAACTCAAATTCTTTTTGAAAGCAGTCTGATCCATGCGAGAAGTCCTGACATTTATCCTGGCCGGGGGTAAGGGGGAGCGGTTAAACCCTTTGACCCGCGACCGCGCCAAACCCGCCGTTCCGTTCGGGGGAATTTACCGGATCATCGATTTTACGCTGAGCAACTGCATCAACTCCGGCCTGCGCCGCATCTACGTCCTGATCCAGTACAAATCGTTTTCCCTGCAGAAACACATCCTGGCCGGATGGGACATCGTGTCCTCCCAGCTGGGGGAATTCATCGACGTGATCCCGGCCCAGCAGAGGATCAGCTCCGACTGGTACAGGGGCACGGCGGACGCCATCCATCAGAATATTTACGCTATCCATGACCTGAATCCCGAATTCATCCTGATTCTTGCCGGAGATCACATCTACAAGATGGATTACCGCCGGATGATTGATTTTCACAAAGAGCGCGGCGCCGACATGACCGTGGCCTGCATCAAGATGCCCAAAGACACGTCCACCAGTTTCGGCGTGATCGAGGTCGACGGCCAGAGCCGGGTCTGCGGCTTTCAGGAAAAACCGCAGTCTCCCCGGACCATTCCCGGCGAGCCGGCTTCCATATTCGCCTCCATGGGGATTTATCTGTTCAGCCGGGACGTTCTCCTGGATGAGCTGGCCAGCGACTCCAAGTCGGCCCAGTCCGACCACGATTTTGGCAAGAACGTTATTCCCCAGATGATCCTGAACAAGAGGAAGGTATTTGTCTACAATTTCGTGGACCAGAACAACAAGCCGAAATACTGGCGCGACATCGGGACGCGCGACGCGTACTACCAGGCCAACATGGACCTGGTCAAGCCCCAGCCGGAATTCGACCTGTTTGAAAAGCAGTGGCCTGTCCGGACGTATCACGAGCAGCACCCGCCGATCAAGATCATCAGCGTCGTGGAGGAAAACAAGAAAATCGTCAACGGGCTGATCGAGAATTCCCTGATCTCCGGCGGCTGCATGATCAGCGGCGGCGAGGTCAGCGGATCCGTCCTTTCTTCGAACGTCAAGATCGAAAAGCATGCCCAGGTGCAGGCCTCCGTCCTGATGGAGGGCGTCATCGTCGGGGAAAACGCCAAGATCAAGAGCGCGATTATCGATAAGGAAGTCATTATCCCTCCGCATTCCCGCATTGGTTACGATTTGGAGCTGGACCGCAAGCGTTTTGATGTGACGACATCGGGCATTGTGATTGTCCCCAAGCGGCGGCAGGTCCAGACCGGAGAGTAACCGTTCGATGTTTTCACCATGGAAAGGCTGAAGCATGATCGTTGAACCGAAAATCCGAGGGTTTATCTGCACCACGGCCCATCCGGCCGGATGCGCCAAGAACGTCAAGGACCAGATCGATTTCATCAAGGGCAAGCCGCCGGTCGTTTCCGGCCCCAGGCGGGCGCTGGTGATCGGCGCGTCGAACGGCTACGGCCTGGCGTCGCGCATCGCCGCGGCGTTCGGGTCCCGGGCCGCCACCATCGGGGTTTTCTTTGAAAGACCGGCTGAGGGAAAAAGGACCGCCACCGCCGGATGGTACAATTCCGTGGCTTTTGATCTGGCGGCACGGGCCGAAGGGCTGTATGCCAAAAGCGTCAACGGCGACGCATTCTCCGACGAAATCCGCCGGCAGGTCATCGGGATGGTCAAGAAAGATCTGGGGCCCCTGGATTGCGTGATCTACAGCCTGGCCTCGCCCCGGCGCGTGCATCCGAAGACGCAAGAAATTTTTAAGTCCACTCTCAGGCCGACAGGAGGCGTTTATACCAATAAGTCGATTGATTTCGAGAAGAATGAGGTGACGGAAGTTTCGTTGCCGGCGGCCACGCCGCAGGAAGTCGAACATACCGTCAAGGTCATGGGCGGGGAGGATTGGCGGATGTGGATCGAGGCCCTGGACGCCGAAAAGCTGGTGGCCCCGGGCGCGATCACGATCGCGTATTCCTACATCGGGCCGGAGGTGACCCGAGCCGTTTACCGCAACGGCACCATCGGTGCGGCCAAGGACCACCTTGAGGCCACGGCCAAACAGATGGATGCGGTGTTCCGGCAGAAAGGCGGCCGCGCGCTGGTGTCTGTTAATAAGGCCCTGGTCACACAGTCCAGTTCCGCGATCCCGTTCATCCCATTGTATTTTGTATTGTTGATGAAGGTCATGAAGGCCAAGGGTGTTCATGAGAATTGCATCCAGCAGATTTATCGTTTGTTTGCGGACCGCATTTACGCGGGCCGTCCCAACAGTGCCATTCCGGTGGACGAGGCCGGGCGCGTGCGCATTGATGATTGGGAAATGCGCGACGATGTCCAGTCCGAAGTGATGGCCCTCTGGAAAGATGTCTCGACGGAGAATGTGTCGAAAATCGCGGACGTCCAGGGGTATAACGAGGAATTCCTCCGGCTTTTCGGGTTTGGAATAGACGGCGTGGATTACGCAAAGGATGTGGATGTCGATCTTCCGATTCCCTCATAGTCTGGCCCGCCCGGTTTTGTCGAATTTCCTTATGGTTAAATTCATGAATCAAGGCTTGTATGAAACAGCATATTATGCAATCATATGTAATACGATGCAATTTTAAGATACTGGACGATTCATTTATGCAATTAAATGTATTTAATGTGAAAAATATGTAAAAAAAGTTGACATAAGATATTAAACGTAATAAATTGAAATAGTCGAAATGCATATCAACCTTGATCAAGAAATCAAACACGACTCGGACACATCCATGGTTGATGACGTCCTTATGACAATTGATGATTTGGCCCAGTATTTGCGGGTCAAGAAGCGCACCATTTATGACTGGGTGAAAAAAGGAAAGATTCCTGCCATTAAGACCGTGGGGCAGTGGAGGTTTAGAAAAGAGAAGGTCGACGCCTGGTTAGAGCACCAACAATAATTATCTTAGAGAAGGCCGCAGTGTTTTAAGGAGGAGGTTGCATGGCTGAACAGCAGTCTGGACTGAACGTTGAGCAGGAGCTGAGGAAGCTCGTGGCGGAAATTTTGGAGACCGAGCCGGAGAAAGTGGACCTTGGCGCCAGTTTTGTCAAGGACCTGGGGATGGATTCCATGATGGCCCTGGAGATCCTCGCCGGTATCGAGAAAAGATATAAAATCGTCATCCCTGAAGATATGCTGCCGAAATTCACGGACCTGCAGTCGACCATCAAGATCGTGGAAGGATTGATCGCGTCCCAGAGGAGATGACCATGACTCGTTGTCAGGAGATCCGCGCCGGCCGAACCCGCATGACAACCAAGAGAGGAGTTGTTCATGTATTTTAAGAAACTCGAAATCTTCGGATTCAAATCATTCGCGGATAAGACGGTCTTGAATTTTGAGCAGGGGATCACGGCTGTCGTCGGTCCCAACGGCTGCGGCAAGAGCAATATTTTCGACGCCATCCGCTGGGTCCTCGGAGAGCAGAGCGTCAAGGAACTGCGCGGTTCGGAGATGGGCGATGTCATTTTTAACGGCACCGACAAGAAGCCGGGGCTGGGCTTTGCCGAAGTGAGCCTGACTTTTTCCAACGAATCCCGAATGCTGCCGATCGAATACGACGAGGTGACCGTCACCCGCCGGCTGTTCCGTTCCGGGGAAAGTGAATATCTGCTGAACAAGACCCCGGTCCGGCTCAAGGACACTCTCGAGCTTTTTATGGGCACCGGCATCGGCGCGGAAGCGTATTCAATGGTCCAGCAGGGACGGGTGGACCTGGTCGTGAGCGCCAAGCCCGAAGACCGGCGCATCATCCTTGACGAGGCCGCCGGCATCACCAAGTATAAATCCAAGAAAAAGGAGGCCATGGGCAAGCTCAAGGACACGGAAGACAACCTCCTGCGCATCAATGACATCGTCATCGAGGTCAAGCGCCAGATCTCCTCGTGCGAGCGCCAGGCCAACAAGGCCCGCCGGTATAAGGAAGAATTTGAAAAGCTCAAGAATTTTGAAGTCGGTTTTGCCCGCCACCAGATCGATGTCTATTCCAGCCAGGAAGCGGAACTCCAGTCGCACATGAACGACCTGCGTTCGAAGGAAGCCCAATTGAACGAGGAGCTGCGTGAATTCAATGAGCTCCTGGAGCACCAGACCCAGCTTCTGGAGGAGGTCGAAGAAAAAGTCAACGAGCTCACTGCCGAAGAAATCAAGGTCGACAGCCAGATCGACATCAACAACCGCCAGATCGGTTTTAATGAAGAGCGCCTGCAGAATATTTCCCGGAATGAGGCCCGCCTTCAGGAGCAGAAAGATTCCTTGCTCCTGCGCGGCCGCCAGCAGCAGGAGAAGATGGATGAATTGAAGCAGGTCCTGGCCCGCATGGAAGAGACCGCGGCCCGCAACGCGCAGGCCCTGGAGGAGAAGCGGCGGGCCCTGGAGGCGATCGCCCAGACGGTCCGTGACGCGCGCCAGACGATCCAGGCCGAAGAGGAGAAAATTCTTGAGATCACGTCCCGCCAGGTCCATCTGAAAAACCGGCTGACCGAGATCATGAAAGAGATGCAGGGAGGCCTGGCCCGCAAGCGGCGCCTGGAGATGGAAAATGTCAAGGTCTCATCGGAGAAAACCGAGATCGATAACCGCCTGCAGGAAGTTTCGCGGAACATCGAGTCCACCACCGAGGCCGTTGCCCAGATCAAGGCGCGGCTTCAGCAGGAAAATGAAGGGCTCAGCGGTCTCACGCTCCAGCTCAACACCCAGCAGGCACGGATCGACGATCTGGAAAAGCGGAAATTGTTTTTGATCTCCCAAAAGGATTTTATCGAGAAGCTCCGCGTCCAGTATCAGGGCATTCCCGATCCCGACGTCATCGGCCGCCTTTTTACCCAGCGGCCGCCGCTACAGCATCACACCGGCATCATCGGCAAGGTCCGCGAGTTCCATCCGGCCGATCCGGCCAAGCAGGAGGCCCTCCGGGCGTCGTTTCCCGATCCCAGCCAGGAGCTTTTTGAGATCGTCTGCGAGGCCAAATTCATCGAGCTTGACCCCCAGCAGATTTCCGCGGAGATAGACGGGATTTCCGGAGAATTGGAACAGAATATGGCCGTCAAGAATGAGACCCAGGCCCGGATCGACCAGCAGAAACTGTCTATGGAACATATCGAAGCCGACCTGCGCGAGCGCGAAAAGACGCTGTCGATCTATGAGTCCCAGAAAAAGGACGTGATCGGCGAATCGGACAAGCTTAATGAGGAGCTCGGCCTGGTGGCTCTGGAACTTCAGGAGGTATTGGAGACGCTGGCGGGTTTGAAAAAATCGGAGGAAGAGTCGAGCCAGCAGTTGGACCAGCTCAACCAGGATCTCTTGTCCTGCCAGATCCGCATCCGCGAACAGCAGGACCTGATCGCCGCCAAATCCCAGGAGCGCGAAGAGACAACCGTGGCCGTGGCCCAGCTGGAAACCGAAATTCAGTCCTTTGCGGAGCAGCGTTCCGGGTATGACGCGAACCTGCAGATGTTTTCCCAGGCGGTGGAGGAATGCCGGGCGGAGGTCCAGAAGATCGACGAGGAATCCGGGGAGTTTTCTTCGAAAAAAGAGACGTATCTCAAGGAGATCGAGGACCTGACCCTGGCCATCGACCAGTTGAAGGAGCAGAAAAAATCTTTCGAAGGCACTTTGTCGGGCTACATCCGGCAGAGGGAGGAGAGCACGCAGAAGCTCAACAGCGTGCGGGCGAGCATCGCGTCCTGCGCCGGAGAGACAGAGGACATCAAGAATCAACTCCATCAGCTGGAGTTGAACTGCCAGCAGACGTCCTTCCAGGAAAAAGAGATCCGCGACAGACTGATGCAGACGTATCGGATCAATCTGGACGAGGCCCTGGCCCAGATGGCGGCCGCGGCCCAGCAGCCGCAGGCCGAAGGCCAGCCTCAGCCGGCCCCGGTCCCGTCGGATCCGCAGACCCTGCAAGATGAAATTGAACGCCTGCGCAAGCGGTGCGAATCGTTCGGGACGGTCAATCTCGTGGCCATCGAAGAATTCGACGAGCTGCGGGGCCGATTCGAATTTTTGACCAAACAGCAGAGCGATTTGATCAGCGCCCGCGAACAGCTCCTGCAGACCGTCCAGAAGATCAACCGCCAGACCCGTCAAATGTTCATGGACACCTTCACCAGGGTCAGCGAGGAATTCCGGATTTATTTCCGGATGCTGTTCGGCGGCGGGGAGGCCCAGCTCCTTCTTTTGGACCCGGAAAATGTGCTGGAGTCAGGCATCGAAATCGTGGCCCGGCCCCCGGGCAAGAAGCTGCAGAACATCAGCCTCCTGTCCGGCGGAGAAAAGACCCTGACCGCGATCGCGCTCATTTTCGGCGTTTTTAAAGTGAACCCCAGTCCGTTCTGCGTCCTGGACGAAATCGACGCGGCCCTGGACGAGTCCAACGTCGGGCGTTTCAGTTATTTGCTGAAGGATTTTTCCAAGATCGCCCAGTTCATTGTGATCACCCACAACAAAAAGACGATCGCCAGCGCGAACGTTATGTACGGGATCACCATGCAGGAAACCGGCGTGTCCAAGATCGTTTCCGTGAAGTTTGCAGAGAAGAAGGACGATCCCCGCCAGGAAGAAGTCACGGCGGGGGTCTAATGAGCACTTGGCTTGCGGAGCCGCAGGCGACGCAAGTCAACTGTGCGAATTAGCCCCAGCGGTTTGCCCTGCGGAGCGGTGAGGGCAGCTGGGGTTAATGAGGTTTTCTTCAGAATTCCAACGCGAAGATCAGTTTGTTTGGCAGATTAAGGCAGGCAGGTCCGGTTTTTTCCGCCGAATTTGGCGATGTACATCGCTTTGTCGGCGTTGGCGATCAGGTCTTCTTTGGTCGCCGCGTGTTCCGGAAACGTCGCCAGTCCGATGCTGACAGTGACATTCATGTCGGCGTTCGGCAGGAAGTGGGCGAAACGGTAGGATTCGATGTTCTTGCGGACCCTTTCCGCGACTTCGAATCCTTGCTCTTTGGTGGTCTGCACCAGAATCACCGAGAATTCCTCTCCTCCGTAGCGGCAGACATAGTCGATGGTTCTCGACGAGTTCCTCAGGATCTGCGCCATCTCCTTGAGGACCATATCTCCGTTCTGGTGCCCGTAGGTGTCGTTGAGCTGCTTGAAGTTGTCGATGTCGATGATCAAAAGACTCAGCGGCAGTTTTTTCTCCTGGGCGTCTTTCACCTCTTCCGCGAGTCTCTCCTGGAAAAAGCCGTGATTCCACAACAACGTGATCGAATCGGTATGGCTTTTCTGCACAACCATTTCGTAGAGCTGTGAATTTTCGATCGCCAGGCCGGCCTGGTTGGCCAGCATGGTGAACATCTTGATGTCCTCTTCCTTGATGGGCTTTTGCGTATAGAGGTTGTCGGCGATGATCAGCCCGTTGACCGCGTCCTTGGCCTTGAGGGGGATAAGAATCACTTCATTTGTCGGGAAGACGCGGATGAGCGGATCATGGGCGAACTGCCCGATCTGGGCCGGCGCGATATGGATGGGAACCCCCTGATGATAGGCGCGGGACATGAGACTGCCGTCGTTGGAGTTGAGGGGAAGCCGGAACTCCTTGAGCGATTGATAAAGACCCGACCGGCCTACGATTTCCTCAATGTTGTCGGTCTGAATCATGTCTTCGAGTTTTTGTTTGGAATTTTCGAGATATTTCCATATCCGGTCGGCATGTTCCCCGGATTCCGGGCCAATGGCCATGCGGCATTCCAGACAGCGATCCTTTTTGTTGACAAGAAAAAGGAGGGCCCGGTTGAACCCCAGTCCGGTATGGGCCGTGACGCTGGTCAGGATGATGTAGAGGATGTGATCCAGCTCCAGCGTGGTTCGCATCGCGCAGCTGATTTCATACAGGGTGTTCAGTTCCTGACTCGCCCTGTGCAGTTTTTCTTCCAGGATAAGGTGTTGTTCCGGTATTGTTTTCATAGATACGTCCTTATTAAGGTGCATGGCTTGAAAGATAGCACTTTCCGGGGGCATTGTCAAGTCTGCGGGTTTTTAAAAATTATCCAGTAATCCCGCAACCCGATATTTGTCAAATGGTTATGGCTGCTTTAGAAGCTCGGATTTAGTGAAAGCGCTTTCTTGACACCCCTGTGGGCGTGTGTTATACTTTACCAACATTAGCGCCGGAACTCAAGATGATAGAGCCATTTTTATCCGCCATTAACTGGATTGACATCCTTGTTTTGGGTATCCTGGCCAGGTGCATTTACGCCGGGGGAACCTACGGGTTCATTGTGGAATTTTTCAAGTTCCTCGGCATGCTGATGGCGACATTCATTACGCTGCATTATTATACGGGGTTCGCGGCGTTTTTGCAGGGCATCATGTTCATCTCCTGGGAAATGCCCGTGGTCATCGCCTATGGGATACTGTGGGGCGGCGTGGTCCTGATCTTTAAGATTATCCGGGACGGGTGGCTGATCCTTTTCAAGACGGAAACTCACCCGGTCCTCAACAAATGGGGAGGGGCTTTTCTCGGCGGTATCCGCAGCATCATGGTCTGCGGGATGATGTTCCTGGCGTTCCTCCTTTCGGAGCATCCTTACCTGTCCAGAACCGCCAAGGCCTCGCTGTCAGGGTTTTATCTCGTGGATTTCTCTCCCAGCGTTTACAATTTTTGTTACGAAAAGTCGGTGGCGAAAATTTTCTCGACTGAAAAGAAAAACGAAGCCGCCTTCGAGATCAAAGATATCGGGGTCAAGAAGAATAAAAAGAAGTGACCCCCGGTTTCTTTATTGAGGTTTTGCCTTGCAACTGGGCGAGATTTACGATTTTTTTGTCCGAGAAGGGATCCGGGCGGATGTCCGAGGCCGTGAAGGCATGGCCGGATATCTGCGGGATGTCCGCAGCCGGTACCGGAAATTGGGCCGGCGGGACAAGAAGTTCTTTGATAAGGAATCACTGACCAATCCGTATGCGGACACCCGCATTCTAAACGGTGACCGCCGGCGGGACGTCCGAAGGGTCATGATCGGGATCGACATCGAGACCGGAGAAATGCTCCTGGCCGACCGCCTGGGGCGTAACGGCCGGCCCGTGGACCTGGTCATCGCCCATCACCCTGAAGGCGTTGCCTTGGCAGGGCTGTCCGAGGTGATGGGATTGCAGGCGGAGCATCTGCAAATCCTGGGAATGGCCCGAGAGCCGGCCCAGGAACTGATGAAACAGCGGATGGACGAGGTGGCCCGCCGTCTGCATAGCGGCAATCATTCCCGCACGGTGGACGCCGCGCGGCTCTTGGGGATCCCGCTGTTGTGCTGTCATACCCCGAGCGATAATCTTGTGACGCAATATTTGCAGAGACGGATGGATCGCCGGAAACCCGGGACCCTGGAGGACGTCGTTGATTTGCTTTTGGAGGAACCGGAATATCAGGACGCCATGAAGGACAAGGCCGGGCCGGTGATCCTGTCCGGCAAGGCCAGGGACAAGGCCGGGCGCGTCCTGGTGGATATGACGGGGGGAACGGAAGGGTCGCAGGAGATTTTCGGGCGGTTGTCCCAGATGGGAATCGGGACCTTGCTGGGGATGCACCTGTCGGAAACGCATTTTGAGAAAGTCAAAAAAGAATTTATGCATGTGGTGATCGCCGGGCACATTGCGAGCGACAATCTGGGGCTGAACATGTTGCTGGATAAATTGGAGAGACGCGGCAAACTTGAGATCATCACCTGTTCCGGGTTCCGGAGAGTGAGGCGGATATGAGCTTCATTCCCAACGACGTGATAGACCAGGTTTTGGACCGGAGCGACATTGTCCAGGTCATCGCCGGTTATGTGCCATTGAAGAACGCCGGGCGGAGCTTCAAGGCCCTGTGTCCGTTCCATCACGAAAAGACGCCGTCGTTCGTGGTGAATCCGGACAAACAGATTTTTCACTGTTTCGGCTGCGGGGTGGGCGGGAACGTCATCTCGTTCGTGATGAAACAGGAACGGATGGAATTTCCCGAGGCGGTCAGGTTTCTGGCGGACAAGGCCGGGGTTCTTATCCCAGAGACATCGGAGCACGGGGAGCAGACCCGGCAGTTGAGACAGCAGCTCGTGAAGATCAACGAGCTGGCCCTCAAATTTTTTCACGCGAATTTGTTCTCTGACAAAAGTCCGGCAGGCGCGGCGGCGAGGGAGTATCTCACGGGGCGGCAGGTGACCCCCGACATTGCGAAGATTTACCAGCTCGGATTCGCGCCCGACGCGTGGGACACGCTGATGGCCCATCTCCGTCAGGAAAATGTCCCTCTGGACATGATGGAGAAAGCCGGGCTCATCATCGCCAGCAATAAGCGCGACGGGTATTATGACCGTTTTCGAAACCGGGTGATGTTCCCGATCCTTGATTACCGGGGGCAGTGTGTGGCTTTCGGGGCGCGCAGTCTGGATCCCCAGGACCAGGCCAAATACATCAATTCGCCCGAGACGCCGATCTACACCAAGGGCCGGCATCTTTACGGCCTGCACTGGTCCAAGGACGCCGTGGTCAAAAACGATTGCGCGGTCGTGGTCGAGGGGTACATGGATTTCCTGATGCCCCACCGGGCCGGGATTCCTCACTGTGTCGCGTCCCTGGGCACGGCGCTGACCGTTGAGCAGATCCGGCTTCTCAGGCGTTACACGCACAACGTGGTCATGCTGTTTGACACGGATCCGGCCGGCCAGGCCGCGATGATCCGCAGCCTGGACCTCCTCATCGAGGAGGGGATGAATGCCAGGATAGCGACACTGGCGGAGAAGGACGACCCGGATTCGTTCGTCCGCAAGCATGGCGTGGACAAATTCTGCGAACGCTTGGACAACGCTGTTTCGGTCTTTGATTTCAAGTTGAAATATTTGATGGCCAGGATCCCGGCGACCATCGAGGGGAAGGCCAGGATCGCTTCCGAGATGCTGCCGACGATCGCGAAGTTCGGCAACGCCGTGATGCAGTCGGAATATATGAAGCGGCTGGCGGCGGCCCTGGGGATTTCCCAGGAGGCCCTGCACAAGGAGATGGCAAAGGTGTCCTCTCCCGACGGCGCGGCCGCTCCCCGGCCTGCGTCGGCCACGGCCCCGGCGGCGGCCATGAGGCCCGTGGAAAGGGAACTGCTGCGGCTGATGCTCGAAGAGCAGGAGTTCATTCCCCTGACAAGATCCGAGGTCGGGGTGGAAGATTTTCAGAACGAGCATGTCCGCACCATTGTGTCGGAGATTTTCACCATGTTTGACCAGGGCCGGGACATCAATCTTTCGGCCCTGATGAATTGTTTTCAAAGCCAGGACATTCTCAAGATCATCTCGGGCCTGATGGTGTCGCCTGAAATGCCGTCGGTGGATAAGAAAAAGGTTCACACCGATTACATCCAGCGCTTGAAGCAGGAGCGCATGAAGGCCCAGCGTCTTTCCCTGCGCAGCCAGATGGAGACGGCCAAGCATCAGGGGGATCAGCGCAGGATGGAAGAATTGATTTCGGAGTTTAACCAACTCATCAAGGGGTAAACGCATGAAAGGCAGAGAACTTCTTAAGGAAGACATTGACAAGCTCATTACGCTCGGGAAGAAAAAGGGGTTTCTCACGTTTGATGAGGTGAATGCGACGCTTTCGGAATCGATCGATTCCTCGGAAGACATCGACCATGTGTTCGACGTCCTCGATGGCAAGGACATCAAGGTCGTCGATTCCGAGGAGGATTCGGATGAGGCCGAAGATGCCGCTCCCGCCGCCGCAGCAGCCGGGGGGGAAGAGGAAGAAGAATCCCGCGAGCAGCAGATCCGCCGCAGCCGGGAAGAGCAGGGCCGGGAGGACGAATATTCCGACAAATTTATTCCCCTGGACGATCCGGTCAAGATGTATCTCAAGCAGATGGGCTCCATCCCGCTGTTGTCCCGCGAGGATGAAATCCGGCTGGCCAAGCGGATCGAGGAAGCCGAGAAGAGGTTCGCCGAAGCCCTGTTTTTGAGCAAATACGCGCGCAAGGAGGCCCTGGCCACGATTCATAAGGTCCTGGCCGAAGAGATCAACGTCGAGGATGTGATCAAAGACGAGCTGGAGCGCCGTCCCAAGCTGATCAAGGATTTGCAAAAGCTCGTAGAGCAGGTCAAGCGCGCCAAGCCGGGCTCGGAACAATCCGCGAGATATCTGGCCGAGTTCAAGCTGACCGCGTCCGTGAACGAAGACATGGTGATCAGGATCACCGAGATCGTGGAAGCGATCGAAAAAGTCGACCGCGGTCTCAAGGGCAAGAAAAAGGTCCCGAGCGTTTCGGAACTCCGCAAACAGAAACTGGGGCTGCAGAAAGAACTGGGTGACTCCCTGGATGTGGTCAAGGAGCAGCTGCGGATTATCAAGATCCGGCAGGCCAAATTCAACAAGGCCAAAAAACTTCTGGTGGAGGCCAACCTCCGACTGGTGGTCAGCATCGCCAAGAAATACATCAACCGCGGGCTGTCGTTCTTGGATCTGATCCAGGAAGGCAACATGGGCCTCATCCGCGCGGTGGAAAAATTCGAATACAAACGCGGGTATAAATTTTCGACGTATGCCACCTGGTGGATCCGCCAGGCCATCACGCGCTCCATCGCCGACCAGGCGCGGACGATCCGCATTCCGGTCCATATGACGGAAACAATCAACAAGATCATCCGCGTGTCGAGGCTTTTTGTGCAGGAATACGGCCGTGAGCCGTCCGCCCAGGAGATCGCCAAGCAGATGCGCATCCCCGTGAGCAAGGTCAAGGAGATCCTCAAGATTTCCCAGGTCCCGATCTCTTTACAGACGCCGATCGGAGACGAGGGTGACACGAATTTCGGAGATTTCATCGAGGATAAAAAGGCCGTATCCCCGGCCAACGCGACCCTGCATTCGATGCTCAAGGACGAGATTTCCTCCGTCCTGGAAACGCTGGATGAGCGCGAGAGAAAAATCCTGGAGCTCCGGTTCGGTATCCATGACGGGACCAGCCGGACCCTGGAGGAAGTCGGGAGCGAATTCAACGTGACCCGTGAACGCGTCCGGCAGATCGAATCCAAGGCGCTGAGGAAGCTGCGCCACCCGACCCGTTCCCGCCGCATCAAGGCGTTCTTGGACATGGCGGCCCGCGACGCGGAAGGGTCCTTCTGAGGCGGTTGTCCCGTTGTCCGTATTCCGTGAAAAGGCCTGCCGGTGTTTTCGGCAGGCCTTTTCTTTGGGTCCTTAAATTTCTTCGCGGGCAGTGCATTCCGGTTGTCCTGTGATATAATTGAAATACGTTTAACCGTAAAAGAACAGAGACGGCATGAAAAGAACCCTTTTGTTCCTGTGTTTCCTTTGGGCCCTGTCTCCGTCTGTTGTCCGGGGGGAGGACCCGGCCTCCGGGCAGGTTGATCCCAAGACCAAGGAGATCGCCAATGAGGCGATCCTGAGCATCTATCAGGATGTCCTCGCGGAAAAGGAGAATTACAAAGAGCTTTCGGCCTTCGGACCGAGCGCCCTTTATGAAAATCAGCAGGGGATTTACGCGATCGTTTATGAATACAAAGGCACTTCAGAGAGACCCTATAAAACCCCTTACGCCTTTGGCCTGACTATTGATCGGATCGATGACAGAACGTTTCCCTCCCGGGCGACCTCGTTTAATTTTTCATTCCCACTTCTGGATGTGAAAATGTCCGGTTATCTGAACAAGCATTTGCTCCGGACGCAGTTTGACCTTATGCCGTTGGTCCAGAAATACGGGATGGTGTTGGGCCAGCATCAGCAGTCCTACATGCCGCTCCGGATGGAGCTCAGGCCGCTGCAGGACGTGTATTATACGCGCGAGGACATCGAGTTCGAGGTGGTCCTGAAAAATGTCACCAAGCGCCATATGTGGGTCCGGCATATGGGGCCGGAAAATCTGTATTTTCTCATCGACAACATGGCCTGGGGGACCTATCCGACCAGCGCGGTCGGCCAGGGGGCCTCGGTCATTTTGAGGTCGGGGGATTCGATTTCTCTGCGGCTGAAAGGGGAGAGCTTTCAAAGGCCCAAGGAGTTTGAAATTTATAGCGTTTACAGCATGAGCATCCAGGGGGTGAACCCGTCCGCCACTCTCAAGATCAATGTCGTTGACCGTCCGGCTTCCAAATCCGCCCCGTAGCGCGTTGCCTTTCGTTTGCAACCTCTTCCCCTCGTGAATTTTATTGAAAGTTCGGCTTTCTTGTGATATTCTAAAGGACAAATTTTTGTGCCAAGAACAATCGCAGGCAAGGTCGCGCGGGCTCATCGTTTAACCTGTTTCTGGGCCCGGGACTGTAGCGGCGAAGGCAGCCTTTGAGGAGTGCCTTGTAACCGGAGTTTTGATTTCGGGCCCATAGGCTCAGTCCCTCGCAGGGCTCGGGACTTGATCGCTGAAGAGGACAAGGCGTCGGGCCTCGCAGCAGGGGAATTCAATATCGGGCCCATAGCTCAGTCGGTGAGAGCAGGTGACTCATAATCACTTGGTCGGAGGTTCGAGTCCTTCTGGGCCCAGGATAAGTGACGGACGGGCAGGTTGCGGGAGGTGTTGGGGCGCGTGAGGGGAATATCGGCCCGCGACGCTGTCCTGGACGGAAAATTCAGTTTTTGTAAAGTTGACGCCTGAGGTTTGGGGATTTACGGCGGGCGCATAGCTCAGCTGGTTAGAGCGCTGCCCTCACATGGCAGAGGTCGAAGGTTCGAGTCCTTCTGTGCCCACCAGTATTTGAAATGCGGTTCGAGCAAGGACTCGAACCCAAAGGGTGCGGGAAAAGCATTTTCCCGCGTCGTCGGGGTCACAGTGACCCCGCAGCATTTCTGCGGGGGAGCGTCATAGGGGCGGAGCCCCTGTGAGGAGCGGATCCGCAGCGTAGCGGAGGATCGCGACGTTCGAGTCCTTCTGTGCCCACCATTTCATTTGCGGTTCCGGGGGAAGTCTTGCATGGGGTTTTGCAGCGTTTGTGCTTAAGGAAGGATTGGTTTGTGCCGGAAGTCACGCTCATAGATCAGATACGCAGGCTTGTGAGTCTTCAGAAAATTGACGTACAGATTTACAATCTCAAGAACGAGCTGAGGGATAAGCCGGTTCTCCTTAAAGACCTTACCAGCCGATTTGAAAGCAAGAAAGCCGGACTCAAGGCCCTTGAGGAAAAGCTGAAAGCTATCCTGGTCGAGCGAAAGTCGTTTGAAATGGACCTTCAGTCCAAGGAAGACGCGATCGTCAAATCCAACGCCCAATTGTCGTTGATCAAGACCAACCGGGAATACACAGCCAAACTCACCGAGATCGAGGGAATCCGGGCCGACAAGTCGATGGCCGAGGAAAAAATTTTAATGTCGTATGACCGGGCCGATGCCGTCACGGCGCAGATCAATCAGGAAAAAGCCGTGCTGGCCGAGGAAGAGAAGAAATTCGCCGCACAGAAAAAGCAGATTGAGGATGAGCTGAAGGCGATTGAGGAGAAGGTCCGGTCCCTGGACGCCCAGCGCGGACAGATCGCCCCGGAGGTCAATAAGCCCCTGTTGTCCCGGTATGAAAGAATTTTGGCCAACAAGCACGGGCTGGCGATCGTGCCTGTGGCGGGGATGTCCTGCGGGGGCTGCTATATGAATCTTCCGCCCCAGGTCATCAACGCCATCAAGATGCACGACCAGATGATATGCTGTGAGATGTGTACGCGGATTCTGTACCTGGAAGATGAGATGTGAGATGAGCAGGAACAGGGGCGGGGGCGAACGTTGAGCGGAAAAGAACTTGAAATTTTTACGGACGGGGCGTGCAGCGGCAACCCCGGCCCCGCCGGGATCGGGGCGGTCATCCGCGAAGGCGGAGTCACCATCCGCGCGCTGACCCAGGGGATAGGCCAGGCCACCAACAACATTGCGGAATATACAGCCCTTCTTTACGCCCTCCAGGAAGCCCTGGTCCTCCGGGCCGATAAAGTTTCGGTGTATTCGGACAGCGAACTGATGTGCCGGCAGATCCGCGGGGAGTACAAGATCAAAAATCCCGCGTTACAACAGCTCTTTGACCAGATTCAGCATCTGCTCCGCGGCATTCGGGAGTTCCGAATTCAGCATGTCCCCCGGGAACAGAATACCGAGGCGGACAAACTGGCGCGGGAAGCAATTGCAAAGGAGCAAGCCAAGGCGGTTGCCTCTCCGCGGGAAGCGGAGGGGAGGAAAGTCCGAGCTCCAAAGGATCATGCACCCTGTTAATGCAGGGCCTTTGTCCTGTCACCTCGCGGTGCCAGGGCTACGGGATCAGAGCTACAGTGACGATACTTCGACTCGGCCAACATGTTGGCCTCGCTCAGTATAAATTCCTTGTAAGAGGGTTTACCCTGAGCGACGAGCGCAGCGAGGAGTCGAGGGGTGAAACGAGCAATCTCTGCATGGAGCAAGGCCAAATAGGGAAAGATCCTCCGGTCAAACGGCGGAACGAAGCGGATCCGCTTCGTCACATTTCCGGGTTGGCTGCAAGAGTCCGGCCGGCAAGGCCCCGCGGGTTTTCGTCCGTGGGGGGAGCAATCCCCGGGGTGAGTGGAATAACCGCCGTCCGGCGCGTTCATGCAAATGAACCGCCTGGATGACAGAACTCGGCTTATTGGCTTGCTCGTTCTATTTTCAATGGGGTCCATCGACGATGTATCGTGGATGTACAGAATCAATCAAGTAACAAAAGGGTTTATTCCTCGGGAATTCTGCCGGCCATGAGTCCGGCGGGAGAAACGGCGGAAAATCCCAGAGCACGGCAATGAGGAGGTTGGTTCCATGTCAGGTCATTCAAAATGGGCAACGATCAAGCACAAGAAAGCGGCTACAGACGCCAAGAGAGGGGCCGCGTTTACCAAGGTGACGCGCGAAATCACGGCGGCGGCGAAAGAGAGCGGCGGTAATCCGGACACGAATATCCGCCTGCGCGCGGCGATCGCCAGGGCCAAGGAAGTCAATATGCCCAACAGCAACGTTGAGAATGCCATCAAGAAAGGGACGGGCGAACTTCCGGGTGTTGTTTATGAAACGGTCATGTTTGACGCGTACGGCCCGGGCGGGGTGGCCTTTTTGATCGAAGGCTTGACGGACAACAAGAACCGGACGACCGCTGAGGTCCGGAATATTCTGACCAAGAAGAACGGCAGTCTGGCCGGAGCCGGCAGCACGGCGTGGATGTTCACGTCGAAAGGTTTCATTTCGATAGAGAAGGACAAAATCAGCGAAGATGCACTCATGGATATCGTGCTGGACGCGGGAGCGGACGATATCAAAAGCGACGCGGCTTATTTCGAAATCACCTGCGAGCCCGCGAAGCTGGAGTCTGTCAAGAGCTCCCTCAACGCGAAAAAGGTCCCCCTGGTCGCCTCGGAAATCACGAAGGTTCCCAACGCCAGCGTAAAGCTCGCGGGTGATGACGCCAAGCAGATCATCGCGCTCATGGAAGCCCTGGAAGAGCACGAAGACATCCAGAACGTTTACGCCAATTTTGACATCCCTGATGAAGAATTGGAAAAGTCGGCGTAATCATGCGAATTTTGGGCATAGATCCCGGGTTGAAAGCCACAGGGTACGGCGTGATTGACTGTGAGCCCGGGGCCGTCCGGTCCGTCCATCTGCTGGAGGCGGGGACGGTCGAGCCCAGGCCGAGGGACCTTCTGCAAAACAAGATCGGCAAGGTGTATTCCAATCTCGACGCCGTGATTCAGCAGTATTCCCCGGAGGTCATGGTCATCGAGAAGCTGTATGCGCATTACCGGCATCCGACCACGGCATGCATCCTCGGGCACGCGCGCGGAGTGATCTGTTTGTTGTGCGCCCACCGGGAGCTGCGGCTCGTCGAATATCCCGTCAAGCGGATCCGCAAAGCCCTTTTGGGTAACGGGAATGCGTCCAAGGAACAGATCCGCAGTGTCGTCGCCAGGACCCTGGGGATCAGCGAAGAGAAGCTGACGCTGGACGCCAGCGACGCGCTGGCCCTGGCTTTGGGGTTTGCGTATATCGAGCGGCAGGAGTCCCGCCTCCGGCGCTTGTCGTTTGCAGCGGGCGCGCGGATCAAGCCCGCGACCACGTGATATGATCGTCAAACTGTCAGGCCGCCTGGTTGAAAAACGGGAACATTCGGTCATCCTTGACCTCCACGGCATCTGTTATGAAGTCCTGGTGCCGGTCTCGGTCCTGGGAAGGATTGAGGGACCTTCCGATGGGCAGGGGACGATTGATCTGGTCATTTATCATTATCTTCAGCTGACACCCTCCAGCGGCAATGACGTGCTTGTGGGATTTTTAAACGAGATCGAGCGGGATTTTTTTCTTCACTTCATCAAGGTGTCGGGGATCGGCCCTCGGGCCGCGGTCAAGGCCTTGAATAAGCCGATCTCGGAGATCGCCCAGGCGATCAACGAAGGCGACCAGTCTTTCCTGAAAACCCTGCCGGGAATCGGGCTGCAGAAATCCAAGGAAATCATTGCCAAGCTCCAGGGTAAAGTTGGAAAATATGGATTGATCAAGGACCGGGGGGCTGTTGCCCCTCTGGCTTCCGCTCCGGGCTGGCAGGAGGAAGCCCTGGCGGTTTTATTGCAGTTGCAATACAAGAAGCCCGAGGCCCAGGAGATGATCCGCAAGGCCCTGGAGCGTTCGCCCGGAATAGGGACGACGGAAGATCTGTTAAACGAAATTTATAAACAAAGGATTAACGTCTGATGGATGAATCGAACAAGGATTATCTCAAGGGCGCCATTGAGTCGTTGTTCTTTGTGAGCGACAAGCCCGTGACCCTCGAGCAGTTCCAGGAAGCGCTGGAGACGATCCCTCCCGGTGACATCAAGGCGCTCATCCAGGAATTGAAGGACGACTACGACAAGGGATTGCGGGGCATGGTGATCGCCGAGATCGCCGGAGGGTATCAGATGCTGAGCAGCCCCGAATATGCGGTGTTCATCCGTAATTTTTTCAAGACCCGGGTGAAGGAGAAACTCTCCCGGCCGGCGCTGGAAACCCTGGCCATCATCGCATACAAGCAGCCCATGGCCCGCTCGGACATCGAGATGATCCGGGGCGTGAACTCCGACGGGGTCGTCCTGCATCTGCTGGACAAAGGGCTCATCAAGATCGTGGGGCGCAAGGATGTTCCGGGGCGCCCGTATCTGTACGGAACCGCAAAATTATTTTTGGAATATTTCGGGCTCAAGTCTTTGAAGGACCTGCCCAAGCTCGAGGATTTTCCGGCCCTGCAGCCGGGCGTGGAAACTCCGGGGACGGTGAATCCGGCCCCGGATGCCGGCACGGCTCCCCGGGACCTGGAATCGGTCCCCGACGCCCCGGCATCCCCCGCGGAAGAATCCGGGCAGCCGGACACGGGATCTCCGGAAAGCATCGAGGCCGCCGAGGCCAGGGCCGCGTCCCAGGCGGGATTTCAAGACCCGGCCGAACCGGCGGAGCCGGAAAATGCCATGGACCTCAAGCGGGTCATGGAGGAAATGAGCGAAAGCCAGCCCGAGGCCGATTCCGCGACGGACAGTCCGGCGGCCGGTGGGCGGGTTGACGAACCCCGCGAGGTCTCTGCGGAAGAAAAGACGATGGAATCATGACACTGCAAAAATTAAGAAAAAAAATAGACGCGATTGATTCTCATCTGATGGCGCTTTTGAACGAGCGCGCCAGGCTGAGCATGGCCATTGGGCGGGAGAAAATTAAAAGCAAAAAAGGCATCTACGCCCCGGCCCGGGAGAAGCAGGTCCTGGCCCGGATCAAGGCCCTGAACAAGGGGCCGATGACGGTCAGCGCCTGCGAGGCGATTTACCGGGAGATCATGTCCGGGTCCCTGGCCTTGGAAAAACCGCTCAAGGTGGCCTGTCTGGGGACGGAAGGCGCATATTCGTATCTCGCCACCCGCAAGAAATTCGGTTCGCAGGTAAGCATTGATTCCTGCGGAAATATTTACGAGGTATTTCAGAAAGTCGAATTGCGCGATTGCGATTACGGCGTTGTCCCCATCGAGAATTCAACGGAAGGGGCGGTGACCGACACCTTCGACCTTTTGGTGGATTCCGATTTAAAGATCTGCTCCCAGGTCCTGCAAAAGATCGAGCATTGCCTGATCTCGCGGTCACCTTTGGAAAAGATCAAAGTCGTTTATTCGAACCCCAATGTCTTCGGCCAATGCCGCAGCTGGCTGAAAGGGCACCTGCCCAAAGCCGCGCAGATCAGCCTTTCGTCCACCACCCAGTCGGTGAAGATGGTGGCCGGGAAAAAGGGGGCCGCGGCCATCGCTTCCAGGCAGGCGGCGGAGGCGTACGGCGTTCCTGTCGTCCGGCAGAACGTCAACGATATCCCGCATAATACGACCCGGTTCCTGGTGATCGGCGTGGAAGACGCCGCGCCAACGGGGACGGACCGGACATCCATTTTGTTTTCCATCAAGGACAGGGTCGGCGCCCTGCACGCGATGCTGACACCTTTTTTCAGGAATAAGATCAACCTGACGAAAATCGAGTCCCGCCCGTCGAAGAAAAAGGCCTGGGATTACTACTTTTTTGTGGATTTTGAAGGGCACCGTGAAGACAAAAATGTTAAACGGGCCCTCGGCCAGCTGGAAGAGATGTGCAAGTACCTGAAGGTCCTTGGATCCTATCCCGTACTGGCATGAAAACTTTCGCAAGGACGTATGCGATATCCTGTCAAAGAAAGAATATGGACGGTGGAGCCTTACCGCCCCGGCAAGCCGATCGATGAGGTCAAGCGCGAGCTCGGCCTTAAGCAGGTGATCAAACTCGCCTCAAACGAAACGCCGTTCGGCCCCTCCCCGAAAGTTTTACGCGCCATCCTCAAGGAAGCGAAAAACATCAATCGCTATCCGGACGGGAGCTGTTTCCTTTTGCGCAAGGAGGCGGCCAAGAGGCTGCGGGTGCGGCCCGACCGGCTGGTCTTCGGCAACGGTTCGGACGAGATCATTGTCTTGCTGATCAATGCGTTTGTCGGCGAAGGCGACGAGGTCGTGATCGCCAAGCCGTCGTTCTTGGTCTATGACATCGCCTCGAGGCTGGCCGGAGCCGCGATCAGGGCCGTTTCCCTGAAAAATTTCCGCTACGATCTGGACGGAATGGCGCGCGCGGTGACCGAACGGACCAAGCTGGTCATCATCGGCAACCCGGACAATCCCGCCGGGACCTATGTCAACCGGGAGCAGCTGACGGCATTTTTGCAGAGAATTCCGCCGCAGGTGATCGTCCTGGTGGACGAGGCGTATTATGAATATGTCCGCGCCAAGGATTATCCGGACACCATCCGGATGCAGGATGCGTTCCCCAACCTCGTGACCACGCGCACGTTTTCCAAATTGTATGGTTTGGCGGGTTTGCGGATCGGCTATGGGATCGCCCCCAAAGATCTCGTGGACATCTTGAACAGGGTGAGGGAGCCGTTCAACGTGAATTCTGTGGCCCAGGCCGCGGCCCTGGCCTGTCTTGATGACCAGGGGTATTACCGCCGCAAGGCGGCGTTGGTGGAGTCGCAGAGGAAGGTGTTGTACGCCGGCCTGCGCCGGCTGGGCGTCCATTTCATGGAGAGCGTGACGAATTTCATTTTGGTGGATGCGGGGCGGCCGTCGTCGTTCGTGTCCGCGGCGTTGTTGAAAAGGGGCGTGATCGTCCGGGATATGGACGTCTGGGGGCTGTCCCAGTTTATCCGTGTGACCATCGGGTCCGCCAAAGAGAACCAGATTTTCCTCAAGGCCCTGCAACGGGTCTTGAAGGAGCAATAAGCCAATTTCACAAAGACCATCAGGGGAGTGAACAATGATCGTTATTCTTAAGTCAGGGGCAACCGAAGAACAGATTCAGCATATTGTTGAAAAAGCGGAAAAGCTTGGGCTCAAGGCCCATATTTCCCGCGGGGTGGAAAGGACCATCATCGGTTTTATCGGCCCGGAAGACGTCCTGCGCGTGACCCCTCTGGAGGTCTTCCCCGGCGTCGAAAGAGTGATGCCGGTTCTGGCGCCGTACAAGCTGGTGTCCCGGGAGTTCAAGAAAGAAGATTCCGTCATCAATCTTTCCGAGCACAGCAAGGCTGGCGCGAAGAAGCTGATCGTCATGGCCGGCCCCTGTTCCATCGAGGGGTATGACAAGCTGCTCCTCATCGCCCGGAAGGTCAAAGAGGCGGGGGCGACGGTCCTGCGCGGCGGGGCGTTCAAGCCCAGGACATCGCCGTACGATTTTCAGGGGCTCGGCGAGGAAGGGTTGAAGTATCTCCGGGATGTCGGCAAGGCCACGGGGCTCGCGACCATCACGGAAGTTATGGACCCGCGCGACGTCGATCTTATCGCCCGCTACGCGGACGCCTTTCAGATCGGGGCGCGGAACATGCAGAATTTTTCGTTGCTCAAAGAAGTGGGAAAGACGCAGAAACCGGTTTTGCTCAAGCGGGGCTTGAGCGCCACGGTCAAGGACCTTCTGATGTCGGCGGAGTATATCCTTTCACAGGGGAACTTCAATGTCATGCTCTGTGAACGCGGGATCCGGACGTTTGAGACCGCCACGCGCAACACCCTGGACATCAACGCCGTTCCCGTTGTCAAACAGCTTTCGCATTTGCCCATCATCGTGGATCCCAGCCACGGCACGGGGCGATGGGGACTGGTGGGGAGCGTGGCCAAGGCGGCGGTAGCCGCGGGCTGCGACGGGTTGATGATTGAGGTCCACGACAATCCCGAAGAGGCCTTGTCGGACGGAGTCCAGTCTCTTGTGCCGGAGAATTTCAGGATTCTGATGAAAGAACTGAAGGCAGTGGCCCACGCCGTTGGCCGGGACATTTGAAACCATTCTTTAACACAACAGTGAGGAAAAACCTTTGATTACCTTTCGACCATCATTTCTTTTTCGAAAAGTCACCGTCATCGGGGTGGGGTTGATCGGCGGTTCTTTGGGAATGGCCATGAAGCAGCGCAAGCTGGCTTTTGAGATCGTGGGGGTGTCCCAACAGAGCTCGTCTTTGACCACGGCCCTTAAGAACAACGCCATTGACAAGGCGTCGAATGACATCAAGGACGCGGTCAGCAACGCGGACCTGGTGATCCTCTCGACCCCGGTCAGCATCATTGCCTCGCTCCTTCCCCGGATCGGCCCGTACCTGAAACGCAATTGCATCATCACGGACGTGGGGAGCACCAAGGCCGCCATCGTGAGCGCCGCGCAGAAGTATCTGCCGCCGCACGCGCATTTTGTCGGTTCGCACCCGCTGGCCGGGTCCGAGAAGAGAGGGGCGGAGTTCGCCTCCTCCGGTTTTTTTGAAAATTCCATCTGTCTCATGACACCGGTTGAGCAGACCAATAAGATCGCCTGCGACCGGGTCAAGGAACTGTGGACCAAGGTGGGGGCCAGCGTCAAGTTCCTTGCCCCGGACGATCACGACAAGGCCCTGGCGTTCATCAGCCATTTGCCGCATGTCGTGGCCTACTCTTTGATGGGTTCCATCCCGGACGACAGCCTGGGATACGCGGCCCAGGGCCTCAAGGACACCACGCGGATCGCCTCCTCGAATCCCCAGATGTGGATTGATATCTGCATGGCCAATAAGAGAAATCTGGTGGCATCGATTGACGAATTCGTCAAACATCTCGCCGCCGTAAGGAAGGCCATCATCGGCGACGACCAGCAGTCTCTCACCACCCTTTTTAAAAATGCGAAAACCAAGCGCGATGCCCTCGGCTAACGTCCCGGCGACGTCCGGCACGACCGTCATCACCATTGACGGGCCCGCGGGCGCCGGAAAAAGCACGGTGGCCAAGGCCCTGGCCGGGCGTCTTGGTTTTTCTTACCTTGACACCGGGGCGATGTACCGGGCCCTGACGCTCAAGGCCCTGCGCCGGAAAATGGATTTGACGGACGAGGACGCCCTGGTCCGGCTGGCCCGCGAAACGGAGATCGACCTGAAAGGCAACCCGGCCTCGGGGCTGAAGGTCTATCTGGACGGCGAGGACGTCTCCGCCGAGATCCGTACCCTTGAGGTCACGAACAATACCTATTACATCGCCCGCGCCTCGAAGGTGCGGGAGATTCTCGTCTCCTGGCAGCAGGCCATCGGCCGCAAGACGGACATCGTGGTCGAGGGCCGGGACGCCGGCACGGTGATCTTTCCCAAGGCCACCCGGAAATTTTATCTGGACGCCGACGTGGACGAGCGGCTGCAGCGCCGGCTGAAAGAGCTGGTGGCCAAGGGCCAGGCCGTCGAGGCGGAAAAATTGCGCCGGGAGATCATCGACAGGGACCAGAAGGACCTGACCCGGAAAGCCGGGCCGCTGCTCAAGGCCGAGGACGCCGTGCTCATCGATTCGACCCGACTGACCGTGGACCAGGTTGTCGGGAAGATGCTGGAACATCTCCGCCGTTCGTAAATCATCCGTCTTCGCCGGAGCCTAATATTTCAGTCTGGGAAGCAAGGCGAACGAAAGTTTCCGGCTACGCCGGATTCCACCGTTCAAGTTGCGAAGACGGATGAACCCGGCGAAGTCCCGCACGAAAGTTGCGGGACGCAGACGGGTCATGCAGAGGGCCCACGGACTAAAGCCCTTGGGGTTCCATCCTATGGACAAATCCAAACTCCGAAATTTTTCCATCATCGCCCACGTGGACCATGGAAAATCCACGCTCGCGGACCGTCTCCTGCTGTTCACCGGGGCGATCGACGAGCGCAAGTTCAAGAACCAGCTCCTGGACGACATGGACCTGGAGCGCGAGCGCGGGATCACGATCAAGGCCTCGGCCGTGCGCCTGAATTACCGGGCGGATGACGGGCAGGACTACGTCGTCAATTTCATCGACACCCCCGGCCACGTGGATTTTACCTATGAGGTGGAAAAATCCCTGCGCGCCTGCGAGGGGGCGCTCCTGGTCACCGATGTGTCCCAGGGGGTCGAATCCCAGACGGTCGCCAACTATTACCTGGCCATCGAAAACAACCTGGAGATCCTTCCGGTCATCAACAAGATCGACATCGCCAACATCGATATCGAACGCGCCCGGCGCGAGATGGTGGACATTTTCAAGTTTAAGGACAAGGACATCGTCCTTGTGTCGGCCAAGGAAGGGATCGGCATCAAGGAGCTGTTCGAGAAGATCATTGCCTTTATCCCTCACCCGGAGGGTAATGAGGGCCAGCCGTTGCAAGCGCTGATCTTCGATCTGAAATACGACATTTATAAAGGGGTCATTGTCTATGTGAGGATCATGAACGGCGTGGTCCGTCCGCAGATGCGCGTCCGCATGATGCATACGCAGAAGGAATACACCGTTGAGGAGGTCGGCGTTTTTACGCCCGAGGCCCGGAAGGTGGGCGAGCTGGCCTGCGGCGAGGTCGGGTATATCACCTGCAACCTGCATGAAACGCGCGAAGCCCGGGTCGGGGACACGGTCACCGAGGCGGCCCGTCCCACGGAAAAACCCCTGGAGGGATACCGCCACCTGAATCCTCTGGTGTTCTGCGGCGTTTATCCGGTCAATCCCGGCGATTTCATGAATCTGCGCGAGGCGATCGAAAAACTGCGGCTCAACGATCCGAGTTTCGTCTATGAGCTGGAAACCTCGGAGTCGTTCGGCCATGGGTTCCGCTGCGGCTTCCTGGGTCTGCTGCACATGGAGATCGTCCAGGAGCGTCTCCAGCGGGAGTATGATCTGAACCTGGTCCTGACAACGCCCAACGTCAAATACCGCGTGGTGATGAGAGGAACGAAAGAGATCATTGAGCTCGAAAATCCGTCCCAGCTGCCCGATACCAACCAGATCGAGCGCGTTGAGGAGCCGTACCTGGAGGTGGCGATCCTCACCCCGGTTTCGGCCATGGACAAGGTCATGGAGCTGGCCAAGCGCAAGCGGGGGATTTACCAGAAAAGCGAATACGTCTCGGACCGCATGCGGGTCGTGTTCGACATCCCCCTTTCTGAAGTCATCATTGATTTCAACGACCTGATCAAATCCGTGACCCGCGGGTACGGCTCGATCGACTATAAATTCAAGGGTTATCTGCCGGCCCAGATCGCCAAACTGGACATCCTGATCAACGACAAGATCTGCGACGCGTTCTCCTGCCTGGTGCATAAAGAGCGGGCCTATGACAAGGGATTGAATCTCGTGACGAAGCTGAAGGACGTCATCCCCCAGCAGCTCTTCGAGGTCCGGATCCAGGCGTCCTGCGACGGGAGGATCGTGTCCAGCGCCAAGGTCAAGTCCGTCGGAAAGAACGTGACCGCCAAGTGTTACGGCGGGGACATCACGCGCAAGCGCAAATTGTGGGAGAAGCAGAAGGAAGGCAAGAAAAAACTCAAGCAGGTGGGCAACGTGGAAGTGCCCCAGGAAGCGTTCCTTATCGCCCTGAAAATTTAGTGATGTTGAGGAGCTGAATCGATGACGTGGTCAGACAGCATGATGCCGAAGGAAACCAAAAAGGTCCGGATCAAATCGGTCGCCCGGGACTGGGTGGAATCGATCCTGATCGCTTTTGTCCTGGCGATGTTCATTCGGACTTTTTTCTTCCAGGCCTTCAAGATCCCCAGCGGTTCCATGCAGGAAACGCTGCAGATCGGCGACCGTCTGCTGGTCAACAAGCTTCGCTACGGTCCGCTGGTTCCTTTTGTGCATTTCCGCCTCCCGGGGTTTTCGAAGCCCAGGCGGGGGGACGTGGTCGTTTTCAAGTATCCCGAGGACCCCAAGCGCGATTTTATCAAGAGGTTGATCGCCGCCGGGGGAGAAACGGTGGAGATCAAGTTCGGGGACATTTACATCAACGGCCAGCTTATCCAGTCGCCGGTGATCAAAAATATTTATTATTACAATAAAGGGCAGTATGCCCAGCCCGGGCAGAAGATCACGGTGCCGTCGGGGTATTATTTCGTCCTGGGGGACAACAGCGCCTCAAGCCATGACAGCCGGTATTGGGGTTTTGTCCCGGAAGGCGACGTGATCGGCAAAGCGGAATTGATTTACTGGCCTCCCAACCGGCTCCGTTTGATCAAGTGAGGCGTTCATGAACATGCTGCGGGGAGCGCTGATGTTGACAGTTTTTTTCGCCGGGTGCGCCACGCTCCGGCAGGCCGCCGCTCCTGTCCCGGCGGCCCAGGGGGAATCGTCCCGCGAGGCCGAGGAGGCGCTGACGTCTGTGGTCGGTGCGGTGAGCGGGCGGGATGTCAACGCGGAGGATTTGAAGAATTTGGCCTACGAGGTCCGGCGGGACCCGGAAGCCCACGCGGCGGTGGAATCCATTTCCAACGCCGTCCAGGGGAATGTTGTCATCAAATACTGCCCGGTGGATGGGAAGCGTTTTTCTGCCCGGGTCGATTTGTGCCCCGAGCACAACGTTGCGTTGAACATTCTGGAAGAATGAGGGAGGGGGCGGGCTATGAGCTTTACGTTTGCCACCAAGGTCACGATCTTTCGGATCCTGGCCGTCCCGTTTTTTATCCTTTCCGTGCTTTATTATGCGCCCGGGAAAGATTATCTGCGTTTTGTGGCCCTGGGAATATTTTTGCTGGCTGTGGGATCGGATATTTTTGACGGGTACATTGCCCGCCGTTGGGAGCAAAGATCCCCGGCAGGCGTCCTTCTGGACCCCCTGGCAGACAAGCTGCTCTTGATGAGCGCGTTCCTTTGCCTGTACCTTATCGGCCCCCAGCTGCCGCATATCAGGTTCCCTTTGTGGCTGGTCATTGCCGTGATCTGCCGTGACGTGATTCTTTTGATCGGCGCAGGGCTGATTCTGATTTTTCATAATGGCCAGTTCTCGGCCCAGGCCACGCGTTGGGGGAAGATCTCCACTTTTGCACAGTGCTGCGCTGTGATCTGGCTGCTTTTACAGGGGCCGATGGCCATGGCTGTCTGGATCCCGGCGCTGGCATTCACCGTTGTTTCCGGCACGGATTATCTCTTTCGGGGAATGAGACTCCTGAACGATCCCCACAAAGAAACGCTCCGTGCGCCGGATTTTGTCCGTGAACCGGTCGAACATTGAGAGGGAAAACTGATGCCTCTGCTGGTCTCATTGGGTCTGGCCTGCGCCGTTAGTTATTTGATCGGCGCCATTCCAACGGCGTACATTTTCGGGAAAATTTATAAGAAAATCGACATCCGTCAGTTCGGCTCCGGCAACATCGGCGCCGCCAATACGTTTCGCGTCCTGGGCAAAGGCCCGGGGATTGCGGTGCTTCTTCTGGACATTGCCAAGGGATTGGTCCCGACGGCGTTTGTGGCTCCAGTTGCGGGGCTCACCCAGGTCTTTTCTCTGGTGGCGATCGGCCTGTGCGCGGTGGTCGGTCACAACTGGACGATCTTCCTGAATTTTCGGGGCGGCAAAGGGATAGCGACCAGTCTTGGCGTTCTGATAGGGTTGGCCATCAATATCCCTGGCTTGGGGATCGCTGTTCTGGCCTGTCTCCTGGCCTGGGCGGTTGTTTTTTTGGTGACGGGGTATGTTTCTCTGGCTTCGATCATTGCTTCTATTCTTCTTCCTGCGATCATTCTCGCCACAAGGCAATCGTTGGGAGTTGTCACCCTGGGAGTCATTTTCTGCGTTTTTGTCGTTCTCCGCCACCGCCCCAATATCCAGCGGCTTTTTTTAGGCAAAGAGCCGCAGGTCAATTGGCCGTTCCGCCGCACCCCCTTGAAAAACGATTAATTTTTTTCGTGATTTTATCCTCCCCCCATATCCATTCTCGCCTTTTTTAGTCTGCTTCATAAATAAAATCTTTTTTAAAAATTTTGTCTTTTGAGCAGGCGCATAACTGCTACATTGACAGAGAGTTGAAAAGCCGGAAAACATCCTTTTTGTATTTTAAGGGTTTGTTCTAACTCTTTATGGCTGTGGGCATTGTTGCAAAGGCGCAGGCTGATTCCCTCAGGAAAACGCTTTCCCGGAGGCGTCCCAAACCCCTTGTTTCAAAGGGGTGGCATGTTATACTCGCGATAGCTGGATCGTTTTGGTCCGTCGAGACATAAAGAGGGGAGAGACATGCGAGATATTATATACAAGAAGAAGCAATCCTTGGAGCATAGACGGAAGCTGATTTGTATCAGCGAAAATTCCGAGGATAAAGACTGTAAGACGCATGTGCGCAAGAGTTTCATCTATTTTATCTCCCAAGCCGATGCTGCCCCTCTGCCGCCTGTCTGCCCGGAAGTGTATATTCGGAAACGTTTCAATACGAGGACCTGTGAAGAGCAGTTCTCGTTCCGCGTCAAAGGGCATTTTTATATCGCGCAGGAACGAACTCAGCTCAAGGTGGATTTTTGCCATACCTTGAGGATCCATATATTGTGGAAATCTAAACTCTTCTCCCCCAAGAAGCCGGTGACGTTGACTTAAGCTACCAAGCTTAAAGCTCATCACCAACCACGGTTAGCGGGAGGCCCCCCCGGTCCTCCCGCTATTTTTTGTGAGCACATGGCTTGCGGAGCCTCAGCGACGCAAGCCATCTGTGCGAACAAACCCCGCAGCCTTGATTTGCGCCAGCAAATCATGCGGGGTCTTGTCGATGCCTTGCCCAACGTCAGGACAGCCGGGGTCTTTTTTTGATTTGCGCCAGCAAATGATGCGCGGTTCCTGCCCCAGGTGTGAACATTATGCCCCGCAAATATTAAAAATGCTTGAACTGCCCGGCGCTTCTTTGCTAAACTAACTCAGATTTTATCCCGTAAATCTTAAAGTCTTTTTTCATGAAAAAAATATTGCCCATTTTCTTTTTCCTGGCGTTTTTTTCGGGATGCGCAACAGCCCCTGTGCGCCCCGCGCCTCAGCCACTGCCGGTGGAAGGGGATCCTGTGGCGAAGGCTTCCAAATCCGCCGTCGGCCCATCCGTCAAGCCGCCCGTGCCCCAAATTCGGAAAGGGATGATATTTGCCAAAACGGAATTTGAGGGGGTGGTCAAGGCCAGCTACATCAAGTTGTCCATCATTGATCAGAAAGATCCGGCGAAAACTTATGATCTTGTCATCGGTGATAAAACACGCCAGCAGGAATTCCCCTGGAACTCTGAAACGGTCAGACCGGATTATTTTTTTATTGAGCTTCCGATGGGCAGTTACCGGATCCGGTCTTTGTCCATTCCCGTGGGTTCGACCATGGCCACCGAGGACATGGACGTGGCGTTTGAAGTCCGGCCCGAGAAGATCATTTATCTTGGCACCCTGAAGGTCACCGGGACCAAGGAGACCGTCAAGCTCGGTGGGGTTCCCGTGCTCAAGCCCGGGTTCGAATACACGATCCATATCCTCAATGAACAGCCGGAAGCTTTTAACGAATTCTATAAGCGATTTCCGAACTTGCCCCGCAGTCTGGATGTCCAGCTGATGAAGGATCTGCGCCAGGCCAATCCTCCGGGCGAGGATCCTCATCCTCCTGCCGGCGAGCCGGGGCAATGACGGTTTTCCCTGCCGGTTCGTCTCTTCCATGAAAATTCGTTGGAAATCTATGAGACATTTTTTTGTAAGGATCTTGGGATGCTTGGCCCTCGTGTCCCTGGCGTCGCCGGCCTTGGCCATGGCGGGCGGCATCACCATCGCCCATACGCGTGTCGGGCTTGTGGCCGAGGATGTATCGGTGCAACCCGGGAGATCCTTTTTTGTCGGCTTGCGTATGCGGATGGATCGCGGGTGGCATGTCTATTGGGAGAATCCCGGTGATTCCGGGATGGCCCCGGCCGTGCGCTGGCAATTGCCGGAAGGGTTTGACGCCGGGCCTTTGCTCTGGCCGTATCCTCACCGGATCGAACAGCCGCCCCTGGCCAGCTTCGGTTACGAGGGGGAGGTCCTTCTCTTGACGGAGATCCGTCCGGGTCCGCATCTTTCCTCGGACCGCGTGACGCTCGGCGCTCATGTGGAATGGCTCTCCTGCCGCGTGGAGTGCATCCCGGGGCAGGCGGACTTAACATTGGATTTGCCCGTAGCCGCCCTGCCGCCCCAGCCCGATCTCCGCTGGACCAGTATTTTTGCCCTTGCCAGGCAGTCCCTGCCGGTGTCGGAGGGTTCCGTCTGGGATATCAAAGTTTTTGAGGAAGCCCCGGGATTCTTGATGGATATCGTTCCATCCGGTCCTGCGGTTTATCCGCTCACCGGCATCCAATTTTTTCCCGAGCGCAATGATCTGATTCGTCATGCGGTCCGGCCACAGGCCGAAATGAACGGCGAGGCTTACCGTTTGCGTCTGGAGAAAAGCCCCTTGTTGTCTAAAGTGCCGGAACGGCTAACAGGTGTCCTGGTCTCCGACCAGGGGTGGCAAGGCGAGGGGACATCCAGAGCCTTGCAGGTTGATGCCGTTGTCCGGCAGCCGTTTTCGGGACAAAGAGTAGTCGGAGGCCTCTTCTCCGGTCCGGTTGCGGCGGCCATGATCTTCGCCTTCCTGGGAGGGTTGATCCTGAACCTGATGCCGTGCGTTCTTCCTGTTTTATCATTGAAGGTTTTTCATCTGATTCAGCAGTCTTCGCGCCGGCGGACGTCGTCCTGGAGGCAGGGCGGGTTGTTCACGGCCGGCGTACTGGCGTCGTTCTGGATATTGGCGGGGATTCTGATGTTCTTGCGCTGGTCCGGGGAGCAGGTGGGCTGGGGTTTTCAGTTTCAGTCCCCGGGATTTCTTGTCGGGCTTTCGTTTTTATTTTTTCTGATCGGAATGAATTTTTTCGGAGTCTTCGAGCTTTCTTCTCCGGGGCTCGCTGTCCCCTCCGGGAGGACCGGCGAATGGGGGGCGTTCGCCAGCGGGTTTTTGACGGCTGTGGTGGCCACGCCCTGTACCGCTCCTTTCATGGGGGCTGCCATCGGCGTCGCCCTGACCCAGCCTTGGCCGATTACGCTGGTAATCTTTTCCTTTTTGGGCCTGGGGCTGGCGTTTCCTTATCTGGTGTGCGCCGGCTCCCCGGCCCTTCTTAAAGTTTTTCCCAAGCCGGGGGTTTGGATGGAGCACATGAAGACCGTCTTCGGGTTTTTCATGATGGCCACAGTGGTTTGGCTGGCCTGGATATTGAGTTTGCAGGCGGGGAAACCGGCGGTGGTTTCCCTGCTGTTCGGTTTGCTGCTGGCCGCGTCGGGTTCCCGGCTGTGGGGATTGGGTTCTGTGGCGTCCTTGGTTCGCACACAGCAACGGTTATGCTGGGGAGGGGTGTTTTTTGTTCTGGCCGGGATCGGGATTGCGGCCGCGGGGCTTCCGGATCCGGGAACTTTTTCGCAGAAGAGCCGCCTGGTCCAGGCCGAAGGCCCATGGCAGGATTTCTCAATGGAAAAATTGGAAGAATTGCGCCGCGAAGGCCGTCCGGTTTTTGTCGATTTTACCGCCTCCTGGTGTCTGACATGCCAGGTCAACGAGCGGGTGGCGCTGCAGGATCCCCGCGTGCTCGCGAAATTTCAGGAGATGGGAGTTGCCCTTCTGAAAGCGGACTGGACCCGGCGGGATGAAGAGATCACCCGGGCCCTGGAACGCTACGGGAAAAACAGCATCCCGTTGTATGTCCTATACCCCTCTTTCGAGGGAGCGCCCCCGCGGATATTGCCTGAAATTTTGACTCCGGGCATTGTCCTGGAATTCCTTGAGAAAGCGGAGAAAAATCATTAAAATGGTACGCGTGATTTGAGAATGGTCTCAGAAAGGAAAGGAGGAGTTGTCCATGAAGAAATATTTGAGCTCTGTGTTGATTGCGGGCAGCGTCTGTCTGGCAACACTGATTGCGTTCAGTACCAAAACCGTCAAGGCCGATGTCTCGCCCGGCCAGGCTGTGCCGGATTTTTCATTGACGGATTCCGAGCAGCAAAAGCACGCCCTGTCGGATTACCGCGGTAAATATGTCATTCTGGAATGGGTGAACCATGATTGCCCTTTTGTCCGGAAGCATTATGACAGCGGCAACATGCAGGCGCTTCAGAAGAAATACAGGGCCCTCGGCGTTGTCTGGCTTTCGGTGAATTCTTCTTCCCCCGGGAAGCAGGGGCACTGTTCTCCTGAACAGGCCGGACAGTTGACTCAGGAGAAAGGCGCTGACCCGGATGCGGTCCTGCTGGATCCGGACGGCGCGGTCGGGCGGATGTACGGCGCGCAGACCACGCCTCACATGTTCATCATCGATCCCGAAGGGACGCTGATTTATCAGGGCGCCATCGATGACAAACCGACCACCGATCCCCAGGACATCGCGGATTCCGTCAATTATGTGACCCAGGCCATGGACGAGGCGGTCGCCGGGAAAAAAGTCAGCGTTGCCGCCACGAAATCTTACGGGTGCTCCGTGAAGTATTGACAGCCGTTTTGTCCGTTGCCCGGGCCGGCTTTATTTTTTGAATAAGCATGGTCAAGGAACGGCTTTGTGATAGAATACCCTCACAATCCGGCTGGAAGGAGATTGGGGCCGGAGTCAGTCAGGCAGGTATTTCTTCGAGATCAATAATCGTTTACTCGATACTTAAAAAGGAGGGGGAACGTGGTGACAAGATGGCTGGTGGTTCTCAGTTTTGTAATGCTCATCTCCGGATGCGCGACCGCAAACAAGCAGGCAACGGTGGATTCGTTGCAGATGCGCGTGACCGAACTCGAGCGCGCGGCGGAAGACAAGGACGACCAGATCAAGAGTCTCAATGACGAGGTCAGAGACCTGTCTTATCAGCTGGACAGGACCCGGACCCGCTCCGTGAAGGTCAGCGATGAGGGGTCTTCGTCATCGTCCGGAGCGACGGGTGACATCATCCGCGTTTCCGCCAGCACCGAGCAGGTCCAGAAGGCCTTGAAAAACGCCGGTTATTATCAGGGGGCTGTTGATGGCAAGCTTGGGGCCAAGACCAAGAAGGCCATCAGCGATTTTCAGAAAGACCATGAGCTCAAGGCGGACGGGGTCGTCGGCCGGAAGACTTGGGCCGCGATGCAGTCCTATTTGAAATAATCTTTTGTGACAACGGTTCATGGCAGGTTTAACATGGCGGAAGGCCTCCCTCATTAAGGGGAGGCCTTCTGTTTTTCATCCGGGGATTTCGTCTCGTGTCCAGGCGGCCGGCGCTCCGGGCGGCCGAGCGTGATAGCCTGAGGCCGAGGCCAGCGAAAGATGGTCCGATGAAGTCTCGTTTTGTCAGTGTCCTGGGCTGCGGCTGGCTGGGCCGGCCGCTGGCCGCCGCTCTCCGCAAAGCCGGCGCCTCCGTGAGGGGTTCCTCGACAACGCCGTCCAAAATGACGGTTCTGGCTTCGGAAGGGATCCAGCCGTTTCTGCTCGCGGCGGATCCTGACCTCCGGGGAGACAACCTTTCGGATTTTTTTTCGTCCGAGACCCTTGTTGTTACCCTCCCGTTCCGCCGGGATTTTGAAGATCCGGCCGTATATCTTCAGCAGCTCCGGGGCATCGTCCGCCTTGCCGGATCGTCAGCCGTCAAATCCGTTGTTTTCACCAGCTCAACATCTGTTTATCCCGATACGCTGGCCCTGGCCCGGGAGGACTCGGACTTTGCGCCTGACAATCCCCGTTCACGTGTTTTGCTCGAGGCCGAGGGGCTTTTTCTTCACGATCCCCGTTTTGAGGCCACGGTGGTCCGTTTCGCCGGCCTGTGCGGGGCCGGCCGTCCGGTGGGGCGGTTCCTGGCCGGGAAACAGGATGTGCCGGGAGGGGATCGGCCGGTTAATCTGATCCATCAGCAGGACGGGGTGGCCATCCTTCTGGAGATCATCCGCCGGGACATCCGCGGGGAGATTCTTAACGCCTGTTGCGACGGCCATCCGACCCGGCGGGAACTTTACACGCAGGCCGCCCGGAAGATGGGGCTTTCTCCGCCGGCGTTTCGTGAGGAAGGCGGACTCGGCCCGGGAAAAGTCGTCAGCAATGATAAATTAAAAAAACGTTTGGAGTACAGGTTTTTGTATCCCGATCCCCGGGAGTTTTAGGAACGCGCTACTTTCTGAGTGGCATGAGGCGAGGAGGGACGATGGGAAAAACACCGTGGAATAATATTCAAGGGACTTCTTGCGGGATGGTTTTGAATATCGTTGTTTGTGTCGCCGGAACAGCGGCGATCCTGTTTTTTGCCATCGGGCTGGAGACGGGCGCAAGCCCTGCCTACCGCATCCTGGCTTTTCTGGTGGGACACTGGGGCGCGACCATCCTGGCTGTTTTGCTGGCGGGCGTGCTGGCGGTGGCGGGAATTATGAAGACGATGAGGTCAGCGGATCGTCACGACGCTCGTCGGGGGGAATAGAGGACCTGCCATTTGCGGGTGTCGATGTTCAGTTCGAGCATAGAGGAATAATTGTACCGGGACATGATCCAGCGTGCGAATTCATCCAGGGTGGCGGCTTCGGTCTTGATCAGTTTGGCGTTGTCGAACCAGACGTAGGTCTTGTCGTGCTTGAAGGTGCAGATGGCGTGGGCCCGGCCGTTGCGGACCAGGGCCAGGACATGCGGGCGGTAGCCCAGGACTTGGGCGACGGCCGTGTTGAGGAACGCGTAATCTTCGCAGTCACCGTTGCGGACGGCGAGGGTTTCCTTCGGCGTAGCCCAGCGGTCAGGGCGCTCGTTGCGCCGGTACGCGATGTTTTCTTTCAACCAGCGGGCATAATCTTCGAGCGAACGGATTTGATGGAGCGCAATGAATTTGGATATCTCCTCGTCCTGGGGGTCGGGGCGGGAAACCAGAACGCCCGACAAGGCAGATATCTCCTGGTTGATATGAAAACCGGTGATGGGGATGGACTCGTCGGCTGCCGCCGGCGGAACGCAGGCGAACAGGATCTGGACCGCGAGCGCGAGGCCGGAGCCGGCCCGGGGGAATTTATGCAAGATCAATTTTGTCATCAGGGATCAGGGGTTGCGGGTTTTGCCCTGGCCGGAAAGCCCGCTCATGGATGAATACGAAATACCAGGGCCTCAATTTAACAGGATTTGCCGGATCCGGCAAGGAAAAAAACGGAGGCAGGCGGTTGTGAAAAAAAATCCCGATTATTCCCGCTATGTCTTGACGGTGACCTTGAACCCTGCGGTGGACAAGGTCGCGGTGGTCCCGGATTTTCGTCCGGGGCGTGATCAGCTTTGCGCGGACATCCTCCGGAGCGCGGGGGGGAAAGGGATCAACGTTTCCCGCGGGCTGAAGATCCTGCGCGTGAGAACGCTGGCCACGGGCATCGCGGGCGGCGGGGCGGGGAGGATGATGCTCCGGCTTCTCGATGAGGAAAATATCCGTCATGATTTTGTCGTGGCCAGATGCGAATCCAGGACCAACCTGACGGTGATCGATCCGGTCCATCGCCGGATGTCCCGCGTCCTTGAACCCGGTCCTGTTCTGAAAACGGGCGACGGACGGCGTTTTGTGATGTCGTTCCGCCGGCTTTTGCGTTTCAGCCGTTTTGTCGTGATTTCCGGGCGTCCGCCCGCGGGTCTCCCATCGTCATTTTGCCGTGGCCTCGTTGAAATCGCTCAGGCCGAGGGGTTGCGGGTGGCTGTCGACACCAGCGGCCCGGCCCTGCGCGAAGCGCTGAAGGCCCGTCCGTTTCTGGTCAAAGTCAATTGCTCAGAGGCGCAGTCTATTATAGGAAGATCCCACGTTTCGCGTTCCCGGCCGGGGCTTCTCCGGGGATTGCGGGACCGGGGAGCTCAAATTGCCATTATCACACTCGGACCTGCCGGCGCTGTCGCATCCGACGGCAAGGATATCCTGTCTGCGTCAGCCCCCCGCGTCACGGCGGTCAATACCGTTGGCTGCGGGGATGCGTTTTTGTCAGGATTCCTCGCGGCGTACCTGGCCGGGGACTCCTTGGCGGAAGGCCTCCGCATGGCCGCGGCCTCCGGGGCCGCCAGCGCCTGCAGGGTTCTGCCGGTACGGTTCATCCGCGCCGATGTCGAGCGCCTGGCGGGGCGGGTCCGCATCATGCCCCTGCGCTGACGGCTGACATTTTTGCCTGTGCCGTTGTCCCTGGCATTCAAATCTGTTACAATACCTCGAATTCACCGCAATCGACGAAAATTTCACACCGGAGAAACGTATGAGCACAATGGACACCCGTTTGAATCCCCTGAACCAAAAAAAGACCGTTGACGTCACGTCCGATCTTTTGAGGACCCAAATTTTGAAATTCACCAAGGATTTCAAGACGTCATGGGTCAGCCTCGGGCAGTCGCTGTATTCCGCCTGGAAGGACAAGCTGTATCACGCCTGGGGGTACGACAAGTTTGAGTATTACACCGAGAGAGAATTGGGTTTGAAAAAGGAAACCGCCCTGAAGCTTCTCAAGACGTATCTCTTTTTGGAGCAGGACGAGCCGGCGTATCTGACCGAAGAATTTCAGGAGCAGCGCGGGCCTGTCAAGGTCCCCGGTTATGAATCGATCAATCTTCTGCGGTTGGCCAAACAGAAGAAGGAATTGAACCGCGACGACTATCTGCATCTGAAGGGGGAGATTTTTGAGAAGGGGAAGGACACATCTCTGGTGCGGAAAGACCTGACGGCCCTGATTAAAGAGCGCAAGATCGTGGATCCCGACGAAGAGCGGGACAAGAGGAACAAGGCGGCGCTCCAGCGTTTTCTTAACGCGGTCCGCGCCTTTAAGAAAGACATGGAATCCCTGAAGTTGTCCCCGGCACAATTGATCGAGGACGCCGACCGGTTGATGAAAAAGCTGGAAAAAGAGGTCGGGTAGATTTTTTCAGCCGGCGCCCCCGGCGGAAAGAACGGAATGGCGACGAATAAGGAAGTTATCCGGTATATCGCCCTGGGCGATTCCTACACGATCGGGACCGGAGTCGCGCTGGCCCAGGCCTGGCCGGTCCTGTTGACTCAGCAGCTTGTAGCTGCGGGGATCAACATCCATCTGGTCGCAAACCTGGCCAGGGACGGGTGGGCGACCCAGGAGATCATCGACAACCGCCTGCCGTATTTGAAGAAGCTGGAACCGGATTTTGCCACGGTCCTGATCGGCATGAACGACTGGGTCTGGGACGTTGACCCAATGACCTTTGTGAAGAACTTTTCGATGATCGTGGAGGTCCTGCGCGAGGTCCTGCCCGGGCCCGGACAGATCCTTGTCTTGACGGTTCCGGACGTGTCCGTGACGCCCGCCGGGAAGAAGCTGATTGGGCAGAAGGACGGGAAATGGGACGTGGCGTTTTACAATACGATCATCGCCGACCAGTGCCGCTTCCGGGACATCCATGTGATTGATTTTTATAAGTTATTCCGGGAGCTGGGGGATGACCCCTTTTTGTGGGCCCCGGACGGGTTGAACCCGTCGGCCGCGATGCACCGGAAGATCGCGGAGCAGATCTTTCCGATCGCCAAAAAGATCCTGACGACGGAATTCAAGGGGACCTCGCCGTGAAGACGATCTCAGCTGCATTTGTTCTGGCCCTGATGATGGTGTCTTCTCTTCCGGCAGAAACCATCGAATTGAAATCCGGTAAGTCGTTCCGGGGGCGTGTCGTGGAACAGCCGGGGGACCGCGTGGTCCTGGATGTGGGCGATGGGATCACTGTCACGTTTTTTCAGGACGAAATCGCCGGGATCCACTCAGACGCCCAGCCCCGCCCCGAGGAGCGGCATTTTCTTTGGGAAGTGAAATCCGACCGGACGAAAGTTTATCTGTTCGGGTCCATTCATCTCGGCAAGGAAGACATGTACCCGCTCGCCGGCGAAGTGGACGGGGCCTTTGCCGGAGCGGGGACCCTGGTTGTCGAAGTGGACACGGAGAGCATAGATCCGATGGAGGCCCAGAGGACCGTGGCGCAGAAGGGACTGTTGCCCGCGGACCAGCTGTTGGAGAGCCAACTGGACCCGAAAACTTTCGACAAGCTCCAGGCGCGTTTTCAGAAATTCGGCATGCCCATGGACCCGATGCTGCGGTTCAAGCCGTGGTTTATCGCCGTCAACCTCCAGGTCCTGCAGATCAAGTATCTGGGTTACGACGAAGAATACGGCGTGGACCGGTATTTTCTTCGCCGGGCCCACGGTGCGGGAAAAAAAGTCCTGCAGTTGGAAACGCTGGAACAGCAGCTGGATTTTCTGGACCGGCTGCCGGACCAGAACATGTTTTTGGATTATACGCTCAATTCTCTGGATGAGACCGAGGCCATGCTGGAGATGATCCTGGCCGCCTGGCAATACGGCGACGCCGCGGCGATGGAAAAATTGACCATCGCGGACATGCTCCAGCAGTTTCCGGAAACCCGGCCGATTTTTGAGATCATCCTGTTCAACCGCAACAAGGACATGGCCGCCGAGATCAAGCGGTATCTCGGGACCGATGAGGTTTATTTTGTCGTGGTGGGGGCGGCCCATCTTGTCGGCGACCAGGGGCTGGTGGAACTGCTCAGGCAGGAAGGTTTTCAGGTCGATCAACTTTAACGCGGGGGCGTTATGGCAGATATCGGACAGCTTCCTCATCTCGTGAGTCTTCTTGATGACGAATCCAAGACGGTCCGCAAGGCCGTGGTTCGGGAAATGATGGCCTTTCCCGGGTTGCGGGAAGCGATCCGGGCCCTTCCGGACAGTCTGGTCAACAGCCGGCGGGAGCCCATCGAGGCGGTTCTGGAGGAGTATCACAGGGAATGGATCCGGGCGGCCTGGCCGGAATGGTTTGAATTCCCGGGAGATATCGCGCGGCTGGAAAAAGCCCTGACGATGCTGGCGAAATTTCAGAGCGGGATCCGGTACCGCCAGGACCTTCCGGAGCTTTTGGACACGCTGGCCGCGGAATTCCGGTCCGCGTATTCTTCGGGGAACGTCCTGCTCCTGGCCAAATTCCTTTTTCAGGTGAAAAATTTGCGCGGCGCGCGGGAAACGTATCATCATCCGCAAAACAGCAACCTTGTCCACGTGATCCTGTCCGGCGAGGGTCTGCCCATCAGCCTGTCCTGCCTTTATCTGCTGGTCGGCGCCCGGCTGGGGATCTCGGTCGAGGGGTATAATCATCCCGGGCACTTCATGGCGCGCGTCGAGCATAACGGGCGCAAGATGCTGGTGGACTGCTATCATGGCGGCCAGCTGGTGGAGGAGAAGGATGTCGCCGTCCTCCATCCTGCGGAAAACGGGGATGCTGATCTTTCGCCCGACCGGATCGCGAACGCCGAGATCATCATCCGCCGCGTCCTGAACAACCTTCGCCGGGTCTATGAGCTCTGCGGTCATGCCCCCAATGGCCAATTGATGGACGATCTCCTCCGTCAGGTGGAGGAGCAATTCTCCCGGCCATCTTCGGGCGGCGACAGGACCTGGGACCCGGCCCTTTCCAAGAAAATTCCCCGTTTCGGGCGCGGCCAGTTCGTGCGCCACAAACAGATGCTCTACCGCGGACTCGTGGTCGATTTCGATTTGCGCTGCGATGACGGCGGGATTCTGCCGCAGGGGCAGCCGGCCGCGGACAGGGAGCAACCCTGGTATCACCTCCTGGTGGACGGTTCTGACCAGGTGTCCTATATTCCGGAAAGCCATCTGGAACCGGATCCTTTGCGGTCTCCGATTCAGCATCCGTTAATCGGGCATTTTTTTACGAAGACTCCCGACGGCCGCTGGATCCGCAACGGCACGCCCTGGCCCAAATAGAAAAAATTCTTAAGAATTCTTGACATCCGCACGCATGGGTGGTATTGTGCTCCTATGACACAGACACAAGAGTTGACATCCAAGCAGAGAAACGTTCTCAAATTCATCTACCGGAAGGTCAGGGACACCAACCTTCCACCCACCATCCGGGAAATCGCCGGAGAATTCGGTTTTTCCTCAACCGGCACGGTCCGGGATTACCTGAAAGCCCTTGCGCAGAAAGGTTACGTCAGGATCGCGGCCGGCAAGTCCCGCGCCATTGAACTGGTGCGGGAGGCGCTGTTTTCCGTGCCGATCCTGGGCAAGGTGCGGGCCGGTCTGGGCACGCTGGCGATTGAGGAAATCGAAGGATATCTCGATCTCGACAGCCTTGTGTTTTCGGACGAGAAGACCTTTGCCTTGCGCGTGAAGGGGGACAGCATGATCGGCGCCGGTATCATGCCGGACGATCTGGTCCTGGTGCGCAAGCAGTCGATCGCCAAGACCGGAGAAACGGTTGTGGCGATGGTGGGCGAAGAGGCCACGGTCAAGTCTCTGAGGAAGAGAGACCAGAGTTATTATCTGGAGCCCGCCAACCCGAAATACGACCCCATCCCGGTGGATGACAACGTTTCGATCGTCGGCAAGGTGATCAGCGTGGTCCGGCGTTTTCCCTGATCCGCGACCCCCTTGAGACCGCATGATGATTACGGAAGGAGCCATATTTTTTACTGGCTCCTTCTTTTGTTTCGGCGCGCTTCGCCGGTTTAAGGGAGAAAAGCGTGCCGAAACATCCGAGCGCGCATGGCGTGTGAGGGAGCACAGCAATCGATCGTTTTCTCAAGATGCCGCGAAATTCCCCGATAAATTCATGGCGCGCGGAAGGGCCGTGTTATAATATCCCGACATGAAATCCCCCGTTTCCTTTGAGAATGAATTGAACCCTGCCCAGAGAGAGGCCGTCGTCTCCACCGAAGGCCCTTATCTGGTGATCGCCGGAGCCGGCAGCGGCAAGACGCGTGTTCTGGTTTACCGCACCGCCTATCTGGTCAGCCAGGGCGTGGCCCCGGAATCCATCCTGCTTTTGACGTTCACGCGAAGGGCCGCCGGAGAAATGTTGCGCCGGGCCAGCGAAGTCCTTGATGCCCGTTGCCAGAACGTTTCCGGTGGGACATTCCATTCCTTTGCCAACCTGACCCTGCGCAGACACGCTCCGGCTGTCGGCCTGCCGCGACACTTTTCGATCATGGATGAATCCGACGCGGAGAACGCGGTCGGGCTGGTCTGCTCCCATATGGGGCTGCGCAAGGCCGACAAGCGGTTTCCCAAGAAAGGCACGCTGTTGTCGCTGATTTCGAAAAGCGTCAACAAGGGGGTGGACGTCGGGACCGTTATTTACGAGGAGTATCCGCATTTCATGGAGTGGTCGGGGACCATCGGACAGGTCAAGGACAAATATTTTGAGTACAAACGCGGGCTCGGCCTTTTGGATTTTGACGACCTGCTGGTTTACATGCATGAGCTCCTCGTTTTTCAGCCGCAGATCCGCAAGGAGCTGTCGGAGCGGTACCGGTATATCATGGTGGACGAATACCAGGACACCAACAAAATCCAGGGCCATATCGTCCAGCTTCTGGCCGGCGAGCACAAAAACCTCATGGTGGTGGGGGACGACTCGCAGAGCATCTATTCGTTCCGGGGGGCGCATTTTCGCAACATCATCGAGTTCCCCAAGGTGTTTCCGGAGGCCAAGGTCATCACCCTGGAGGAAAATTACCGGTCCTGCCAGCCGATCCTGGACATGACCAACGAAGTGATCCTGGCGGCCAGCGAACGCTTTGAGAAAACGTTGTTCTCCAATAAACCGGGCCGGGGCCGGCCGGTGTACGCGGACGTTGCCGATGAGCACAGCCAGTCGAGGTATGTCTTGCGCAAGGTCCTTGAGCAGAGGTCCCTCGGGGTGCCGCTCAGCGAGATGGCGGTTCTGTTCCGGTCGGGCTGGCATTCCAATGACCTGGAAGTCGAGCTGGCGTCCCACGGCATTCCGTTCGTGAAATACGGCGGGCAGAAGTTCGCGGAATCCGCGCATGTGAAAGATGTCCTGAGTTTCTTGAGAATCGTATATAATGCCTCTGATGAGATGAGCTGGACGCGCGCCCTGCTCCTTTTGGACGGCATCGGCCCGAAGACCGTGGAGGACATCCTGAAGGACGTGATCTGCGGCCGGCAGGGATTGCAGGCTGGCGGCGCTGTTTTTAAAAAGAAACCGGAGCTCCAGAAGTTCTTCGACCTTTTGCGCGGAATCGACGGCCGGCAGCCGCCGGCGGATTTGCTGAAGGATGTTTTGGGGTTTTATCTTCCGATCCTGATGAGCCAGCACGACGATTACGACAAGCGTTTGAGCGACCTGGAATCCCTGGAACGCATCGCGTCCCGGTATCAGTCCCTGGAACAATTCTTGGCCGACATGACGCTGGACCCTCTTGAAAAAGGGCTGGTGGAGGCCGAGCGCAGCCAGAGAAAAGACCATCTCATCATCTCGACCATCCATTCCGCCAAGGGGCTGGAATGGCACACCGTATTCCTCATTTACGTGGCCGAGGGATATCTGCCGTCGTACCGCGCCTTTGATAACGAGGGCGCCATTGAGGAGGAACGCCGGCTGTTTTACGTTGCGGCCACCCGGGCCAAGGAAAATCTTTACTTGATCCGTCCCCAGGTGGACGGCGCGGCCCGCGGGGGGATGGAGGGGCAGGGGAGCATTTACACTCGGATGTCCCGCTTCCTGGAGGAAGGCCGGATCCTGGAGAAGTTTGTGGACGTGGAAGGCGGCGGCGCTTCCCGTTTCCGGCGGAAAGAATATCATTTTTAAGCATGCGGAATTTTGACCTCAAGACCATCGCATCGTTTCTCAACAATCACTTCGAGGAAATCCTCGCATTCAACGCCTATCTCCTCCTGGGGATGTGCGTCATCATCCTGTTTTTGCAGGTCCGTCATCTGCGGCTCAAGCATTTTCAGCAATTCCTCCGGCAGATCCTGTTTTACGTGACCATCGTGGTCGAAACCAGCTTGATCGCGATCACGGTCATGATCTTCATCGAGAATTATTCCCCCAAGAAACCCATTGATTTCGCCGCCCGGATCGCGCCGAACACCCGGTGGGTCAAGGAGGACACTCCCATTTATTTTCTTGCGGATAACCGCCTGGTGATGATTAACCCCGATGGCAGCGGCCGCAAGACGGTTTTTGAGGCCGATGAGACCATCCGGCAATACCAGTTTTCGCCGGACGGCAAGAACCTCCTGGTCCTGACCCGGAACGATCTTTATTTGCTGGACATCGCCGCGGGGCGTTCGGAGCGTCTGACCTCGGTCCGGATGGATAACGCCGCGGACAAGGACCAGGTGCGCGGGGCCATCGACGGCGTGCGCTGGGCCCCGGACAGCGCGAAATTCTGCTACCGGCTTTCGCGGTGGTCGGCGTATTCCGCCGTGGAAGACTGGTGGATTTACGACATCAGGACCAAAAGCCGCGTCAAGGTCCAGAGTCCTGTCCTGAAATTTGTGTCCCTGTTCTGGGACCGTCCGTCCACCCATCTCTACGCCTCCTGGTTCGAGTCCCTGGACACGACGAAGCACGCCAATCCCTATCACGTGAAGATTTTTCGTATCCCGCTGTCGTCCCTGAACCCTGAGACGGTGATCGAGTTCCCTTTTTCAGAGCCGCGCCTGAAGCCGGAACATCTGGCCGTGCGCGGGATCGACCTGGATTTTGGCGTTGACCGTCTGACCTTCAGTAACTCATCGGGCGCGGGAACGTATCATGCGTACTCCCGGTCCGGAGCGGTCGTGGGCATCGATGAGAGGGACACCCTGTATTTTATCCGGAACTTGTGGTGGCGGCGGCGATTGTACCAGATCCCCCGCGTGACCGAGCGGACGGCGCTGGGGGAGATCGCAAGGTATCAGTATCAGGGAGGACAGCTTGTGATCAGGGATTTGCGCTGGCTCCCGGGCGGACGTTATGTTATCATGGAACATCTTTTATTCGGGATACTCATTCTCGACCCGTCCACCGGCAAGATCGGCATTCTGGACAGCCAGAGGGGAAGCTCTTTCGGGTGGTATTCGCCATGAATCCTTCTGCCGGACCGTTGAAAAAAACAGAAAAAGAACCCCTTATGAAATTGTCGCGGCCTTTGATTGTTTTGGACCTGGAGACCACGGGAACGTGGATTGAAAAAGACCGGATCATCGAGATCGGGATGATCCGCTGCCTCCCCGGGGGAGACCGCACGACATATGAACAAAAGGTCAATCCGGGCATGCCGATCCCTGCCGAGGTGCAGGAGGTGACGGGCATCAGCGATGAGGACGTGAAATACGCCCCGCGTTTCAAGGACATCGCCGCCGAGGTCGTGAATTATCTGGAAGGCGCCGACCTGGCTGGCTTCAACCTGGAACGTTTTGACATGCCGATCCTGGCCCGGGAGGTCGCGGACGCGAACCTGTCGCTGGATTTCAAGGGCCGGACCGTTTACGACGCGCAAAAAATTTATCATCTCCACGAGCGGAGGGACCTGACCGCCGCGTACAAATATTATTGCGACCATGATCTCACTGACGCCCACTCCGCCTTGGCCGACAGCCGGGCGACCCTGGAGGTGCTCGAGGCCCAGTTGAAGAAATACGGCAACGGCAGCGACTTCATCGAGGCGCTCAAACAGTTCGATTACAAAAAACGTAGTGAATTTTACGATGCGGACCGCAAGTTTCGTTGGTGGAACGGCGAGCTGTACATGATGTTCGGCAAATATGCCCGGCGGGATAATCTCAAAGAGGTGGCGAAGAACGACCGGTCTTATCTGGAATGGATACTGACCCAGAATTTCAGCGATGAAGTGAAGGACCTGGTCGAGCGGGCGCTGGAGGGAAAATTCCCCTCCTGGGACCCGCCGGGCCCCAAGGATGCGGCTTGAGGAAAACTCCGTGCCGCGATACAATAGGCAAAGATTCCCGGGATTAACGTTTTGTGATTCAGGAGGTGTGCGATGAAAAATCAATGGATGATTTGGACCCTGATCGCCGCGGTCATTGTCATTGCCGTGTTCGCGCTCAATTTCGAGGGCGGGCAGAAGTCTTCGTTGTCCCTGATGGACATTTTCCCTGAACAGCAGTTGGATTCGATCCCCGATGTCGAATATGAATTTATCGAGGAGACGTCCCCGGAACCGGCGCCCCTGCCGGCCAAGGCGTCCAAGCCGGTTCAGCCCGCGAAACCGCAGGCGGCCCCTCCGGTGAAGATGTCCGCTCCCGCGGCATCCGCAAAGCCGGAATCCCGGGAACCGGCCTCCGCCGCCAAGGCGGCTCCGGCGGCCCCGCCGGCCGTGAACGTTGCTTCGATGCCTTTCACCATTCAGGTGGCCTCTTATAAGGAAAAAAGCCACGCCGAACTGTCCCTGAAAGGGCTGCTGGCCGCGGGTTACCCGGCCTCTCTTGTGGCCAAGGACCTGGGCGACAAGGGGACCTGGTACCGGATTTACGTCGGATCGTTTCAAACCAAGGACCAGGCCAACGAATTCCTTTCCAAGATGAAGCCGGAATATAAAAATAGCTTTGTGATTTCAAACAAGAAATAGGAGCAGGCCGCCTGATTTCTTATCAAGATGTTGCAAATCATTGCCAAGGCACACGGTTTAGTCAAAAAGAATTTGTAACTTTTCCCCCGTCTACACGTTTAAGCCATAGGTGAAAGTCCATGACCCTGGGTCATGGGCTTTTTTATCCGGTTTCCGATGCTGAAAACCTTGTTGGAAAAGCCGTTCGAAATTCGAAGCCAGCGTCTTCACAAACGGGCTCAAAACGCATGCTCACCCATTCATTGCCATTCCGGCAGTCATTTCCGATTCCCCCATTCAACACCACAAGCGGAGGCCTATCCATGGGAAAGAATTTCCTGAAGGGGTTTTTTCTGTCCGTTGCCGCTGTTTTTGTTTTTGGGACCTGCGGGATCGCCGCTGATACCCCGCTTCTCAAGGAGGCCGACCAGCTCCGGGAGGAGAAGTCGTATCAGATGGCGGCCGAGAAATACCGCCAAATTTTGAGCGAAGTTGAAAAAAATGGACCTGCTGCCAAGATCGCGCGGGAAGTGAATTTCAAGCTGGGGGACTGCCTGTGGCGCGCCAATCAGCAGGGGACAGCCGCTCCTGAAGCGGAAAAGATGCTGAAGGATCTGGCCGAGGATAAAGATGCCGACCGCTGGCAGGCTGAGGCCGGAGAATCCCTGGCTGAATATTATTTGCAGGTGGACCGCTGGTCGCACACGGAGCAGATCAAGTCATATTTAGAGAACGCTCGGGATTATTGGGCCGGAGCCACGGATGTTGAGTTGGCCAGGAAGCGTTTTGTCACGGCCAGCTTCACTTTAGGCGATTTTATCTCCCAGAATTGGGGCTGGTATTACACGGGGCTTTCCGAAGTGCGTTACGGCGAAAAAGCCATTGCCAGGCCGCCGCAGGCCCAGCCGGCCGGGCTTGAAGTGCTGTATGAGGAAATCCTCAAGATCGCCACGGATCCGGCGGACAAGGCCAAGGCCCATTACGCGTTGGCCATGAGCTATCAGAGCCGGTTTGCGTACGATCCTGAAAAGAAAAAGTTGATCGAGAAACATTTCAAGGAAGTGGTTGACCGCTACCCGCAGAGCGAATGGCTGGATGACGCGTTGTTCTATCTGGGGCAGTATCACGAGCAGGCCAGCGAATTTAAGCCGGCCCTGGAGGCTTTTCAGCAACTCTTGTCGCGTTTCAAGCCGGGGGAATCCCAGTGGCTGGACAACGCCCGGGAGCGCGTCAAGCAAATCACGGGTCCGGCCCTTTCCGCCGGCGTGGGTTACACGTTCCTTCCGGATTCGGAAATCCAATTCAGCCTGAATTGGCGCAACATCAGCCAGGCCAAAGTCACGATTTACAAGATGGACCTGGTGCATGAGCTCAATTTGAACATGAACGTGCAGGCGGACAAGGACGAGAGAGGCGTGGACCAGTATTCCAAACTTCTTAAAAGTCTTGTGGATTCCGGCCGTTATCAGTTTCTGCCCGTTGTGGTGTCTTGGCAGGAGTCCCTGAAAGAAGAGGGGAAACATCTTCCCTACGGGGAGAGCAAGGGGTTGGCGGAATGGCGTAAGGAAAAGGATGACGATCCCGTCGATCCCGCGATGGGGGTGTTGCCTCCGGGCGCATACCTGCTTTTGGTGACCGCCGGAGACGTGAAGGCCTATGATCTCATCCTGGTGACGGAGATGGGCGTGGCGGCAAAAACGTCGGCCCGTTCCGCGCTTTTTTACGCTTTTGACGGGGCCACCGGAAGCCCCAAGCCGGAGGCCCAGGTCAAATATCACTACCGTTATTACGACACCCAGGGACACTGGATGTGGGATGAGGGCAGCGGCGTGACCGATGCCAGCGGGCTTTTGAAGGTCGAACTGAAAAATCCCGGAGAACAATACAACAATCAACACGATCTTTTTGCCGTGGCCTCGGACGGGGCCATGCAGGCCTTTGTGCAGGGGTCTCATTACGGTTCCGGGGGATCGGGCATGAATTGGTCGCTTTATTCTTACAGCGATCGGCCGGCGTACCGGCCCAATGAGCAGGTCTCTTTCAAGGGGATTGTCCGGCGTTACGACGGGGCCGCGTTCACCAACACCACAGGGATGAAGGTCAAAACGCGGATTTATGATCCGCGCGGCAACATCGTGCGTGAAAAAGATTATGTTTTGAATGATTTCGGGACCTTCGATGATAAATTGTCCCTGGACGGCCAGGCGGCGTTGGGCGAGTACCGGATGGAGGTCTACACCGACAACTGGAACCAGCACATCGGCAACAGCCCGCTGTTCCGGCTGGAGGAATACAAGCTGCCGGAATTTTTGGTCAACATCAAGCCGAAACCGAAGGACGGCAAGGTGTCCACATATCAGCTCGGCGATAAAATCGTTGTCGAGCTCGACGCCCAGTATTATTTCGGCGGCCCCGTGGCCGGCGCGGACATCGAGTATCTGATCTATCAATCGCCCTATTACCACACGTATTATCCCGCCCGGGAGTATGAATGGTATTACCGCGACATGCGTTCGAATTATTATGATTACGGCGGCGGCCAGCTGGTCACGCAGGGGAAGATCAAGACGGACAAGGACGGCAAGGCCACGTTTGAATTTGAAACCCCGAAGGACAGCCCGAACGATTTGAAATACCGCGTCGAGGCCAGGGTGGTGGACCAGAGCCGCCGGGAGATCACGGCCACGGGCGAGATCAAGGTCACGAAAAACGCGTTTTACGCCTACCTGACACCCAAGCAGAACCTTTACCACCCCGGCGACAAGGCCGAGGTGGACATCAAGATCATGACGGCCAACGGGGAGCCCGTGTCCGTGGACGGCAAGGTGGCTGTCCTGCGCAACTGGTGGGACGGTCCGAGGATGGAAGGCGACAAGATCGTCCGCGAAGGGCAGTATGGGAACAATGAGCTTTTTTCCAAGTTCGTCAAGACCGACGCCAAGGGCGAGGCGAAATTTGAATTCCAGCCCGAGCAGGACGGGTATTACACGGTCCAGTTCACCGGGTTTGACGCGGGCGGAAAGGAAGTCTTGTCCAGCGCCGTTGTCTATGTCTGCGCGAAGCAGAGCCAGGACATTGGATTCCGCTTCGGCGGCATGCAGATCATCGCGGAAAAAGACACGTATATGCCCGGCGAGACCGCGCGTTTCATGATCGTTTCAGACCAGCCGGAAAGCTGGGTGCTGTTTTCCGCCGAGGCGCAGGAGATCCTGGATTATCAGATGCTGCATCTGACCGGAGCGGTCAAATTGCTGGAAGTCCCTATCCAGGCCAATTTCATTCCCAACATTTTCGTAACGGCGGTCTCATCGGACCATTTTCAGATGAAGACCCATTCGTTGCCGATCATTGTTCCTCCCGAAGAAAAGTTCTTGAACGTGCGGATCTCTTCGGACAAGGAGGTCTATGGCCCGAGGGACGAGGGAAAGTTTTCTTTAGAAGTCACGGACAAGGACGGGGAGCCGGTGTCGGGTGAAATCTCCCTGGGGATCGTGGACGCCAGCGTTTATTACATCCAGAACGAATATGTCCCGGACATCCGGGAATTCTATTATGGACAGAAGCGACAGCTCTCGGTCACGACCCAGACCAGTTTTCAGCAGCGGACCTATACCCGGCTTGTCCGAGGGGAGAAGGGCGAGTTGATCACCGAGGACCAGAGGAGATATCTGAAGGACTCGAAGGAGCGGGATCTGGCCAAGAAGGCTGAAACCGAGGTGTCGGCCCGGTCCGGGGAGAAAATCCTCGGAGACGAACGGCTGCGCTCGGATGTGTCTTTCGCGGCCATGGACGCAGTCGGCGGCATGGCCGAAGGCAAGATGAGGGCCGCTTCGGCGCCGATGGTCAGCAGGTCTCTGGCCAAGCCGATGGAGGAGATGGCTGAAAAGCAGAGTAAAGATAAGGAAGATATAGGGAAGGGCAACAGGAATGAAAAAGGGCCTTTGGCCCAGGCCGAGACCCGGACGGATTTCCGATCCACCGTGATCTGGCAGCCGTCCATCGTGACCGACGCGGAAGGTCGGGCGAGTTTGACCGTGACCTTCCCGGATTCGCTCACGACCTGGCGCGCCACGGCCCGCGCGATCACCCGGCAAACCACCGTCGGCAACGTGACTCAGGAAACGCGGACCAAGAAAGACATCATCGTGCGTCTGCAGGCCCCGCGTTTTTTCACCGAGCGGGACATGGCCACGGTGTCCGCCAACGTGCATAACTACACGGAAGAAGAGCAGAAAATTAAAGTGACCATTGATGCGAAAGGACTGCACGTGGTCGGCGAACCGTCATCCTGGATCACGGTCCCGGCCGGCGGAGAAAAGCGGGTGGACTGGGTGTGCGAAGTGCCCAAGGCCGGTCTGGCGGATATCAAGGTGACGGCCCAGGCGAAGACCGAAGCCGACGCCATGGCCCGCAGTTACCCGATCATCCCGCACGGCATCGAGAAGTTCATCGCCCAGGCCGTTGTGCTGAAAAGCCAGGAGCCGGCGGAGCAGACCGCCGAGTTCGTGCTGAATGTCCCCAAGGAAAGGATCAAGGAATCCACGTCCTTACAGCTTGTCCTTTCGCCTTCGATGGCCGCGGCTTTGCTGGATGCCCTGCCTTACCTGGCGGATTATCCTTACGGCTGTGTGGAGCAGACCATGAGCCGTTTCCTGCCGGCGGTCATTGTGGCAAAGACCATGCAGAATCTAGGCCTGACCGAACAGGAGGTCATGGCCTATATCAGCGATGTGATGGAGCCGCGGCATGATCCCGAGGGGCATCCTCAGCGCCGCGATGACGCGACGTTCACCAAACTTAAATCCATGACCCAGGACGGGCTCAAACGGCTGTATGATTTTCAGCATTCCGACGGCGGCTGGGGTTGGTGGAAGGATGACGACACCAACCGCTTCATGACCGCGTATGTTCTCTGGGGGATCTCTTTGGCCAGGGATGCGGGAGCGGATGTCCGGGGGGACGTGATCTCCCGCGCCGCGTCGTATCTCCAGACGAATCTTGTCGAGGAGGAGAACAATCCCGACATGCTGGCCTGGATGCTCTACGCCCTGGCGCAGGCGAGGACAGGCAGCGAATTCCAGGACAAGCAGGAACAACGGTTGTGGGAAATGCGCGACAAACTCAACCCCTACACGCGCGCGCTGTTCGCGCTGTCTCTGCAGCTCCGCAATAATAAGGAATATGCCGATGTTCTGGTGAGGAATTTGGCCAACGGCGTGAAGGAGGACAAGGACAACGCCACCGCGCATTGGGGCGAGTCCGGGATCTATTACCGCTGGAGCGACGGCGGGACCGAGGCCACGGCGTTTGTTTTGAAAGCGCTGGTGAACATTGATCCACAGAGCGTTTACGTTGACCCCGCGGTCAAGTGGCTGGCCCTCAACCGCCGCGGCGCCCGCTGGAGCAACACGCGCGACACGGCGATCGCGCTGTTGTCGCTGGCCGATTATCTGAAAACGACCCGGGAGTTGAATCCGGCTTATGAGTTTGACATCCTTGTCAACGGCCAGTCCGTCCGGCAGGGGAAGGTGGACAGCCAGAATGTCCTGACCTTCGGCCGCCTCGTCGAAGTTCCCGCGGAAGCGATCCGGGACGGAAAAAACACCGTCCAGGTCAAATTCAAGGGACAGGGCGCGATGTATCTGTCCGGATACCTGAAGTATTTCACGCTGGAAGAGGGCATCACGTCCGCCGGCAACGAGATCTTCGTCGAGCGGAAATACCTGAAAGAAAGCAAAAAGGAAACCCTGATGAAAGGGTATGTCTCCGACTGGGCCGAGCTCAAGGACGGCGACGCCGTCAAGAGCGGGGAGCGCATAAAGGTCGAGCTCACGGTCGAGGCGAAGAACAATTACGAATACCTGGTCTTTGAAGATTATAAGCCGGCCGGGTTCGAGGCCGTGGAACTGAAGAGCGGCACCGGCTACGCCCAGGCGGTTGATGGGAAGGGGAAGCCCGCCGGCGGACAGGCCTGGCTGTATCAGGAATTCCGCGACCAGAAAGTCGCGATTTTCATCACGAAGTTGAAGCAGGGGACCTACCGGATCTCATATGAGCTCCGGGCCGAGGTGCCGGGCGAGTTTCATGCCATGCCCAACCAGGCGCACGCGATGTATGTTCCGGAGATCCGCGCCAACAGCAGCGAGATGCGGCTTACCGTGGAAGAGAGGCCGGAGATTGAGTGACGGTAGGAATTTGATTCCGGTGAGAAGGGCTGGGCTGTGTCCCGTGCTCAAACAGTGAGCCCGCTTTTCTCTAAAGACAAAAACATAGCAAAGCGGTCTCAAACTGCGCGCGGGACACAGCCCAGCCCTTCTGCGGAAATAACTGGGGGGGCTGAACGTTTGCCGCGGCATTGACGGCAGGCCCGTTTTCTCTTACAATGTAAAACAATGTTTTTAAGCGGTTGTCCCGCTTCGGTTGCTGGGTCGCAACCTTCGCGGGATAAATTCGCGTGGCTGACTTGACGTCGTCCCGCTTCTTGCCCCACCATGGCGCAAGGGGCAGCGGGACTTCCGTAAGTCAGACGCTCATTTAAAAGGAGATGATCGGATGAAACACCGTCACCTGTTCGTATTGGTTTTGGCCCTTCTGACCGCGGCCGGCTGCGGCACGACCGTCAAGCGCGTGGACGTGGAAGCGCCCGTGGATTACAGCGGCCGCTGGAACGACACCGATTCCCGGCTGGTCGCCAAGGAGATGATCGACGACTCGCTGTCACGCTCCTGGGTCGCGGTGTTCCAGACGGAAAACAAGCGCCCGCCGGTTGTCATCGTCGGCTCGGTCGTCAATAAAAGCCATGAGCACATCAATTCCGACGTGTTCACCAAAGACCTCGAGCGCAGCCTCCTCAACTCTGGCCGGGTGAAATTCGTGGCCTCCCGCCAGGAACGGACGGACGTGCGCGAAGAGCGTGTCGACCAGCAGGGGGCGTTCACGAACTCCGCGACCCGCCGCAAGATGGCGATGGAAACCGGCGCGGACTACATGCTCATCGGCAGCATCAATTCCATCAAGGACGAAACGCGCGGCCGTTACGTGATCATGTATCAGGTCAATCTGGAAATGGTGGACCTGGCGACCAATGAAAAAGTCTGGATCGGGCAGAAGGACATCAAGAAGGTCGTTCAGAAGAGCAAGTACTCCCTTTAGTGAATGCGCAACTTATGGAACGTGGTGAACATAAGTTGCTGCATCCCTTAGCCCCGCCGTTGAGACCCGCCAGAGGCGGGGCTGGCGGGTTTGTCCTCCGGGGTTTGAAAACGCGATATCCCAAAAAAGTGCATAATATTTTCCCACAGCGGGCGCTTTGGTTCAAAGCGCTCGTCCTTTTTTCCGCGCTTTGGTTGCCGTCCTGCGCCACGGCGCCGGCGGTCCAGCCGCAGGTCAACAGCTTCGTGGTGGCGGAGCGCTTCGATTCCGCTTTGAGAATCCTCGAGAAACACAAGGACGGTTACGGCCGTAACAACGAACTCCTGTTCTGGCTGGACAAGGGCCTGGTCCTGCACCTGGCCGGCCGGTATGAGGAGAGTATCAAGGCCTTTGAAGAGGCCAAAGTGGAATACGACCAGCTTTATACGCAGTCCCTGTCCAAACTCGCCGCCACGTGGGCTTACAATGATTACTCCGCTCCTTACCGCGGTGAAGATTTCGAGCGCGTCATGCTCAATATTTTCCAGGGGTTGAATTTCGCGGTCCTGGGGGACTGCCGGGAGGCGCTGGTGGAGGCGAGGGACGTGGATTCGATTCTTTACGCCATCAACGAACAGTACCCGGACGGGAAGAAAAATGTTTACCGGGAAGACGCCTTTGCCAGGTTTTTGATGGGGCTTCTTTATGAGTGCGCCGGTTCAGCCAGCGATGCCAATGACGCGTACATCTCTTATCAAAAAGCGCTGGAGGCGTATGAGTCCGATTACCGGCAGCACTATCAGATGGACCCGCCGCCGCTGCTGATCGAAAATCTGCTTTCGCTGGCCCATCGTTTTGATCCCGCCGAATTCAAAAGGCTCAAATCCAAATATTCTCCCGGCGGTTTTCCGTCACGGGAAGAGCGCGACGCCAAGGCGGAAGTCTATGTGGTCCACTACAGCGGCCTGTCTCCGATGAAGTATCAGGAATGGATCGCGGTCCCCCTGCCCGGCGGGATCGTGACCAAGATCGCGTTTCCCCGGTATAAAGAGCGGATCTTCGACGTCCGGGAGGGATGGTTCAGCGCGAGGAAGGGGGGTGCCATCGTGGCCCGGCAGCCCACCCAGTTGGGCGAGGACATCGCCGGCATCGCGGTCAAAAATCTTTCCGACCGAAAGGTCCGCGTTATCGCCAAGGCCGTGCTGCGCCCGGCGGGAAAGTATGCCCTGGAGAGATACGGGGCGGACGCCCTCGAGAGACGACACGGCGATGCCGCGGCGGATGCCGTCCGCGTGTCAGGCAGTCTTTACAATATTTATTCCGAACAGGCCGACCTGCGCGCCTGGCAGACGCTCCCGGCGCAGATCCGGGTGGCGCGGCTGTTGCTTGCCCCCGGGGAATACGAGTTTTTTTTTAACGGGGAGCCGCTTGGGACGGCCGATGTCCGGGCCGGAGGCAAGAAATTTTTTCTGATCAGGACGTCCCGCTGACAAACCAGATGCCACGGGCTTTGCCCGTGGCTTGATGCAGTCCTTGGCCGTGGTCATGCCACGGCCAAACGGCCGAGCGAAGCGAGGTCCCTTGACACGGGCGGATCCAGGCAAAGGAGGCAGAAACATGGCTCAACGCATCCGCGGCATGTTACGATGGCTGCACATCGTCCTTGGGCTGGTCATCATGTGCTATATTTATTCCCCGTTTCACCAATATGCCTGGTTTCAGATCACGGTCAAGTTTTTCGTGATCCCGGTCATCACCCTGAGCGGCGTCTGGCTGTGGAGATTTTCTCAGGTCAACAAGCGGCTGGGCATACGGTGAGCCTCTGGGGAAACGCGAGGTAACAGTTGTTTTATGGAAAAACAGGGATATAATATCAAAGAAAGAAAAGGAGACGTTACCCGATGACCCGACTGAATAAAACCCAAATCGCAGTCCTCGTGGCCCTGAGCGCCGTTGCCCTGGTCCTGGTGGCCCGCGTCGGCCTCAAAGCGTTGACCGGTAAGCAGGCCACGGTATCCTTGAAATCCAAAGGCCCTTCCGAGGCCGGTTTGAAGATCGTGGAATACATCGATTTTGAGTGTCCCGCCTGTTCGCAGGGCGTGCGGCTTCTCAATGAGTATTTTCAGAAGTATCCGGACAAAATTTACCTGGAAGTCAAATACTACCCCCTGGAATCCCACCGCCACGCGTACCTGTCCGCCCGTTATGTGGAATGCTCGCTGAGGCAGGATAAATTCTGGCCGTTTCTTGATCTCCTCATGGCGCAACAGCGCCAATGGGCCGTTTTGACAGACCCGCAGCCGGCGTTTCATCAGTATGCCCAGACGGCCGGGATGAACATCGCCCAGATGGAAGGCTGCCTGAAAGACAAGGCGATGCCGGACGTAATCTTCTCCGAGAAGGCGGAGGGCGTGGGGATGGGCGTCCGGTCCACGCCAACGTATTTCATCAACGGCGAGATGGTGGTAGGCCCTAAAGTTCTCAAGGAAAAATTAGCCGCGTATTTCGGGGAGACTGTCCAGGCGTCGCTGCCGGCGCCGCCACCGCAAACTCCTGTGCGGCCTTGAGGGTGAGACATGACCCGCTATGTTTTCGTTTTGAGAATCGTGCTGGGATTTTTTTTCGCGGTCATCGCCGGGGATAAACTGCTTTATCCCTATCAGAATTTCTTGTACATTGTCCAGCAGTACCAGCTTTTCCCGGCTTGGGCGGAAACCTTCATCGCCATCGCCGTGCCGTGGGGCGAACTTTTTCTCGGGCTCTTCTGCGTTCTCGGCCTGTGGACGACCTGGTCTCTGCGGGGCCTGCGCCTGCTCGTGATCGCGTTTCTCCTCATCGTCGGGCAGGCCATGATCAGGGGATTGCCGGTCGAGGAGTGTGGGTGTTTCGGGGGGCTGTTTTCCTCGTCGTTGCCGGTGACGTTCGGGTTTGACCTTATGCTGTTCGCCGCCTTCAGCTGGATGATCAAGAACCCCGATCCGGTCACCCGCCTCAGCGTCGATCGTTTTCTCGACGGCAGGGCCCAGATGTGATGAAACGATTTGTCAACTTCCTTGTGGTGATCGCGGTGACGGCCATGGCGCCTTCCGGATTCGGACAGACCAGCATCAAAGAGCCCAATGTGAGCGGCCAGTTTTACAGCGCCGACACGAAGGAACTGTCCTCCCATATTGAAGCCTTTTTCCAAAAGGCCTCCAATTCCCCCTCCGGCAAACCGGTCGAACTTCTCATCGCTCCCCATGCCGGCTATGTTTATTCCGGCCCGGTCGCGGCCTACGGCTTCAAGGCCGTCTCCCAGAAAAAATATCAGACGGTCGTCATCCTTGCCCCGAGTCATTTTTATCAGTATGACGGTGTTTCCGTCTGGCCGGAGGGCGGTTTCCGGACACCCCTGGGAATGGCGGAGGTGGACGCGGATTTCGCGAAAAATCTGACGGCCATGGACGAGCGGTTCGAGTTCCATGCGCAGGTTTTTGAGCGGGAGCATTCGCTTGAGGTGGAAATCCCGTTCATCCAGAAAACGTTTCCGGATGCCAAGATCGTGCCCGTGATCATGGGGCAGGCGAGCTATGAGCTCTGCGAGAAACTCGCCAAAAGTCTCCAGGAACTCATCGGGGAGAGGACGGATGTCCTGATTGTCGTGAGCACGGACATGTCGCATTATCATGACGACGCATTCGCAAGGAAAATGGACGCCGAGACACTGGAGGTCGTGAAAAGGAGGGACGCGGCAAATTTCTACAAGCTCTGCTCCACCCGGCAACTGGAGATGTGCGGTTTTATTCCAGCCACCACGGCCCTGATCTACGCCAGGGACCGCGGCCTGGCCGCGGAAGTCCTGCGCTACGCCAATTCCGGGGACGTGACCCGGGACAAGAGCCAGGTGGTGGGCTACAGCTCCGTCATTTTTTATAAAGAGGCGCCGGCCGCCAACGCGTTTGACGGGGGAGGGAAGGAGCAGAAGCCCGAGCCCCTGACCCTGGAACAGAAAAAACGGCTGATGGCGATCGCCAGGGGCGCGATCCATGCCTATGTCAAAGATAAAGAAATTTTTAAAGTCGAGGAAAAGGACCCCCGGCTGTCCCTGCCGGAAGGCGCTTTTGTGACGATCGAAAAAGACGGCCGGTTGCGAGGCTGTATCGGCAATATTGTCACGCCGAACCCCCTTTATCGGACGGTCCGGGACATGGCCATTGCCGCGGCCGCTGAAGATCCCCGGTTCTCTCCGGTGGCGGCGGATGAGCTGGGCTCCCTGGAAGTCGAGATTTCCGTCCTTTCACAGCCGTGGGCCGTTCACAATGTCGAAGAGATCGTTCCCGGGGTTCACGGCGTGCTGCTCCGCCGAGGCTCTCAGGGGGGGATTTTTCTGCCGCAGGTGGCCACCGAGTGGAAATGGAACCGGGAGGAGCTGTTGTCCAATTTGTGCTCCCACAAGGCCGGTCTTCCGGCCGACTGTTGGAAAGACCCCCAAACCCGGATCGAGATTTTTACGGCGGACGTGTTCTCCGAGCATGATTTGAAATAACGCTTTATTAATGAGCCCCAAGCTTACGGAGCGGTAGCGACGTAAGTTTGTCGGGTGAACCCGTGCGGCTTCGCTCAGGGTGGTTTGGCCCAGAAGGGCCAAACCATTAACCTCTGCCGATTTGCTTCGCAAAGCGAAGCAGCAGGGGGCAAATACTACACCATCGCCGACGCCCTATGCCTTCCAAACGAATTCGCAATATCGTGATTTCTGTTTTTACGGCCCTCTGGGTGGTCCTGTTCCAGTACGAGTCCCTGCGACATTTTTATCTCCAGCCGCTCCTGCAGCGTTCGCTGCCTAAATTTAAGTTTCTGTTCCCTCCGGCGGGATGGATCATGTTTTTCAACGTGGACGACACGGGAAGTTACGCCGAGATTTACGGCGTGCGCGGCAGGGTCCCGCAACTCATCGACCCGCACCTGATCATCGAAACCCGGACAATCGGATACGACAATATTCATCGCAATATTCTCAGCCAGATTCTTAACGAGGGGTATAAAGGTGATTTTTGCCGTTTTTTGCGGCGGAAGTTCCCGGAGTATGACGATTTCTGGATCACGCTGGTCCATTATCCGTCCTTTTCACAGCGTCCGCGGGAGCGCTGGCAGCAGGCCGTTTACCAGTGCCGGGAGTAATCGACAATGACAGACTTATGGCATAAATTGTTTTTGCAGGAGAGGGCGTCCCTGGGGCTGGGGTTGTTCCGGATTGCCGTGGCCCTGACAACCGGGTTTCACGTCCTGCCGGGATTTTTCCATTTGGATGATACTTACTACCACACGGCCTTCAAAACGCATGACACGATCTCTTACACCCCGCAGTTCCTGGAATTGGTCCAGAGGAGCCCGGACGGGCTGGTCCTGGCGTTTGTTGTTTTGTTCTGTGTGTCGTGGTTTTTCTTTTTGATCGGCCTTTTCACGCAATTCAGCGGCATTGTCCTGCTCGCCTGCTGTTATTATTTTCACGCCCTGAATGAATTCGTGGCCGGGGCACTGTCGTGGTATATCCTGGTGGTCACGTTGTTCCAGATGTGCCTGACGCCGTATCCGGGAGATTATTTTTCCGTGGACTGCCTGCGGAGAGGGTCCCCGGACGCCTATAAGACCCCGCGGCCGTTTTTCCTCCAGCGCCTGCTGCAGATGCAGATCGCCCTGATCTATTTTTATACCGGGCTGATCAAGGTCTCAGCGGAGGGCAACTGGCTCAGGGACAATCCGGTCTATGACCTGATGCACACGCCGCCGGAAGGCGTTACGAAGTTTTTTTTACTGCGGGATTTTTTTGCCGGCCATCCGGGGTTGTGCTACGCCGTCGGGGTCTTGATCATCGCCATCGAGCTGTCCATGCCATTTCTGTTGTTTTGCCGCAGGACCCGCGTTTCGGCGATTACCCTCGGCTTTGTGTTCCATGTCACGCTGATCCTCACGCTGGACGTCCCGGCGGTGTTTTTCTTCCTGTTCCCCGCCCAGTTGCTGCTGTTCCTGAGACCGGAGGACGTGGTGCGTTGGATCGATCAGAAACGGCGTTTCAACCAGTCCGCCGATGCCGCGCGGCTGGTCTATGACGGCCGGTGCGGTTTCTGCCGCGCCAGCGTTGATAAACTGAAGGTGATGGACCTTTTCGCCGTCCTCAAATTCGTGGATTACCAGACTTGGGGGAGCGTCTCCCAGATCCATCCCCGGTTAACGCGGGATGCGGCCCACAGCCAGCTGCATTTGGTCGAACCGGACGGGACTCTGTACGGTGGGTTCTTCGCCTTCCGGAGGCTGTGCTGGACCCTGCCCATGCTGTGGCCCTTGTTGCCGTTTGTGTATTTTCCCGGGGCCGGAGTCGCCGGACCGGTGATTTACCGTTGGATCGCGAGAAACCGGTATCTTTTTCATGATCGGAAGGTTTGCCGGGACAATGCCTGTTTCCGGTGAGGCCGCTGAGCAGGATGTTGTGTCGTTTCCGGGAAAATTGTAGTAGAATAAAACGTTCGTTGACCTTCCAGCTTATGCGAAAAATTTTCCTTCGTTCATGTCTTGCTGTTCTCGTTTTGTTCGCCTTTGCGGCTGTTGCGCCGTCTCCGGCAAGGGCCGCGGCCTCCCAAGGCAAGGTTGCCAATGAACTGCGGCTGATGTACCGGGACGCGGTGGAGGACTATAAACAACGCCGCTTTCAGGACGCGCAGGGAAAATTCCGCCAGATCGAGGTGATCAGCCCCAACTATGAGGCGACCCGGGCCTTTCTCAAGCGGCTGGACCAGCATCTCTCGTTCCTCGGGCAGGAACAGGCGAGGCAGAAAGAACTGAAGGCCAAGGCGGTGGCGGCGAGCCGGGAGAACCGCGAGAAGGTTTTTGATGTCCAGCAGAAAGAGCTGGCCAGATCGTACCGCGCGGAAAAACTTTATAAGGCGAACCTCAAAGAACGTCAGCAGAAAATCGCTGTCCGGCAGAAGGAACAGGCCCGTCAGAACCTCCTCCGGGCGGGCGACGCCCGGTATAAGAATATTCTGGCCCTTTACAAGGCCGGGCGTTACGCGGAGACCCGCGATGAACTGCAAACCTTGCGCGTCTTTCTTGAACGGGCGTTGTTTCCCAAGAATTACCGCATCAAGATGAATTCCCGGCTGGATGCTGTTGAGAAAAAAAATGACCGGGCCGAAAACCGGGAGCGGGCCGCGGCCAAACAGCGTTCCCTGAAAGAGGAAAAGATCGCCGCGCGGGAACAACAGGCCGGAGAAACCGGACAATCCCGCCCGGATTCCAAGGCGGAGAAAATTCAGCGGAAAAGGTTGCGGCAGGAGGAAGCCAGGCAGAAAGCGCTCGGGGCCCAGGCCGATAAAATCCGGGGCCAACTGGCTGCGCTTGAGGCGAAAAAACAGCGGCTTGTATCCCGGGATCCGGAAAGTGCCCGGGCGTTGTCCCAGCCGCCTATCGAAGGTTCAGCCATGGCCATGCCGCCATCTTCCCAAAAGACGGATGCGTCCATCCGGGGGGTGGCAAAGACAGCAGCGCCGCCGGTTGATGCGGAGCCGATGTCCGTTGAGCCGTCTCCGGCGGTCAAGAGACTCTCCCCCGAAGAAAAAGCCCGGATCCGGCAGGAGCGGGACATTTTGAAGAAGGAGCTTCTGGCGGCTGTGGACGGTCTCTATGAGGACGGTGTCGTCCTTTACCAGTCCGGGGACCCCCACTTGGCCAAAAAAATGCTTCTTGAAGTGGACAAGCTTTGGCCGAATTACAAGCTGACCCGGAGCTATCTGGAGATCATTGACCGGGATCTCGCCCGCCAGGGCCGGCGGTCGGACCCCGGGGACATTAGCGTGCCGTTTTTGCAGGAAACGGCGGGCCAACAAAAACGCGGCAATAATCGACATCAATTTATCAGGGAGGAGCTCGATGACTTCCATTCGCAGGAATGAGTTTTATCAGCGGTTTTTTGTGCGGGGGCTTGCCGGGGTGTTACTAACGGTTGGGATCGTTACTTCCGCCTGGGCTACGCCTCCCCAGAAAATGGATGCCGTGTACGACCCGAAAACAAAAGTCCTGACCATTACGATCGACCATGTGTCCCGAAACCTTCGCGAGCATCGCATCCGTAAGGTCGTGGTTTACCGGAACGACAAGGAAGCCGGCGAGTATCATTACGCCACACAAACTTCGCCCTCCCAACTGATCCAGGAAATCCCCATTGACATCCTTCCCGAGGACACGATCCGTGTTGAGGCCATCTGCAGCGATGCCGGCCGAAAAGAAGAGTCCTTTGTGATCAGCTGGTAACGCCGATGGCTGACCGGACACCCAACCGTCTCATCAACGAGAAAAGCCCGTATTTGCTTCAGCATGCGCACAACCCCGTGGACTGGTTCCCCTGGGGGGAGGACGCCTTTCGCAAGGCGCAGACAGAGGACAAATCGGTGTTTTTGTCCATCGGTTATTCAACGTGTCACTGGTGCCATGTGATGGAACGGGAATCTTTCGAAGACCCCGAGATCGCCGAAATCCTGAACAAGCATTTTGTCGCCGTCAAGGTGGACAGGGAAGAGCGCCCGGACATTGATCATGTCTACATGACCGCGGTGTCGTCCCTGACCGGCAGCGGGGGGTGGCCTTTGAGCGTTTTTCTCACGCCCGACCGCAAACCGTTCTACGGCGGGACATACTTCCCTCCCCGGGCGCGCTGGAACATGCCGGGGTTCCGGGAACTGCTGTTGTCCATCGCCTCGGGCTGGAAGAGCCGCAGGGAGCAGATCCTCCGCTCCGGAGAGGAAATTGCCGCTTCATTGAAGGAGCATATGGAAGGCCGTCCGGCGGAGCCGGCCGGCCTTGCGCCGTCTTTGCTGGAGACGGCCTATGAGCGTCTTTCGAAAAATTACGATCCCGAATACGGCGGGTTCGGCCAGGCGCCAAAATTTCCCATGGGGCACACCCTTTCGTTTTTGCTCCGGCATTGGTACCGGACCGGCCATAACAAGGCCCTGGACATGGCCGAACATACGCTTCTGTCGATGGCGCGGGGTGGGATCCACGATCACCTGGGTGGAGGGTTCCACCGCTACTCGACGGACCCCGAGTGGCAGGTTCCGCATTTTGAGAAAATGCTTTATGACCAGGCCATTCTCATCAGGGCATTCCTCGAAGCCTTTCAGGCCACCGGGCGGGAGGAGTTTGCTTCTGTGGCCCGGAGCGCGATGGATTATGTCCTTCGGGACCTGCGTGATCGTGAGGGCGGATTTTATTCCGCCGAGGACGCTGACAGTCTGGACCCGGGGGCCCCGTCCGCACCCGGCGGCGAGGGTTTGCATGAGAAAAAAGAGGGGGCCTTTTATCTTTGGCCGGCGGGTGAAATTGCCGGACTTCTGGCGGAGAGGGACAGGGACGTTTTTTTCTACCATTACGGTATTGCCCCGGGCGGGAACGCCCGGTATGATCCTCACGGGGAATTTTCCGGAAAGAACATCCTTTATGAAACCGGCTCGCTTGAGCAGACAGCCCGGCAGTTCCGCATGGATCCTGCGGAAACAGCGGCGCTTTTGCGGGAAGCCCGTCAAAAACTGCTTGTTGCCCGCGGCCGCCGGCCGAGGCCTCATCTGGACGACAAAGTCCTGACGGACTGGAACGGGCTGATGATCTCCGCGCTGTCCTTCGGATCCCTGGTCTTGAAGGAGGACCGTTATTTGTCCGCGGCCCGGGATGCCGCGGATTTTATTTTGGAACGCCTTGTCGCGCCTGACGGCCGGCTGATGCATCGTTACCGGGACGGGCAGACGGTTGTTCCCGGGAACCTTTGCGATTACGCGTTTTTCATCAACGGCCTCCTGGATTTGTATGAGGCCGCCGGGGAGGGGCGTTATTTGAAAAAGGCGATGGATCTGGGACGGGGCCTGCTCGCGCTGTTCAGCGATCCGGACCGGAAGGGGTTTTTCTTCAGCGCCCGGACGGACGAGCCGCTGTTGTTCCGTTACAAAGACGCCTATGACGGGGCCATCCCGTCCGGGAATTCCATGGCCGCGCTGGCCCTGGCCCGCCTGGACCATCTGACGTTTGAGGATCTCTGGAAAACAGCGGCCGAAGAGACCTTGGGCGCGTTCGCCGGGGAAATGCAGGTCCGGCCCGAGGCCTATGCCCAGATGCTGACGGCTTTTGATTTCCTCCTGGGCCCGGTCCAGGACATCGTCCTTGTTGCGGAAAAGCCGTCCAGGGATTGCCGGGCGGATATTGACCGGATTTTTTCACGCTTTCTCCCCCGCAAGTCCGTTCTCTGGTGCCCCGCCGGCGATGAGGAGGCCTTTCGGATTTTGCCTCGCCTTGCGGAATACCGTCCGGCTTTCAAGCCGGTCACGATCTATGTGTGCGATAACCGGGTCTGCCGTCCGCCGGTCAGCCGATGGGAAGATCTTGCGGAACCGCAAAAAACGGACAGAAACATTATCTGAAACCCGGGGAGAGTGTTACAATTGGGATATTCGATGAAATCCATTTTGACGGAAAGGCATAGCCGTGGATAAAGCTTTTTTTATGATCCTTATCCTGTTTATCTTCGCGGGCCTGACCGCGTTTGAGAAATATTCGTCGGATCACGGCCGGCAGGGGCCCGTCAGCCGGCTTATGGACTTTGCCGGACTTGGCAAATTCGCTCCGCGGGAACGGGCCGATCAAACCCGGCAGACGTTCCTGTCCGACTCCAGCCAGGCCCTCAGCCGTTTGTCAACGAGGCATCATGAGATTCAGGATCAAAGGGCCGACTTGATTTCTCACCGCCGGGAATTGCTGGATAATCTGAAGATCACTCACGACGATATCGTCAAGGCCGCCCGGGCGTTCCGCCAGGCGGTCGATGAGGAACGCCTCGCGTTTTTGGAGCGGTTCCCGGAATTGGACGCCATCGCCGGGGACCTGTCCGCCGCGCACCGTAATCCCGATCCGGCGCTTCGGGAGCAAGCCTATCTTCAGGCGAAGGAAGACCTGGTGTCTTTTCTCACCGGGATTCTGCCGGACCCGGAACAGAATATTCCTCAGCTGGGGGACCGGCTGGAAAAGATCGGGGCGTTAACATCGGACATCCCGGGCGCCCTGGAGGATTGCCAGGAGTTCGATCCGTGCCTGGAGCATCAATTCGGGCTGGTGCGGGAGGATCTGAAATCATTCCAGGACCGGGCGCTGGTACAGGAACGCAGGCGCTCTGACGGGGTGGAGTCTTCGAGCCGCGGCGCCGATGCCGAATGGCAGGCGTTTATCCGGCATTTTGACGCCACGCTCGGAGAGCTGGAGACCAATGATGAGAGCATGGAAGGCGAGCTCAAGCAGGTGGCCGAGCAGCTGGTCAGCCGGTCGGACGCGGATCTGCGCGTTTTGATGCAGCGCTATCAGGATCTGGTCCGCGAACAGGGCATGCTGCTGGATAATCTCGAGCTGGCGGTCAAGAGACTCCGGGACAATCAGTCCGCGGCCAGCCGTCAGGTCAGGGAATTGGATTTGGATGCGGAAAGTTCTTGGGAACGGTTGAACGTTTTCCGGAAGGAGTATCTTCAGGGGTTTCAGCAGAGGGCTTCCCTGCTCCAGGAACTGCAGGAATTGACGGACGAGATCCAGGGGGTGACCCGTGGGCCCATGGACAACACGTCACAGGCCTTAGACAAAATCCTTCAGGGCGTTGCCCCTGACATCGCCCCGCCGGCATCGGCGGCCGGAGGAGAGGCCGCGGGTGCGTCCTCAGCGCGGACACCGCCGCCGCGGCCGTCTTTGCAGGCCGCTGTCCCCGGGACGGCTTCCGGAGCGGTTCAGGACCGGATGGGAAAATCCCGCGTTCAAAAAATCAATGACAGGTCTCAGGAAAATAATTTACACCGTTCCGCGCAGGAACAATACCGGCGGCTGAGGGACCATGCCGCGGACAGCGGTCATTAACCTCATCGTCTTCGTTCACGCCGTTTTGCTCCTTCTCTCGGGCGGAATTTCCAAAAAAAATTGAAATCATTTCTGCCCATGGGCTATAATGCGTACGGCCTTTTTGGAAAGGCCTGAAATGAGCGGGCCCTTTTAATGAAAAAAATTCGATGGATATGTTTTGCGTTTTTGGCGCTTGTGGCCGCGGCCGTCATCACGGCCGTGATTTTTGTCAAAACGTTTGACGCCGAACGGTTCCGGACACAACTGGTCGCTGACCTGTCTTCACGCCTCGGGACCCGGGTGGATATCGACCGGCTGAACCTGTCGTTGTCCCTGTTCCGCGGTTTGACGCTGGAGGCCGGGGGCATCCGTGTGCAGGACCTCCCGGATTTTTCCAGCGGACCGCTGTTCGCCGTGAAGGAAATCCTGTGCGTTGTGGACGGGATGGCCTTTCTTTCCCGGCGGGAGGTGGTCGTTTCCCAGGTCCTGGTGGCCTCGCCCCTGCTCAATCTGGTCAAGAACAAGGCGGGGGCACTTAATGTGTCAGACCTTCTGGCGCGGTTGAACGCTCCCGGGCCGGAATCCCCAAAATCCGGACAGCCGTCGTCCAGCCCCGGGAAAACCTCGAAGCAAACCCCGCCGTTCCCGAAACTTCTGGTCAAGACCATCCAGGTGTCTGACGGCGAATTTTCTTTTTCAGACCTTGGGCAGACCCCGCCCGTCCGTGTTGCCGTTCAGGACTTCCGGCTCAAGATGGAGGGGCTGTCCCTGAGCCGGGCGTTCCCGTTTCAGGGCGGATTTTCCGTTTTTAGTGATTCCCCACAGGTCAATTTTTCCGGACAGATGCAGCTGGATCCCAAGACCGGTCAGTGCCGGCTGGACGACGTTAAGGTTTCCGCCGATCTGGCGCAGATATCCTGGGAAAAGATCACGGAAGGGATACCGTCGTTGAAAGCCGTTCCCGTCTCCGTCGAGTTCCGGGGCTCGCTGCAGGCCCTGGTCAGCCAGATGATCGCCGGCCCGGCCGGTCTGCACGTGCTGTCCCTCAAAGGGGATATTTCCGGCTTAGGGGTCAGGATGCCGCAGGCGCCGGTCTCGGTTGAGGACGGGAGGGTCTCGCTGGAGATGTCGGAAAAAGATCTGAATTTCCCGGAAATTTCGCTGGTCCTCGGCGGAGGCGCAGTCAAGGGGAAGGGCAAGATCGAGGACTACCTCCAGCAGCAGAGATTTTATTTTGACATGACCGCGGAAAAAATCCATTTGGCCCAGCCGTTGCCGGAGCTCGGCCCCGAAACCCGTTTCACCGGGGACCTGGCCGGTCACTGGCGGGCGGAAGGCCAGGGGTTCCAGGGTGACGCTTTTCTCGCCGGTTTGTGTGGGGCCGGGGAAATGCAGGTGTCGGGGGGGACCTTGAGCAAGTTCAACCTTTTGGATTTTGTTTTTGGAAAAATATCTTTTGTCCCTGATTTGTCGGCAATTGTCAAGGCGGCGGTCCCGGAAGGGACCCGGGAGGAATTGAGCCGCAGCGACACGGTGTTTCAGACGATTCAGGTGGTCCTGGATTTCAAAGAAGAAATTTTGTCGATCAATCGCGCCGAGTTCGTCACCACGGCGTTTTCCCTCCTGTCCAGCGGCTCGATGGACGTCAAAGCCCGGGTCAAGCTGGATTCCGATCTTTTTCTGGCCAAAGACGTCGCGCAATCCGTTCTGTCCCGGGCGCCGGAATTTCAGGGGTTGGTCGAAGAGGACGGGACGATGAGGATCCCTTTGTCGGGCTATGAAGGGCCTGTGTCAAGTTTGAAAATTTATCCTGACCTGGAAGCCGTCGGCAAGAGAATGATCAAAGCCAGGGGCAAAGAGGAAATCAAGAAACTCATCGGCGATGTCCTGGGCTCCGGGGATGCCCCTGCGGACGGCAGCCCGGCGCAGCCGGGGCAGGCGGAGAAGCCGCCGGAAGAAAAAGCCATTGAAAGTATTCTGGACTCGATTTTTCAATAGAGGTCTCGTGGCCTTGTCTGTTGTTTCATGAAAACCACCCAATCCTCCCGTGCTCGGGAACGCAAAATTCGCTGCCGCCACCGGTTCCGCGGGAAGCCGATTTCCCTCTTGACCAAGGAACAGTTTCTGCCCAACGGACGCTGGATGCCGCTGGATATGATCGATCACCCCGGCGCCGTGTGCATTGTTCCGTTCGCACGGCGGGACCAGGTCCTTCTCATCCGGCAGTACCGGCCGGTGATCAAGAAATATCTTTATGAATTTCCGGCCGGAACGCTGGAGGCGGGGGAGTCGCCGGCGTCCTGCGCCCGCCGGGAACTGATCGAGGAAACCGGTTTTGCCGCCCGCGCTATCCGGCGCATCGGCATGATTTATCCTTTGCCGGCGTATTCCAACGAAATCATTGTCATCTACAGAGCAGAAAGGCTTTTTCCCTGTCAGGGCGTCCAGGACCCGGATGAAATCATCCGGGTCCATCCCGCGACGCGGGCCGACGTGCGGCGCCTGCTGGCGCGCGGCCTGATCCGGGACGCCAAGACCATCAGCGCCCTGGGGTTCTGCGGGTGGTACGATCATGTCTGAAGCCCTGCCCACAGACCACGCCCGGGGCCGTCCGATGGCCTCCAAGCTCATCCCGGTTCTTCTGATCGCGTTTTTGGCGGGGATATTTGTTTTTTTGAAATTTTACGGTCCGGTCTGGATTGAACAGCAATACCGCCTGGGCCATACGGATCTGCTCAACCGCCTTCTGGGGGAGATTCAGCCGCAGAAATTGGAATTTTATCTCGGGCGGGGGGAAGAGGTTTTGTGGGGGCCTGCCAGCCAGGCGGCGTCGGGAATGGCATTCTTGCTGTTCGTCTGGATTTTTTTGAGAGATGCGGGATTCTGGCGTTTTTTTGCGGCGGTGTGGCTTTTTTTGATCGCGACCAAATGGGATGTCCTTGGTTTTCCGCCTTACGGCGATGCCGTGGGAGGGCCCTTTGCCGAAGCGATCTGGCTGAAACAGAACGGATTTAATTATGCCGGGCTTTTTCAGCAGCCGGGATACGCGCAGGGCGGGGCCAAGGTTTACATGTTTTCGATTTACCCGACCTTTCTCGCCGTCCTCATGTCCGGGATCCCGTCGGTCAAGGTTTTTTTGGCCGTTGGCCACGGCCTGGTTTTTGCCATGGCGGCGGGCATCGTCGCCCTTTCCCGCGAACTTTTGCGGAAGGTTTTTGACCGGGAAACAGCCGCCTTGGCGCCGCTGATTCTCCTGGGGCACCCGTTGTTCCAGGCCCAGGCCGAAGCGATCAACATGGAAATGCCGTGCCTGCTGTTTGTGATGCTGGCCACGCACGCGCTGTCCCTCCGGCGGTTTTCCTGGGCCGCGGCCATGGCCGTGATCGCCGTCTTTGTGAAGGGGACGGCCGTCTTCGCCTGCGCCGCGCTGGTGGTCATTTATGGGACCCTGTTCGTGTTTGTGCGGCCGCACCGCTTCCGCCCCGCGCTTTTTATTTGGGCGGTGGTCCTCATGGGGATGGCCGGCTTTAACGTGTGGCTGAAATATCTCCTGAAAGATCAGCATGTCAGTTTCGGGATGTTGACCCCGCTGATCGGCTGGGTTTCTCTGAACAAGACATCGCCGGTCTTCCTGTATTCGTTCTCGGCCCTGGTGTTTTGTGTTTACGCCGCCGTAAAATTGGCGCGCACTCCGGGGAACAGCGGGGAGCGGAGCCGGGTCTTCATGGGAGAGCTGTTCGTCCCGTCGGCGTTTTTTGTCCTGGCCGGGATGTGGTTCATGCTGTTTTTGAATTTTTTCGCGGTTTCGCCGAGGTATTGGTTGCTGTTGTCCCCGTTTTACGGTTTTTGCCTGATCTATGTCCTTCGGCTTGTTGTCCGCCCCAGGAAGGTGGTGCTGGCGGGGCTCATCGTTGCCGTCGGGATTTCTTTTTACTCGGCCTACGGGGCCTTTTATCATTCGATGCTGGAGAATGACCACGTGCTGCTTGAAAAATGCCTGGAATACCGCAGCGATCTGAGGGTCAACCAGATGCTGGCCAGGCGCATGGAGGAGAAGTACCAGGCGCTCAAGATCGGCGCTCCGTTCATCACAGCCCAGATCCTCGGCATGCCGGAATTGGGGTATGTGCAAAAAAAATTGCGCGTCGTGATTTATGGTTTTAACTGTTATTATGGAGGGATCGAGAATTATTCAGGTCTGGCCAATATGGACGGGGGAAGGGCGGTGTTTGTCGGGCTCAAGTTCCCGCAGCCGAACGTCGGATTTTCCTTTCCCATCCATGAACAGGACGTCATCCTGGAAGAGCTTCAGTACGGGAACAAAAAAGCGTGGATTTTTGCGGGAGGGCGTTCCATTGAGGCGATGTATTGGTTCAACAAGGCCCTGCGGATGAAAAGTCTATCAGAGCAGAATCTGCCGAAACCGGAGAGGGCGCCATGACGGAACGCATCGCCGACCGGAAAATGCGCTTTGGCGGGATTTTGGAAAATCCCTATATTTCGCAGTGGCAGCGCGACCTGCTGGACGGCGGGAGGGTGGAAGGGCTGTGCCGCGCCTTGAGCCCGTATCCGTATGAGAGTCTGCTCGATGTCGGCTGCGGCTTGGGAGAAGGGGCGATCCTCCAGCGGGGCTTGTACGCCGGGATCGACAACAGTGCGCCGCGCGTCAGTTTCGCGTCCGGAAAATACCGGGAAGCGGCGTTCGTCATTGCCGATGCCCTGCGCCTGCCGTTCGGGGAGAAAACCTTTGACATGGTCATGATGGTGGACGCGTCTCATCATCTTCTGGACGAGCAGATCGCCCCGGCCGTCCGGGAGATGGTCCGGGTCGGGAGAAAGCACATCGTCCTCAGCGACCCGGTCATTGTCCCGGGGCAGAGCCGGCTGAGCGCGTTTTTTTACAGTCTGGACCGGGGCGCATGTTTCCGGACCGTGGAGCAGATGAAATCCTTACTGGGCGCGATCCCGGCGGTTAAACTCAAGGACATCCGGGAGTTCCGGACAACCCCGGGGCTGTATGTCCATGCCGCATTCATTTTGGAGATTATTTAAGGGTTTTAACCTGTCAGGAGGGACATATGAGAATGTTGAGGTGGGTCATGCTGGCCTGTGTTGCCGGAGGGCTTTTTTTGTCCGCCGCCGGAAATTCTCCGGCCCAGGAAACGTTGGAATCCGCCTTGGCGAGGGAAGGGTTGACGTCCCAGGAGATGGCGGATGTCGTGACGTATTATTACCGGGATTTCCAGCCCGACAAGCTGGTCAAGGTCCTGAATGTGATCCTGGCGCAGGATGAGGCCGCGAACGATCCCATCCATTTTCAGCCATTCGCGCATTTTATCGCAACGGCGGCCCGCGACAACCCGGATTTGTTGAAAAAGCTTCAGGACCTGGAAGCCCGGCAGTCAGGGGTTTCCAAGACCCTTGTGGCGCAGATCATCGCGCAGACGCTGGATTTCCAGTCGCCGGATCCGTCGTCGCCGTTTTTTCTGGATTATCTCTGGGGAGAATTCCTCGCCTCGGGGTCTGAGGCCCCGGTCCGCAAAATCATCAGCGCTCTGGATCACCAGTGGCCCGACAAGGACGCCAAGCTTTCGGATGAGGATGTCGCCAGGGCCCTGACGCACAGCGCGGCCCGCTGGTCGCTGGCGTCCAATGCCCAGCAACACCCCCTGGTTAAGGAGATCATCCAGAAAGTCTTGTCCGAACCGGGGAGTGAAGCGCTGAAGGGCGAACTGGAAGCGGTTTTGAAAGATAGCGCTGAAATTCAAGAGTAGGCGTTGTAAGGGTTTGGGTGCTTCACCGAGTTTTTTTCGGGCCTTGGGAAAAGGAGGGAGGGCTGGAAATTTTCTTGCCTAAACCCCTCTTTTGAGCTATACTTTTTTCATCTTTCGAGTCATCCATACAGCTATCACGGCTGTATTTTTTATTTACTGAATTGCTCAGGAAAAGCGCGATTGTCAGAGGGACAAGGACGTGTGAAATATGGCGGAAACGAACGCAGAGGGAGAAAGAAAAATGGACACGGAAAAGAAACCAGGCAGGAAAGTACCTTTTTTCAGGATTTTTTCATTGGTAGTCCTTTTGGGCCTGGTCATCTGGTCTTTTGAGCTTTACCGGATGAACTACGAGAGCATGGAATCTTCCAACCGGATACTGATGGGGATACTGGACGACCAAACAGCGGTCACGCAGTCTTATATCAAGGAATTAACGTCTATCCGGAAGAACCTCACGCAGACGGAACAGCTTCTGGCCCGGGTCCAGGAGGAGAACAAGCGCTTGAATCAGCAGGTGGAGCTGGCCGGAGAATTTTCCCAGCTGCAGAAATCGATCGCGGATTTGAAGGCGGAAAACGCCCAAATTTTGGCTGACATCAGCCTGATGAAGAAGGAAAACGGAGATTTCAATTCTGTCGGCGAGGGCCGCGATATCATTGCCAAATTTCGCCAAAAGATCCATAACGTCAAGGTCCGGATCGGTGAGATCAAGCATAACACCGCCCTGGAACGCGTCCTTGCCCAGAAGGAAAAAGACAAGCTGGAATCTCTCCTGGGCAATAACGGCTTTCTGGTCAAAAACGGCGAGGCCCTGCCGGTGAATCCCCGGACGGCCGACCGGTCCAAAGATATCAAGGTCGACGTCACGTTCGTTAAATAACCGGGGCCATGCCCCGGCGAGACTGATCATGTCCTGCCGTCTGTCAGCAAATCTTCCGGATTTTTGCTGAATTCCCTTCGTGCATGGTATACAATACGTCTGTTTGTTGGATTTTTTAGAGACGTATGACGATGGCCAACCCCAAAATTATTTTGTCTTCCGGGCCCGCTGAACTGACAACGTCCTGCGGGCTTCTTCATTACGAGATGGTTCGTTCCAGGCGCCGATCGCTGCAGATCAGTATCCGGGACTCGTTGACCGTCCGGGTCTGCGCGCCGCGGCTTCTTCCTCAAAAGGAAATTGAGCGGTTTTTGCGGCAGAAGGCGGCCTGGGTCTTCCGTAAACTCGGGGAAGTTCAAGAGCGCAGGGACATTCTCGCGGCAAAAAAATACGAAGACGGATCGGAATTTCTTTTCTTGGGCCGCCCGTACCGCCTTGCGGTCTCCTGGAACGGGCTCAAGACGGCCCGGATCGCCTTCGACGAATCGGGTTGGACGGCGTTTCTCCCGGACGGCACGGCGCCGGAGAAAATTTCCCGGCAGATCAAGGATGCGCTCGTCAAATGGTATCGGGCCCAGGCCCTGGAGGTCCTGGGCGGGCGGATCTTTCACTATGCCCGGATCATGGGGCTTGAGCCTTTGAAGATCACGGTCCGCACGCAAAAGCGCCTTTGGGGGAGCTGCCATCACCGGGCGAAATCCATCAATCTCAACTGGCTGCTCATCCTCGCCCCGATGGACGTCATCGACTATGTTGTCGTCCATGAGCTCTGCCACCTGAAAGTCCCCAACCATTCCAGGCGTTTTTGGTCCTGTGTCGGCCGTGTCCTGCCGGATTTCCGGGAGCGCCGGCAATGGCTGAAAACCAATGCCACGGACATGGTCCTGCCATGAGCACTCAACCCTCTCCCTCCCAGACGTTTGAAGTCAAGGTCGTGCCCAATGCCCGCAGGAACCTTGTCCGGCAGGAGGAGGGGAGGTATAAGGTTTACCTTTCGGCCCCCGCTCTGGATGGCCGGGCGAACGCGGCCTTGGTGGAGGTCCTGGCCGAACATTTCGGCGTGAAAAAGTCCCGGATCGAAATCATAAAAGGATTGCAATCAAGAAATAAAACGATTAAGATGTTTCCTAATTGATATTTATAAGAGGAGGGACCATGCTTGAAGAGAAAATCAACAAAGACTTCCTGCAGGCCATGAAGGACGGCGACGCGGTGCGCAAGTCCACCTTAAGCTTCCTTCGCGCCCAGCTCAAATACCTGATGATCGAAAAGAAGGCCGACAAGCTCGCGGATCCGGACGTTATCGCGGTGATCAAAAAACAGGCGAAACAGCGGCAGGATTCGATCGAGCAGTATCAGCAGGGCGGGCGGGCCGATCTGGCGGACAAGGAAGCGAAAGAATTGGATATCCTGAAGTCCTATTTGCCCCAGGAAATGGGCGAGGAGCAGATCCGGGCCGCCATTTCCGAAACCGTCAAAGAATTGAACGCGACCGGAATGAAGGACATGGGAAAGGTCATGCAGGCCGTGATCGCCAAACTGGCCGGCCGCGCCGACACCAAATCCGTCAGCGAGCTCGTGAAAAAAGCCCTGGCCGCGTAATTACCATTTTTCTGCCACCATGCGATTTCCCAGAGCGTTACTGTTTGCCGCCTGCGGCCTCTTTGTTCTCGTGGCCGCGGCATCCATCACTCTGTCCGGGACGTATACGGTCCCGGTCATGATGTACCATCACGTGGCGGTTTCCCACCCGCCGGCGGCCGACTATGTTTCTCCGGAGAATTTCCGCAGGCAGATGGCCTATTTAAAACAGAACGGATATAAGGTCATCCGGATGGAAGATCTGGTCAACGGGGTCAAGGCCGGGAAGACATTCCCGCCCAAAACCGTTGTCCTGTCGTTTGACGACGGATACATTGACAACTATAAAAATGCCATGCCTGTGCTCCAGGAGTTCGGGTTCCCGGCGATTTTTTTTGTTTCCCCCAACATGACGTTCCGGGACGGTTTCATGCGGTGGTCCGAACTTGTCCATCTCCGGAAGGCCGGCTTTGATTTCGGCAGCCACGGCATGACCCAGGCCTACCTGCCCGGGCTCTCGGCCAAGGAGCTGGAATACGAGGTGCGGCAGAGCAAGCGGATCCTGGAAACCCGGCTCAAAATGCCGGTCCGGATTTTCGCGTACCCGGTCGGCGGGTTTACCGACGACATCAAGGCGTATATGCGGGACAGCGGTTATCTGGCGGCCGCGACCACCAACCGCGGCAAGGACCGGTTCGACAGGGACATTTATGAGATCAATCGCATCCGTTTCAGCGACAAGGACGTTTCAAATGTGGTCCTTTGGATGAAGTTGTCCGGGCATTATAATCTTTTTCGTAAATTGAAGCAGCCGTATTGACGGCTGGCGCGAGATCCGCAGCAGAAGAGAGGCATCCATGAAAACGTCTCCGTCTTCCAAATCCGCAGTTTCCTGTCATCTGGATGGCAACGGGTGTTTTGTCATCGAGGATTACAACCAGAGCAAGCCTTTCAGTAATTTTTTCCCTGGTGTCGCCGGCGCGTGGGGCATCCCGATGTGGGTGTTTTACGTCAACCGCGGGCAGTGCGTTTCCAGCTTCGGCATCGAAGGCAAGGACAAATCTCTGCTGGAGTTCCAGCCGGCTAACAAGGCCTACCGGCTGACCTCCCTGCAGGGGTTCCGCACGTTTTTGAAGATCAAGAGCGGCAGGAAACAAATTTATTGGGAGCCGTTTCAAAATGCCGGCCCCGGCCGCCAGATTTTGTCCATGACCGCCCACGACCTGACGATCGAAGATACGCATCCGCAGACCGGGGTGGCCGTGCGCGTGAATTATTTTACCGTTCCCGGCGAGTCTTTCCCGGCCCTGGCGCGCCGGGTGACCGTCACGAACAACGGACGCGTGCCCTGTGAGTTCGAGCTCGTGGACGGGCTGCCGGTGTTCATGCCGTACGGCATTTCCGAATGGGTCGCGAAGAACATGTGCCGGACTGTCGAGGCTTGGGTCAAGGTTTATCTGGTGAAGGAGAAAACCCCGTTTTATCACCTGAAGGTCGAGGTCGCGGACACTCCGGCCGTGAAGCATATCCGGGAGGGGAATTTTTACGTGAGTTTCCAGACGGAGAAGGCCAGACCCCGCCTGCTGGACATGATCGTCGAGAACGCCTGCGTCTTCGGTCAGGCCACGGATTATGTTGCGCCGCAGGCCTTTCTGTCCGCGGGGTCCTTCCGTGTCCCGGCCCGCCAGCAGACCAGCAACCGCATGCCGTCGGCGATGACCTTCCTGAAAGGGCGGCTCCCCGGCAAGGGTGGGCAGGTCCGGTTCGCCAGCGTGATCGGGCACGCGCAGAGCAGGGATCACTTCGCGAAGATATTGCGCCAGATCACCCAGCCGGATTACCTGGACCGCAAGGCCCGGGAAAACCAGGCCGAGATCGACCGTTGCAAGCAGTTCGCCCTGACGGTCAGCTCTTCGCCGGAATACAGCCTTTACTGCGGGCAGACATTCCTCGATAACGTCCTTCGCGGGGGCCTGCCGGTTTCGCTCAAAACGGGTGAGGGGACCGTGACGCTCAACATTTTCAGCCGCAAGCACGGCGACCTGGAGCGCGATTACAACAGTTTTGTCCTGGCCCCGACGTGGTTTTCCCAGGGCAACGGCAATTACCGCGACGTCAACCAGAACCGGCGCAACGACGTGTGGTTCAACCCGGATGTGAATGACGCCAACATCGTGAATTTTTTGAGCCTCGTCCAGGCCGACGGATACAATCCTCTGATTGTGAAAGGGCTGTCATTTTCCTGCCAGGATGCGGACCGGATGGAAGGCGTTCTGCGGTCCTGCCTCTCCGGGGATGTCCGGCCGTTCGCCGAGCGGTTGAAGGATGGGCTCCAGCCGGGAGAGCTCCTGCACCAGGTGGCGCATTCGGGCCTCTCGTTGAAAGTCTCACCGGTCGAGTTTTTGTCCCGCGTTCTGGAGATTTGCCACAAACAGGAGAAAGCAGACCACGGCGAGGGGTTCTGGGTCGACCACTGGGCCTACAACCTGGATTTGATCGAAAGCTACCTGGCCGTCTATCCCGAACGACTGCGCCGGTTGCTGCTGGAGAGAAAAGTTTTCGGCTTTTACCACAATTCGCATTATGTCCTGCCCCGGGACCAGCGTTACCTCCTTACCAAGAACGGCGTGCGCCAGTATCATTCCGTCAAGCACGGTTCCAAAGAGGAGATCCGGGTCCATGAGACCGGGAACAAGCTCCGTACCCAGAACGGGCAGGGGGAGGTTTATCAGACGACCCTGATGGCCAAGCTCCTGTGCCTCGCGGCGAACAAGGCGGCGACCCTTGACCCGGGCGGGATCGGGATCGAGATGGAGGCGGACAAACCGAGTTGGTATGACGCCCTCAACGGGCTGCCGGGATTGCTGGGCTCGTCTTTGTGTGAAACGTTTGAGCTCAAACGTCTGTGCCTGTTCATCCTCGACGCGCTCAAGGGCCTGGGGATCAAGGACGACGCCACTGTCCATGTTTACGCCGAATTGGCCGCGTTCATTCACGAACTCAAGAACATCCTCGGGGAGCCGGACCCGTTGACGTACTGGAACAAGGCCAATACCGCCAAGGAGCAGTACCGCGCCCAGGTCCGGCAGGGGATCTCCGGCAACGAAAATCATCTGGCGGCGTGGGAGATCGTTCAGTTCCTGAATTTGATCATACAGAAGATTGACCGCGGGCTGGAATCCGTCAAAGACCGCCGAGGTCTTTTCCCGACCTATTTTTATTATGAGGTCCTGGAACACGAGACGCTGGACAAATGGCACCACGACTGCCCCTATGTGCGGCCGCTGCGTTTCAAGCGCCATGACCTGCCGCTGTTCCTGGAGGGGTTTGTCCATGCCCTGCGCGTGGTCCCGTCCCCGGATCAGGCCCGGCGGCTCTATCAGACCCTTCGCAAGAGCGAATTGTTCGACACAAAATTGAAGATGTACAAGGTCAACGCCGGCCTCGCCGACGTCACGGAGGACATCGGCCGGGCCAGCATTTTTCCGCCGGGATGGCTGGAGAACGAATCCATCTGGCTCCACATGGAGTACAAATATCTGCTGGAACTGTTGCGGGCCGGTCTTCCGGAAGAGTTTTACACCACGTTCCGAGACGTCCTGGTCCCGTTCCTCAAGCCGAAGACCTACGGCCGCAGCACTCTGGAAAATTCATCCTTTATCGTCAGCAGCGCGCATGAGGACGCCGCCCTGCACGGCCAGGGGTTCGTGGCGCGGTTGTCCGGAAGCACGGCGGAGTTCACGCACATGTGGCTGTGGATGAACGTGGGCCGCCGGCCCTTCCGGACGGACGGCCAGAACCAGATTGTGTTCCGACTGGAACCGACGCTGCCGGGATGGCTGTTCACGAAAAAAGTCGACGACGTCACGTTCGCCGGCGCCGAAGGGAAGCCCCGCCGGATGACCGTTCCCAAGGACGGATTCGCCTTTATGTTCCTGGGATCGATCCCCGTGATTTACCGCAATCCCAAACGGCTTGACACGTACGGCGCCGGGGCCGGCCGGATCCGTGAAATCCGGATTTATTATCCGCAAAACAATCAGCCCGTGGTCATCAAGGGCCCGGAGGTCCCGTCCCCGCACGCCCTGGACATCCGCAACCGGCTGGTGGAGAGGATCGAGGCGGACCTGGGATAAGCATCCTCTTGACAACTGCGGCTTGTTGAATAAAATATTTTTTCAAGCAGGGACTTCCGGGAGTCGAAGGAGTCCTCAGCTTTTCTTGAATAGGATCAAGATTTCAGTCGGGATAATTCTGGGATGATCGAGGGGGAAGTTTAACGGAGGGAGACGCGCTATGACGGAGATCAATATCGAGGCGATCAACGAGAAGGTCAAACGCGAAAGCCGTTTCTGCGAGGCCATCCAGCTTGAGACCGAGAAGGTCATCATCGGGCAGAAGTATCTGCTGGAGCGGCTGCTCGTCGGGCTGCTGGCCAACGGGCACATCCTGATCGAAGGCGTGCCGGGGCTGGCCAAGACCACGGCGGTGAAGACCCTTTCGTCCACCATTCAGACCAAATTCCACCGTTTGCAGTTCACTCCGGACCTTCTCCCCGCGGATCTGACCGGCACGCTGATCTTCGACCAGCGCAGCGGGTCGTTCAACATCAAAAAAGGCCCGATCTTCGCCAACATCATTCTCGCGGACGAGATCAACCGCGCTCCCGCCAAGGTGCAGAGCGCTCTTCTGGAAGCCATGCAGGAGCGGCAGGTCACGATCGGCGAGGAGACTTTGAAACTGGAAGAGCCGTTTCTGGTTTTGGCCACCCAGAACCCGATCGAGCAGGAGGGAACGTATCCTCTGCCCGAGGCCCAGGTCGACCGGTTCATGCTCAAGCTCAAAATCACGTACCCGACCAAAGACGAAGAGCTCAAGATCCTTCAAAGGATGTCCTTCACCCGAACGGATTTTCATGTCCAGCCTGTGGTGTCTCCGCAGGATATCCTGCGCGCCCGTCAGGTCGTGGACGAGATTTATATGGATGAAAAGATCGAGAAATACATCGTGGATATTGTGGAATCCACACGCCATCCGGAGGATTATGACCTGGCCGATCTCAAGGGCCTGATCCAGTATGGCGCATCCCCCCGCGCCACTATCAACCTGGCCCTGGCCTCCAAGGCCTATGCGTTCCTGCAGGGCCGCGGCTATGTGACGCCCCAGGACGTGAAATCCATCGGCATGGACGTCCTGCGCCACCGCGTCATCGTCAGCTACGAGGCCGAAGCCGAGGAAAAGACCTCCGAAGACATTGTTCAGAGAATTTTTGACGAAGTGGAAGTGCCTTAGGAGCGGACAGCGTTTAGCGAATAGCGGATAGGGAAAAATTTTACGCTCTACGCTAAACGCTTCCCGCCATGCGCTGCCTATGATTCCCAAAGACGTTTTCCAGAAAGTCCGCAGGATCCAGATCACCACGTCACGCATGGTGACGGACGTTTTTGCCGGCCAGTATCACAGTGTGTTCAAGGGCCGCGGCATGGAATTCGACGAGGTGAGGGAGTACCAGCCCGGGGACGACATCCGTTCCATCGACTGGAACGTCACCGCCCGGACCGGCCGCCCGCACATCAAGAAATACGTCGAGGAGCGGGAGCTCAGCGTGATGATCCTCGTCGATGCCTCGGCGTCCTGCCAGTTCGCCACCGTCAACCAGCTCAAAAGCCGGCTCGCCGCCGAGATCGCGTCCCTGCTGGCCTTCAGCGCGATCCGCAACAACGACAAGGTCGGATTGGTGATCTTCACCGACCGCGTGGAAAAATACCTCCCGGCCCGGAAAGGGCTCAAGAATGTCCTGCGCGTCGTGCGGGAAGTCCTGTATTTCCAGCCCCGGCGTCCGGGGACCGACATCACCGAGGCGCTGGAATTCTTGAGCAAGGTCACCACCCGCCGTTGTGTCGTTTTTGTCATCTCCGATTTCCTGGAACCGCCGGCCCCCAAGAGTGAACTTGTCACGGCCTCTGTGGATACGACATCCCTGCGGACGGCCCTGTCCATCGCTGACCGGAGGCACGATGTCATCGCGGTGACTCTGACCGACCCCCGGGAAAAAGACCTCCCGGATTGCGGGCTGATCACGATCGAAGACGCGGAGACCGGAGAGCAGGCGGTGGTGGATACCTCGGAGAAGCGGGTGCGGGAAATTTACCGCCAGGAGGCCTCGTCACGTCTCCAACGGAGAAACCGGCTTTTTGCATCTGTCGGGGTCGACCACATCGAGTTGACCACGGATGCTCCTTACCTCAATGAGATGGTCAAATTCTTTCTGAAACGCCGCCGCCGGCTGAGGCACGCGTCATGAGGATCCTTGTGGACATATCGGCTGTCTGGGCCTCGTCCAATGCCATTGTGGAGGATATCCGCGACGTCAAGGCGCCTGTGGATGTTCCGCACAGTTATTTCTGGATGATGTTGATGTATTTTATTCTGTTTACCCTCATCGCCGCTCCCCTGGCAATGTTTTTTGTAGACTGGATCCGGAAGGCAAGCCAGCGTCAGGCGCCCCGCGTCGCGGCCTGGGACGCGGCGTTGGAGCGGCTGGGGCGTCTCCGCCAGGACAATCTGCCGTCCCAGGGCTTGGCGAAAGATTATTACACCCGGTTGTCCGACATTGTCCGCCGTTACGTTGAAGAGCGTTTTCAGATCCACGCCCCGGAAATGACGACCCAGGAATTTCTCAGCCGGCTGGGTGAGTCCGGGTCCCTTTCGGCGGACCACAAGGGTCTTCTCAGGGATTTTCTGGGCCGGTGCGACAAGGTCAAGTTCGCCAAGTACGGTTCCAATCCCGAGGAGATGGAGGCGAGTTTTGATTCGGCGAAACGGCTGGTGGAGGAGACGCGCGTGAATCCCAAGGAACATTTCGTAAAATGATTTTCAAAGACCCCTGGATAACGATCCTGATCCCGTTTCTGCTGGTGTTCATTGTTCTGTTCCGGTCGGGGCAAAGAATTCCCGGCATCCGTTTCCCGTCAAGGGATCTGCTCGGTTCGCTGGGGCGCACGTGGAAGACGCGATTCCGGGGAATCCCTCTGGCCCTTCGCCTGCTGGCTGTCGCGATCGCGGTGCTCGCCCTGGCCGGGCCCCGCGGCGTTCTGCAGGAAACCGAGTTCAAGGCGGAGGGGATCGACATTGTCCTTCTGCTCGATGCGTCGGGCAGTATGCGGGCGCAGGATTTTCAGCTCGGCGGTTCGTCTCGCAGCCGGCTTTTCGTGGCCAAGCAGGTGGCGAAGGAGTTTGTCGAGGGCCGCAAGAACGACCAGATCGGGCTGGTGGCCTTTGCCGGTGTGGCTTACACCGTCAGTCCCCTGACCACGGATTACGGCTGGCTGAAGAGAAATCTGGAACGCGTGGAGGCCGGCCTGATCTCCCCGGACGGGACCGCGATCGGTTCGGCGATCACCTCGGGGCTGGCCCGGCTCAAGAACAGTCAGGCCAAGAGCAAGGTCATGATCCTGTTGACCGACGGCGTCAATAACGCCGGAGATATTCCTCCAGAAGAGGCGGCCAGGGCGGCCAAGGCCATGGGGATCAAGGTCTATACCATCGGTGCGGGCAGCGAGCAGTCGGTCCTGACCCCGGTCCGGGACGGATTTGATTTGACCTACGTGTTCAAGAACGTTGCGGAAATCGATGAGGCGACCCTCAAGGGGATCGCGTCCGCCACGGGAGGAAAGTATTTTCGGGCGGCGGACACGCAGGGACTCCGGGAAATTTATAAGGAGATCGACGCCCTGGAAAAAACGAAATTGGAGATCCAGGGGTATAAAGAATACCAGGAAATGTTCATCTGGTTCCTGCTGGCGGCTGTCGCGGCCCTGGCCGCGGAATTTTTCTTGTCGAACACACTATTTTTCAGGATCCCTTGATGCGTTTTGAACAACCGGAATTTCTTCATGGCTTATGGCTGGCGGCGCTGGCGGGGCTATTCCTTTTTTGGGCGCTGAAACGCAAGCAGAAAATTCTGCAACGTTTTGCCCAGCCGCATCTGGCCGAGCATCTGGCCGCGAGCTGGGACCTCGCGCAGGAAACGCGGAAGATCCTTTTGCTCTGCGGCGCCCTGGCTCTGGGCGTGATCGCGGCGGCCCGGCCGCAATGGGGCTTTGAATTGCAGGAAGTGAAACGGCAGGGGATTGACATCCTTTTGGCGATCGACGTCTCAAAAAGCATGCTGACGGAAGACGTCAAGCCTAACCGCCTGGAGCGGACGAAACTGGCGGTCAAGGACCTGATCAAAAAACTCAAGGGCGACAGGATCGGCCTGATCGGGTTCGCCGGCGACGCGTTTTTGTTCTGCCCGCTCACCGTGGATTACGGCGGATTTTTGCTCAGCCTGGAGGACCTGGACGTGACCTCGGTGCCCCGGGGAGGCACCAACCTGTCCCAGGCCATGTCGGAGGCCCTGAAAGAATATGAAAACGTCCCGGCCAAATACAAGGCGGTGGTGATCGTGACCGATGGGGAGAACCTGGAGGGTGATCCCCTGGCCATGGCCCGGCGGGCCAAAGAGAAAGGCATCAAAGTTTATTGTGTGGGGATCGGCACCAAAGAGGGCGATCTGGTCCGGGTCCAGGACATGGTCGGCGGGCATGAATTCCTGAAAGATGAGAACGGCAATTTCGTCAAGTCCCGGCTCAACGAAGATCTTTTGCAGAAGGTCGCCCTGGCCACCGGCGGGATGTATGTCCGGGCCAGCGGGGCCCAGTTCGGCCTGGATATGATCTATGACCGGGAACTGGCGAAGATGGAGCGCCGTGACCTGGAGACCCGTGTGGAGAAAAAATACTTTGACCGGTTCCAGGTTCCGCTGGCCCTGGCCCTGGTCCTCCTGGTTTGGGAGACATGCCTTGTCCCCAGAAAGGCAAAGTTCATATGAGGCCCTGCGTTTTCTTGATGGCGGCTTTGCTCTTTTTCTCAGCACAGACAGCCGGCGCTTCCCAGACGTCAAAATATGTGGAACAGGGCAATGCGTATTACCGGAACGGGGAATACGTGTCGTCCCGGGCGAGTTATGAAAAGGCCCTGCGAAAGGACGAGAATGCGCCGCTGGTGAATTTTAATCTGGGCACGGCTTATTACAAGCTGGGGGATTATCCCAAGGCCGCCGGGCATTTGCAAAAATCGCTGTTGGCCGATGATCCCGGGCTTCGCCAGAAGACGCACTATAATCTCGGGAACGCCCGGTATAAAGAAGGCGTGATGAAAGCCGGCCAGGACCGCAAATTTGCGATCAAGACGCTCGAAGATTCCCTGCGCCATTACGAGAGGGCCATGGACTTGGACCAGCAGGACGCCGACGCAAAATACAATCATGACCTGGTGAAAAGAGAGCTGGACCGTTTGAAAAAAGAGGAGGAACGAAAGCAGGAATTCCCGAAGTATCCTCTCAAAATGCCGGGGATGGGGAAGAATGACAAGGTCCCCTTTTCCAGCGCCATGAACAGCGCGAAATCGAATCCCCAGCCGTTCGGGAAGGGCAAGGAGCAGATGGAAGATTCTCTGCATGACGGCGAGAGCCCTGACCAGGAATCTGACCCCGACGGTCGTCAGCAGGATCCGCAGGAAAATAAAGAGCAGGCCGCCGGGGATGAACAGCCGCGGGGCGCGCCGGAACAGCAAACGTCCCCGGATGCCGAGCCCTATGGGGCTTCGCAAAAATCCGGAGAGGACCAGGCCGGAGACTATCAGAGGGCTCAGGCCCCGCCGGAACAGGGGACATCGGCCATGACCGCCCCGGACGAAGGCCAGGGGGGAGAATATTCCCGCAAACATGCCGAGCGGCTTGTGGATCATTATCAGCAGAACCAGGAGCCGCGCGGCCTGCTGAATTTCGTCCGCGGCAAAGGACGAAAAATTCCTGTTCTCAAAGACTGGTAGATTTTTGCTATGAACACAGAGCATCAAAATTTGAGGAGAACGTTCCGACGGACGGTCCGGTCCCTGGCGGGGATCGGGGTGGCAACCCTTTGCCTGGCCTCTGCGGCACTCGCGCAGGACATCACGTTCAAGGCCGAAGTGAGCAACTTTCAGCCGGAAGCCGGCGAGACCGTCCAGCTGACATTGACCTTCACCGGAGTCCAGGCCATGCCGCCGATCCAGCTCCCGGACATCAAGGGCGTGAAGGTCCGGTTCGTCGGGCCCTCGACCAAATTTGTTGTCGTCAACGGCCGGTATTCGAGCACCGTCTCATATATTTATCATCTTTTTCCCGAACAGGCCGGACAGTATGAAATCCCGGCGGTCACGGTCACGGTTGACGGGAAAAGCTACTCGACCGATCCGATCACGCTCAACGTCGCGCCGGGCGGAGCGGTTCCTCCCCAGGCCGCCGGCGTCGGAACGGGCATGAGCGGTAAAGTTTTTCTGGTTTTGAGCGTGCCGAAACGCGAAGTCTATGTGAACGAAAAGGTCCCCCTGACCATCAAGCTTTACATCGCGCAGAATGAGAACGTCCGTCCCGTGTCCAACATCGATTTCAAACGCGAGGGATTCGACGTGGACACCAAGCTGGATTCCCGCCGTTACGGCCAGGAACTGGGGGGAGAGGCCTACGAGGTCATCGAGTTCAAGGCCTACGTGTATCCCCGCCAGACCGGAAGCCTGACGCTGGGTCCGGCCGAACTGGTTTGCCAGATCCTGGTGGACACGGGGCAGAGTTCGTCCCTGTTTGACGATCTTCCGGGCATTTTTCAGGATGATATTTTCAAGGGGATCCTGTCGCAGGAATGGCGCTCGGTCAACGTGAAGTCGGCGGACCTGGGCCTTAGGGTCCTGCCGGTGCCGGAAGACGGCAAGCCTGCGGATTTCTCCGGAGCCGTCGGCCGTTTCGATTTTGAGGCCGCGGTCAACCCGGCGGAGGTGAAAGTCGGCGACCCCCTGACCGCGCGTTTCCAGGTGTCCGGCGACGGGAGTTTGAAGGACGCCGTGATGCCCCAGTTCAAGGACCAGGAACACTTCAAGGTCTATGACCCCCAGGTCCGGGAGGAGGACGGCAAGAAGGTCCTGGAACAGGTCGTGATCCCCAAGGACGCCGCGCTCCAAGAAATCCCGGCGGTCTCCTTTTCATATTTTGACGTGGAGACCGGGCAGTACAAGACCGTCACCCGCGGGCCGTTTCCCGTCAAGGTCAGCCCTGCGGCCGCAGAGTCCGGTGCCCCGGTGGTGGCCGTCCCGTCCTCCGAACCCGAGGGGAAGGAAGTTCTGGGCCGGGACATCAGCTTTATCAAGGAACGGCCCGGGCGTTTTCGCCCGGTCGGCCACCGGGTTTATCACGCCTGGTGGTTTTATGTTCTTACCGCGGCCGGCATCATCGGGTGGGTCGCCGCCGACGCGGCCTACCACTTCAAGCACCGGATGCGGACCGATCAGGCCTTTGCCCAGAAACTCACCGCTCCCCGGAAAGCGCGGAACAATCTGGCCCGCGCCGAAGGCCTGCTGCGCAAGGGGGTCCAGAGGGACTTTTATGACGCGCTTTTCAAGACCCTGCAGGATTATCTTTCGGAGAAATGCGGCGTGGCGGCCGGGGCGATGACGACCGGAGCGATCGGCCGGGCCCTGGAAGATCTGTCGGTCTCCAAGTCGGTGGAAACCAAGATCAAAAACATCCTGCAGGATTGTGAAATGGTCCGCTACGCGGCCGTGGATCTGGACCAGGCGAAAATGTCATCGAGCCTGGCCGCGTGCCGGGATGTCATTGATTATTTTGAGAGGTCTCGCCGATGAAAAAGATCCCTGGAATATTTGCGGTCCTGGCGCTGTTGCTCCTCTCTGTCTGCGGCCTGCGGGGTGTTGCCGCCGCCGGGCCGGGAGGGAAGGCCGATGAGGCATTGACGCTGTTTGTCAAGGCGGGCATGGCCTACAAGGACGGGCATTATGACCAGGCCGCCGTGTATTACGAAGAGATCGTGCGCAAGGGGCTGGAAAGCGGCCCGGTCTATTACAACCTGGCCAACTGTTATTTCAAAAAAGGCGCGCTGGGGAAAGCGGTCTTGAATTACGAACGCGCGGGAAAATTGATCCCCCGGGATCAGGATTTGAAGGCGAATCATGAATACGCGCTGTCCCTGCTGGACGTCCCGTCCATCCCCGCCACCGGCGCGGAATGGCGGGAAAAAATCGCCGGGGCGCTGGCTTTGTTAACCGATGAGGAGATGATTCTTTTGGCCCTGGCCTTCGCGTTTTTGGCGGCGGTTCTCCATCTGCTGTCTCTCCAGAGAGGCGGCGGCCGCGGGCTCCCGGTCCTTTTTTGCTGCCTCGCCCTGCTGTTCAGCGCGGGATTCGCGGTTTCGGCCGGAGGAGGGAGGGACAACGCCCTGGCGGTGGCCAAAACCAGCGCCCGCTTTGAGCCGAGGGAAGAAGCCACTGTGCATTTTGAAGTGCCGGAAGGGCAGAGGATCAAAGTGCTCAGGGCCGAAGGCGCGTGGACAAAGATCGAGCGGGCGGACGGCAAGGCCGGCTGGGTGCCGTCGCCTGCGGTCGAGAAAATTTGAGCATCGGAGCCCCGTATGAAATGGTTCGCCGTGAAGACCCTGTACCGCTCGACGGTCGAGACCCGGCCTGAAAAGCCGGACCTGTTTTACGATCCTGACGCGACCCTGGTGGAGGAGAGGGTCCTGTTGATCAAGGCCAAAAGCCGGGGGGAGGCCCTGGACAAGGCCGGGCGCGAGGCCGGGGACTATGTCCAAAAGACAAAATGTTTTAATCCGTATAACCAAGAGATCCTGACGCGGCTTTTGCCGTTCATGGACGTTTATGAGCTCTCCGGAAATCCCGGCGATAAAATGGAGATCTTCGCGACCACGCGCCTGATGAGCTGCCGGATCCCCGACCGCAAGGTCGCCCAGGTCTTGATCGGCCCCAAGGCGCATGATAAGATGGACAGCAAAAGAAAAAAATTCATGAACCGCGACTATCAGCCCCAAGACGGTGACGCATGAAAGTTTTTCCCCGTTTGTTTTTATGTTTTGTTTTGCCGGTCATGGTCATCTTCCCCGGGAAGGGGCTGCCCGATGCGGCCCCGAAATCCGTGACGTTCGAGCAGAAATGCCTGGACGAGGCCAAGAAAAGCGGAAAGTGCCCGGAGTATTGCGAAGTCCGCTGCGCCCCGGGGCAGGCTGGCCCGCAGTGCGAACCCCGGTGCCAGCCCCGGGCGTGCTTTCAGATTCCTGCGGGGAGCTGCCCGGCGCTGTATTGTGAGCTTGTGCCGGACTGCTCCGGGGGAAAGGCCTGTTATGAGCGCAGGAGGGACGAACTTCCGATGTGCGGCGACACGGGTTACCCCTGGCCGGACGCCGAATGCTGCGACGGGATGGTGCGGCGTTGCGGGATCGATTTTATCGACGGAAGATGCGACATGGAAGGGAAAAATTCGACTTACGCCGCGCCGGTCTGCCTTCCCTGCGGCGACGGCACCTGCGGGCAGTTTGAGAACAAATGCAATTGCCCCGAAGACTGCTCCCCGGCTTACCGCTGACCGTTCCCGGACAAAAGTTTCAGGACGGCCTGCGCGGCCCGCGCGCTCGCGCCGGGCGGGCCCAGGGAGGCCCGGACGTCTTCCAGCCGTGATTTGATTGTTTTAAACCGGGTCTCGTCATTCCACAGCGCCAGCAGTTCGCGGGCGATGGCCGGCCCCGTGGCCTGGAATTGGATGCATTCCGGAACAATTTTTTCTCCCGCCACGACGTTCACCAATCCGATGCAGGGAATTTTGATGAGAAGGCGCGCCAGGACCCAGGTCAGGACAGCCGTCCGGTAGACGACGATCATGGGTTTGTTGAGCACGGCCGTTTCCAGGGTCGCGGTACCGGACGCCACCAGGCACGCGTCGCACCGGTTCAGGGCGTCATGCACGTTCTCCCGGACGATGTCCACCTTGAAAGGGAGATCAAGGACAAGGTCTTCGATCATTTTTTGAGGGATGGTCCCGGCCTTGAGCACGGTGAATTTTGCCGACGGGATCTGATCGCGGATAAGGCGCGCGGCCTTCAGCATGGGAGGGAGCAGGTTCTGGACCTCTTTGTGGCGCGAGCCCGGGAGCAGGCCGAAGACCGGCGACGCCCGGTTGACCTCGGCGCGCGGCCGGGGAAGCTGATCGATGAGCGGATGCCCGACCCATTCCACGGGGACCCCGTGTTTCGCGTAAAAATCCTTTTCGAACCGGAACAGGACAAGGATGAGATCGGTGAATTCTTTCATCAGCCGCACGCGGTTTTCCTTCCAGGCCCAGACCTGGGGGCTGATGTAATAAACGACGGGGATCCCGCGTTTTTTCAGCTCGCGTGCCATCCGGAGATTGAACCCCGGATAATCCACCAGGATGACGCAGTCCGGCCGGACCTTCTCGGCCTTCCGCAGGAAATCGTCGAAGATCCGGCGGAACTCGCCGTAATGCTTCAGGACTTCCACGAACCCCACCACGGCAAAACGCGTCAGGTCCTCAAAGAGCTCCACCCCGCCGTCCTTCATGGTCCGACCCCCGAGCCCTGAAGCCCGGATGTCCGGGGAGAGAGCCTTGAGGGCGGCGACGAGGTGCGCCGCGTGGATGTCGCCGGACGCTTCTCCGGCGATGATGAAAATATGTTTGGCTGGATGGGTCACTATCGGGGATGCGCCCGGGGTGGGGCGGTTATCATTTTTCGGCAAAGACCTTCTGCCGCGCGTTGATGATCATCTGGCAGATGTCGATCGCGACCTTCAGGGCCTGGCGTCCCTCGACGCCGGAAACCACCGGCGGCTTGTCGTCCCTCACGCATTCGATAAAGGATTCCAGCTCTTTTTTTAGGGGCTCTTCCTTCTCGATGGGGAGGGCGTGTTTGAAAATCATCTGCTGGTGTTTTTTGTAGATGAAGGCTTCCTGCTTGACGTAGTCAAGGGAGATGTAGGCCTCGGGGAGGAATATGCGGATTTTCCTCATGACTTCTTCCGAGACGCGGCTGGCGGTCAGGTTGCAGACACAGCCGTTTTCCATGAGGATCCGCACGCTCGCGATGTCTTCCTGGTTCGTCAGCACGTTGACGCCGACCGCGTGAAAATCTTTCACCCCGCAGGCGTTGAGGCCGAGGACGATGTCGATGTCGTGGATCATCAGGTCCAGCACCACCCCGATGTCCAGCGACCGGTTTGGAAAATTGTTCAGCCGGTGGCATTCGATGAAGAGGGGGTTTTTCGTGAAATGTTTGATCGCCAGGTAGGCGGAGTTAAACCTTTCAACGTGCCCGACCTGGAGCTTGAGATTTTTCCGTTCGGCCAGCGCGATGAGTTCATCGGCCTGCTCTACGGTCGTGGTGATGGGCTTTTCCACAAAGGCGGGAACACCCTGAGCCAGAAAAAACTTGGCGATTTCGTGGTGCAGGGAGGTGGGCACGCAGATGTTCACCGCGTCCACCCGGCTGGCCAGGTCGCGGTAGTTCTCAAAAAAGGGAACTTTGTAGTGTTCGGCCAGCTTCTGGGTCCGCTCCGCCTTGATGTCGCAGACCCCGGCGATGTTCACCAGGGAGCCAAGCTCGCTGTAAACTTTGAGGTGGCGCGCGCCCAGGTGCCCGATCCCGATGATGCCGACGTTCAGCTTTTTCATGGTGGCCAGGGAGTTCCAGTATCCCGAGAAGATGGATTTAAACCATATGATCGCAATGAGTTGCGTGCTCCGGCCTTTCGGCCTGAAAACGGCGCTGGAAAATATTTTCCTTCAGCCGCGTTTCAAACGACTATAACAAAGACCTCGACAAAAGTCAACCGATATGCTAATATCGAACATTTCGCGGGGTCATACGATCCCCAAGACAGCAATTTTCCTGCCTGGCGCGGCCGGCAGGCCGGCGCCGTCCATCATACCCATGAAAAACTATTTAAAGCTCCTCAGGTTTCTCAAAGGCCACAAGCTGATCTTTTCTGGCGCGGTCCTGGCCATGCTGGTCTCCAGCGTTTTTGAAGGCATCCAGCTGTCCCTGCTCGTCCCCCTGACAGACCGCATTTTCACGCAAAAACCCATCGTCCTGCCCTCCGGCAAGATGCCGTCTTTTGTCGTGGACATGGTGAATTATCTTAACAGCATGGACCCCGATACGATGTTCGCCCTGACGCCGATCGTGGTTCTTCTCCTTTTGCTGATCAAACACGTGTTTGTGTATTTTTATCAGTATCTGATGAACGATGTTTCCCAGAGGGTGATGCGCGACGTGCGCCAGCAGTTGTATGCCAAGATCCAGTCGCTGTCCCTGGATTATTTCAGCGAGAAACGGACCGGGGAGTTGATGTCCAGGATCACCAACGACGTGTCCGCCATCGAGAACGCGGTGTCATACGGCGTGACCGACCTTTTCCGCCAGACGTTCATGATCGCGATGTACATCGCGATCGCGTTTTCCCTGTATTTCAAGGCCGCCCTGATCATCTTTTTTGTGTTTCCGTTTATCGGCTATCCGATCAGCCTGATCGGCAGGCGCCTGCGCAAGCTGTCCAAGCAGTCCCAGGAACGGATGGCGGACATCAATTCCATCATCCTGGAAACGATCTCCGGCATCAAGGTGGTCAAGGCCTTTTGCACGGAAGATTACGAGCGCGGCCGCTTCCGGGGCAAGAACCACGATTTTTATAAACTCAAGATGAAATCGGTGCGCCGCCTGCTCTGGCTCGCGCCGATCACGGAAATTTTTGGGGCTGTCTGCGGGGTCCTTTTGATCCTTTGGCTCGGCAAGGAGGTCATGGCCCAGCAGATGTCGTTCGGCGTGTTCGTCCTGTTTTTCGGGTCCATCATGTCCATCATCAGCCCGATCAAGAAACTGGGCAACGTCAACGCCCTGACCCAGCAGGCCCTGGCCGCCAATGACCGCATTTACGAGATCCTGGACCAGAAGCCGTCGGTGGAGGAAGCCGCCGGCGCCCGGGCCCTGCCGCCGATCACGCGCGGGATCGAGTTCCGCGGCGTGTCGTTCCAGTATGAGGACCGGTCGGGACAGGTCCTGAAAGACATCAACCTTGAGATCAAAGTCGGGGAGCTGGTCGCCATTGTCGGTCCGACCGGGACGGGGAAGACGACCCTGGTCAACCTGATCCCGCGGTTCTACGATCCGTCCCGCGGCGAGGTGCGGATCGACGGGATGAACCTGAGAGAGGTCTCGTTCCCGTCCCTGCGGCGGCAGATCGGCATCGTGGCCCAGGAGACGTTTTTGTTCAATGACACGGTCGGCGCCAATATCGCCTACGGGTATTCCGATGCCAGCAAGACGGAAATCGAGGCGGCGGCGCACAAGGCCTATGCCCACCATTTCATCGATGCCATGCCGAACGGTTACGACACGGTGATCGGCGACAGGGGGTTCCGGCTGTCGGGCGGGGAGAAACAGCGTATCGCCATCGCGCGGGCCATTCTGAAAAACCCGCCGATCCTGATCCTGGACGAAGCCACGTCCCAGCTGGATTCCGAATCGGAAAAATACGTTCAAAGGGCCCTGGATGAGCTGATGGAGGGACGCACCGTCATCGCCATCGCCCACCGCCTTTCCACGGTGGTGAACGCGGACAAGATCGTCGTCCTTGAGCAGGGCCGGGTGGTCGGCCTGGGCCGGCACGACAACCTCCTGAAGACCTGTCCGCTTTATCAGCGGCTGTATGAAACCCAGTTTATGGTTACGTGATCCGGCAACCCGTTGGACCATTTAATGGTTGCAATAAAAAAGATTTTTGGGTATACTGATTCACAACTTTATCCGCCCGCGCGGAAAATCACAGGCCTTGCCTGTGGCTTTTCGCGGCGGTGGGGCGGGTAACCCTCGGCGATTTGATTCCCCCCCAGGGGAATCGGCAGAGGGTCAATTTTAAAGGGACGGCTTTCGGAACGAAGTGAAGGAAAGCGTGTCCGCGGATGCCATCCGGCAGGGGCCGGGAGGGTCCGAGCCAATCAAAACACCTGTGTTCACTTAATGACGACATGACTTGCGGAACGAAAGTGAACGCAAGTCATTGTCGGAATTAACCCCGCTGCTTGTCCCGCAGCAACGCAAGGGACAGCGGGGTTAATGATCCCCGCGCTGGAAGCGGGCGGGATCGCCTCCCACAGGTGTCGATCGGAGGATGTAATGACAGAAGAACTGTTGAAGACGTTGTTGGAATGCGGGGTCCATTTCGGACACCAGACCAGGCGCTGGAATCCCAAGATGAAAAGGTTCATCTTCGGCGAGCGCAGCGGCATCTACATCATCGACCTCGAAAAGACCATCGAGCATCTCAACATCGCCCGGGATTTCGTCCGGGGGGTGGCCGCCAAGGGCGGGACGGTCCTGTTCGTCGGGACCAAGAAACAGGCCCAGGACGTGATCGCCGCGGAAGCCAAGCGCTGCGAGATGCACTTCATCAACAACCGCTGGATGGGCGGTCTCCTCACGAATTACCAGACAATCCGAAAATCCCTGGAAAAACTTGTCAGCATTGAAAAATTGGAAGCCGACGGGGTCCTTCTGAACCTGACCAAGAAAGAAGTGGCCAAGATCAACAAAGAGCGGGATAAGCTGCTTCGCGATCTCGGAGGGATCCGGGAAATGAAGACGTTGCCCCAGGTCATCTTCATCGTGGATTCTAAAAAAGAAGAGATCGCGGTCCTGGAAGCGAACCGCCTGAAGATCCCCGTGATCGGGCTCATTGACACTAACTGCGACCCGGATTTGATCCAGTATCCGGTCCCGGGCAACGACGACGCCCTCAAGTCGATCCGGCAGATCACCGTGATGATCGCGGACAGCGTTCTGGAAGGCCGCAGGGAATTCATGACGGCCGAGGCCATCAAGTCCAAGGACGCCGTCCCGGCCGCCAAGGGCGCGGCGCCGCAAGAGGGTCCGTCCGATGCCACCGCGAAACAGGACGAGCCCAACGGCGTTGTTAGGTAGAATTTTTCTCTTTTTGATAATTGAAAGGAAGGTCATTCCATGGTTGTTTCAGCTGATATGATCCGAGAGCTCCGTGAACTCACGTCCTGCGGGGTGATTGATTGCAAAAAGGCCCTCGAAGAAACGCACGGCGATCTTCAGAAGGCGAAAGATGTTCTCCAGAAAAGGCGGGGGGCGGAAATCCTCGCTAAAAAAGGCGACCGCCTGGCCAAGGAAGGCCGCGTGGAGGCGTACGTGCATATGGGCAACAAGCTGGCCGCGCTGGTGGAAGTCAACTGCGAGACGGATTTTGTGGCGCGCAGCGAGGAATTCTGCAAATTCACCAAGGACCTGGCGATGCACATCGCCGCCAAGGCCCCCAGGTATATCCGCCGGGAGGATGTCCCCCAGGACGTCCTGGCGGCCCAGCCGGATCAGAAGACGTTCCTCAAGGAGACCTGCCTTTTGGACCAGACCTTTGTCCGCGACGAAAGCATCACCATCCAGGATTATCTGAATTCCCTGGTGGTGAAGATCGGCGAAAACATCCGTATCGGCCGTTTCCTCAGATATAAGGTGGGGACGAGTGAATAAAAGCCCTGTCTACAAGCGGGTCCTTCTCAAGCTCAGCGGCGAGGCCATGATGGGCACCCAGGAGCACGGGATCGACGCCGAGATGTGCGCGTCGCTGGCCAGCCAGATCAAGGAAGTCTGCCAGATGGGGGCCAAGGTGGCGCTGGTGGTCGGCGGCGGGAACATCTTCCGCGGCCAGGTGGCCTCCAAGCGCTTCGGCCTCGACCGTTCGGTCGCCGATTACATGGGCATGCTCGCCACGGTCCTCAACGGCCTGGCCCTGCAGAACGCCCTGGAAAAGGTCGGCGTTGCGACCCGCGTCATGTCCGCGATCCAGATGCACGCGGTGGCCGAACCCTACATCCGCCGCCGGGCCATGCGGCACCTGGAGAAAAATCGCGTGGTCATTTTTGTGGCGGGGACCGGAAATCCGTATTTCACCACCGACACCGCGGCGGCCCTGCGCGCGGCGGAGATCGACGCCGACGTGATCATGAAGGCCACCAAGGTCGACGGCGTGTACACCGCCGATCCGATGAAGGACAAGACCGCCAAGAAATTCCAGGAATTGCGTTTTATCGACGTCCTCAAGAAGAACCTGAAGGTCATGGACGCCACAGCCATCAGCATGTGCATGGACAATAACCTGCCGATCGTCGTGTTTGATCTCCTGAAACCGGGCAACATCAAAAAAGCGGTGCTGGGCGAGAAAATCGGAACCATCGTCCATTAAACGGAGGATTTTCCCATGCAGGTCAAAGATGTCATTGTGGAAACGGAGACAAGGATGAAGAAGTCTCTGGAGTCGGTGCGCCGGGAATTCATGGAAGTCCGGACCGGCCGCGCCCATCCGGGGCTGATCGAGGGGATGCACATCGATTACTACGGGACGCCGACGATGATCAAGCAGATCGCGGCGATCTCCGTCCCGGACCCCAAGACGGTGGTCATCCAGCCGTGGGACATGTCCGCCATCCCGGAGATCGAGAAGGCCGTGCTCAATTCCAAGCTCGGCGTCTCGCCGGTCACGGACGGCAAACTGATCCGCCTGCATATCCCGCCGCTGTCCAAGGAACGCCGCCAGGAACTCATGAAGGTCGTCAAGGACATGGCCGAGCACGGCCGGATCTCCCTGCGGACGATCCGCCGGGACGCGAATGAAAAGGTCAAGAAGCTCCAGAGCGACGGGGTCCTGACCGAGGACAACAGTTTCCGCTCCCAGGAAGAGATCCAGAAGCTCACGGACCGGTACATCAAGGATGTCGACAAGATTCTGGAGGACAAGAACCACGAGTTGTCCGACATGAACGCCTGAAAGAGGTAGTGGATCGCCTGTTCTTTTTCAAGGTTTGGTCAGTTTGTCAAGGTTTGAGGTTTCGACCCACTAGCTCATCTGGTAGAGCACTGCCCTTTTAAGGCAGGTGTGCCGCGTTCGAGTCGCGGGTGGGTCACTATTTCTGAGAAGCCTATGGCCGTCCCGCACCGTCGGGGCGGATGCCGGCATCGGTGAAAAGCGTCCCGCTGCGGGCGAGTGGCGGAATTGGCAGACGCGCAGGACTTAGGATCCTGTCTCGTAAGAGGTAGAGGTTCAACCCCTCTCTCGCCCATAGAGCGGTTGTTGGTATGCCTGAAGGTGGAAGGTTTTCACGCGTTTGAGGGGGAGGCTGCGGCGCAAGGGTTGAAGGCATTTTTTGTTCTTTGAGGGGAATCAGATCAGAGATTTTGCGGCGGTAATTCAGTTGGCTAGAATGCCACCTTGCCAAGGTGGATGTCGTGGGTTCGAATCCCATCCGCCGCTCTTTTGAATATCCCGACACCCGGAGGGTGTTGACATACGGATTTCGTCGTTGCTCGACGTGACCGGCCGGTCCCGGCATTCTGCCGGACCGTTGCATTTCAAGGAGGAGGAAATGAAAATCAGCGAGTTTTTGAACTCCAAGGCGATTTCGTCGGACCTGCAGTCCACTACCAAGAAGGAGGTCATCGAGGAGATGGTCGGCCTCCTGATCGATTCCGGCGCCGTTGAGAAGAAGATCAAGGCCAAGCTGATCGATATCCTGATGGCCCGCGAGGCCTTGGGCTCGACAGCCATCGGCCAGGGGATCGCCATCCCCCACGGAAAATGCGAGCACGTCTCCAAGCTGACGGCCGCCCTGGGCGTCACCAAGAAAGGCGTCAATTTTGATTCTCTTGACGGTGAACCGGCCTACATTTTTTTTCTTTTGATCGCCCCGATCGATTCCGCCGGCCCTCACCTGAAAGCCCTGGCACGCATCTCCCGGCTTTTGAAAGACAAATATTTCCGAGACAATCTCAGGACCGCCAAAGACGAAAAAATGATCCTCAAGTTGATCTCGCAAGAGGATCTGCAGGCCGTTTAAGGCATTCGGCATAGTCTGCGCGCTCCGTTTGCCCTCTCCGGGCCGGGCGCGGCGGGACACGTCTAAACCGTAAAATTTTAAAGGGATCCCGTGCCCAGCGATCTCATCAAGTGGCTTTACCCCGGCATCAAGATCAAGCGGTGGTTTTTTACCTCGCTGCTCGGGGTCGTCATCATCGCCGGCGGGGCCATCGCCCTGTCGTCTTCGTTTCCCCTTGTGCGCATTTTCGGGTTTGTCATCATTGGCTGCGGGATGATCCTGTTCGTCATGGGCCTGGGGAAAATGATCGTTTCCTTTCTGACCCTTTTTCTCCCCCAGGGAGAAAAAGACCTCGTGACCATTCTTTATCAGAAGCGCTACCTGGAACGCGGGCCCAAGATCGTCGCCGTTGGGGGAGGGCACGGACTTTCCCACCTTCTTCTCGGGCTCAAGGAGTACTCGGCCAACATCACGGCGATCGTCACCGTGGCCGACAGCGGCGGCTCGTCGGGCCGCCTCCGGGAGGAGTTCAACATCGCCGCCCCCGGGGACATCCGCAACTGCCTGGTGGCCCTGGCCGACGCCCCGAAGCTGATGGGGAACCTGTTCCAGTTCCGTTTTTCAAAAGAGTCCCAGCTCCAGGGGCACAATTTCGGGAATTTGTTTTTGACGGCCATGATCCAGATCACCGGCGATTTCGAAAAGGCCGTTGAGGAATCGAGCCGCGTTTTGTCGATCCGGGGGAAGGTCGTTCCGTCGACCGTGAGCAACGTCCATCTGGTGGCCGAATACATTGACGGGACCATCACGGAAGGGGAGGCCAAGATCCCCGGCGCCGGGGTCAAGATCAAGCGGGTGTTCCTGAAACCCGCTGACTGCGCCCCGACCGCCAACGCCCTGGAAGCGATCAAGGCCGCCGACGTCATTGTCCTGGGGCCCGGCAGCCTGTACACCAGCGTCATCCCGAATTTGATCATTCCCGGAATGTCGGAAGCGATCGCCGCCGCGTCCGCTTATAAGATTTATGTCTGTAACGTGATGACCCAGCCGGGGGAAACGGACGGTTATTCCGCCAGCGACCACGTGCGGGCCCTGCTGGATCATTCCCGCCGGGGCCTTCTCAACGCCTGTCTGGCCAACGACGCGTCAGTCCCGGCCGATGCCCTGGTCAAATACAAGGGGGAGGGCTCCTATCCCGTCGCGGCGGACGTGGACGCCATCCGCGAGATGGGATGCACGGCCGTGGCCACGGACCTCCTGGGGATCACGGATTTCGTCCGGCATGATTCTGAAAAACTGACGAAGGCCCTGATCCAGTTGATCGAGCGGCACCGGGTTATTAAACGTTAATGAGCGCATCATTTACGGAGTCCCACAGGGACGACGTAAATGATATGCGCGAATTAATCCCGCAGGTTTGATTTGCGCAAGCAAATCATGCGGGGTGATGAGGCCCCTGCGGAGCCGCAGGCGAACGCAAGTTTGCGGGCGAACCCGTTCGACTTCGCTCAGGGTGGTTTGGCCCTTCTGGGCCAAACCATTAACCCCGCGCAGCGATGGGGCAGCCGGGGGCCATGAGCTGCGGAGTGTGAGCGAGTTTGCGAGCGAGCGGTGACGGAGCAGGGCCAGCGGTGTGTGCGACTTAACAACGTCGGTTTCAAAGCACCTCTATTTGTCAAATGCCACGGATCGAAAAAGAGATCGTTATTCAGAACGCGCAGGGCCTGCACGCCAGGCCGGCGGCCCTGTTTGTGCAGATCGCTTCCAAGTACGATTCGCACATCACGATCTGCAAGGACAAGGAAAGCGTGAACGGGAAATCCATCATGGGGATCCTGATGCTGGGGGCCCAGCAGAACACCAAGGTCATTATTATCGCCGACGGCGGCGATGCCGAGCTGGCCGTCACCGAATTAGAGGGATTTTTGACGAAAAATGAGTGAGTTTGTTCTCAAAGGCGTTCCGGCGGCTCCGGGTATCGCGATCGGGTCCGGGTTCATCCTCGATAAACAGGATTTTATCGTCCCGCCGCGGGCCATCATGGACAAGGAAATCCCGATCGAGGTCGCCCGCTTCGAGGAGGCGCTCATCGCCGCCCGCCAGGAGATCTCCAACCTGCAGAAGAAGATCGGCGAAGAGATCGGCACCCAGCACGCGCAGATTTTCGACGCCCATCTGCTGGTCCTCGAAGACCGGACCCTGATCGAGGATGTCATCAAGCGCATCAAGTCCGAGCGCCAGTCGGCGGAGTACGTTTTTTCCATCGTCCTCAAGAAGTACATCAAGGTGTTCTCCCATATTGAAGATGAATATCTTCGCGAGCGGACCGCGGACGTCAACGACATCGGCCGGAGGGTGCTCAAGAACCTCATGGACGAGAAAAAGATGCATGACCTGGAAAATTTGAGCGAAGAGATGGTCATTGTGTCGCACGACCTTTCTCCCTCGGACACGGCCAGCATGTTCAACAAGAACATCCTGGCCTTCGTGACCGACATCGGCGGGCGCACGTCCCACACCGCGATCATGGCGAAGTCCCTGGGGGTCCCGGCCGTCGTGGGGCTCAAGGACGCGACCCTGCGGATCAGCAACCAGGACCGGCTCATTGTCGACGGGCGCATGGGCCTCGTGATCGTGCATCCCACCGACCAGACCCTCGAGATTTACCGCGCCGAGAAAAGCCGCATCCTGGCGATGCGCAACCAGTTCGACGACATCAAAGACCTCCCGGCGGAAACCAAGGACGGCCGCAAGGTCGTGATCGCGGCCAACCTGGAGCTCCCGGAGGAGCTGCCGATCATCCAGAAGCGGGGGGCCACGGGCATCGGCCTGTACCGCACGGAATATTTTTACATGAACCGCGTGGACCTGCCGTCGGAAGAGGAGCAGTTTGAGGCGTACAAGGACGTGGCGCAGAAAATCAAGCCCCACCATGTCACGATCCGGACCCTGGATCTGGGCGGGGACAAATTCATCTCCAGCCTGCAGATCCCCCGGGACATGTACCCGTTCCTGGGGTGGCGCGCCATCAAGTTCTGCCTGTCCCGCCCCGACATCTTCAAGACGCAGCTGCGGGCGATCCTCCGGGCCTCGGTTTACGGCAAGATCCGCCTTATGTATCCGATGATCTCCGGCGTAGGCGAACTGCGCCAGGCCAACGCCATCCTGAACGAAGTCAAGCTGAACCTCCGCGATGAAAATATCCCCTTTGACCAAAAAATCGAGGTCGGGGTCATGATCGAAGTCCCGTCCGCCGTTATAACCGCGGACCTCCTGGCCAAGGAAGTGGACTTTTTCAGCATCGGCACTAACGACCTGATCCAGTACACCCTGGCCGTAGACCGCGTGAACGAAAAGATGGCCGAATACTATGAGCCGGAGCATCCGGCGGTCCTGAGGCTGATCAAGATGACCATCGACGCCGGCCATAAAGCAAAAATCCGCGTCGGGCTATGCGGCGAGATGTCCGGCGAACCGAACCTCGCCCTGCTTTTGCTGGGAATGGAGCTGGACGATTTCAGCATGTCGCCCCTGAGCATCCTTCAGATCAAGAAGATGGTCAGGAGCGTCACGTTCCAGCAGGCCAAGGGCGTCGCCCAAAAAGCCCTGACCCTGTCCACAGGGCAGGAGGTCGAGGAGTTCAGCAAATCCAAGCTCCGCGAGCTCGTCCCGAATTTTTTTAACGCCAATCCGGACATGACCCCTTCGCGCTGATGGCGCGGCCAACGCAACGGAGTCCCGACATGAAAATTCTTGTTCTCGCCGCCGGTTACGGAACGCGTTTGTATCCGCTTGTGACGGACACGCCCAAGCCGCTGTTGAAAGTTTCGGGCAAGCCGCTCATCGATTATATCCTGGACCATGTCCAGGAACTTCCGGGGCTCAACGAGGTCCTGGTCGTCACGAACAATAAATTTTATCTCGATTTCCAGGCCTGGGCCAAGGGGAAGAGGGAGCAGGGCTTCCCAGTCAAGGTGTCGGTCATCAACGACGGGACCATGACCCCGGAGGACCGGCTGGGCTCGGTCGGCGACATCCATTTCGCCCTGGAGAAACATCCGTTCCAGGACGACCTGCTGGTGGTCGGGGGGGACAATCTTTTTGATTTCAACCTCGCCGAGTACCTGGACTTCGCGCGCAAGAACAGCCCGGCGGTCTCCATCGGGGTCTATGACATCGGCGACATTTCCAAAGCCAACAAGTTCGGCGTGGTCAATCTGGCCGGCGACGGCAAGGTCGACTTGTTCGAGGAAAAACCGCCCCAGCCGAAATCGAGCCTGATCGCCATGTGTTTTTACCATTTTCCCCGCGAATCGCTGGGGTTGATCGGGAAATACATGAGCAAGTCCGGCAAGGCGGACAACGCCGGACATTACATCCAGTGGCTGGTCAAAGAAAACGCGGTTTACGGTTTTAAATTCCGCGGCCGGTGGTATGATATTGGGAGCATTGAGGCCTATCAGGAGGCGCAAAAGGCCTTTTCGAAAGAGAAATAATACATTCACGGGACATAACAAGAAGAATCCAGGCAGCACATAGAAAGGGGCATGGCAGTGAAGGGACAATATTTCATTACATCGGAATCAGTAGGAAAAGGGCACCCGGATAAAGTCTGCGACCAGATCTCCGACGCGGTTCTGGACGCGGTTTTGAAAGAGGACCCCAAGGGCCGTGTCGCCTGCGAGACGTTCATCAGCGCCGGCCTGGTCATCGTCGGCGGCGAGATCACGACCACAACTTATATTGATGTCCACCGCCTGGTCAGGGGAGTTGTCCGCGGCATCGGATACACCCATCAAAAATACGGTTTTTCCGCGGACACCTGCGCGATCCTCAACGCCATCAACGGCCAGTCCCCCGACATCTCCCAGGGGGTCGACACCGGAGGGGCAGGGGACCAGGGCATTATGATCGGTTACGCCTGCGATGAAACGCCGGAACTCATGCCTTTGCCCATCATGCTGGCCCACCGGCTGGTGCGCCGCATTGAAGACGTCCGCAACAAGGGGCCCCTGAAGTATCTGGGGCCGGACTGCAAGAGCCAGGTCACGGTGGAGTATTTCGACGGCCAGCCCAAGCGCGTGGACACGGTTGTCCTCGCCTGCCAGCACACCGAGGAGATCCTCGACAAGACCGGCAAGCGCATCACTCCCGAGTCCAAGAAAGAGATCATTGAAACCATCGCCAAGCCGATCGTCGGCTCCCTGGCGGACAAGAACACCAAGTATTTCGTGAACGAGACCGGCAAGTTCGTGGTCGGCGGCCCGCAGTCCGACACCGGCGTGACCGGCCGCAAGATCATTGTGGACACCTACGGCGGCGTTGTGTCCCACGGCGGCGGCGCGTTCTCCGGCAAGGACCCGACCAAGGTCGACCGTTCCGCAACGTACATGGCCCGCTGCATCGCCAAGAACATCGTCGCGGCCAAGCTGGCGTCCAAGTGCTGGGTCCAGGTCGGCTACGCCATCGGCAAGGCCGAACCCGTGAGCGTGACCATCGACACCTTCGGCACGGGAAAAGTCCCGGAGCAGAAACTGGTGGACCTGGTCCGCGAGCATTTCGACCTCACGCCCCGGGGGATCATCACGTATCTCGACCTGCTGAAGCCGATCTATCAGAACACGGCGGCTTACGGCCATTTCGGGCGCAATGAATTCTCCTGGGAAAAGACCGAGAAGGCCGACAGCCTGGCCCGTGAAGCCAAAGCCGCGACCAAGAAGGCCAAGGCCTCCAGGAAGAGCAAATAATTTCCAACCCGCTGCAGCCAAGAGCAAAGGAACGAGCGAGATGAAAAGCGACGTTAAGGACCTGTCTTTGTCAAAGAAGGGAAAGTTGCGCATGGAGTGGGCGGCGAAGGACATGCCTGTCCTGCGTTTGATTGAAACGCGTTTCGCGAAGGAGAAGCCGCTGAAGGGCCTGACCCTGGGCTGCTGCCTGCACGTCACCACGGAAACCGGCAACCTGGCCAAGGTCCTCAAGGCCGGCGGCGCCGAGGTGGCCGTGTGCGCCTCCAACCCGCTCTCCACACAGGACGACGTCGCGGCCACGCTGGTGAAGGACTACGGCATCCCGACCTTCGCCATCAAGGGGGAGGACACCAAGACGTATTACGCGCACCTGAACGCGGTCCTGGATTTCCGTCCGAGCCTGACCATGGACGACGGAGCGGACCTGGTTTCCGAGATCCACCAGAAACGCAGGAACCTGATCCCCGGCATCCTGGCCGGCACCGAGGAGACCACGACCGGCGTCGTCCGGCTGAAAAGTCTCGAGGCGCAGAAGCTCCTGCAATTCCCCATCATCGCGGTCAACGACGCGATGACCAAGCATTTCTTCGATAACCGCTACGGCACGGGACAGTCCACCATGGACGGCGTGATCCGGGCCACCAACCGGCTGGTCGCGGGTTCCGTGTTCGTGGTCTGCGGGTTCGGCTGGTGCGGGCGCGGCCTGGCCCTGCGCGCGTCGGGCATGGGCGCCAAGGTCGTCGTGACCGAGGTCGATCCCCTGCGCGCCCTGGAAGCCAACATGGACGGTTACCAGGTCATGACGATCCGCGAGGCCTCCCGGATCGGCGACATTTTCGTGACCGCGACCGGCGACGTCAATGTCATCCGCGCCGAGCACATGCTCCGGATGAAGGACGGGGCCATCCTGGCCAATACCGGTCACTTCAACGCGGAGCTGGACCTCAAGGGGCTGGACAAGATCACCAGGTCCCGCCGCATGATCCGTGATTTCGTCGAGGAGCACACGCTCAAGAACGGCAGGAACATCTATGTCCTCGGGGAAGGCCGGCTTATCAACCTGGCCGCCGCCGAAGGGCATCCCGCGTCCGTCATGGACATGAGTTTCGCCAACCAGGCGCTGTCCGCCGAGTACGTGGCGAAGAATTATAAGAAATTGTCCAAGAAAGTTTACAGCGTCCCTGAAAATATCGACCGCATGATCGCCAAGCTGAAGCTGCGCGCCCTGGGCGTCAAGATCGACACCCTGACCGCGGAGCAGAGGAAATATCTGTCCAGCTGGGAGATGGGGACGTAAGGCCGCGATCATATTCCTGTTTTTTATCCGCGGAGCGGATAACGGGACAGACACTTTTTTCGTGAAAATCCTTCACTTGAAATCCGTGTCTGTCCCTTTTTATGTAAACTCCCGCGGCCCGATTCGTCTCCTATGACCCGGGAGCCATGATCTGTGAGGAAGGCCTAATGACCGACAAGAAAAAGCAACAACAGTCCGCCGGCCAGCACGTGGTCATCAACCGCGACGGTACCCTGAACATTCACCGGCCGCGGGAGAAGGGCAGGTTTTTCTTTGACCTTTACCATTACCTGCTTGCCATTTCCTGGCCCGGGTTTTTTTCAATTCTCGTTCTGTTTTTTTTCGCGTCCAACATGTTTTTTTCGGCTTTGTATTTCTTCGCGGGGGCGCAGGCCCTGACCGGCGCCCACCCGGATTTGGGGCCGGCGCGCTTCGCCGATTGTTTCTTTTTCAGCGTGCAGTTGTTCAACGGCCCGTTCAAGCCGTCCGGCCTTTGGCCGAACATCCTGGTGGTCCTGCAGAGTTATCTGGGGATGCTGGCGATTGTCATCATGACCGGGATCCTGTACGCGCGGTTCGCCCGTCCCCGGGCCCGGGTGATTTTCAGCAATAGCGCCGTTATCAGCCGGTATAACCATAAGCCCTGCCTGGTCTTCCGTGTCGCCAACGAGCGGCTGAACCAGATCGTCGAAGCGCACATGAACCTCACCCTGACCAAGAACGAGACCAGCCAGGAGGGGGAGGCCTCGCGCAAGTTTTACCCCATGAAGGTCGAGAACGATTACTCACCGCTGTTCGCCCTGAGCTGGACGATCCGCCACTTTATCGATGAGGACAGCCCTTTGTACGGCATGGATGAGGAGAAGATGAGAGAGGAGCAGGTCGCGATCTTCGCATCTCTGTCCGGGCTGGATGACACTTTCTCCCAGACCATCACGGCGCGCAGCGTCTACCGGTATGATGAGATCGTTTTCAACAAGCGGTTTAAGGACATCCTCCAATGGAAAAACAATAAAATGCACATCAACCTGCAAGGCATTCACGACCTTGAGTGAGGACCCGCCCCATGATCCCATTCGTAAAAAAACGTAAAGAAGAAACGCCGTCTTATCTTGAGCGAATCGACGAACTGGAAAAGGTGAGCATTGTCCGTCTCAAGGGCAAGATCACCCGGGACCTGGTCCCGATGATCGAAGAGCGGATCCGGGAAAACCGCCGGGCCGGGAGCGCGATCGACAAAAACGTGATCGTGGATTTTTCCAGGGTCGTGGACGTGGACAGTTCCACGGTCGCTTTCCATGTGATCCACCTGAATGAATACCGCGCGAAGGGGTTTGAAGTCGCCCTGATCCACCCGAACGCGGAGATGAAGGGCCTCCTGGAGGTGTTCAAGGACAACGCGCCGTTCAAGGTCTTCGCCACGGAGGCCGAGGCGGTCAAGGCGCTGAACCGTTGAATTCGGCTGGTTGTCCGCCGGCATGACGCGGCTGGACAGTTTCGGCCAAACCCGATAGAATAACGGAAAAGTTCGCAACAGACCTGAAATTTTTCAATCCAGGAGGGGATATGGGCACTTCTATCGTTTTGGCCAAGGTTTTGGGACCCTATTGCCTGATCGTCGCGGCGGGGGTCCTTTTGAATTTAAAGGCCTACCAGAAGGTCTTCGAGGATTTCTTGAAAAATAGCGCTGTTGTTTACTTGTCCGGGGTCCTGGCCCTGAGCTTCGGCCTGGTGCTGGTTTTGTTCCATAACATCTGGGTCCTGGACTGGCCGGTCCTGATCACGGTGATGGGCTGGCTCGGCGTGGTCAAGGGCGTGTGGCTGATCGTGTTTCCCTCCACGCTCCCGAAGGCCGTCGAGCCGTATATCCGCAACCGGATGCTTCTGGTCATGCGGTTGATGGTCGTCCTGGCCGCAGGACTGGTCCTGACCGGAGCGGGGTATTTGATCCATTGAAAGGCGGGTTGTATGCGCAAAGTCTGGGTGACACAGCTGGTGACGCTGGCCGCATTGTGCGTCATCAATTATTTTTATTTCATGCCCCGGTTCGACTGCCTGAGGGCGTCGTTTATCCGGACCGTGACACGGGAGAACGCTGTAATGGTCGTGCATTGCTGGTTGAAAAAAACGAATCCCGTCATTTATAACAACTGCAAAGTCATCTTTCGCGGTCCTGAGGAAGACAGTGATACCTGGGGTTATGTCCGCGACGAAGGCGAATACATCAAGGTCATGGGCTGGGTCTGCGGCCGCCAGCAGATTTTCTGGGTCAACAAACGGACCAGGCGGGTGGACCGGACCGAAATTCCGGGCGAGTGTTACACGTCCTGGGGCCCGGACGGAAAACAGTCCCAAAGCTGTCCGGATCCGGTGACGGAGCGATTCCCGGATGGCCAGTGAGGTTTTTTTGGGCAGGAGAGGGGCGTTAGGGCACGGAAAAGCAGGGGCCAGGCCTTTAGAGAGGATAAAGAATTCTATGCAGATCACGCAACACATCCACGCGCTTCGAATCCCGTTTCAAATTCCGGTCGGGCCAGGGCAAACGGTGGACAGGTTTGTCTACGCGTACGTGCTCGCGGGGGAAAATGTGGCCTTGATCGACACCGGGGTCGCCGGGTCCCAGACCGCCATTTTTGATTGTTTGCGATCCATCGGCAGAGAGCCCAGGGAGATCGCCGAGATCCTGTTGACCCATGCCCATGCCGACCATATCGGCTCGGCCAGGACCATCCGGGAATTAACAAATTGCCGTGTCCTGGCGCACGCCGGCGACCGCGGCTGGATCGAAGATGTCGAAATGCAATTCCGGCAGAGGCCCATCCCGGCGTTCCACTCGCTTGTCAGCGGCTCGTTGAAGGTGGACATCCTGCTGCAAGACGGTGATCTCATTGACCTGCCGGGTGCGGGTGAGATTGAGGTGATCCACACGCCCGGACACTCGCCGGGGTCGGTCTCGTTTCTGGAGCGCCGCAGCGGTGCGCTGTTCTGCGGCGACGCCGTCCCTGTCCAGGGCCAGATGCCTGTCTTTGACGATTTTGAAGCCAGCGTCCGTTCGGTCGAGCGTCTCCGGAAACTGAAAGGCGTCAAGACCCTGCTGTCCTGCTGGGACGAGCCTGTTCCGGAAGAAAAATTGGCGGAGTATTTTAAACACAGCCTGGAATATCTGCACAGGATCAAAGCGTCCGTCAATCGTCTTGCCGGCGCCGGGTCCGACAACGGGCCCGCTTTCGGCCGGCAGGTGCTCAAGGACCTCGGCCTGCCGGAGGCCATGCTCAATCCGCTGGTCCTGCGGTCGTTCCAGGCCGCCATGAAATGATGGGACGCTTCTGCCGGAAGGGATTGAGCCGGGGCGGATGATGAGGACCGTTCCGGGAAGATTCACAAGATTCTGGGCGGCCGCCCAGAATCTTGAGCGCAAGCTGGATCTGTTTTTTGGGTGAGATAGCGCACACAGACCTGCATCTTCGGAGGAAAAACGCCTTGAAAAAGGGATTCACGCTGCTGGAACTCATTGTCGTCATCATTATCGTCGGCGTCCTTTCGGCGCTGGCACTGCCGCGTTTTTTCAGGACGGTTGAGATATCAAGGTCCGTCGAAGTGTTCTCGGGAATCAACGCGATCCGGCAAGCCATTGAGAGATGCTATATCATGACCGCCGGAGATCTCGGGAACTGCACCTTGACAAAATGGCGCAATTATATTGATGACCCGGGGGCTTCCCCCATCCTTGCGGTACGCAACACGTATGAAGTCGCAGGCGGGGCCGACCCGGGCGGGGACATTTTTTGCGGCGCCTCAGGGTGGCAGACCTTCGGGCACAGCGCCATTGCCTTGTGCACGACGGCCACAGGGTGTTCAGGTCCGGCAGCGGGTTTTACGCCGGGATAAAATAGGAGAAAGGACGCGGCGTACGGGGGACACACGACACCGTCCGGGCCATGCCGTCCGGCGCCCGGAATTCCAGATGACGAGAAAATTTTTTCAGAATATGGCGGTGTCCGTTGCCGCTGCGCTGATCTGTCTGGCCATGTTCGAGGCCGGGGCAAGATTATTGATCAAGCCGTCGGACAAGTGCTATGGAGTCCTGCTCGGCAATGAGCTCCCACCGTTTAAGATCGACATCGGCGACCTGACGTTGCCGGATTTCAACGCATGGCAGGGCTTGAGCGCGAACGGTGGGGCCGTCACCCGGGGGGACTTAGGGGGGCTGATGGAGGAAGACCCGGCCCTGGGGTATGTCCCGCAGAAAAATGCCGTGTCGCGCGCCGGTTGGTGGCAGAGCAATAATTTCGGCGCCAGGTCCAGGCTGGACACGCCCAAAGAAATCCCGCCCGGCTTGAAGAGAGTCATTATCCTCGGCGAGTCCTTCACAAACGGCAGCAGGATCCGTCAGGAAGAGGCCTGGCCGTCGGTTTTAAATGGCAAGAGCAAACACGTGGAGTTTTTGAATTTCGGCGTGGACGGCTACAGCATGGCCCAGTGTTTGCTGCGGTATGAAGGATTAAAAAGCCGGCTGGACCATGACGTTGTCATTCTGGCCTTTGTCCCGCAGCCCGACCTGTGGAGAGAGGTCAACGTTCTCAGACAGCTGGGCGGCTGGAGAAATTGTCCGGTTGTCCCCAGATTTGTCCTTGGCGACGGCGGTTTAAAGCTCATCCGCAGTCCTTACGCGTCATATGAAGCGCTAAAAAATGAGGATGTCTCCGGCCCGCGAAGCGTTCTGAGGGAACATCTGAGGAAGTATGACCGGTTGTATTTCCCGGCGAAATATGAATCTCCGCCCCTGATCGGCGGGCTCATCTCCTATAAACTGTTGGCGCGGGCAGTTTATCTCTGGCAGGAAAAATCCCTGAACTCCCATTTGATGGATGAGCGTTCCGAAGCCATGCGGATATCCCGGGAGATATTCGGGGCGATGGGCAGGGACGCGGAACAGAGGGGCAAGAAATTTGTTTTGGTCCTCCTGCCGTCGAAACAGGACGTTGACGCTTACAGGAGCGACCGGCTGGTCCGCCGGCAATACGATGCGCTGGCCGCTTCGTTAAAAAGGCAGGGGATCTTCTGCATTGATTTGATGCCGGATCTCTCAAGGGTCTCTCCGTCGCAGTTCGACACCGGTTATGACGGCGGGCATTACGGCCCCGTCGTCAATAAAGTTATTTCCGAAATGGTTTGGAGGAGATTGCGGGACGCAGGCGTGATTTGACGTGGGGGCATGGGAAGGGCCGGCCCCTTTCGCAAAATTCCGGCAATTTCCGCCGCGCGCCGGAGATCCGAATTAAAGACAAGGTTTATGTGTGTAAGTTATGATTCAGAAAAATTGTGAATGTTGTATCCTGGGGGCCGGTCCCGCGGGTTTAGGAGCGGCCCTGGAGCTTGTCAAACACGGCGTTAAAGATGTTGTGGTGCTCGACCGCAACGCCATCGTCGGGGGATTGGCGCGCACCGAAATTTTCGGCGGGGCGCGGTTCGATATCGGGCCGCACCGCTTTTATACGAAAAACAAAGAGATCCATGCCCTTTGGCACGATCTTCTCAAAGATGATCTGCGCCCCGTTTCCCGCCTGACCCGCATTTGCTACAATCAAAAGTTTTTCCGCTATCCCGTCCAGGTCTTCGATGTCCTGTATCAATTGGGGCCCCGGGAATCCGCGGAAGCCGCGGCCTCCTATATTAAAGCTCATTTCACAACGAAAAAGGAGCCGCAAACTTTTGAAGACTGGGTCACGCAGAAATTCGGGCGCAAGCTGTACCAGAGTTTTTTCAAAACGTATACTGAGAAAATATGGGGGCTGCCGTGCCATGAGATCGGCGCCGAATGGGCGTCCCAGCGCATCAAGGGACTGGACGCCTTGACCGTGCTCAAGAATGCCCTGCGCATCCAGGGAAGAGATCCGGTCAAAACGTTGATACAGGAATTTGACTACCCCGTGAAAGGGGCCGGGCAGATGTATGAAGCCATGGCCGAGCGTTTGCATCAGGCCGGCGTTAAGATCTGCCTGAACAGCCGGGTGGTCTCCCTTGAGCAGGGATCGGACAGGATCAAATCCGTCGCTGTTCTCGATGAAAAAAAAGAAAGATATCAAATAACGGCCCGGCATTATTTCAGCAGCATCCCCCTGACCCATTTTTTCAAGATGCTCGACCCCCCGGAGCCGCCGGCCGTTCAGGACGCAGAAAAGTCCCTGTATTACCGCGAGCACATCACGGTGAATTTGCTGATCGACGGCAAAAATCTGTTCAAGGACCAGTGGCTTTACATTCATTCGGCAGACGTTAAGACCGCCCGGGTCACCAATTATAACAATTTTTCCGAAGTGATGGCCGGGGGGGAGAATCAAACCGCTCTCAGCATGGAATATTTCACATTTCAAAATGAGGCGTTATGGCAAATGTCCGATGGGGATCTCAAGCGATTGGCGGCGGAGGAGCTCGCGTGCTTAGGGCTGGTCAGGAAAGAACGGATCATGCAGGCCTGGGTCGTCCGGGAGACCGGAGCGTATCCGGTTTATTACCGTGACTACCAGCCGCCTTTCAATGTGCTTAAGACCCGCATTGACCAGTTCTCCAACCTTTCCCCGATCGGCAGGGGAGGCATGTACAAATACAACAATCAGGACCACGCCACCTTGAGCGGGATGCTGGCTGCGCGCAATTATTTAAAGGTGTCCGATGTCGTCCACCGATTGTGGGACATCAATGTTGAAGACGATTATTTGGAAGGCGCGCGGCGCCTTAAAAAATAGGAGACAAGTCTTGCGGAGGCCCTTTCAAAAAATGGCTGTCACTGTCCTTGCCGCTGTTTTCATTGTCTTTTGTTTTCTGTTTATTTTCTGCCATTATGTCCATTTCAATATGGATGAGTTTTTGCAGTATCATGCCCTGGCCTGTCACTACTATCCGCATAACCAATTGAACGTCTTTCGCGAATCTTGCCGGGAGTATGAGCTGGCCATTGTCCCGGGGCAATATTGGCCCTTGAGGTCATACTTTTATGTGGGAAGTTTCCCTGGCCTGCTCTATTTCCCTTTGTTCAAGCTTTGGCCGTCTCCCTATTCGGCGCGACTTTTGGGCCTTCTTTTCTTAACAGCCCAGGCCTTTTTGCTGACCCGGCTTTTTAGAACCAGATTTTTACTGAATTTATGCCTGTTGCTGGTGTTCTTTCCTTACGCTTTTCAGCACATGGCAGAGACGGGGCCGGTTTCCTTTCAGATCACATCGGTCTTTTTGATCTGTTATTTGATCAAAAAATGGACATCCGCCGCCGGGAGAGAGGATATGTTGTGGCGGTATCCTTTGAGCATCGGGCTTGTGCTTTTTCTGGGCATTTGGATCAAGCTCGCGTATTTTTTTGTGCTGCCGGGCATTTTGTTATTGATCATTTACTTTATTTTCGACAGGCGCAAAGCGCTTTTCTCGCCGCATTGTCGAAAGAAGTTCTTTCTTCAATCAGCGGTTTCAGGATTGCTCGCCGCCCTGCCTTCCTGGATGCTTTTAAACGCGAAAGACTATCGGGGCGATCCTTATTATGCTGAGATGCAGCGCTACGCCGCCAGAAGTCCTTTTGATCTCGACGGTGTGAGCACTCATTTCAGGGCAAGAATCCTGCCCTATTTTTCCGATCCGATCAAGGCCGCGCATTATCTTTTTGAGACGCCTGAAAGGAGTTGGTCTCCTGAAGGCATGATCCTGATCGCGTCCATCCTGGCCCTGCTTATTTGCGGATGTGTCTGCTTGATAAAATCCAACAAGCGGATGACGTTCGCTCTGCTCAATATCCTTCTGTTTTTGTTGACCGTATTTGCCCTGAGCCTTTCTTCCCAGACATGGGCGATGCACCATGTGGTCTTGAGTTTTCCCTTTTTGCTCCTGGCCCTTTTTGAAATGGCGGTGAATATCCCCAGGAAAGCGATTGTGATAGCGATCCTGGCGGTCTTCCTTTTTGTGAACGGGAAGTTGTATTCTCAATTGCCTCAATTGCCGGCTCAAACCTTTGACCACGCTTCCCTCTGGAAATTTAACCAGTTTTTAAACGAGAAGTTCGATGACCGGTACGCGTTTGTCACGATGGATTGGGGGATGTATTATTTGAAAGCGCTATACGGCAGGAAGGACCAATGCGCGCTTTTTTTCTATATCGAGCATCTTATGGAAAATCCGGGCCAACTACGGGAAGTCCTGCGGAAATCAAAGCGGAAAGCCGTTTTTATCCTCTGCACAAAGGCACAAGCCAGTTATCATTTATCTCGCAAATTGGTTTATAATCTTCCTATGGCAGAGCCGGGATTTGATGCAGGGTATTGGCGGGCATGGTATGAAGAATAATGCCGTTTGCACGGGTCTCTTGGGGGTTTATTTTAGGAATGGTGCGTCCCCGCGTTTCTGTGACGATCGATGAGCGGGTCAAAGCCGGCTATCCAGCCAATTTCCCGCCCTTGTGCAGTCATGTCCTGCTGAGGGCCGGCGCGCGAAGCGTTCGATTGATCTTAGACAAATGACAAACGAGACGGAAATGCCGGAGTATTTCATTGCCTCAAAAAAGAGGAAGGTCTTCGCCTGGTTCCTGGACCTGATCATTGTGGGGAGCGTCCTGGCCCTGCTGCATGCTTTTCTGAAGGATACGGGCGTGGGGTTCTGGGCTTCCGCGGCCACTGTTCTGGCGGTCGAGGTTTATTTGATCAGGACCTTCGGCGGGGTCGGGTATTATATCTTGAGCATCGTTCCTGTTGTGCCGGAGGGCGGTTTGAGGCGCGTCCTTGCCGTTGATCCCGTGATCAAGCAAAACGAGAATTGGTTCACCCTGATCATCGCGTTTTTAATGATCAACAGCGGGCTGAAGGGCTGTGTGCGTTGGACCCAGGGGATGCCTGTTTTCCCGATGTTCGGCGTTGAGTTCGGGAGGACCGAAGGCATCTGTTTTTCCATCGCCGCCGGGTTGACATCCATCATTCTGGGGGTGGGGCTCTATAAATTGAGGAAATGGGCCTTTTGGCTGGCGATATTCTCCGGGCTTCTGATGGCCATGGGCGCGTATATGAGCATGGACCAGTGGCCGCCGTATGTTGAGCAGGCGGTGATGGCCCGCAGACAGCTCCAGGGCATCCCAGTCCGTCCGGGTGAAGTCGAGACGGCCCGGCAATTCTTGCAAACTTATACAATGGCCTTCGCGCTGACCGGGCCTTTTATCCTGCTTTTTAATTTTAGGCGCTTTGTGCGGTGAGTGATGGGCGCGGACGTTTAAAAGTCTATGAAAGGATGATTTTGTGGATTTTGAAAAAGTTTTGACGTTCCTGCTGGAAAACTTCAACAAATACGGCATCCGCTATGCCCTGATGGGCGGGTTTGCTCTGCACACGGCCGGCTACACCCGCGCCACCCAGGACATCGACATCCTCATCCTCAAGGAGGACGCGCCCAAGGCCAAGAAACTCCTTGTGGGCATTGGGTATACGATCGTTCATGAAAGCAAGGACGTGATCAATTTCAGGGGCGGGCTCCAGGAACTGGGCCAGATCGACTTTCTGCTTGCCCATCGCAGCTACGCCATGAACATGTTGAAACGGGCGCGCGAATGTGAGATACTGAAGGGGAAATTTAAGGTCAATGCCCTCATTCCCGAGGACATCATCGGCCTGAAAGTCCAGGCCAGCGCCAACGACCCCAGCCGCGAAAGCCGGGACATGGCGGATGTCGAGGAGCTCCTCAGGAGGAACAGGGACAAGCTGGATTTGAAGCTTTTGCGGGACTATTTCTCGCTTTTCGGCCGTGAAAACGAGCTGGAACAACTGATCGAAAAGACCAAGCATGCTTAGCCGCCTCGAAAGAAAAGAACTTCTGCAAGACGCCTGGAACCGCCGCAGGCAGGCCGCCTTCCGTAAAGCCCGGGAGAATACTCCCTCCGGCGGCTCCCTCGATGACTACCTGCGTTTCCTCAAGAGCGCCCACAGCGTTTTTCCCCAGGATCCGCCTCCTGCCAGCCCCCTTTCCCGAAGCGCTTTTATACTTTAGGAAAGTTTGTTGGCCGGTGACACAGTCCTGTTCCCCAGAATACAAAATGAACCGCGAGAAAATACAGAAAAGTAGGGACAGCGCCCTATTTTTGGGGGCCGATGGTACAAAATAGCAGAGATAAGCGGAAAGTAGGAGCTGTCCCTTTTTGCATTCCAGCCCGCCAAGGATAACGGATAACCGGAACACCGAAGAAAGAGCCTGGGCTTATGGGCAAACCAATGAAACGACAATCCGGTTTTACTCTCCTGGAACTTATTGTCGTAATCCTCATTGTCGGAGTATTGTCGGCCATTGCGTTTCCGAGATTCTTCCGCACGGTCGAACGGTCCCGGGGCACCGAGGCGATCATCAATCTGAGCGCGATCCGGCAGGCTATGGAACGGTACTATCTTCAGAACAACGGGCAGTACGGTGGTGTTTCGCCGTTCAATTTTCAGAAGATCGGAATTGATAACCCGGCCCTGTCGCCCAACAGCCATTTTACATATATGATTTTTGCGTCCGTGGACAGGTATGTCCTTGTCGCCCAGCGCAACACCCGCGACAATATTTATGATATCTCGGGATCTGTCTCCGGGAGCTGCCAGGGCAGAACTACACGGGGCCTACCGGCATTATGCTGTGTCAGGACGACACGGAGGTCCTGATCATCGGCCTGCCGCCGCTTTATGAAAGGATCAGATGATGCGTGTTTTGAGGCCCGGATTGGTGTTCTTTCTGTTTGTTCTCTTGCCCGCGGCCTTCGCGCGGACCGCCCAGGCCGTTGAAGAGACCTGGCCTGAATGGTGCCAGGTCTCTTGCCGGCCGGACAGCTGGGGGAAGAAGATATACAGCTGGGAAGAGGTTCACGGTGTCTATACTGTCCGTTTTTATTCGCAAGCGGCCGATTGCCGGGCGCAATTCAATGACGGAGCCCATACTTACTCGTCCGTCAGCGGGGTTGAGATCTACAGAAACGGTCAATTGGTCTATTCCCGCAAAGGGGGAGGTTACCAGCTTTCGGTGTTCAAGCCGCAAGTGGGAGGGAACCAAATTCGAATTCCGATCGGGACCGATCTTGACAGCAACGGCCAGCCCAACCTGGTGCTCATGGAATGGCCGCTGTATTCCTACGGCTGCGGGTTTCATTGGCTCATTTTCGACATCGGGTTCAATTTCCGGAAAACCGGGGAGATCGAGGCGTGCATGGGTGAATCGGAGATCGCCGATTTTGACAATGACGGCGTTTTTGAAGTGAAAATGAAACCCCGCCCCGGTGGGGGGGCCAGTGATGACGCCTTGATCATCGAAAGCAAGGACGGCGAGTATGGGACGCACCGCCACAGCAATTGGGACCCGTGCGCGGGGAAGTAAGGCAGTTTTTTCGTCGGGCAAGCTGGACAGGGCCGGGCGGAGCGGATAGAATGGCGGGGCAGGGGACAGGTTTGTCCGGAGTTGATGGGGCGGGGGAGGATGTTGGTCCGCAGTCCTTAGGAGCGAGGTGTTTTTTTATGACGAAGGACCAGCGTGAAAAAACCAGGTGTTTTTTGGAATTATTGTTCCTTTTTGGGATTATCGGCGTGGTTTTCGCTTTTTTGTCGCTTTCGAACGCGCACTATCGCGCCTTCCCTCCGCCGATGCCGTCCCAGGGCGGTTATGACGGTTATCTGGTCAAGCATGAATCCCCGCTGTATCTTGTTTATGTGCTTGCCTTGGTCGCGTTCTTTATTTTTCACGCGCCTTTTTTTCTGCTGATGGCGCTGGTCACGACCTGGTTCCCCCAGGCCGTCTTCCCCGGAGGGTGGCCCGGTATTTTGACGATAGGTTTCGATGCCCTGATCTGGGCCGCGGTTTTTTATGCTGTGAAGGCGAGGGCAAAGCCGCTCGATCCTGGAGATGAAACCCCGAGTCACAAGGACAGAACTGGGCTGAGCGGATAGAGTGGCTGGGATGAAGTCTGTGGGAAGGTGTTGGGGCGGGGAAGGACCGTTAGAAACGTTCCGGAAGTTTGGAAAAAGAGAGGAGGCCAAATATCGACGAATACTGTTCGACTTCACCGTATTTTACGCGTGACACCAGAGAAGCTTTACAGGGCTTTCCTGGAGCCGGAGGCCATTGCCAAATGGAGCCCTTCGAACGGATATACCTGCAAAGTGGATCATATGGATGTCCGTGTCGGTGGCACCTACAAAATGTCCTTCACCAATTTTACGAACGGTCAAAGCCATTCCTTCGGAGGCAAATACATCGAACTTGTCCCCGGCCGGCGTATGCGCTATACGGACAAGTTCGAGGATCCGAACATGCCCGGAGAAATCATGGTAACGGTCGAATTCAAAAAGGTCTCCTGCGGCACAGATCTGACGATCGTCCAGGAAGGATTGCCGGAGGTCATTCCGGTTGAAATGTGTTATCTGGGATGGCAGGAATCGCTCATCCTCCTGGCCAAGCTCGTTGAGCCGGAAATACCGGACTGATAGGTGGGAAAGAAAGGTGCCAGTTGATAAATGGGCGCTGCTTTTCCTGCGGATAAATCAAGGAAACCTTCAACATGAAAACCTTCTCAGCGCTCTTTTTCTTTTTTTTCTTCTTTTGCTGTCCGCTCCCAGCGGACGAGGGGCTGCGCATCGGGACAACGTTCAGCCGCCAGCAGTGTATTTACCTCGGGCTGGACTGGCAGGAAACCTACCTGGCCGTGCTGAAATTAAAACCGGATATTATCCGGCTGGGGGCATACTGGAATGAGATCGAGGCCAAAGAAAGTACGTTCGACCTGACAACGCTGGACTGGGAGATCAAAGAGGCCAAAAAACGAGGCATCCCGATCGTGCTGACGATCGGCATGAAGGCCCCGCGCTGGCCCGAATATTTTATCCCGGCGTGGGTCTTCAAGAAGACACAGCTCCACTATTCAGATGATATCGCCGAAAACCCCGTCCTTAAAAAATACACCCTGCGTTTTATCAGGGAGGTCATTAACCATTACAGCGCTGAAGAAGCCATTGCTTACATCCAGGTGGAAAACGAAGCCCTTAACAAGTTCGGCAAAAAGAACTGGCAGCTTTCCAAAAAATTTCTATCGGAAGAAATTGAATTGATAAGGTCCTTGGATAATCTTAAGCGCCCCATTGTTCTGACGGCCGCCACCTATCCTAATACGTTCCTGCGTACCATCGCGAGAATTTTTACAAAAGGCGACTGGATCAAGAATAACCTCGCATTGTGTGATATCCTGGGCATTAATGCCTATCCCACCATTGGGCAGAAAACCTTCGGATTCCGCCATTACGTCAGAACCAGCCCCGAACAGCGTAAAAAGAGTCTGCGTCGTGTTTTAAAAGCGGCAAAGAATAAAGGAGCCGAGCTCTGGGTAACGGAACTGCAGGCGGAACCATGGGAGCCGGGCGAACTCGTCCACACGAAAAAGCACGCCCCCCCCTCGATCTCGCCGGAGACGGTGGTCTATTATTTTGAAGAGCTTAAGACTGAAGGCGTGCGCACCGTCCTGTTATGGGGCGCGGAATACTGGTTTTACCAGAAAAAAGAACACGGCAACTTGAGATGGTGGAAAATGGCCGAGGATATGTTCAAAAGTAATAATAAGAAATCATTGGCCGAATAAAATTATAAATATTTTAAAATCTGATCCATTATCTTACGGGCCGCTTCTTCATCACCGGTCACCCTGGACTTGCCCCGCAGGCTGAGGAGGGGCAGGAGAGAGATTGATGGGAAAGAAATGTAAGAAATGCGGCGTGCCGCTGGAGGGAAGGCTTTACCGCCGGGTTGCTGCCAAGCTGTTTGGCATCAGGCCATCGGCAATAGAAATTGGGGCGTTTAAGACGTGTCCCAGGAATTCGGAGGCTGTATGAAACATTGTGTGCCCGTGATCTCGTTTGCCGTTGTTCTCGCGACCCTCGTTGCCGGCCGCGCCTTCGGACAAAGCCTTGTGGACATGAAGCGTCTAAATGATGATAGAGCGAAGGACATGCTTTACGCGCTTTCCACCGCTGCCGAGACGTATGCGACCGTGAACGGCGGCGCATATCCTGCTAATGCCGACGCGCTGACCAGCCCGGACGGGCAGTTGCCGTACCTTCACGTTACACCCTGCGGACGAACAGAGTCTGGATACAAGTTTGATTGCCGGTTCACCCCGCAGGGTTACACCATCACGGCATCGCCCGTTTCTCCCGGCGCCACCGGTTCGGCGGTTTATGCGATCGAAACAGGCGGCATTTTGACGCCCCGGGAAAAATTCTCGCCTGATCTGGGCCAGCCGGGGATGCCTGCGGAATGGAAGGCCTGCGAAACTGATGACGACTGTGCCGGCGTGCTGGTATGCTGTTATCGCTGGGAGACGGTGAGCAAGCGTTATGCAAAAGAGGCGGGCGTCTCCACAGCCTGCCGGAATTGCGTTTATCCCGAAGATAACCAGCCCGTGCCCGCCTGCGTCAAGAATTCATGCGTGGGGACGGAACAGAGAACGTCCGTTTCTCCTCAAGAATGGATCAAAAAGAATGTCGGCGTGACGCAAGCCAGCGCCCCTGTGCGGGAAGAAACATGGGAGGGTTATCTGTGCCGGGTCCCGGGCGGCGGAGTGGGCGTGGGCTGGCCGGTCATCGCGATGGGTGTCGAGATGCGGGACGGACAGCAATTAGACGCCGAAACCGGTAAAGCCCTGGCACCCCTTCTTAGCGATACCCCCTGCGGTTACTTCTTCTGGAATTATTCCTGGTTCGGCACCGAGAGCAACAAAATTAAACTTCCCGACACCGATGTCAAGGCTGTCCCGAAGGTCCTGGTCAAACTGCGCGGTCCAACGCAAAAGATCGTCACAGGCCAGCGTTCGTTCGGGATGGATGATTTCAAGATAGACATCGGGTATGACCTGATGAGCGGCGGACGGCTCATCACCGTTGAGTATCTTGATGCGGACTGGCTTCTCAATTGGCAGGACATGATCAAGGCCGGATTCGACCCCTGGTGGACTCAGGCGTTTCAGGATCAGCCGCTGGATAAGCCGACGGCTGAACAGCGGGTCAATGCCGCCGTGCCCATCCTTCTGGAAATGAAACGATTGTCCGCGGTGACGCCGGAAAAAATTGCCAGCGCCAGGGTCGTCGCGCCGGACGCCCGCGTTGTCCGGACCTTTCAGGCCGCCATCGAAGGGGTCGCCCTGCGGAAACTCAGCGCCCTGGTCCAAGCGCACGGCCTTGACGCCGCGGCATTGAAACCGCTGGGAGAAGTCCCTCCGGATGAAAAAACGGTGATGGACATGTTCACGGCCTCGGCGGGTAAGGAAGATTTCCTGGAAAAGGTCCGCGGAGTGTGGGGCGGCGCTCTGGACGACCTTGTTTTGTATTATTATGTCGGTCTCGGAAACGGGGCGACGGTCCTGCAGACGGAGACTTTGGGAGAAATCGCCGGGCAATGGTCGGACGCGGATTTCCAGGCGTATCTTCAGACATCACGGAAAATTCTGGGCAAGTGAACCGCCGGCAGTCACTTTCGACCGAAAAGTCGGGATAAGCGGAAAGTAGGATCTGTCCATGCTTTTCGAAGCCAGCTCGCCTGGCTGTTCAAAACTCTTGATGACATGAAAAAACAAAAAAAGGACCGGCATTGATGAGAAATAAAATGATTCTGGTTTTGGCGGTGTGTTTGATCTTTGTCCTGGCCGCGTCCGCAGGGGCCGCGACGGTCGTCAAACAAGACCTGGCCGGCGTTCCCGCGGACAAGGCGGACAAGATCTTCAACGCCTTTGCCCAGGTGCCTTTGTATTATCTGGTCACCGAGGACGGCAACGGCATGATGGACCAGTATTCCCAGGAAGCGCCCGAAGAGCTCCCCGGTCTCCTTCCCAAGCCGCCCGAAGGATTTGTCATCACATTGTATTATGACAAGGGAATGGCGGAGGAAATGGCGGCCCTTGTGGGAAAAAAGGAAGGCATCCGTTATGTCGTCCGCACGGCCCCGATGGAGGTCATCCTGCATAAACAGTATGAAATGATCGGCCTTCCGCCCTCGACGGACCCGGCAAATCCCGTCCCGGATTTTTTGATTGTTGACAATCCGTTTCGCGTGGCGGCCTTCCCGGAGTATCTGGCGGACGCGAAAACGAACGAGCCCTACGTGACCGGGGACGCCGGCGCGCGTTTCATCCCGGCCTTTATCGCGCACAACACCGACGCCATCAAGCTGCAGGAGGGCCTGGGAGGGGAGAAGGCATACGTCAGGGTCGGGCAGGATTTTAAATCTTTCCTGGGGCTTGTCGAAAAATACAGCGGCACCGACACCCCGGTGGTCGTGTTTTTCGGTTCGCAGTTATCGCAGGCGCAGTAGCATTGAAAAGATTTGAAAAATACCCCTCGGAGAGATGATATGCGCGAAATCAAGCTGACCAAACAGGAAAAAGCCATTGAAGACGCTTTGCTCGGCGGCGAGTATGCCAGCGCAGGCAAGAAACAACTGCAGGAGATTTCCCTCGCGATAGAGGCCCGAAAGAAAGACGCTGTTCTCAATATCCGCATCAACAGCGGAGACCTGAAGAGCTTAAAGCAAAAAGCCCAAAAGCTCGGCGTCAAATATCAGACTTTTATCTCGGAAGTCCTCCACCGGATCGCCCAAGCGTGACGCTGAATGGAGGGGCGGGGGAGGCCTGCTGGAAGTTGTTGGGGCGGGGGAGGATGCTGGTAACCGGTCGTTAGGGTTTCACCGATATGAAAAGATTGTCTCAATCCGCCCTTCGGCATGGGGAACGGCAGGTCAGGCGGATGCTGAAGGACAGGCCCGCCATGGGCCGATACATCCGTCCTCATGACCGGATCTGGACATGGGCCGTCAGGAAGTTTGCCGGAGAGGATTTGTCAGGCCCCATGGATTGGGACGCGGGGTCCCCGTATCACAAAGCCACCGCCGACCATGTTTACCCGTGCGGCTCCGAGAGAGGATATATCCGGATCAAGAAAATTTCCGGCCGGTTTTCGTTTGAGCAGGCATGGGCGCGGGCGATTTTTGAACTGCACAATATCGCCTCGTATGAAGAAACGCGGAAGGTCATCAGGAAGGCATATTCGGGCCGGTTGAACAAGAACGCCTTTATCCTGGAGATGGCCAGGGTCGAATTCAAGGCCGTTTTAAAAACAGAGAAGTTTTATCAGGATATCTGGATGCCATGGGCCGGACAGAGGGGCTTTTTGCATTATCCGGCCGACTGGTATGTGGGCGTTCCGGGGAAATTTGAGGAGTGGATCCGGCATTTCAAAAAGGGAAGCCGGTATCCGTGGAAGGTTTACTCGGACTTTTACGATGATCATCTGGAAGAATGGGCCCTGGCCGACCGCAAGGGGAAAGTCCCTGGAAAGAAGTGAAGGGGACTGTCCCCTTTTTGGGATGCGTTGGAGGGATATGAGGATCTCTAAGTGTTTCCAATGGCTGGTTCTGGCGGGCATGCTGGCGCTCGCGGCGGGATGGGCGGTTGCCGCGGAGCCGGAAGGGTCTCTTTATACCATACAGAAACATCCTGTCTTAGGCAAAATGTTCTCCTGGGGAATGTCTCAGGAACAGATTCAGGACGCCCTTAAGGCGCAGTTGGACGGAATTGACACCCATAAATTTTTAGCCAAAACTTTATACAATCAGGTCCCGGTTGAATTCACATTCGTGACAGGAGAGGACGGTTTGATGGGTTTTGTCATGAGCGGAAGTTTTTCTCCTGCCCAGTTGGAAAATGAATTGGATGTTTTAACCGGGGTTTACGGCCAGCCGGTCGCGCAGTCGTCCGGCCCCCAGGCCATGCAGTGGAGGGACAGCGATAATGATGTGGGGATATTATGGGAGAAAGACCCTTCCGGTCATTCCGCTGTTCTGTTAATGTTCCGTAAGATCAAAAAGGCGGCGGTCTCTCAAAAATACGGCCCGGACAAGATCTCCGTCTTCCAGGGCTTATACTTGGGTATGTCCAAAGAAGAATTTCTGAAAGTCTTTACGCTGACAAAGGTCAGAAAACTGTCCGATGACATGTATGCCGCGGACATCACGCTGAACCTGGCCCCGGCCAATGTTGTTTTCGGGTTCCAGGAGGGCGGGGTCCTGCGCGCCATGGTTTCAGAGATCTTGCCGTCGCGGGACGATGACGAGGCGGTCAAAAAAGAATTTGGGGAATTTACGCGCTGGATGGCCGAATGGTATGGAGAGCCGACCACGCTGAAAGACCTTGCCGCTTTTTGGGAGGAAGAAGGAGTCAGCCAGATCGGCTACGGCTGGAAAGAAGACACGCGCTCGTTTATGCTGATTTTTAATAAGATTTGAAAAAAAGCGCCCGGATTTTAGGGGACGGGGCGGTTGGAAGTTGTCGGGGCGGGGGAGGATGTTGGTCCCCGTCCTTAGAAGGAGAAAACCATGTTAGATCCGTTCCGTCTGTTCGGTCGAATGGTCGGCGCCGGCCTGAAGTCCTCCGCCTATTTATTTATATTTCTCGGCCAAGTTGCGTGGTACTTGGCACACACCAGGACAGATAAGATTGGCGACGCGTATGGCGATTGCGCGAGAGAAATCGTCAAAGCGATCTCTGAAGTGTTTGAGGAACGCTAAGATGTCGGTGAATTCCGAGACACTAGTGACCTGAATTAATTATGGTTGCGGTGTGTCACCGGAACTTTATCAAATAGTTCCAGAGGCAGGAGGGGAAAATGTCAGTAAATGGAGGTTCTAGAACGCTTGCACGGCTCTTGGGGCGCGAAGTAGCAACCAGGACGTCGGAAGCCGCACTATCTGTGACGCAGATGGCGCTGGACGTGGCGTTGATCTGTGATACGACCTATAGCATGCGCCCATATCTTGAGCTCGTGAGGACGAAGCTCGACGATATTGTTAAAACCGTATTCTCCGTCGTGCCGAATACCCGAGTCGGTGTCATCTACTTCAGGGACTATGATTACGCCGATGTCACGTACGTGACGCAGTCGTGCGATCTGACCAACGACATTGCGGCGGTCAGGCGGTTTATCATGGGTGTGACATCGGCAGAGCGCGGACGAACTGACCCTGAAGCGGTTGAGGAAGGTCTCTATGCCGCAAACCAGCTTAGCTGGCGCGTTGGTGCCAGACGGGCAGTCGTCCTGGTAGGCGACGCACCACCGCACGGGGTATTGGATTCTCGAAGTGAATGCGCCTATGGTCACTTCTACCTTGATGAGGCTTCGTCACTTGCCCAGAAGACGATTCGTATCTACGCCGTGCATTGCGGTGACAATTTGGCAACGACTGGTGCGTTTCGGAAAATGGCGGATGCGACGCAAGGAAAATACCTGAATCTGGAGGCGATAGACGATCTTGCGCAGCTACTGGTGGCTATCTGCATGAAGGAGGTTGGTTTGCTGGAAGTTTACAAGCAGCAGCTTCGGGCAATGAGCCAGTTGACGCCATCCTGTCAGTTACTCTTAGGCAACCTTGGAACCGATGACTAGCACCACTCTCCCAGACTACTACGCCTTGCTTCGCATCCATAAAGATGCGTCGTACAAGGAGATCGCCAGTGCTTTCAAGTCGCGCGCCCTGGAGTTTCATCCAGATCGTAACCCGGGGGCCACAGAGGAGGTGCGCAAGCTTGCTGAAGAGCACTTCAAACTCATCAATGAGGCCAAGGACGTACTTAGCAATACCACACGGCGTAAGCAATACGACGAGCTACGTGAAAAGGAGATGATTCAATCAGAGCGCTCTCGGATTCTGGAGCGTATTCAGGCTGCTGTGGACTCCGGTAATCTCCATGATGCTGTGGCGATCGCGCGTTCGCTTTATGAAACGTACCCGGACGATCCAGACTACCAGAACCTCTACGCGGATCTGATTTATGATTTGGGGCTGAAGCTATCCGAACGTGGTGAAGTCGCCGAAGCTGCCCGCCATCTCAAGTTGGCTGAGAGCTTGACCACCGATGCTAAGTTCAAGCTCCGGATCAAGGGCGATCTGGAACTGCTTGCTTCTCGATCCCGACCGTCCAAACCCGCCGCACCGGACAAGCCAGGGGGATTCATTTCAGCATTGAGAGGACACTTTTCCTCCAGAACTTTTGGTTCACCTCTCTCATCAGGATCATTTGATCCAGTTTGGCCATTCGCCGACGCAGGTCTCGGGACGCTCATTTTTTGGGTTCCTCTTGGATGGTGCCTTGTCAAAATCGCAGTTTGGATCGGGCTGGGCATCGTATTGAATCTCCTCATGGCGCTCGGGAACTCGCTGACCGATTTTGGGACAGCATTCCGATGGTCGTCGGTCACGGGAGACCTCGTATTCTGCGTGGGGCTCATCGGCCATTATGGTTTTCTTTTGTCACAGCGCGACACATGGCACAGGCTTGGGCGGCAAGGACTCCTTATCATCATGGTGATCGCGACGCTCGGCCTCCTTAGCATGTTGGGAAGGTTGCTCGGGTTCTTGGCCAGACCGAGTGGCTCACCGGGAACGATGACCTCCTCGCCTCCCGGTCGTTCACAAGCACCGTCAAGGAGAGCAGAGAAGATTCCGCCTGAAGCGGGTGCCGTTCACCATCCCAAAGCTTTAAAAATCATCGAGCGCGCCATTGAGGCCCATGGAGGAACGGAGAATTTCAGCCGTTTTAAGGCATTCCATAGCAAGATTACAGGGACTATGTATTTGTCCGGCTCAAATAAAATCGACTACAGCATGGAAAATGATTACCAGTATCCGGACCGGTTTAAACAGAGTATCAGCTACCGGGGAGCCGATGGGCAGGAGCAAACAAATACCTTTATATTAAAAGGCAGTGATGCTGTGGCTTTGCACAATGGGAAAGTCCGGCCGGCCAGCCCGACCGAATTCGGACAATTGAGAATTTCGCTTCGTATCGAGAATGCCGCCCGGCTGAGGGATTTGTCCAGATACACGCTGGCTTACTGGCCTCCGGAAAACGCGCAGGGGCGTCTGGCGGACGGGGTTCGTTTTAAGGAACAAGGGGAAAAGGAAAGCATCACCATATTTTTTGACCAGAAGACCGGCAAAATGGCGATGGTGAAGTTCAAGGCGCCGACACCTCAAGGCCGTGAGCAATGGACCAAGGCCATCTTCAACGACTACGACGTATCGGATGGCATCGTTTACTCCAAGAGTATTGTCAGCAAAGTTGAGGGACAGGTTGTTGATGAGCAGAATGTAACAGAAATGAAATATTTTGAAAGTTTGTCCGAGGATGTTTTTGCGGTGCCGGAATAAAAAGCGTTAAACAGCCCTGTGGGGGGAGATCCCCGGCGCGGATGCTCATAACAGACCAGGAGGGAAAACATGGCTGATTCTAAAGTGATAGGCCGGGTGCATGGGAAACACAGCGATTACCTTATCAAGGAAGTCGGTTCGATCATTATGGGGTCGCAATATTACGTTGTCAGGGATTCTGACGGCCAAACATGGGGATCCTATGACAGCCGGGCCGCGGCTTATCGGGCCGCCCATGAAAAAGCGGGCCCGGACGCCACGGAGATGAGATAATTTTCGGTTTTTTTGTCGGCTGGCAGCAGGGGTATTTATGGGTAAACGGATTTCCGGATTTTTTATCATCATAACCGCTGTCACCGTGGGGTTGCGTCTCTGGTCGCAGGGGCTGATGGACGTGCAGAAGTTTGCATGGCTCCTGTTCTTCGCTTTTCTTGCCGCTGTCTTGGACAGCGTCTGGGTGAAGCTGATCCTGACCCTATTCGGTCTGGGCTTTTTTCTTTTGGATTACCTTCATTATGACCTTAACGAATTCCAGCGAGCGGCTTTCTCTGTGGGGGCGCTGCTCATTGCATTGTTCGGCATATACATCATTGTGCAGGGCGTACGAAAATAAGGGCGGCCGCCCCCAATGGGGCAAGCTGGACAGGGCTGGGCGGAGCGGATAGAATGGCGGGGATGGAAATGGCTCTGGCGGGAGGGGACAGTTCCGGTCCGTGGTGCTCTTAAAATAAAGGATTGTCATGATTAAAATAATACCATGATCAACATGCGTCTGTCCCAGGGCAACCGCAGCCGCGGGGTGGATGACCCGGCCGCACGCGGGAAAATCGCGCAAATCGTGATGAAAAGGATAACGAGATGATACAACAGCACAAGGACCTGGCAGCCGGGCGCTGGAATGAATTGTCGTTGATGGAGCAGATGGCCAATATCGGCAGTGAAGTCGAACGCGCGCTTAACTGGCGGGCGAAGCACAACGCCGAGTATAGCCAAAAGGCGTTTGAGCGCGCTCTGGAGCTCATGGATCTGTCTTTGGGGAATGCAAAGGGACTACCCCGTCTTAAGGAACTGTCCCGCGCGAGGGAAGCCCTCGTGGATTATTTTCAGGGGAATAACGAGTTCGGCTCCAGCGATGAGCTCTGGCGGAAGTATTTTTTTCATTTCACCTACGCCGCAAGGCGAAACCGATAGAAGGTGAAAATCAGTGCAATTTTCGCCGCGCGGCGAAAATGTGAATTGTGGACGCGCGCCCACAATTGAAGAGTTGGACAGGGCTGTTGGAGGTTGGCGGGGGAGGATGTTGGGACCTGGTGCCTTAGGGTTAGAGGTTTCAATCTGAAACCTCAAACAGGAGGAAGGTTGAGGGATGGACTTGCCCGGAAGCCGGAAACGTTCTGGGAAGGTCGGCGTTGTCCCCATTTTACCGGGAGGGGAGGTTAAAATGAAGAAATTTGCTTGGCTTGTTTTTATGTTGGCAGCAAGTTTGTGTTGGGCCATGAAAGGACCGGCGGACACGTCGGCTGAGGCCCCCTGGACGGTCTATGAAATGAAGTTGGTCCAGATCAGAGATGCGGCCGGATCGCCGTGCGCCTATGTTATTGGGTATTCGGCTTTCCAAACCGTGCAAGGACTGAAAGATTGGGTAGCCCAGATTCCAGAAGGGAATACGCTCAGATGGGATTCCGGAAGTGACATCCCGATCCCTGGAGATCCCCTTGGAAATCCGGAAGCGGCAGAGGATTTTCGAAAGTTCTGTGAAGCGCGGAAGATCAATCTTGAAGAGGTTCCCCGTCCATAAAAGTGGAGACAGCGCCCTGTTGAGAGAAAGGACTAGGTCACTGCGGGGGACAGGTTAAGGAGAAAACGAAGAAGACGTGTTCAGCGTGTCCCCGGAAGCCCCCAGACGAGTTTATTTTAAAAACATCAGTAAAAAGGATAAAAAATGAATTACAGATTATTTATCTTTATCGTATCAATAATATTTGGATTGGCGGCCTCATCTTTGGTTAAGGCCGAGAATGGCACAGTGGATGTTATTACATTTGAGAACGGGAAAGCTAAAACCACCACAATAACTAAAGATGAGGCAAATGCGAACTATGTTCCTCTTGGCCCGGCAATTCATTTAGCTGTTGATCAGAAAGGTGCGGAAGAAAAGTTTAGTGCCGCAGATGAACTCTATTCAAAAGGAATGAATTTTTTTAAAAATGGGGAGTTTGCTAAAGCGTTGGATGCATTTTTAGCGGCTGACAAGTTGCGGCCAGGCGAGGCAAATATTTACAATGCCCTGGGGATGGCTTATCAAAAGACCGGCGATAATGTTCAGTCGTTGCAATATTTTCAAAAAGCATTGGAAATCAAGCCCGATTCTTCAGAATACCTTGTTAATATCGCTTTTTATTATTACGACCTGGGTCAATGTGATTTAGCTTTGCCGTATTTTAAAAAAGCTTTGAGCTTAAATTCTGAAATGAATGGCTTGAGTCAGTATATTGATGAGTGTTCAAAAAGATAAGTGATCAACAGGAAAAGCTTAACAAAACGTCCACTGGACTTGGAAAGGTCAGGAGTGGACTTGCCCGGAAACAGGGGCGAGATTCTGGCCCGCCGGCCAAAACTGTAGAGCGGTTGGCAGGGCTGTTGGAAGGTATTGTGGCTGGGGAGGATGGCCAGAAACGTTCTGGATGGTGCGCGGGAAGTAAAAAAGGAGGAAGGCATGCCCTGCCTGAGGATTTTTGGTCACGTTCATCTTAAGTTGGGAATTCTTCTGATCGCTTCCGGTCTGTATTGTTTTTTGCCGGACGTGAGCCGCGCCGCGGTGCAGGTCACCCATTTCAGCGGCGACTGCAGCGTCTTCACACCCGATGGCCACAAATATCAGAAGAAACCTCCCCAGGTCATTCCGGACAGCTCAACCATCACGCTGTATTCCGGAGAGATCGGTATCACGGTCACCGAAAGATCTCACGCTGTATTCGAAACCCGCGACCGGAAGACCTTGGACCTTGGGCCTGGCGATGCGATTTCGGTCAAGGGAAATGACATCACCGTCCTGGCCGGGCAGGTCATCATCAGGGACTTTGAAGGGCGAAGGACACCGGCGGGGATCGGCATCAGGACATTGACCCCGGACGAGGAAGAGGCGAGCCAGGAACTTATCAATGTTCTGCGCAGCGGCGCGGGGCAGGACCCGGACAACCCCAAATTTCTTGATCCGGAATATGTCCGCGTTGATGTGTGGAATCTCCTGGGCCGGGGGGCTGACATTAACTACATGGATAAAGACCTGTACACTCCGATCATGCGGGCGATCTCGATCGGGCAGAGCCCCGCGCTCATCAATTACCTGATAGAAAGCGGGGCCGACGTCAACCATGTGGCCCAGCCCTTGTCAGCGGCTGTCTTCAAGGGTGAACCCGAGTTCATTGAACTGCTTGTCAGGGCCGGCGCGGACATCAATCACCGGGACGGGCACGGCCAGACGCTGCTGGATCAATATCTGATGAATCTCGAACAGCCATACACCGGCGCCAATCAGCATGACTACGCGTTCGTGATCCGTTCCATGCTGGAGTGCGGCGCGGACGTGACCGCCAAGGATCTCCGGGGAAAGGACATTTTAACCAGGGTCAAGAACCATCCCAACGAGAAAGTGCGGGAGGTCTTCGCCCAGTATGAAGCCGGCCAGATCGTCCAAAGAGTTTTCCCGGAGAAGGCAGTCCCCCAAACTTCTCCCGAAGCGGCGCCGCCGCGGGCCGTTCAGGACGAGGTCCCGGCCGCGGGGCTCCCGGAAGAGGCGAAGACGATCGCCACGATCCGGCTTACGAACGGCAATGAGATCCAGGCCGAAGTTGTGGAGGACGGGGCGGAGAAGGTCAAGGTCGTGTATCAGGGGGTAGCGCTGACCTTTGACCGGAAAGACGTTACAAATATCGAGAAAAAATAGCGATGAACGGGTCCCCCTACGGGTTTGTGTTCAACCCTCCCAATGCGGATCTGGAAACGCCGTATATTTTTAACGTCAACTCGGCCAATTACGGTTTTGAGTTCCAGAAGCCTGCGTTAGGGGAGGGGACGCTGTGTGGTTGGGGACAGGTGTGTGTCCCCGAAGGGTAAAAGGTGCTGGCGTGGATTTTGAGAAAGTCCTGACGTTCCTGCTGGAAAATTTCAATAAATACGGCATCCGCTATGCCCTGATGGGCGGGTTTGCTCTTCATACGGCCGGCTACACCCGCGCCACCCAGGACATCGACATCCTCATCCTCAAGGAGGACGCGCCCAAGGCCAAGAAACTCCTTGTGGGCATTGGGTATACGATCGTTCACGAAAGCGGGGACGTGGTCAATTTCAAAGGCGGGCTTCAGGAACTGGGCCAGATCGACTTTCTGCTCGCCCACCGGAGCTACACCATGAACATGTTGAAACGGGCGCGCGAATGTGAGATACTGAAAGGTAAATTTACGGTCAATGCCCTCACGCCCGAGGACATCATCGGCCTGAAGGTCCAGGCCAGCGCCAACGACCCCAGTCGGGAACGCCGGGACATGGCGGATGTCGAGGAGCTCCTGCGGCGGAACAGGGACAAACTGGACCTGAATCTTTTACGGGAATATTTTTCGCTTTTCGGCCGCGCCAAAGAGCTGAAACAGCTGATCAAAAAGACCAAACATGCTTAGCCGCCTCGCAAGAATGGAACTTCTGCAAGACGCCTGGGATCGCCGGAGAAGGGACGCCTTCCGCCAGGCGCGGGAGAGCACGCCTTCCGGCGGTTCCCTTGACGATTATCTGCGATTCCTCAAGAGCGCCCACAGTGTTTTTCCCCAGGATCCGACCCCTGCCAAGACCCTTTCCCGCGGTGCTTACAAACTTTAGGGAAGTCTGTTGGCCGGGGACTTTCCTGTTCCCCATAAGAACATTGCTTCACAAGACAAACCGCAAACCGCCGGTTGCCGCCAACTGCGTGGGGGCAGTCCTGTTGGAAGTTGTTGGGGAGGATGTTGGTTAATGTTGGGGACAGGTGTGTGTCCCCGGAAGTTAAATGACAAACGAGGTCGGTATGGAAGAGCGTTTCATTGCGTCGAAAAAGCGGAAATTCTTCGGCTGGTTCCTGGACCTGATCATCGTGGGAAGCGTCCTGGCCCTGCTGCATGCTTTTCTGAAGGATACGGGCGTGGGATTTTGGGCTTCCGCGGCCACGGCCCTGGCGGTCGAGGTTTATTTGATCCGGACCTTCGGCGGGGTCGGGTATTATATTTTGAGCATTTCCCGTGTTGTGCCGGAGGACGGGTCGGGGCGCGTTCTCGTTGTTGATCCCGTCATCAAGCAAAATGAGAACTGGTTCACGCTGATCATCGCGTTCTTAATGATCAACAGCGGCTTGAAGGGCTGTGTGCGTTGGACCCAGGGGATGCCGGTTTTTCCGATGTTCGGCGTTGAGTTCGGGAGGACAGAAGGCATCTGCTTCTCCATCGCCGCCGGGTTGACGTCCGTCATTCTGGGGGTGGGGCTCTATAAATTGAGGAAATGGGCCTTCTGGCTGGCGATATTCTTCGGGCTTATGATGGCGATGGGCGCATATATGAGCATGGGCCAGTGGGGGCCGTATGTGGAGCAGGCTGTGACCGCCCGACGGGACCTCCAGCGCGTCCCTGTCCGCCCGGGGGAGATCGAAGCGGCACGGCAATTCATCCAAAATTACACTATGGCTTTCGCCTTGAGCGGGCCGTTGGTCTTGCTGTTCAATTTCAGGCGGTTTGTCCGATGAATTGTAAGGCGAAGGCGTCCCGGGGAGCGTGAATGGATCTCTCGGCGAGTTTTAACCTGTGTGAAGGTCTGCTTTGGCTTGGCCTTGCCGGGCTGTTTTACAAAGTCAAGGTCTTCAAAAAGCAGCCGGACAAAAAGGCGGATCATCTGTTCGCCGTATTGTTGATCCTATTTGGCATATCGGATTTTGTTGAAATGCGCGCCGGAGCGTGGTGGGAGCCGAAATGGCTGTTGGCCTGGAAGGTCGTGAATTTCGCAGCGATGGGCGCTGTGTTTATCAAGAGTAAGTAGTCAGTGGGACAGGTGTGTGTCCCCGGAAGTGAAGAGATGAATATTGCAGATTTTTCCGAATGAAAGTCGTGGGGAAGACGGGAAGACCTGAAAGGTCTTGAATACCCGGGTGTTTACGCGCTGGTAATCTCGTCAAAATGCCTGCTCAATGAACCATTCTCCCTGACAGAAGAGATTGTGTATTTTGGAATGACAAACTCGAGAAATGGATTAAGAGGGAGATTAAACCAGTTCCATAATACAATAGTGGGAAAAATAGGCCATGGCGGGGCGGAACGATTTCTATTTAAGTATAAAAATCATGACGCTCTTGAAAAGATATTGTTTGTTTCGGTTAATTTTATGAAATGCGATGTGAGTTCAGCCGATCCGGAGGATCTCCGTAAAATGGGAGATGTTGCAAGTTTTGAGTATGCCTGTTTTGCTGAATATGCTAAAAGATTTGGAAGGCTTCCAGAATTTAACGACAAAAAGGCATCGCCTAAGAGGAAGAGAATGCGCCCCGGAGAAGGGGACCGTCCCTAAAAAGGACAGAGCTGTTAGCTGAAGGGGTGTCTTCCAGTGTGGTCAGGGGGCAGGTGTGTGTCCCCAGAAGTGTGCCAATTAAACAACAAGGATGGGGCAATGACTCAAGGACAAAAATTGTGGTGCGTTTCTTGGTTAATGCAGAATAATCGTGAAGTGCTGCATCTGTATCAGGTCTCTTTAGAGTCGATCGAAGGGTTGGATCTATTTGATGTGGAAATTAGAGGTTTACCGAAGCCATGGCATAACAAAAAATATTGGCCGACTCAGGGTGGGTTTCAGTATTACCGAACGTTTACTCATGCGAGATGTTTTACGATTTACGCCTTAAGGCACATGGCGAAAGTTTCCGGTGATCGGAGATACTCGCGATGGGCAGACCAGATGGGGGACTGTAAAATCGCCAGCGCAAACTTAGGGTTTGTTATTCAATAGATTTAAGATGTGCCCGTAGCTGTCGGGCCGGTGCATTGGAAGTTGTTGGGGCGGGGGAGGATGTTGGTGCCCGGTCTCTGGGAGTGAATGTTGTGTCAAAAATAATTCTTTCTCTGCTATTAATGCTGCTGTTGTCATGTCCTTCTTTTGCGGCAGAGGGACTGACCCAGGATTTGTTGAAAGCGGCCGCCCAGGGGGATATCGGCCTGATTCAGGATCACCTGGACCGGGGGCTGGACATCAACCAACAGGAACCTGGCGGTGAAACGTTGCTCCACTCGGCTTGTTATTACGGTCAACTTGCATTGGCCCGATTTCTTCTGGATAAGGGGGCTGATATGGATATCGCTGATGTTCAAGGACAAAAACCCCTTCATGAAGCGGCATTAGGGGGGAACATCGGCATCATCGGCCTGTTAATTGACAAGGGCGCCGACATCAAGGAACCGGATGGCCATGGCCTCACGGTTGTTCATGATGCAGCGATGGAAGGGAACATGGAGGCTTTGAACCTGTTCTTGAAACGGGACCCATCTTTGCTGAAAATGACCGATAAGAGAGGGGCGACCCCTCTGCATTATGCCGCATCCCGGGGAAACCTGGAGGCTGTGGAAAAATTGCTCGCAGAGGGGGCAGATATTAACGCGAAAGATCGTTGCGGCCGGACTGTCCTGGATTATACGGGGTCCTCAAGCATGCATAGTTTCCTCGGAGAACGCGGGGCTGTTAATAATAAAGGCGGGCCTTCAGCCGCGCTAAGGATGGAAGGTGACTGTGATTAAAAGTTGGGATCACAAAGCAAGCGGCAGTCACAGAGAAGGGGCCAGAAGGGTTAAGTGATGGGGACAGGGCTGCTGGAAGGTGTTGGAATGTCAGTGGATGTTGGTACCCGGTCCTTAGGAGAAAAAGATAAGAGAGGTTAGAAATGCCCCGAATTGAAAAACAAGTCATTGTATTAAATAAAAATGGCCTCTGTATCCGAGCTTCGGCTGCTTTTGTTGACGTAACTAAGAAGTTCAAATCTGTCGTCACAGTCGTTAAAGGTGAAGACCGGGTTAATGGCAGATCGATAATGGCTTTATGGATACTTGGTGCCCGACATCAGACTCCTTTGCTGCTTATAGTTGAGGGAGAGGACGCGCAAGAAGCCATGAAAGAATTTGAAGATTTCTTTGCTAAAGAAGCCACCAAAGTCTATCCCGACAGTATTTTCGTAAAACACAAATGGATTTTTCTTGGCTTGGGTCTATTATTGTTAATTTTATCGATTATTCGATTGGTTAAATTATAAGGTCTTTTCAAAACGTCCACTGGATTGGGGAAGGTCAGGGCAATTTTCGCCGCGCGGCGAAAATTTGAATTGTCGGTGCGCACCGACAATTGAGGAGTTGGAAGGCAGGATTTTGGGCGGCCGCCCAGAATTGGGGACAGGTGTGTTGGAAGGTGTTGGGATGTAAGTGGATGTTGGTACCCGGTCCTTAGGAGGTACCCGGTCCTTAGGAGGTACCCGGTCCTTAGGAGGTACCCGGTCCTTAGGATGTTTCTCAATGTGTCCCCGGATTCTTCTATATGAAAAAATTAACAGCAGATCAGCTCAGCGAGTTACTTTTTGAGCAGTTCGTTTTGGAAGATGAGGTAAATGTTCAAACGAAAGATTTGGGGCCGTACATAATAAATACTTATAGCCAAAATTTAATTTTTAAGAAGCACGTGTTCTTTTATCTTTGCTCTTTGATAGCAGTTGCTTTAACAGAAGAATTTGAAATAAAGGAAGGTATTGCAGATGTTATTTATGGATTCCGCCAGCGTGTTCTTAATGAAGCTCTCAAGCGCTGGAATATGTTTCAGGCTGAAGCGGATAATGTTATTGAAGAAGCCAGTGCGGTGTTGGGAAAGTTGTTGTTCGTGAATCCCAAGTCAAATTGCGCCGTATCTTTTGAATGGGCACGTGATTATTTTGGGCAAACAATGATTGATGAAATGAACCCCATCACGTTATTCAAAATAAGCACTTTTTGGAAAACGAGATATTTGGCCGTGGCGCAACTCCTCCGAGCCGTTGAGGTTGTTTTAGATAAAAACTGACAGTCGCCCCCAAGGGGACAGGTGTGTAAAAAATTTATGGACACAATGACATAATTCGGATAATTAAGTCATGTGAGATACCCCCGATTTAACGGACGGGTTAATTAAAGGACAGCCGTGGTCTCAGCCATCTCTGGCGTAATATAGTTCAAGGACTGATGGATTCGTTGCCTGTTATAAAATATTTCCAGGAATTTGAATACTTCCGACTG